>CAVRNL010000027.1:0-99543 GCA_963722485.1 uncultured Acidobacteriaceae bacterium
GTGCAAAGACGTTGGCCTGCTGCCCGACCCCATGCTGCTCGGCGCCGACGTGGAGAAGATGTCCGACGCCGAACTGGCCGAGGCGGCGGAGAAGGCGACGCTGTTCGCCCGCCTCTCCCCCGCCGACAAAGAGCGGGTCATCCGTGTGCTGCGGGGCAAGGGGCACGTGGTCGGGTTCATGGGCGACGGCATCAACGACGCTCCCGCCCTGCGTGCGGCGGACGTCGGCATCTCGGTCGACACCGCGACCGACATCGCCAAGGAGTCGGCCGACCTGATCTTGCTGGAGAAGGACCTCATGGTGCTGGAAGGCGGCGTGATTGAGGGCCGCAAGGTTTTCGCGAACATCGTTAAGTACATTCGGATGGGAGCGAGCTCCAACTTCGGGAACATGTTCAGCGTGCTGGGAGCGAGCGCCTTTTTGCCCTTTCTGCCGATGGCCCCGATTCAGGTGTTAACCAACAACCTGCTGTATGACTTCTCGCAGGTGCCGATTCCAGCCGACGCCGTGGACGAAGAGCAAGTAGCTAAGCCGCGGCCCTGGGACATCGGAGAGATCAGGCGGTTCATTCTCTTTATCGGCCCGATCAGCTCGATTTTCGACTACACGACTTTTTTCGTCATGCTCTGGATCTTCCACTGCTGGGATCCATCCCGAGCGTCGCTATTTCAGACGGGCTGGTTCGTCGAGTCGTTGATGACGCAGACGCTTATCATCCACGTCATTCGCACAAACAAGATTCCCTTCCTTCAGAGCCGGGCGAGTTGGGCGCTGACGGCCACAACATTCTCAATCATGGCTTTCGGCGCGTGGCTGCCGTATTCCCCTTTGGCCTCGGCGCTGGGATTCACTCACCTGCCGCGGCTGTACTGGCCAATCCTTATGCTCACGCTGCTCAGCTACATGGGACTTACGCAGATCATTAAAGTGTGGCTGCTGCGAAAGCACTGGATCTAAACCGGCATTTCCGGCGACGAGGGCCATTTCGCTAGCGCCAAGAGTATTATCCAGGGCAGCCTAAACAGTGGTTGGGTTGCGATTTAGCCGCTTGCTGGAAATCCGAGGAACAGCGCCCGAACAAGAGGGCGTTTCATGGTTTCTAGCCGTTCTCACACGAGGAGGCCTCAAGAATGCTCGTCAGCAACCGGGAACGACATCGCACAGGACGCATCGGCTGGCTACGCGCGGCGGTACTGGACGCGAACGATGCCATCCTTTCAACGGCGAGTCTGGTGCTTGGTGTCGCAGCGGCGCATGCGACTCACAGCAACGTGTTGGTCGCTGGAGTTGCCGGCATGGTCGCTGGAATTATGTCGATGGCTGCCGGAGAGTACGTGTCTGTCCACTCCCAGGCAGACACCGAGCGCGCCGATCTCGCGCTGGAGCGCGCGGAACTCAAAGCCGACGACAAGGGCCGAGCACAAGGAACTGATGGGCCATCTCCGTCGCTCGCGGGCTCGATCCTTCGCTCGCAAAACAGGTTGCCGAGCAGCTAATGGCCCATGATGCGATCGGAGCGCATGCCCGCGACGAACTCGGCATCTCCGAAATTTTCCGTGCGCGTCCGATTCAGGCGGCGTTGGCATCGGCGGGCAGGCGAGCCGGTTCACCTGTCGGAATTTCAATAAGGTTCGGACCAGCAGAAACCAAGTTGGGTTCACCGAAGTTTCAATTCGGTCGAGCCTGCAGATTGTTCACGACCTGCGTCACGTTGGGCACTCCAGTTGCCACGTTCTCGGCGCGCGCTCGTTGTGACCGCAGCGTAGTCAACTGATCTTGAACGCGGGCGGGGTGCCAATCCCACTTATCCAGTTTTTCTTAGGTCTGACAGCTGTTCCTTGAAGTTTACAACGGCTTCCTTAAGGACCGTTTCAGGAAGTTTGGATTTATTCACTACAACGGCGAGCTGCAAGTCCACAGCTCACTTCCGAATGTGGTTCTCTACGACTGGAGTTGGTCGACTTCGCGCGAGATCTTTTGGAAAGTCCTACGGGGCGTGTTCAATTTTGAACAGACAGAGGTTCTTTGGCTGCTTATTTTGCAATATGACAGTCCGCTAGCAGACAGCTGTTTTAACTCATCAGGTCGTGGCGAGCGTGTTGAGTCTTGTTATCGCAGTCGATTTCGGAGAGGCTCGCCAAGTTCTTGCTGGAGTCGTCAGCGGAGGGCGGGTCGCCAATGGAGTAGCTCGCACAAGTCTCACAAAAAAAGGAGATAAACAATGTCAAAGAAGCTCGCAAGTGTTCTCTTCGCCGCCATGGTTCTTCTTGCTTGGACGGCGACGGACCTGGTAGCCCAGACCGCGAGTTCGTCGAAACCGAATGTGGTAACGAAGAGCACGGGCCACCCGGAGAAGCAAACCACAGCGGTGGCAGTTCACACCACCAAACCGAAGCCTGCGGCGAAAGTGGAGAAGGTTGGTAAAGCGCCTCGCGCAAACACCAGCTTTGTGCCCGGCGACTACTACTGGGATGGTAATGACTGGCAATGGGATGGCGGCTATTGGCTTGACCAGCCGTGGCCGGAGGCCATATGGATCCCTGGCCACTGGAGCGATCGCTGGTGGGGCTATACATGGGTTCCCGGCTACTGGTTCTGAGCGAGGCCTGAGCCTGATCGGTTGATCGCCGATGGCATGGTGGTTTCGCGATCGGTGCTCGATAGGGCGGAGCTTGGGACCGTGCCTCCGGTGCGAAGGTAGAAGGGATGAAGTCTCCATCAACGAGGGCCCGCAGAGCTAAGTGCGGGTCCTCGCCTCAGACACGTTCCATCGCGCTCGATTTCAGAGACGCTCAAGTTCTTGTTGGAGTCGTCAGCGGAGGAACGAGTCGCCAATGAAGTAGTTCGCACAAAGCTCGTGCTGACCCATGAAGATATTTCCAACTCATCGGCACCAACCGGGAAACTATAACCCGCACACTTTCCGAGGCTAACTATGTACTATTTTTGGGGAATGCATTGGTATTGGTGGTTTTTTTGGATCCTGCTCTGGATGTTGTTCTTTTCCTTCATGATGCCGGTGAGGCGGACTACTTACCGGGAAATGCAATCCCCTCTGCAGATCCTGAAAAGGAGATATGCCGCCGGGGAGATCACAAGTGAGGAATACGAAGAACGGCGGAGCAAACTCCTGCGGGATGCCAATATGAGATAGGGATTGGCCAATCGTGAACATGCTGTAACTCCTGCCTCGCCGTACTATCCCCAATCAGAGAGGAAACCCGTCCCATGAGTGGAACAGTCACACTCGCAGAGCTACTTACCGCCAAGAACTACTCCCACCGCGTTGGATTCCCTGACAATGTCGCGCTTCGGCAGGCTAGGCTCACACAACTGTTCCGAATAGCGACCCGACTCCCGCGGTCACCGCCATAGCGAGAGCTCCCCAGAATGTGACGCGCAGGGCGCCAACCATCACGCCTGCCCCACCCGCGCGCGCCGCCAATCCACCTAGAAGCGCTAGGAACATCAACGAACTTCCGGCAACAAGAGGTATAACCCTTGCTGGCGAGGCCATGGTCGCGACCAAAAGAGGCATGACTGCCCCAACTGCGAAGCTGCAAGCTGATGCCGACGCGGCCTGAATCGGACGTGCACGGAAAGCTTCGGAGATGCCGAGTTCGTCGCGGGCATGTGCGCCGAGCGCGTCGTGGACCATCAACTGTTGGGCGACCTGTTTCGCAAGCACAGGGTCGAGTCCGCGAGCGACGTAGATTGCCGCCAGTTCCTTATGTTCGCCCTTGTCGTCTGTTCTGAGTTCCGCACGCTCAAGCTTGAGGTCGGCTTTTTCGGTGTCTGCCTGTGAGTGGACAGACACATACTCACCCGCCGCCATTGACATGGCCCCGGCCACGAGGCCGGCGACGCCGGCGACCACCACGTTGCTGTGGGTCGCATGCGCAGCTGCGACACCCAAGACCAGACTAGATGTTGAGAGAATGCCGTCGTTCGCCCCTAGCACCGCCGCCCGTAGCCAGCCGATGCGTGATGTGCGATGTCGTTCGTTGTTGTTTGCCGACATTCTCGATGACATTGTTGTCCGGGAAACCCTAGGTCGTCCAGGTCATTAGTAAGTGGCCTGGAATCGCCGCTCATTGTTCGTCGTACTCGCGGGGTACATCGTCCTGTGGCACTTCTCTGGTTTTCACTTCATGAACATCAGGATCGTCTGCGTCTTCCACGCCGCTTACGGCCGCGGCTTCGAAAGATTGCCCGTCAGCTGCCAATTCTTCGACGCTTTCACTATTTGCCTGCTCGGCGTTTGACAAACCTTGCGTGTCACCGGACTGCACGTCGGCTTCGCGTAGGCTTCCATTGGCTGTTGTGGTAATCAATTGGTTCACTTTTCTCTCACCATTCCTCCTTGTTCGACTCAGGCCTTCATGTCGTGGAGAGTCGTGAACGCTTTGTACAGAACCCGCGGGTCGTACTGGCCTTTGTAGACGGCCGGCGGCTCCCGGTTCAGCCCGAGCAGCTTGTAAACAGCCGTCTGCGCGGAGCGGATTGAGTATTCGACGGTGAACACCACGTCGTCCGGAAGCTCGCAGAACTGGCCAGTGAAGGCCAGGTTCGTCGATCCTTTGGGCACACCCTCCGGGCGATCGCCTCTCTCCCGCCGCAGGAACTGGCTGGTAATGAAGGGCATCATGCAGGGAATGCAAATGGAGGTATTCAAGATCTGTGAAGCTTCAGCTTCGAGGTGCAGGTGGCCCAGGATCTCGATCATGATTTCCCGACCGGTACACGCGGACATTGGTTTTGTCACGAAGTTGCCTGGCTTATCGACAAACAGGCCGTACCCCCAGAACACATTCACGTCCTCGGGTTGTCCGATAAAGTGCGGCTGATGCGGCAGTACGATCGAGGTCAACCAACTGGAATCCGCGAAGGTGATCAGTCCGCCCTCTCCGGGCACGTTGCCCGTGAGGTCACGAACCAAACGAAAGAAGGTAGGGTCTCGCTGAGTGGTGGTGAACGACACCCATTTTGACTCTTCGATATGATCGGCAAAGACCGATGGGCGGCCGAATTCCGGCCTTCCGGTGGCAAGCTTCTCCCAAAGCGTCCAGGCACCGCCGTCGGTCTTTCCGTTGAGGACAGGAGCCGAGTCCATGGACCCGAGGCTGGAAGCCTCAGTCATCGAACCCAGAGTAACGATCACGAAGTCCTTATTGCCAACTTCAACCTCGCCTGAGCGACCGTTCCGCGTGTACACGATGCTCTCCACAGACTTGCGGCCGACCTCCTCACGCAAGACAAGATCGGTGACGCGGGTGTTCAACTCGAATCGTACTCCACGCTCCTCGAGCCATTTCTGGAGCGGACGAACCATGGAGTCGTACTGGTTGTAGACCGTTCGCATGATCCCCTTGAGATGGTTGAATCCGGCGACCATGTGCGTAAACCGAAGCAGATAGCGTCTGAACTCGACAGCGCTATGCCAGGGCTGGAATGCGAATGTCGTGCACCACATCAACCAGAAATTCGTCTGAAAGAACGAAGAGTCGAACTCATCGGCGATGGTGCTCCTGCCGAGCATTCCCTCAGGTTCCGCTGCCACACGCTCCAGATTAAGGATGTGCTTTTCGCTCAAGCCAAATTCGGGGCCGTCGATTCTCTGTCCTCTGCGCACGAGACGGGACTTCGACGAGGTCTTCATGGTCTCGTTCCAGTCGAAGATTTCCTGAGTGACGGTCTTGCCTCCATCCAACGTCGGAATCGATGAGAACAGGCCATAGGTGCAGAGGTACTTACTCTCGATCATCCTCCCGCCGCGAAGCACATAACCGTCCTGCGGGGATCCGGCGCCGTCAAGACTGCCGCCTAAGCAATCAAGTTGCTCCAGGATGACGATGTTGTGGCCGGGGACATCTGCGTCCCGGATGAGAAAAGCAGCGGCGGCGAGGGAGGCGATACCGCCACCGATGAGATAGATTCTCGTATCGTCGTGCTGGGCAGATCTATGGTCTTCCATAAAGAGTCCTCTCAGCTACTTCGCCCGCTCGCATCAGAAGAGGGGCAAGCATCGATTACTCCGTTGTGCAGTTCCTCAAAAACATCAGGAGGCTATGGATTGCTTTGTCTGGTTGTCGTCAATCCGGATCGTACCCCAGTTCGCGGACGCGGTTAACGATTTGCCCATAGACTGATTCGGTGAGCTGAGAAGAACGGCTGAGGATCCAGAGGTATTTCCGATCAGGTTCTCCGACGATCGCATAGCTGTAATCGGGCGCCAAGTCGACAATCCAGTAATTTCCTGAGAACGGCCAGAAGAATGTGACCTTAAGCTTGGCATTCGTCCTCTTGTCCACGACACTAGCCGTGCCCTTTGACCTCTTCACCTGTCCGTCTGCTTTTCGACACTCGTTCACAACCTCGATCTTGCCGCCGGAAAGCTGAGAGTAGGTTGCGGTCACATCGGACACGCAGTCCTTTTCGAAGCGCGTGGGATACCGTGCGATCTCATACCAGCGGCCAACATACCGTGTCAGATCGACGTGAGAGACCGTTTGCAGCGATGCCTTCGATCCCGCGAAGGCTATCTTGCCGACGACAACAGCAACTCCGAGAAGTAAAAGTGCACTCATCCGCATGGAGTGGGATCCCCAGAGCTGCGAAGGATTACGCCTGTCACCGTGTACATTGTGCCCTCCAGTTCGTTCCTCATGCTCGGCTTCATCTAGGTCTCCGTCTTCTTGCTGACGAGATGGTATGTAGTCTGCGGACTTAAGCCACCAGTATGATTTTCCCAATCCCGCCCTTTTCAGCCATTGGGTCCGCATACCGGATGTCTGACAGTTTGAATTGTCGTCGGATGGGAATCGAGAATTTGCCGGCTGCGACCTCGTATGCGAGTTGTTCAAGTCTTGAAGAATCAGGTTGGGCAAAGATTTCCTCGACGCGCAGATCGCGCCCGTTGGCCGCTTCGGGCTTACCTAGAACGGTTGCCAGTACTCCATTTTTCTTGATGTGCGGGATGAGTGAGACAATGACCTCATGCCCAACCGTATCAGCGACGGCGTCAACTTCCTTTAGGCTGGCGATCTCGGATTTACTATCTAAGGCCAGTATTCTGTCGGCACCGAGACCTTCTGCCTCTTTCTTTTGCGTGGAGCGCACTCCCGCGATTACATGCGCTCCGTGTTGTCGAGCGACATGCACCGCGGTGCGCCCGACTCCTCCCACGGCTCCGGTGATCAACACCGTTTCGCCAGATCTCGGTCTGATCCCCTTCTCAATGAGTTGAGCTCCGGTAAGAACCACGAGGGGAAGTGCCGCCGCTTGCTCAAAGCTAAGGTCCGAAGGAATGAGAGCCAACTCGTCTGCCTTGCACAGAACGTATTCAGCATAGGCATGATTCACGAGACCAAAGACACGGTCCCCGATATTTCTGGTTTTGACTCCATCTCCCAGGCCGACCACTTCGCCTGCAAGGTCACGACCTAGGATTGCTGGGAACTGCAAAGGCATGAACGCCTTCAGATCGCCGCGACGGAGTTTCCAGTCGATGGGGTTGATGCTGGTCGCCGACATTCTGACCAACACCTCTCCCGGTCCCGGTTTAAGGTCGGGGGTGTCCCCGTAGAAAAGCTGGTTCACGTCACCGTAGCCGCGCGCTAGAACTGCTTTCATCAGTAGGATTCCTCCTCTTGGAGTTGCCAATACCTTGATCGGTATCACTAAGTCCCGACTTCGTGCACCGGGCAATGCAGAGCGATGAAGGCGACGCGGCTCATTATTGTGCCATGTCGCTTTGGGGTACCCACAGTCTCTTTAAAGTGGTGTACACCAAATCAAGTCTCAAGCCTCATGCCTGAGATTGGCTGATCAATTCTGATCAGTATGGCAAACGAGGTTGGGCGACCCTATGAAAGGAGCAAAGGGGGCAATTAAGTGGGTTTAATTCGGGATCTGATGGCGTTCGGGGTCGCAGCGGACGCAGAAGCGTATGTCCAAGGCGTGCTTCGTGGAGGTGTCATGGTCTTCGCAACGGGTCTCGGCGAAAAGGCAGACAAAGCCGCCAAGATTATGAACTGCCACGGTGCGGTAGAGATCGAAAAGATCAGCGCGCCACGCCCAGCGCTTCCGAACGCGGAGATCGGTGAGGAGACTCCAGTTCGAGATCCTTCGACTCAAACTGGCAGCGTGCGTTCCCCCGGTACCGGTGCTTGCCTGTTTGTTTGGTAGTTTCTTCGCGAAACAGATGTTTGGGAAATCGCATCCCGAATAGAAGAGGAGGTTCGAGAATTGTGAAGACCGTCGGAACGTCTGCAACGATCCCGGAGTCTCGATTGAGCAAACAGATCGCAACAAACGACGATGCTGCGGCCAATGAGGAAGAGGTTGATGAGCAAATTGAAGAAGATAACGTGGAGAAGGCAGCACGTGAAAATGAAACACGCGTCCCGGCCCCAATCATGACAGGCAACAAACAGATCGAAAGTGCCGACGATGCTGTGGCCTCAAGGGAAGAGGTTGAAGAGCAAGCCGAGGAAAAGTGCATAAATAAGGCAGCCTTTGAAGATGGAATCAGCACGGCTTCAGCCAAAGAGTATATCCGGCGAAAACGGACCCATGATTAACGAGACGCTGGAGCCGCGTGACAAGATACAAACAGTTACCTCCAGCACGTTTCCCCGGCTGGTTCTAGAGGCAGAGGGACCAATCGTGGTTGAGTTCATGTCTTACGGATGCGAACACTGCCGAGCGCTCGAGCCAGTTCTGGAGCAGGTGGCAGAAATGGTGAAACCCCAGGAGAGGATCTTCAGGGTTAACATCGCAGTGGAGCGGGATCTCGCCGGCAGCTACCAGATTCAGGGCACGCCCACCTTGGTCATGTTTCTTAATCAGAGCGAAGTTGGACGAGTCGAGGGACCATCCCCGACAGTATCCAGTGTCCTGACAGCAGTGACGCAGCCCTTTGAGTCATGAACGGAGGCCAAGTGACGATGATGCAGAAGCAGCCTAAGCCAGTTCTTCTATTCAATGACGAATGCGCTGTCTGCCGCCATATCGGGCATTGGGTGCAAAGGTCGGCGCAGAGCAAATCGGGCGAAACGAGCATCATCGTACAACCCATTGGTGACGACCCCGGGATGCTTCGGTCGCTCAATCCTGATCTCGATATCTGGGATGCGTATGCGACGATCCATGTCCTCATGCCCGATGGCTCGATGAGGCTTGGAGGTGAAGCCGTCGCGGAGACTCTAAGGAATTTGCCCAACACAAAATGGTTCGCGTGGAGTTTTGCCACCACCATATTCGGGTTCCGGCCATTTCAAGTCATACTCAACGTGGCCTACGCCATCCTGGCGGATGTGCGACCTCTTTTCGGCTGTGAGAGTTGCGGGAAGCCGAAAGTGCTGCGACCCATCGAGTGGGTGACGAAATGGGCGAAGGATCTACTTGGTGGGAGTCCTCAACCGAGCCCGACCCCGCATTTCAGTTCGCTTTCGGCCGCGAGACGTCGACCGCTAGCGGCCCCGGGAGAGCATCTTCCGCAAGCGCGTCACTTCTGACGTTCGGACAGCTCAGTCTGATTCCGCCCGGCAAGTTTCCAGTGCTAGCAACGTCGACATCCTCCGACCGAGTGAATGAGGAAGGAGGAGGTCTGCTTATGCCCACGACAGCTCTCGCGGAAGCCACACCGCTGAATTCTCCCGGCAATCCATCCGAAGTCACATTGGCCGATAAATCTGGACTAACGACGCAGGAGACTCAGAGCCGCCTCGAAACGGTGGGGAGTCCCGACCCAAACTATAACAGCGTGCTGACACGGAAACTGTTCCCTATTGCTGAGTGTCTGTGGGAATGCACGTGGCCTCATGACATAGCACACGATCAACCTCGTCGGCCCAGGCATTCGCGAGAGCTACCTTGAGGGCGTCATCGCTTTTCCAGAGTGCTTACGATGCTGTTTTGACCTCTCACGGTGAGCAAAACCGCACAGATTCCGCATCACCGTGGGACGATACTATCTGCGAGACTCCCGGGCGGCGCCCCGCCGCGATGCGAATTGCCGTCGGCATGCTCCAGCCTGGCGAGGTCTAACAGTCGTTAGACGGAGGAATCATCGCGGCGCGAGAACTTGGGCGGATAAATCATTGGACTCTCTGAGCCGTGGTTGCTCGAAAATGCCCAAAATGACGATGCAGTCCAGCTGCACGGTTGGTCCTATCCGGAGCAACCGCTGATTTTCTGGGGCATCATGCGTTTGGGATGAGGCCAGTGCGGACGATCAAATGAGGAGCGAAGCACCTTCTTCCAATCACGGCGCGGTCGTTGCGGTGCGCGGCAGTGTCGTCGATGTGCGCTTTGACCGCCGCTTGCCGCCGATTTTTTCCGTGCTGCGCGCCGGAGCGGACCGGGAGATTGTCGTCGAAGTGATGACGCAGCTTGATGCATCTCGCGTGCGAGGCATTGCCTTAACGCCCACGCAAGGGTTGGCCCGAGGAATGCCGGTCGAGGACACGGGCACTCCTCTGCAAGCGCCAGTCGGCAAGACGATTATCTCGCGTATGTTCGACGTGTTCGGTCATACCATCGACCGCCAGCCTGCGCCTACCGGCGTGCAGTGGCGGACCGTCCATCGCGCGCCGCCGCCGTTATCCGAACGCTCCACCAAGTCTGAGGTTTTCGAGACGGGCATCAAGGCCATCGATGTGCTCGTGCCGCTGGAGCGCGGCGGCAAGGCGGGTTTATTCGGAGGCGCGGGTGTCGGCAAGACGGTGTTGCTCACGGAAATGATCCACAACATGATCGGCCATCAGAAAGGGATCAGCATTTTCTGCGGGATCGGGGAACGCTGCCGCGAAGGCGAAGAGCTCTACAGCGCCATGAAAGCAGCCGGCGTGCTTCCCAACATGGTCATGGTCTATGGCCAGATGAATGAGCCGCCGGGCAGCCGGTTTCGCGTGGGCGATGTGGCGCTGACGATGGCTGAGTATTTTCGCGACGACGAGCATCGCGACGTTCTGCTTGTTGATCGATAACATTTTCCGCTTCATTCAGGCCGGCATGGAAGTGTCCGGCCTGATGGGCCAGATGCCATCGCGTCTCGGATATCAACCCACGATGAGTACGGAATTGTCGGGGCTGGAGGAGCGCATCGCCAATACCCATGCGGGAGCCATCACATCCATCCAGGCAGTATATGTTCCGGCGGACGATTTGACCGATCCGGCGGCGGTGCATGTGTTTTCGCATCTCTCGGCTTCGATCGTGCTCTCGCGCAAGCGGGCTAGCGAAGGGCTTTATCCGGCGATTGACCTGCTCCAATCGAGCTCGAAAATGGCGACGCCCGGCATCGTCGGCGACCGGCATTACAAAGTGGCGCAGGAGATCCGGAAGACTTTGGCGCAGTACGAGGCGCTGAAGGATATCGTCGCGATGCTCGGCCTGGAACAGCTCTCGCCGGAAGATCGCAACGCCGTCGCTCGCGCCCGGCGGCTGGAACGCTTTCTCACGCAGCCGTTTTTTACCACCGAGCAGTTTAGCGGGATTAAGGGGAAGCTCGTCAGCCTCAAGGACTCGCTCGATGGCTGCGAACGCATCCTAAAAGACGAGTTCAAGGATTACCCGGAAAGCGCGCTCTACATGATCGGAGCGATTGGCGAGGCGAAGAAACCGGACGCCGAAAACGAAACCGAGAGCGAAACGAAAACAGAGCCGAAAAGCGAAAGCAAGGGAATCCGCGCCGAAAACGGAAACGAAGACAGAATCGGCAACCGAACCGAAAACAGAAACGAAAACAGAGCCCAAACCCGAGCCAGCGAAGGCCCATGAATCTTAAAATTCTGCTTCCGTTCGAGGTTTTCGCGGAGAAGACAGACGTGTCGCGCATCGTGGCCGAGACTCGCGAGGGATCGTTCGGAATCCTGCCCCACCGCCTCGACTGCGTTGCGGCGCTTGCGCCCGGAATCTTGACCTACGAAGCGAAAGAGGACGGAACGGTTTACCTCGCCGTCGATGAAGGCGTGCTGGTCAAAGCTGGCGCGGATGTGATGGTCTCCGTTCGCCACGCCATCGGCGGAACGGATCTCGGCCAGCTCCATGACGCGGTGAAACGCGAGTTTCTGACGCTCGACGAAAGCGAGCGCAACGTTCGCGCCGCGGTTGCGAAGATGGACAGCAGCCTTATCGCCCGTTTCGTGGAGTTTCAGCATGAGCGATGATCAGAAAGCTGAGCCGGCCAATCAACCCGCGAAAGAGGAGGCGGAATTCGTCCGCCAGGTGGCCGCGAAGGCTGCCCGCAAGCTCAGGGTGCAGCGGGAAGGGAAGCAAGGGGTCTGGTTTGGTCTCGGCATGTCCGGACTCATCGGTTGGTCGGTTGCGGTGCCAACGCTTCTCGGGGCGATGCTCGGCCTTTGGTTGGATCGGCGCCATCCGGGATCTCGTTCCTGGACGCTCATGTTGCTGGTCGCTGGATTGTGCATCGGCTGTGCCAACGCCTGGCATTGGGTGGCGCAGCAGGACAAGGCCATGCACGATGAACCGGCGGGAAAAGACATGCAGGATGATAAGGATAAGAAAGATGAGTGAAACATCGGCTTTCATCGTCGCTCTTGTCCTGGCACTGCTCGCGGGCGTTTTGCTCGGGACGATTTTCTTCGGCGGCCTCTGGTGGACCATTCGCAAAGGCCTTTCGTCGAAACAGCCGGCGGCGTTGTTCTTCTTCAGCCTTTTACTGCGGACTGGTATGGCGATGGCTGGCTTCTATTTGGTGGCGCATGGCGATTGGCGCAGGTTGCTGGCTTGCCTGCTTGGATTTTTCCTGGCGCGCATCCTGGTGACTCGGCTAACCCGGGCGCCGATAGCAAAGAGAGCGCAGATCGCCGGTGAAGCATGACTGTCAATCTAACTTCCGACCAGCAGATTCTGTGGCAGCACGGCTTTGTGAAACTCAACGGAACCATCGTCACCACCTGGGCCATGATGATCGTGATGGCGGTGGGTGCAAAGCTGATCACCCGCACACTGAAGACTGAAGGCGATATCTCACGCTGGCAAGGCTCGCTTGAAATCGTCGTCACTGCGATGGAGGAGCAGATCAAGGAAGTCGGCCTGAGCCAGCCCGCAAAGTATCTTTCCTTCCTGGGTACGCTCTTTCTGTTCGTCGCGACGGCCAGCCTTTGTACGGTGATCCCCGGCTATAAGCCGCCGACGGGTTCACTCTCGACCACGGCCGCGCTGGCACTGTGCGTGTTTGTGGCCGTACCTCTGTTTGGAATCAGGGAGCAAGGGTTCATCGACTATCTCAAAACCTACATGAAGCCGACGTTCATCATGCTGCCGTTCAATATCATCAGCGAGCTATCGCGCACGCTGGCCTTGGCCGTTCGTCTGTTTGGCAACATGATGAGCGGGGTGATGATTATCGGCATTTTGCTCACGATCACTCCCCTTATCTTTCCGATTTTCATGACCGTGCTCGGTCTGCTCACCGGCATGGTACAAGCCTATATCTTCAGCATTCTAGCTACGGTGTACATTGCAGCCGCCACCCGCGTACCGAAGCCTAAGCCGGCTGCAGTCCAAGCCAAGCCCGATACGAAGAATTTGAAAGCGCAACCTTGACACTAGCATTAGCATTCGCGATAAGAAGGAATCTTTATGGATAGCATTACTGTAGTCGCAGTCGCATCAATCGCCACCGCCGGCATTACCACCGGCATCGGTTGCATGTGTCCGGCGCTCGGCGAGGGCCGGGCGGTCGCTACCGCGCTGACTTCGCTGGCCCAGCAACCCGACGCCTCGGCCACGATCACACGGACCTTGTTCGTGGGTCTGGCGATGATCGAGTCACTGGCCATTTACTGCTTTGTGGTCTCGATGATTCTCATTTTCGCGAACCCGTTTTGGAGTCACGTCATCGCTCAAACCGGAGGGAAATGAGTCATGCTCATCGACTGGTTCACCGTCGGGGCACAGGTACTGAACTTCCTCATCCTGGTGTGGTTGTTGAAGCATTTTCTTTACAAGCCCATCCTCAACGCCATCGACGCTCGTGAAAAGCGCATTGCCGCCGAACTGGCGGATGCCGATGCGAAGAAGACCGAGGCGCAAAAGGAACGCGACGACTTTCAAAGCAAGAACAAAGCATTCGACGAACAGCGTAGCGCTCTCGTCGCCAAGGCCGTGGACGAAGCGAAAGCCGAGCGCGAGCGCCTTCTCGACGAAGCGCGGAAAGCGGCGGATAGCTTGCGCGCCGCGCAAGCCACTGCGTTGCGCAATGACCAAAAGAGGCTGGGCAGTGAGGTCACACGCTTAGCCAAGGATGAAGTTTTTGGAATCGCACGCAAGACGCTCGCGGACCTCGCCACAGTCAGTCTCGAAGAACGTGTGGGAGAGGTGTTCACGCGCCGCCTGCGCGAAATGGATGGGAAGGGCAAGGAGTTGCTGGGTGCAGCCCTTAAGTCGTCGTCCGAACCTGCCGTGGTGCGCAGTGCCTTTGATCTGGGCGCCGCTCAGAAGGCCGCGATTCAAAATGCGCTCAACGAAACCTTCGCGGCGGAAATCCGCATACGGTTCGAAACCTCGCCAGATCTAATCAGCGGCATTGAACTCACCACGAATGGACAAAAAGTGGCGTGGAGCATCGCGGACTATCTGGCCTCTTTGGAAAAAGGTGTCGACGAACTTCTGAAGAAAAATGACGAGGCTGCAGTGAAAGCCGAACCGAAAGCCGAACCAAAGCCGGAGCCAAAAGCCGAACCGAAGCCAGAAGTGAAGGCGGACCCAAAGCCGGAGGCAAAAGAGGCGCCGAAGCCAGAAGCGAAAACAGAACCGAAGACAGAAGCGAAAGCTGAGCCGGAGCCGGAAGCTAAAGCAGACTCCAGGCCTGAAGATCCTAAGCCCGAAACTGTGAGCGCATAAAGATGGAACCGGAGAGCCTCCAGCATGGTTTCGACAGCGCGTTTGCGGGAATGAAACAAGTGCGGGAGGGTTTCGCCCCGAAACTGACGCCGCGCGAAGTGGGCATCGTCACCAATGTTTCCACCGGAATCGCCACGCTTTCAGGCCTTCCCGGCGCGGGCTATGACGAATTGGTGAGATTCCGCGGCGATCTGCTGGGCATCGCCTTCAACGTGGACGAGGACGAAATCGGCGTGATCCTGCTCGGCGAGTATCAGAATCTGCACGCGGGCGACGAAGTCGAACGTACCGGGCGAGTCATGGACATCGCGGTGGGAGACGGTTTGCTGGGGCGGGTGATCGACCCATTGGGCAAACCGCTCGACGGCAAGGGCCCGGTTGCCGAAGACGAGCGCCTGCCGGTCGAGCGTCCGGCCCCGCCCATCATGGATCGCGCACCCGTAGTCGTGCCCTTGCAGACCGGACTGAAGGCCGTCGATGCGCTCATTCCGATCGGACGTGGTCAACGCGAGTTGATTCTCGGCGATCGCCAGACGGGAAAGACGGCCATCGCGGTCGACACCATCTTGAATCAGCGCGGGCAAAACGTGCTCTGCGTCTACTGCGCGATCGGCCAACGCGCCTCCGCCGTCGCCAAAGTTGTGGCCAACCTGCGCGAAAGGGGCGCAATGGAGTACACCGTGGTGGTTGTCGCCGAAGGCAACGACGCGCCCGGCCTCGTCTATATCACACCCTACGCCGCGACCAGCATCGCCGAATATTTCATGGAAAAGGGACGTGACGTGCTCATCGTTTACGACGATCTCACGCAGCACGCCCGCGCCTATCGCGAGCTATCGCTGTTGCTCCGCCGTCCGCCCGGCCGCGAAGCGTTCCCCGGCGACATCTTCTACATTCATTCGCGGATGCTGGAACGTTCGACGCATCTCAACCAGGAGCGCGGCGGCGGTTCGCTCACCGCGCTTCCCATCATTGAGACCGAAGCGCAAGACATCTCCGCCTACATTCCGACCAACCTCATTTCCATCACGGACGGTCAAATCTATCTCTCGCCCACGTTGTTCGAGCTGGGAATCCTTCCCGCGGTCGATGTCGGCAAGTCGGTTTCACGCGTGGGCGGAGCGGCGCAGCGAGCCGCTTATCGCGCTGTCGCCGGCAACCTCAAGCTCGCCTACTCTCAGTTCGAGGAATTGGAGACATTCGCCAAGTTCGGCACCCGCCTCGATGAATCCACCCGCAAGATCATCGATCATGGGCAGCGCATCCGCGCTTGCCTCAAACAGCCGGAATCGCAACCGGTGTCGATGATCGAGCAGATCACCGTGCTCCTGGCTTTGACGGCGAACCTGTTCGACCCGCTGCCGCTCGAGAAGGTGGAAGATGCGGAGCTGGCGCTGCGGAAAGCGACGGCGGACATTCCGGCGGACGTGGCGGGGCGATTAACATCAGCCGACAAATTGAGCGATGGCGACCGAAAGGCGATTCTGGAAATCGCCACCCGAGCGCTCGTTCCGTTCCAGCCCACTCCTAAACTCAAACCCGACGCCGAACCCAAATCCGACGCTGGACCTAAATCTGCTTCTAAATCAAAGTCTGCGTCTGAGCCCAAATCCACTTCTGCACCCAGACCCGCCGCCAAGGCTTCTCCATGAGCGGCACGATGGAGAGTTTGCGCCGAAAAATCGAAGGCGCGGGAGATCTCGTAGGCGTCGTTCGTTCGATGAAGGCGCTGGCGGCGTCCAGCATCGGACAATACGAAAAGGCAGTCCAATCGCTGGATGACTACTATCGCACGTTAGAGCTCGCCTTAGTTGCGTGTCTCCATCAGGCAAGGCCGGTTCCATTTGCAGTTGCCAAGCGCCCTCCGCATGAGGGACGGCACGAAGTAAAGATCGGCGCAGTTGTTTTCGGTTCTGACCAGGGCCTCGTCGGCAGGTTCAACGAGGTGGTCGTGGAATTGGCCGTGAACAAGCTCAGAACGTTGCCCGGCAAAATGACAAAAATCTGGGCGGTAGGCGACCGCGCTCATGCACTCCTGGCCGACAGCGGTCTGGCCCCGGTCGGACTGCTATCGGTTCCGACCTCAGTCAATGCCATCACGCCCCTCGTCGGCCGGATTCTCATCGATATCGAGGCGGCTCTCGAGCACGGCAATGTCGTGGAGGTCTATGTCTTCCACAACCACCCGAAATCCGGACCTGTTTACGAGCCCGTTGGCAAACGGCTGCTGCCGCTCGATGACACTTGGCAAAACAAGCTCGCCGCCCTGCCCTGGCCGACAAAGAGTCTACCGGAGGTCATCGAAGGAGCCACTTCTGCGCTTCATGCTTTCGCTCGAGGATACGTCTTTGTTCTGCTCTTTCAAGCGTGCGCCGAATCTCTTGCCAGTGAAAACGCTAGCCGTCTGGCGGCGATGCAACGCGCGGAAAAGAATATCGAAGACATTCTGGAGGATCTAAACCGCACGTTGCACCGCGTGCGACAGGAATCCATCGACGAAGAGCTGTTCGACGTAGTCTCCGGCTTCGAGGCGCTGACGGGACGCGGGCGCCCAGCCTAAATCCCCCGCCTGACCAAAACTGCACAGGCTCCGCGCATCTCCGCACAAAAATACTGTTTACGACAGGCAATATGCCCACTAAAAAGGAAGTGATTAGCGTCTCTCTCCATCACAAGTTCAAGATCCGGGATTGACGCATCGTGATCCGTATGACCTCCCTTCGCAGAGGACATGCGCTGGGCTGGGCGAGAAGTGACCACTCTTGCTCAGAAGGATCGAAGCCAATGCCAACAAAGCCGAGGTGGCTGTTTTTCTCGTGCAAGAGTTCTCCTCCGCGCGTCTGAGTAGCGTGAAGCTCCAGAAGAACCGCGCCGACTGGGCAACCCTTGTCCGAGCATTCCCAGAACGGACTAACGCTCAGGAGGAGAAGAACCAGATTCTCGGCCCGATCTCGGTGCCCGGTGGCGGACGGGTTCGAGATTACATCCCGCTTTATCTTGGGAGCATGTGCCCTCAGCCTCGTCAACAGCGGGACGGTGCCCAGAGTTGTCCTGACGATTCTGCTGTTTCATTGAAACGCACCGGTAGGGCGCAAGGGCGCATTTGAATCTCCATCACTGATTCGTAAGCGCAACCAGACCAATCAGTTACAGACTAAACTCCTTACTTCGGGACCAGGGCGGCGCGGAGGTTCAAATTCTCTCTCCCCGGTCTTTATTAAGTTTTTGCCGATCTTTTTTCCGCCCCACGAACCGTGAGGGGCTGCAATTCGATCCTCTTTCGGACGCCCACGGCGAAACCAGGATGTTTCTTGGTGCTTCTCAACCACGACGCCGCTCTGCTTTCGGCGTCCGCCAGTTCCTGAGGCGACATTGTCAGGCGAAGGCTCTTCTTGCCCACCTCAATCTGTTCGAGCATCGTGACGGCCGTTTTTTCTGCGAGCAGATACCACATATAAGCGGAAACGGAGGCGGGTTGGAAGCCCGCGATTTGTCCATCGCCGTGGCCCGGAACCTCTTTGATCTGACAAAAATGCTCGGCTAAGCGAAGTTGGCCCGCGGGGTCGCCGGCCTCGGCGGCTTCGATAATCGCGGAGAATGACTGGTCTTCTCCATTGCCCGCGCTCAAGGGCCGGGCTTGCGAGTTGTTCATGGTGAGGTAAAGCAACTCGGTGCGGCTGGAGACGCCCAGCTTGTCAAAAATACGGAACAGATAATTCTTGACCGTATGCGGGCTGAGTTCGAGGGCCTGGGCAATTTCGCGATTGGTCATACCGCCGGCCAGGTGCTGGATGACCTGGCGCTCGCGCTCGGAAAGCAGTTCGATCCCCTTGTGATTGGTGGCGCGGACCAGCGGCGAGTTGGCCAGAGCTTCGAGCGCATGATCCAGGTCGACGCTGCGCGCCCAGACTTGCCCTTCATGAACGGCGCGAATGCATTTGCACAGACTCTCCAGCCGCTCCTGTTTGGAAAAAATCCCTCTGGCGCCAGCGCGAAAGCACTCCAGAACTTCCTCCGGCTTGGAGGTGTCGAGCAAGATGACGCCCTTAATCTGGGGCCGGAGTGCGCGCATCTCTCGCAACACCTGGGTGCCGTGGCCCGCCTGGTTGTCCAAATTGTGACTGATGACCACGACATCGATGGGCACGCGGGTGATGGCAGCCAACAGTTCCTCGGAATTCGAGGCCGCTGCCACAACCTGTAGGCCGCGATCGCTGCGCAGAGCGTCGGCTAAGAGCTGGGTGTGGATGCGAGTGCTGTCGGCAACTACGATACTGACAAAGTCCGAGCCCATCTCTTCATGGGATGGCATCGTGTCTCCTGGACAACTTGGCTATGCGAAGCGAATGTGGGGAAGCACTGCACTGGCACCCAGCATGGTCTCCGTCGCCGAGGGGAGGGAAAAACTGAGACGACAAGACCGACCAGAGTCTCTTAACTACAGCTGAAATGTACCACCAAACGCACCAACCGGCAAGCAAACGGCGTGCAACCTGTGCAAATAAGTGCACCCTCGGTCACAGCCTCGAGTGCCGATTCATCGGCTGCAAGACAGGCGGAGGATTCGCTTAATGATCGGGCCATTCCTTGCCGCCAGTCAAACCACTGATCAATGACTCTATCATTAATATATTCAATAAGATACATTGTGTTCATTGGGCTTTAGCATTGATGGCACAAAGGAGCCGTTCGACCTTCGAGCGGGCATATACCACGCCTGTGCCAAAGAATAACGTCTCCATGCCGAATACCTTGGTCATGAGAACAACGGCTCATGCATTGACGGGGTTGATATGTCCTAGGAAGTCCTACCACTTGCACGGTCTTGCAAGTGACGTTAACTTCAACCAGCTAGAAAACTCCCCCCGTAGTTGTTCTGATTGCTTTCTTCCCCCTTGAAGGCTTTGAAGATATAGCGTGCGCGCTCCCGCGTGCGGGTTAGGCGGAACCAGTTCCATGGGACCCAGAGGGCGAAGCTATGAGTAGTTCCAATCAGAGCTACGAAGTGGGCAGCGGGCTGAGCCAGTTTGTATCGCAGGAAGAACTGCGCTGGTACGCGCTGCACACCCGAGCGCGCCACGAAAAAGCGGTCGAGCGGCGACTGCGCGATCAAGGCATGGAGACGTTTGTGCCTACCACGATGGAGGTGCATCGCTGGAGCGATCGCAAGAAGAAAGTAGAAGTGCCACTATTCAGTTGCTATGTGTTCATCCGTTGCGCTTTGAGCGCGGAAGACCGGACGCGCGTGTACCAGGTGGAGAGTGTTCACGGTTTTGTCGGCAGCCGCGGGGCGAGCCTGCCGATTCCCGACGAACAGATAGCGAGCATTCAGAAGGTTCTGACGCAGACCGCGCCCTGGCGCTCGTATCCGTTTCTCAAGGTGGGGCAGCGCGTCCGGGTGCGCGGTGGAGCGATGGACGGAATCGAAGGCGTGTTTCTGTCGGAGAACGGCGATCACAGCCTGATTATCTCGGTCGATGCGATTCAGCGCTCGATGGCCGTGCGCATTGACGGTTACGACGTCGAGCCAGTCTGAAGAAATAGTCGCGGTCCGCCAATCCAAGTCTCTCCTAAACGATCCAGGATTTTCTTACCACCTTCCATCGGGCCCTCAAACATGTATCAGCCAGAGATCGAGCGAATCAGCGAAGAGCTGTATTTCATCGCCGCCAGCCCGGCCACCCGCCGGCTGCGCACGCAAGCGGAATTACTCTCGCAGACTGACGTGCCGGTGCTGATTACAGGAGAAGCGGGAAGCGGGAAAACGACCGCTGCCCGTCTTATCCATTCGCTTTCGATTCGTTCCAGCTTCCCGTTCATGCCGGTCAAGTGCGCAGTGATCACCTCCGACCTGCTGGAGAATGAACTGTTCGGCTACGAGCACGCTTCCGCCAATGGGCGGCCGGAATCGACGTTGGGAAAATTCGAGCAGTGCGCCAAGGGAACGATTCTGCTGGACGAATTCGATGCCATGCCGGACGCAGTCCAGGGGAGGCTGCTGAAGCTGCTGGAGACGGGAGAGTTTGTCCGGTGCGGCGGCCGCAGCCCAATCCGGGCCGATGTGCGCGTCATCGCCGCCACCTGCGGCGATCTGGAATTGGCGGCGGCTGAGAAGAGAGTTCGGGAGGATTTGTACTACCGCTTGAGCGTCTTCGAATTGCGCGTGCCCCCACTGCGAGAGCGGCGCGAGGAAATCCCGCTGCTGCTGGGCCACCTTATGAACCGCCTGACTCGCCGCTATGGCGTTCCAGCGCCGCGCCTTTCCAGCGCTTTGCTGGATGCGTGCCAGCAGCATGCGTGGCCCGGCAACCTGCGCGAACTGGAGAATTTTGCCAAACGCTTCCTGGCGCATGGCGATGAAGTCGCGGCATTGCATGAACTGCATTCGCGGTCCGACTCCAGTGGGCGTGACAATGGAAACGGGCACGCGAAAACCAGCGATCACTCTGCGGCCGTGCAGCCTTTGAGCCCGCACATGACGGAAGAAAACTCGTCCCTGAAGCTGCTGGTGAGAAACGCAAAAGGCGAGGCCGAGCGCGGCGCGATCGCCCACGCACTCGAAGAGACACACTGGAACCGGAAAGCGGCAGCTCGGCTACTCAATATCAGCTATCGTGCGCTGCTCTACAAGATCCAGGAATACCACATGGCGCCACCCGCGGAGTCGGCACGACTTTTTGTTCCCGACGGTGTGCGGCAGGCGAAGTAGCAAGTTCATGCAAACAGCTGCGATTGAACTGGGTGGCAGGAAACGACTACGATTGAGCCGGCTGGGTTGGACCAGCTTAGGTTGAACCAGCTTCGGTCGAGTCAGAGAGATGACGGAGAGGCATTGCTTATGACGGAATCCATGACGGCCCATCGCATCGTGCTCGTCCTGACGCTGCTGGTGCTGATGTCGATCGGCTTGTTCGCGCAATCCGGTTCCACAGCGCGACCCCCAGCGCCCGCAGCCGCTGCGGCCGATAAGCAAGCCGGAGAAGCTTCGCGCGGCGCACATTCGGATAGTGCCTACGTGATTGGCGCCAACGATGTCCTGGCAATCAGTGTGTGGAAAGAGCCGGACATCTCACGTTCGGTTCCCGTTCGGTCCGATGGAAAGATTTCTCTGCCGTTGGTCGGGGAGTTGCAGGCGAGTGGTCAAACCCCGTTGCAGCTCGAGCAAGAGATCACCAAGCGCCTGCAAAGCTATATTTCCGAGCCAGAAGTCACGGTCATCGTTACCGACAGTAAGAGTCAGAGAGTGAACATCATGGGTATGGTGACCAAGCCTGGCGCCTATTTGTTGACGAGTTCGACCACCGTGCTCGATGCGATTGCGATGGCTGGTGGTTTCAAGGACTTCGCCAAGCAGAAATCGATCTACGTTCTTCGGCAAGCTCCGGACGGAACGCAGAAACAAATCCCGTTCAACTACAAAGAAGTGATCAAGGGCAAGAATCCGGAGCAAAACATTCGTCTGCAAGCTGGCGATACCCTGGTGGTGCCGTAGTTGTGGTTATGAGCATTCGACCCTGTTTGATCCTCGTGTGGATGGTGGCCGGATTGCAGGTGCTCTCAATGGGGCAGGACCAGCCTTCGCAAAACTCAACGACTCAGAATTCCAGTAACGATGGCACAGTCAGGACGGCTCCTGCTGCGGCACTGTCGGCCCTAGCAGGTATGGAACCCGAAGGCGGCACAGCGGACACAAACAACGATCTGCCGCAAATACCGGCGCTGCTCGGAGGCAAGGGAACTTCTTCAGCTTTTCTCTCCGAGTTGGAAAGATCGAACTACTTGCGCGGCGGATTGAACGTGGGTGCGACCTACGACGACAACCCGCTGCTGCTTTCCAGCGGAGTGGAAAGTAATACAAGTGAAACCATCTTTCCTAACATCAGGATTGAGGAATCGACATCGCGAACGCGCTGGAGTCTCGGGTACGCTGGCGGCCTGACCGTAAATCAGAAGATCACGAGCCAGAACCAGGGATCGCATAACCTGAATTTCGATTCCCAGTACCGGCTGAGCCCCCACGTGAATCTGCGGGTAGCGGAAGCATTTTCCTTAACCACCGGGTTCTTTGATGCTGGCAGTGGTTCCGAAGTCGTGGCTAGCTCGGGTGGACCGAACGCCAGTCTGATTACCCCTTTGGCCACGCAAAGATCGAGCGTAACGACAGTAGAGACGAACTATCACTTTGCCCGGAACGATCTCATTGGGGCTAGCGGATCGTTTTACGCTTTAGATTTCACCAACGTTCCCACACCCCCTGCTGGAACTCAACCGACGCAGCTAACGGATACTCAAACCGCATCCGGTTCCGCCTTCTGGCTGCATCTGCTCTTCCACGGGGACTGGGGCGGCGTAAGCTACCGTTTCGACCGGATTACCTTCAGTAGCGGCAGCGGCGAAACGCGGGTCCATAGTTTTCTCGCGGTGGACACATTGAGCCTTTGGAAACGACTTACGCTGACTGGCTTCATCGGACCTCAGTATTCGGAGAACCAGGGTTTAGTGAACGTGGCGACGCAGTCCACCCAATCGAGCGGTTGGTCGGTGAGCGGTGGAGCGCAAGGCGGCTGGCAGGGCGAGCGCACCAGCGTGACCGCCGGGTATTCCCGGAGCATCACTGACGGCGGAGGTGTCTTGGGTGCGGACCATTTGCAGACTGTCCAGGGCAACTTCCGCCGCGTGCTCGTGCCGGGTTGGGCGTTTGCGCTCAACGCTAGTCACGGAACGAACCAGTCGATTACCGAGCCCTTCGCGAACAGCGCGACTTCAATCAATTTGACTTCGGCTGGAATCTCGCTAGAGCGTAACGTGGGCAAGAATATCGGGCTCCGGATGGGTTACGCGCACGATTTTCAAGAGCAATTTGGAGTGCCTGGCACTACCCAGACGCTCAATGCGAGTCGAAACCGATTTTTTGTGACGCTTTCATACCAGTGGGCCAAACCTTTAGGAATGTAGTTATGGAAGAAGAATTACAAGAATCAAACGAGCTACCCGATTTTGCCGAGATCAAGGGAATCGTCCGCCGCCGCCGCTGGCAATTCCTGGTGCCCTTCTTCTGCGGCTGGCTGCTGGTATGGGGAGCGAGTTGGCTGATTCCATCGACCTATCGGTCGGGCACGCTCATTCTGGTCGAGCAGCCTTCCGTACCAGAAAAATATGTTGTGTCGAACATCGACAGCGATATTCAGCAACAGCTGGACAGCATTACGCAGCAAATCCTGAGCCGCACCCGTCTTCTCCGCATCATTGAGTCTCTCGGTCTCTACGCCAAGGACCAGAAGCACAAGAATCCGGATAAGTTGGTTGAGACGATGCGCAACGACATCGAAATCGAGCTGTCGCACGGCGATGACAAGAAGCTCTCCGCGTTCAATATCTACTACACGAATCCCGATCCGAAGATGGCGCAGGCGGCCACGGCCGAACTGGCGAACCTCTTCATCACGGAGAATCTCGAGCAGCGGCAGAAGCGTTCGGAAAACACGACCAACTTCCTCGGAGACCAGCTCGATCAGGCGCGCGCAAAACTTGCGGAACAAGAAGCGAAAATGCGCGTGTTCAAAGATCAGCACCTGGGCGAGTTACCCACCCAAACCCAGAGCAATCTGCAGATCCTGACCGGCCTTCAAGCTCAGGTACAGGCGAACCAGGACTCGCTGAATCGGGCCAAGCAGCAAAACACCTATCTGGAATCGTTGATCAATCAATATCGCGCTATGGGTCAGGGTTCGAAGCCGGGCGAAGTCGGCGGCCCGGTCGGGCTGGCGGAGATCGACAAACAACTGGACCAACTGAATGCGCAGTTGGCGGATTTGACTTCTCACTACACCGATAAACACCCCGACGTCCGCAAGACCAGGGAGCAGATTGCGCGGTTGGAGAACACTCGCGAACGGATGGTCGCCGACCTGAACAGCCGAGCGAAGGATCCCAGTCCGGAACCGGCCGCCACTACGCCGCTCGATCCGAAGAGCGCGCCGCTGCTGGAGCTGGAAAGTCAGCTCAAGGCGAATCGCCTCGAAATCGCCAACCGCGAAGCGGAAATCAAAGACGAGCAAGGCAAGGTCAGCCAATATCAGGCGCGGCTGAATATGGCGCCGGTGATGGAACAGCAGTTTGCCGATATCACACGCGACTATGATCAGTCGAAGGCCGATTACGAATCGCTGCTAAAAAAGAAGAACGAGTCGGAAATGTCGACCGACCTGGAGAAAACACAACAAGCCGAACATTTCCGCATGTTGGATCCGCCGAACCTTCCGGTAAAACCCTACAAGCCGAATCGCCTTCAGTTGTGCGGCTTGGGATTGGTTGTGGGTATTGTTTTCGGCGCGGGCTTGGCTTTCGGACAGGAAAAGCTGGGCGGCAAGATTTACAGCGAGCGCGAAATCAAGAAGCTCGTACCCTTCGATGTGATCGCGGAAGTTCCGCCGATCGAAAGCTTGGAGGAACAGTTGTCCCATCAGCGCAGCGCCTGGATCGCCGGCGCGACAGCTGTGGTGATGGTAGGGTTCATCCTGTTAGGATCGGCAGTTACGTATTTGTACGGCTAGAATCATGTACAAGGGCTTCTACAATCTGCAGCGGAACCCGTTCGAGATCACGCCGGATCCCTCGTTCTTGTTTCCCACGAAGCGGCACAACGAAGCGCTCGCTTCGTTGTACTACGGAGTGACGGCGCACCGCGGTTTCGTAGTGTTGACGGGCGAAGTGGGGACGGGGAAGACGCTCATTCTGCGCTCGCTGCTGGGGTTGCTGCAACGCCGCGATGTGGCTTTCGCCCTGATCTTCAATCCGACGCTTTCGCCTCTGGAATTCATGCGCTACATCGCGCTCGATTTCGGATTGCCGGTCACGGGCAAGGCCAAAGACGAGCTGATCCACGTCCTGAATGGCTTCCTGTTGCAGAGACATCAGAGGGGATTGACGACGATTCTGGTAGTGGATGAAGCTCACCACCTGTCGCCGGAAATATTGGAAGAAATACGGCTTTTGACCAACCTCGAAACCTCGCAGCAAAAGCTGTTGCAAATCGTGCTGGCGGGTCAGCCGGAACTCGATCAGAAACTTGATTCGCATGAACTCCGTCAGTTGAAGCAACGGATCGCGCTGCGTTGCCATCTCGACCCGCTCGGTATGAACGAAACCCGGGAGTACATGGCCCGCCGTCTGCAGATTGCGGGAGCGCCCGCCGCCGGCCAGATTTTTTCCGGGCCGGCGATCGAGGCGGTATTCCGCCACTCGCGAGGGATCCCGCGGCTCGTCAACACCATCTGCGAAAACGCGCTACTCTCGGGCTACGCGAAACAGGCCGCCACCATTACACCTGACATCATTGACGGCGTGGCGCGGGATTTGCGGCTCGGAGTGGTGGTCATGGCGCCGAAAAACAATGTCGGACCTGGATCGTCGAGAGAAGATCAGAACGAGCTCCTGCTGGCGGTGAAGACGTTGCTGGAAGTACATGACCGCATGCAGGTAGCTGGGACGAAGGGGCGGCTGCAGTAGGTACCAGTTTTTTAATATGAGCTATATATTTGAAGCGTTGCAGCGAGCGGAGGCCGAGCGATCGGGCGGAAGCCTGCCGAAAGACGCCGATTCGGTCGCCGATCTGCTGCACGGAGTCGAACAGGAAATCGAGCGCAAGCGATCTCTTTCGGAATTGCCGGCGGTGGCAATACCAGAGCTCCCTGGGACTGATTCGTTTGCCGCTGCGAAAGTGCTCTCGCCAGTACCGGCGGCAGGTTCCCGGCTGGTGTGTCTGACGGATCAGGGCGGCTTGGCGGCGGAAAAATTTCGCGTGCTGGGATTGAAGCTGCGGCACCTGCGCGAACGGCGCAAGCTCAAACGGATCGTGGTGACCGGTACCGCCCCGCAAGAAGGAAAAAGTCTGGTCGCGGCCAATCTCGCGCTCAATCAGGCGCGCAGCAAGGTTTTGAAGACGCTGCTGCTGGATGGAGATCTCCGGCGGCCATCCCTGGCCAGCCGCTTCGGGTTCGACCGTTCCTTGCCTGGCCTGAGCGAGTGTTTGCGAGGCGAGCGGACGCTTTCTGAGGTAGTGTACAAACTCAATGGTTCCGGTCTCTGGTTCCTTCCCGCCGGACGCGCGCCTGAGAACCCGCTGGAACTGATGCAAAGCGGACACCTTCCGGAGTTGCTCGACCGGCTTGGAGCGTTCTTCGACTGGATCGTGATTGACACTCCTCCGGTTGTTCCAGTGGCGGATACGCCGTTCTGGATGAAGCTGGCGGACGGAGTTCTCGTGGTGATCCGCGAAGGCTTAAGTGAGAAGAAAACCATCCAGCGCGCTTTCGATTCGTTTGATCGCGCAGCTTTGCTGGGTATCGTCGTCAACAGTTGCAGCAGCAACGAGCACAGTGATTATTATTCGCGTTACGGCCAGGCAAAGGTTCGAACCGGCGAAGTTCCCCCCTCCGCCGAGAACGATTAAGAAGTAAGTCGGAATTACAAAATCAGAGTTAAATAATCCTAGCTCCCCCAACTAGGATCGCAACTTCTCCCCCAATTGATCACCATACAGGTCTGGGCCACTCTATGTGGCTCGGCAAGGAGCTATCCGTGGCAACCCGTCCCGCAAATTCGAGGATTCGCTCTGCAGAACTCCCTCCATCGCAAAGCCGTGTGGCGCCCGGCGAGGTGCTGCACGAAGAGACCTTTCACCGGATGATCTCGCTGGAGCGCAAGCGCAGCGAGCGCTCGCAGCGGCCATTCGTGCTTTTGCTCATCGACACCGGGCGCAATCAACCAGGTGACAAGCCAAGCCGTGTTTTGCTGGATATGCTTTCCGCGCTCCAGGGAGCGACCCGTGAAACCGACGTTACGGGCTGGTATACAACCAACTCCGTGATGGGAGTCATGTTCACCGAGATCGTTCTGGACAACAACGCAGTGCTCAGCACGATCCTTTCGCGGGTCGGGGCGGTGCTGCGCGAACGGCTCGACACCGATCAGTTCAGCCGGATCAAGTTCTCCTTTCATGTGTTTCCGGATGACTGGGACTCGCAAGACCAGGAACGCCCCAGCAACCCGACCCTTTATCCGGATCTCGAAAAGCGCCAAGAGTCGGACCGGCTGGGACGCGCCACCAAACGGATGATCGACGTTCTGGGCAGCCTGTCATTGCTGGCGATTTTGTCGCCGGTGTTTTTGATGATCGCGGCGGCGATCAAGCTGACCTCCCGCGGGCCGGTTTTATTTCAGCAGAAACGCATCGGCGAGCATGGAACTCCCTTCACGTTTCTGAAGTTCCGGTCGATGTACATGAATAACGATTCCAGCGAGCACAGAGAATATGTTCGTCAGTTGATTGCCGGTCAGGCGGAAAAGAAGTCGGTCAACGGCAACGGAACGGGCGTTTTCAAGCTGGCCAACGATTCGCGGATCACGCCGGTGGGCAGGGTGTTGCGACGCTCAAGCCTGGACGAGTTACCGCAACTGATCAATGTGTTGCGCGGCGAAATGTCGCTGGTCGGACCTCGTCCACCGGTGCCGTATGAAGTGGAAGCCTACGCCACCTGGCATCGCCGCCGTCTGCTCGAGGCGAAGCCGGGAATCACCGGACTCTGGCAGGTACATGGCCGCAGTCGTGTGGAATTTGATGATATGGTCCGGCTGGATTTGCGCTATGCTCGCGATTGCTCTCCCTTGCTCGACCTAAAGATACTGTTGCAGACTCCGAAGGCGGTGATCGCCGGGAACGGCGCCTGTTAGCTTTTGTCCTAGTGTTTTCTCCCGTTCTTCTTTCCTCCGAATGTCCACCACCGTTGCTGAGCTGTCCGATTGCTCCGCGCGGCAACTACCGTCATCCTCACAAGGCAGGTGAATTCGTATGATTACGTTTGGTGTTATCGGTTACGGCTATTGGGGGCCGAACATCGTTAGGAATCTCCGCGCCCTAGAAGGCTGCCAAGTTTCAGGCATCTGTGATCAAAGCCCTGCGGCGCTGAAGCGGATTCAGGCAGCTCATCCTGGTGTGCCGGTGTATTCCGATTCGAAGGAACTGATCGGCTCTCCCGACGTGGACGCCATCGCAGTGATTACTCCGGTGTGGACGCATTATGAACTAACCAAGGCAGCGCTTGAAAACGGCAAGCACGTGTTCGTAGAAAAGCCGTTCACCAGCAACACGGCGCAGGCCGAAGAGCTGATCAACCTCGCGGAGCAGAAAAACCTCCAAATCATGGTGGACCACACGTTCCTGTTTACCGGCGCAGTGCGCAAGATGCAGAAACTGCTCAACGAGGGAACGCTCGGCAAGCTCTATTACTACGATTCGACCCGAGTGAACCTGGGCCTGTTTCAGCATGATTGCAACGTGGTTTGGGATCTCGCGCCGCACGATCTTTCAATCATGAACCACCTTCTGCATAAAGAGGCGGAGGCCATCTCGGCCACCGGCCAAGCTCACCTCAACGGGCATGCAGACATTGCGTTTATCACGGCTTATTTCCCCGACAGCATGATTGCTCACATCAACGTGAACTGGCTTTCACCCGTCAAAGTGCGCACGACGTTGATTGGTGGCGAGAAGAAAATGCTGGTATGGAACGATCTCGAAGCCGACGAGAAGCTGAAGATCTATGACAAGGGTGTCGATGTGAGGAGCCAGGAAGGCGTGTACAACCTGCTAGTCAGCTATCGCTCCGGCGACATGTGGGCGCCTCAGGTCGAGCAGGTCGAAGCCCTGAAGTTGGAATTGAATTACTTCGTTGAGTGCATCCAGAAAGGCACGAAACCGTTCAACGGCGGCTGTGCCGGTCTGAAGGTGGTGCGGATGCTCGAAGCGGCCAACGAGTCTCTGGCTAAACGGGGCGAACTGGTTTACCTATAACAACTCGACCGACTCGGGCCACATCAAGCGCCGATGGAGAGTATTACGGCGTACGATCTCTTCCTAAAGCGGTTGCCAAGACTGCCGATAGTTCACCACACCTTCCGGTTGGATACCCCACAAACACAATTGAGGAATCAGTTGAGCAATCGTATGGACACCTATCTAAGCATCGCTCCCAGCGTCAAGCTCGGGCAAGACGTGAAGCTCTCGAAGTTCATCAATCTCTACGGCTGCGAGATCGGCGACGGAACGAAAATCGGCGCCTTCGTGGAGATTCAGAAGAACGCAAGAGTCGGCAAGAACTGCAAAATTTCGAGTCACACCTTTGTGTGTGAAGGCGTCGACATCGAAGATAACGTGTTCGTTGGCCACAACGTGGCATTTATCAACGACCTGTACCCGCGCGCGACAACCGACGGCGGCCAGATGCAAACCGAAGCCGACTGGAAGGTGCAGCGCACGTTTGTCAAGAAGGGCGCCTCGATCGGTTCCGGTTCCACCATTCTGGCCAATGTCACTATCGGCGAAAACGCGATCGTCGGTGCGGGCAGCGTGGTGACCAGAGATGTTCCGCCCAACAGCATCGTGTTTGGAAATCCAGCTAAAGTTCGTCGTTATATCGACCAGACCAAGGAGGTCACAAAGTGATCTTGTCCAGCATTCCTTTTCTAGATCTTGTTACTCCGCACGTTGAGCTTGAGCAAGAATTAACCCAAGTTTTCCAGCAGGCGATCCGGACCGCCGGCTTCATTGGCGGCCCTGCGGTCGAAAACTTCGAGAAAGCCTTCGCCGACTTTTGCGATACAAAGCAATGCGTCGCGGTGAACAGCGGCACGGATGCTCTGCGGTTTGCATTGACGGCAGCCGGGGTCCAGCACGGAGATGTCGTGGTGACTGTCCCCCACACTTTCATTGCGACGACTGAAGCCATTTCACAGGCCGGTGCGCTGCCGGAATTTGTCGACATCGACGAAAAGACCTACAACATGGATCCCGAGAAGCTTCTGGAATACTTAGAAAAAAAGTGCACGAAAGATGCGTCGGGCAAACTGGTCAGTGAACGCAGCAAGCGGCCGGTGACGGCGGTCGTTCCGGTGCACCTGTACGGGCAGATGGTGGATATGGACGCGATCCTCGAACTGGCGGAGCGTTTTGGCCTGATCGTCGTGGAAGACGCGTGTCAGGCGCACGGTGCGCAATACTTCTCGCGCAAGCAGGATCGCTGGCTGAAGGCGGGATCAATGGGTCGTGCCGCCGCGTTTAGCTTCTATCCGGGAAAGAACCTCGGCGCATGTGGCGAGGCCGGCGCGGTGACGACCAACGACACGGCGCTGGCAGCGCAAGTCCGCATGATCCGCGATCATGGCCAAGCGAAGAAGTACTACCACGACGTGGAAGGCTACAACGGCCGACTGGACGCGATTCAGGCCGGGATCCTGCACGTCAAGCTTAAACATCTGGCCGAGTGGAACGAGCAGCGTCGTGCGCGGGCGGCTGAATATAAAAAACTGCTGCATGCTGCCGGCAACCCGTTGAATCCGCCGTATGAGCCCTCATGGTCCCGCGCCGTGTACCACCTGTACGTGGTGCGCACCGACGATCGCGAAGGACTGATGGCCCGTCTGAAAGAGCGAGGCATCGGGACCGGAATTCACTATCCGATCCCTCTCCATTTGCAGAAGGCCTACGCGGCACTGAATTACCGTCTGGGAGACTTTCCCGCAACGGAACGAGTTGCTGCGGAAATCGTCTCCCTGCCAATGTTCCCACAACTTACAGACGACCAGCAAGCGAGAGTGAGCGACGAGATTTCGGCCTTTATTTGCAAGAGTGGCGGCAGGCAGGCAGAAAGTGAAGAGAGATTGTTGGCGACCACAGAGCGAAGAGTGTGAAAGCGAGGATCTCACCAAACTATCTCGACACAGAGGAAAAACAAATATGAAACTCTCCGTCATCGGCGCGGGTTACGTGGGACTCACGACCGCGGCTTGCCTTGCACAAATCGGCCACGATGTATTTTGCAGTGAAAGCGATCTCGAAAAACTGGCGAGATTGCAGAATGGGGAGATGCCGATTTTCGAGCCACATCTTGAAGACGTGATTCGGGCTGCCCGCAACGCAAACCGGCTGTGTTTCGGTTGTACCGAGGATGCGATCGCCTGGGGAGAGGCGATCTTCATCTGCGTCGGAACGCCGCCGCTTGCGAACGGTGATGCCGACATGCATGCCATCGAAGCGGTCGCCCGAACCATTGCCAAGCGAGCCTCAGGGTACCGCTTGGTGATTGAAAAAAGCACGGTGCCAGTCCAAACTGGCGCACAACTGCGAAAACACCTGTCGGTACACGGAACTAATGGATTGCGTTACGAGGTCGCGTCCAATCCGGAGTTTCTGCGGGAAGGAACCTCGGTCGAGGATTTCCTACACCCCGACCGCATCGTGATTGGGGTTGACTCGCCGCGCGCGGCTGCAATGCTGCGCGAGATTTATGAGCCGATCCTCCAGCAAGAGTTCACCTGTCCTTTGCATGCAAATTGCCCGGAACGAAAGGCACCAGCTTTCCTGGTAACCGATACCAATTCCGCTGAACTGATCAAGCACGCTTCCAACTCGTTCCTCGCGATGAAGATTTCTTTCATCAACATGGTTGCGAATCTGTGCGAAGCCGTGGGGGCCGACGTGACCAAGGTTGCCCAAGGGATGGGGCTGGACGGTCGAATTGGTCCCGCCTTTTTGAATCCCGGGATTGGGTTTGGAGGGTTCTGTTTTCCCAAGGATCTGCAGGCCTTTGTCCGGATAGCTGAGAAATCTGGTTGTGACTTTTCCTTGCTCAAGGAAGTCGAAAGAATTAATCAGAGTTTGATCGGACACTTTGTAGAAAAGATTCGCCAGGAGCTATGGGTAATACGGGGCAAGAAGCTGGCGGTATGGGGCCTAGCCTTCAAACCCAACACCGACGATGTGCGGTTCGCGCCTTCGATCGCGCTTCTAAAGGCCTTGACTGAGGAAGGCGCCGTGATCTGTGCCTACGATCCGGAGGCAGCGGCGAACGCAAAGGCGCTACTTCCCGATATCAACTACTGTGCCGATCCCTACCTGGCAGCGCAGGGCGCAGACGCGATTCTGGTCGTTACGGAGTGGGATGAGTTTCGCAGGTTAGACTGGGACCGTCTTCGAGAGATGGTCGAGTCTCCGCTGGTCTTTGATGGGAGAAACATGCTTGACGCAGAAACTGTGGCCAGCCACGGGTTTCACTATATCGGCGTGGGTCAACCGCCAGTACTGCCTACACCTAAGGGTACTGTAGACGACCCAGCCCCCCCTAGCTCGGGTGTCGAAAGAAGACGTCCAAAGGTTCTAGCAGACGCAATCGATAGTATGTAACACCGTCAATCATGCAATCCCCCGTAGTGACGTTGTCCACAAAACAGCTGGTTTCTCGGAGGAGGCTCCAAGGTCATGCAAAGCGAAAATAAGGTTGTGGTGATCGGACTCGGTGAGATAGGTAAGCCATTGTTCCAGCTGCTTTCCAATCACCGGGAGACGGTCGGAGTGGATATATCGCCGGTCGGGAAGGTCGACCAGGTCGATGTGATGCATGTCTGTTACCCGTTCCAGATCAAGGATTTTATCGGCGAGACCGAGCGCTACATCGAGCATTTTCGGCCGGCATTGACCATCATCAACAGCACGGTGTCTGTAGGGACGACGCGCGAAATTGCCGAGCGGAGCGGTACTGCGGTGGTGAACAGCCCTGTGCGCGGTAAGCACATTCGGATGCTGCAGGAACTTCAGTTCTATACCAAGTTTGTGGGAGCAATCGATCCCGCGGCCGGTGAAGAAGCGGCCAGTCATTTCCAGTCGATCGGTATGAAGACGAAAATCCTTTCCTCGCCGGAAGCGACGGAACTGGCTAAACTCACCGAGACTACCTACTTCGGCCTGATGATTGCTTGGGCGCAGGAACTGGAACGGTACTGTGACCAATCGGGAGCGGACTACAACGAGGTCATTTCGTTTTACGAAGAAATCAAGTTCTTTCCACCCGTCAAGTACTTTCCGGGTGTTATTGGTGGTCACTGCGTGATGCCGAACATCGAAATTCTCAACAAATTCGGCAAGTCCATGATGCTTGAGGCGATTCAGGCGTCCAACCGGATGAAAATCGACCGCGACTCGCAGAGCAAGAGCGCAGATGCGGCCGAGACTTCTAAAAAGAGAACCGAGAAAGTTGCGGTGTAGCTGAAAAACACCATGGATACTAAACTCACTGATCTCGCGACGACGGAGCGGCCCGCGCCCGGCCGCACAACGTCAAGAGAGGTAACTCGCGCGGACGGGAAAGGCCTTAGTGGCAAGCGGGTCGGAATGGTGGTGTTTTCTTCTTATCCCGCCGACCCACGGCCGCGGCGGGCCGCCGAGGCCCTCCTTAAAGAAGGCATGCATGTGGAACTGATCTGTGAAGCCGATGAGAAGTTCCCGAAGCGTGAGAGCCGAGGTGGCCTGGAGATCCTCCGTGTGCCCATCACCCATCACCGCGGGGGTAAGCTTTCCTACGCCTACCAGTATTCTGCTTTCATTTTCATGGCCGCTAGCATTCTTGCCTGGCGCTCGCTCCGACGCCGGTATGACCTCGTCTACATCCACAATATGCCCGATGTTCTTGTGTTCAGTGCGCTGTTTCCGAAAGTGCTGGGCGCGAAGGTGATCCTCGACCAGCACGACCCCATGCCGGAGCTGATGAAGACAATCTTCAATTTTGAAAACGATAGCTTTGCGGTCCGGCTGATTCGCCAGTTGGAAAAATGGAGTATCGGATTTGCTGACCTCGTTATCACAGTGAATGTGGCCTGCAAGCGGATTTTCGCTGCGCGGAGCTGTCGTCCTGAAAAGGTCGGCATCGTTATGAATTCGCCGGACGGAGAAATCTTCCCATATAGGGCGGCGCGTTCCAATCCGGTGTTCGATGGCACATCGGGTAAGCCCTTTGTGATTATGTATCACGGATCACTCGTCGAAAGAAATGGACTGGATCTGGCTGTGGATGCGCTGGCGCAGGTACGCGAGACCATTCCGAGCGCAGAACTCAAGATTTGCGGCCGTAGCAGTCCCTTTCTCGAACAGGTGATGCAAAAGGCGCGAACTCTGGGGCTGGAGGGCTCCATTCGCTATCTTGGACCGAAGCGCCTGGAGGAACTGGTCGGAGAAATTGAAACCTGCGATGTTGGGGTCATTCCCAATCAACGTAATCCCTTTACGGACATCAATACCCCAACTCGGATCTTCGAGTATCTGGCGCTGGGCAAACCGGTGATTGCCCCGCGAACGCCGGGCATTCTCGACTACTTTACTGAAGATTCGCTTCTGCTCGTCGAGTCCGGCAATTCATCCGATATCGCTCGCCAGATCGAATACGCAGCCCTCAATTATCAGGAGGCAATGCGTGTCGCCGAACGCGGCCAGCAACTTTATCTCAAGCACACGTGGAAACAAGAGCGGCAGACCTTGGTGGAACTGGTGAGCGCGCTCTTGGCGCCGGGAACCGCATAAATGTTATCAATCGGCCGGCTCTCGATGAATAACTCGCGGGCTAGCAATGTGCTGATAGAGAGGCAATCCTACAATGACTAACAAGTTAAGTTACGTTCTGATCAGCCCGGCTCGTAACGAGGCGGCATTCATCGAGAAGACGATCCAGTCGATGACTAAGCAGACGGTACTGCCCTTGAAGTGGGTGATCGTGGACGATGGATCGACAGACGAGACGCGTGAGATCGTGAGCCGGTATCTTGAACAATATCCTTGGATCGAACTGGTCGAGATGCCACAGCGGCGAGACCGCAGCTTTGCGGCCAAAGTGGGAGCCTTCAACGCCGGTTACGAAAGGGTCAAAGATCTTCCGTACGACATTATCGGTAACTTGGACGCGGATATTTCGTTCGAAAAAGACCACTTCGAGTTTCTTATCGGGAAATTCGCGGAAGATCCGACCCTCGGGGTGGCCGGGACAGTCTTCCGCGAAGACGGTGGCTACAGTTCGGAAAAAGACAGCTTCGAAGGGCACAAGCATGTGTCTGGTCAATGCCAGATATTCCGCAGACAATGCTGGGAGGAGATCGGCGGCTATATCCCCCACCGCGCCGGGGGAATCGATTGGATGGCGGTGACAACCGCGCGCATGAAGAACTGGAAGACCGAGTCATTCCGGGAGCGCTGGTTCTTCCACCACCGGCCTCTGGGCACGGCGGAACGTAGTATTCTCGCGTCTTCGTTTTCTTATGGGGAGAAGGATTACTATCTCGGCGGTCATCCGGTCTGGGAGCTGTTCCGTGTTGCCTACCGTGCCACCAAGCGCCCCTATGTCACCAATGGAGCAGCCTTGGGACTCGGGTATTGTTGGGCATTTCTTCGCAGGACACCGCGGCCGGTGAGTAAGGAACTCATGGCCTTTCACCGCAAAGAGCAGATGACCAAGCTCAGGGCTATTCTCAAATCGTTTGTGACATTCAAACCAGTTGACAGTTTCAGTGTGGAGCGCAGCCGGTAAAGGTTGCTCAGTCGAGATGCGACGATGATAGGCGTTATCGCGGAGCCGAATGAGCGGGATGTAGTACGCGAGTTTTTTGAGCTGTTCAAGACTCCGTGGGAATGGTATCGAGAGGATCGAGAGTACGAGGTTGTGCTGTGTGCCGGAGAGAGTCTGTTCCGTGGAACCGCGAAGCTCGCCCTTTTTTATGCGGGCACGAAAATCTCGGCTGACAGCAACCAGGCAGTTACCACATGTCAAGGAAGTCAGTCTCGTTTCCTTCGCTATAAAGGCGACCGGATTCCGATCTACGGAAACGTCGTTATTTTTCCCGGACAAGAGAGCCGGTGCCTGAAGGATGAGGATTCCGAAGAATCGGCGGTATATTTGCGACAGTCGGGACGTGCGGCAGTGGTACGAGTCGGTTATGACCTGTTCGGTGAGATCCGGAAATTGCTCATACAAGGTCAGCCTGCTGCCAATGCGAAAGCGCCGACTCTTGAATTGCACATCGCTCTGCTGCGCGATCTGATCACCGAGCAGGGAATTCGACTGATTGAGATTCCTCCGGTTCCCGATGGGTATCCGTTCATCGCCTGCCTGACTCATGATGTAGACCATCCGTCGATCCGGCAACACAAATGGGATCACACGGTGCTCGGGTTTTTGTATCGTGCAGTGTTTGGTTCGGTCGAGCGCCTAATATCGGGAAGGATTACGGTTCGTGACCTGTTCAAGAATTGGACGGCAGCTCTGAAGCTACCTTTTGTTCAAGCCGGCTTTGGCCGCGATTTCTGGCGCGACTTCGATGATCGCTATCTTGAGTTGGAGAACGGCCTGCATTCAACGTTCTTTGTGATTCCGTTCAAGGACGCTGCAGGCAAGAAATCGCCCGGCAACGGCTCGGAAAACTCGGCACCACCCTTTCGCGCCGCACGATATAGCGCCACGGAGCTATCGGATGCGCTGCGGAAGCTGGTGAGCGCGGGGTGCGAGATTGGACTACACGGAATTGACGCCTGGTGCGACAGCGCGCGAGGGGGCGCGGAACTCGAAGAGATTCGTCGCCTGACAGGAGAGTCGAAAATCGGCGTGCGGATGCACTGGCTTTACTACGATCAACAATCGCCTCTAATGCTGGAAAGGGCCGAAGCCGCTTACGACTCGACGATTGGGTACAACGAGACCGTCGGTTATCGTGCCGGCACAACGCAGGTGTACAAGCCTTTGGGAGTTTCGCGATTGCTCGAACTACCGCTGCACGTCATGGATACAGCGATGTTCTATCCGGCTCATCTGGGGCTTTCAACGTCGAAAGCGAAGAAAATCCTTGGCCAAATGGTTGACAACGCCTTCAAACATGGTGGCTGCCTGACAGTGAATTGGCACGATCGGAGCCTAGCTCCTGAAAGATTGTGGTACGCGAGTTATCGCGATCTGGTTGAGGATCTGAAGGGCCGAGGCGTGTGGTTTGCGACGGCCGGGCAAGCTGTGGCTTGGTACAAGAAACGTCGATCGGTTGTATTCGACAAGGATGATACAGGTACGGATAAAGTGTGCGCCGGGGTCCTGCCCGGCCATAACGACGGTCTGCCCGGATTGCGATTGCGAATCCACAAGGAGCGGAAGTCGCGGGAGATAGGCGCCCAGGGAACCGAAAATTACTTCGACTTGCCGGTTGATGAAAGCGTCAATACAAAGGTCCTCTGTGGAGTCAACAGATGAATACGCGAGAGGCTGAGATTTCAAGTCAAACTGACGGAGCTCCACTTAATCGAGTGTCAGATGAGGCGCAGCATTCCTCCATCATCACCCCAGATGATCGAGTCCTTGTAACCGGCGCTGCAGGTTTCATCGGAGCGCGCGTCCTCGAAAGCTCGGTGCATCACGGTTACTTGGTCGCTCCGGTAGACATGGAAAGTTATTAGGGTTATCGATTAAAGGATCCCAACGGTGCGCGCACATCGGCCGGCGACAAGCAGTACTGGGTCGGCCGATTGCCGGCCAGAAGCAAGAGCGATGCGGATAAGTTCATTCCGACTTGCGAAGCAGCATTTTGCCAATGTGAGTAAAAATCTGCGATTGTTTCTCGGATGCGCCGTCGGATCCGGGGGATCCGGGGTAGAGCGGTGAATGACATGGCAGCGGTGCACACCGTGGATGATAAGCCGTCCCTAGGGCGGAGACTGGGTAACGCCCTCGAGGAAGCTCGGTTGCACTATTGTATTTTTGGGGCGCACGGTTGCTTTTTGGTTTGTAAATCCCGTGTCCTGCATCGTCAGATCGAAATCAGATCGTCCGTCCCAGGCCTTCGACACCACGTGTACATGCGGCTGAGAACATCTGACCTGCCCTTGTTTCAGGGCATTTTTGTGGAATCACAATATGACTTTGAATTGCCTGTATCTCCAAAGGTAATTGTCGACGTTGGAGCAAACATCGGCCTCGCGTCGGTGTTTTATGCCAACAAATATCCAAGTGCTCGAGTGCTTGCCATAGAACCGGAAGCCTCAAACTTCAGAATGCTGGCCAAGAATACAGCGCCCTATTCAAATGTAACCGCCATCCGCGCGGCGCTGTGGAAGGAGAGTTGCGAGGTGGCAATTTCAAATCCTAACGACGATCCCTGGAGTTTTTGGGGATTTCGTACTGCCGATCTAGGAAGGTCGCCCGAGCCCGGTCAATGTCAATCGGTTCGTGCCGCGACTCTTGATGAACTGTTAAAGGAGAATGGGGTCGACGTTGTTGACTTGCTGAAGCTTGATATCGAAGGTGCAGAGAAGGAAGTATTCGAGAGTTCTGCAACTTGGATAGGTCGCGTGGGAGCGATCGCAATCGAAGTTCATGACCGATTCAAAGAAGGATGCTCGAACTCGGTGTGTGCGGCGACAACGGATTTTGAGGTTCGGTCTCAACGCGGAGAAACGACTTTCCTTCTTAGAAAGGAATTCCCCGCTGGCGCTTTGCAGCGGACGGATTTAATGGCGAATATATCTTCTCCAAATCAGATCGGATTACACTTGCCTCTACGAGTAAGAGCCACGTCATAGCGACGTCGCCGTTTGGTAATGTGAAATGCCTTCTTCGTTAGCTCTAGTTGTCTGGCTTGTTCTTCTTTTAGGTTTGCTGCATTACGATTCCGCTAAGGGATCTAAGATATCGCTGGCTGTGTGGGTATCAATAATTTGGATGTTCATCCTTGCGACGCGACTACCCTCCCAATGGCTCGGCCAGAATATAGTGACATCGGCTGAGGCCTTTCAGGAAGGAAACCCGGTGGACCGTACGGTCTCCCTTGTTTTGATCGTCTTTGCACTCGCCATCCTCACCTCACGATCCTTCGAATGGGGGAACTTCTTAGCCCGCAATTGGGCTCTGACGGCCCTCCTATTTTATGCCCTGCTGAGCGTGTGCTGGTCGGACTTTGCTTTCGTTGCCTTCAAGCGATGGTTCCGGGATCTAGGGAACTATCTGGTCATTCTCGTTATTCTCTCAGACCCCCGCCCCGTAGAAGCAGTTCGCACGGTACTCCGACGCGTGTGCTTTCTCTTCATTCCACTTTCTATCCTGCTAATCAAGTACTTCCCGGAGATGGCGAAACATTACAACAACTGGACAGGAACCGCGGAGTTTGTTGGAGCCGCTACAAGCAAGAACACGCTCGGAGTCGGATGCATGATCAGCGGACTGTTATTTTTCTGGGACACAATTTCGCACTGGTCGGAGCGCAAGAAGAAGCGAACAGAGAAAACCATTCTGATTAATGTGGCACTCTTCGCGATGACGTTCTGGGTATTAAACCTTTCGAACAGTGCCACGTCGCGCGTTTGTCTGATCCTAGGATGCACCGTCATTGCCATAGCTCACAGCAGATGGTCGCAACGGCATCCAGCGTTTCTCAGGACGCTAGTTCCGGCTACGTTTTGTTTGTATTTATTGCTGTCTCTCGGTTTCAACATGACCGGGCAGTTCGCCGGTGCAGTCGGACGGGATCCGACACTCACCGACAGAACCAAGATATGGGCAATGCTACTCAGCATGCACACCAACCCTGTGGTCGGTACCGGCTACGAGAGTTTCTGGCTAGGTCCGCGGCTGGATTGGATCTGGTCGCAGGGTGGTTTGGGTAAGATTAATGAAGCCCATAATGGCTACCTCGAGGTCTACCTCAACATTGGACTCATTGGACTTTCGCTGTTGGTTCTTTTCTTGATCGTTAGCTACAGGACCATATGCAAAAAGCTTACGGCCAATGTGGCCTACGGGTCTCTAGGCTTAGCCGTCTGGACCACGATGGTTTTCCATAGTATTACCGAAGCTGACTTTAGGGGCGGATTGTTGTGGCTTACGTTCTTGCTGGGAGCGCTAAGTGTTCGCGCACGCGGCAACCGACGAATGCAAAGCGTCCTAGCGGTCGATAACGCTTGCTCCAACCCGCTCCCTTTGGAAGCGACAGAGGTACGGACGTAACAGCTCGCTGGCAGGCCCGATCGTGGAGTGATAAGCAACTTTCCGGTTCAGCTGCCGGAGCAGAGGCTCACATCTATGTTAATTCGCGGCAAGGAAGTACTGATTGAAGGAAGGTTCGTCCGAATCGCTCGCCTCGATGGCGAGGGGTACCAATTTATAGACGATCCGGAAAGTGCGATAGAAGCAATCAGACAGTTCGGAAACCGAGTGGATCTCTTCACGTTCATACGAGGACTGTCTGATACTTCACCGAAATACAGCTATCCAATGGAATGGGATAACATGGCCGTCTTGCCTGTTACGACGTTCGATCACTGGATGGCGAATCAGATCAGTTCTCGAGTCAGGAGCACAATTCGCAAGACTGTGAAAGATGGGGTGGTTGTCCGAGAGGTTCCATTTGACGATGCTCTCATTCAGGGGATATCTGCCATTTATAACGAGACGCCGGTTCGACAGGGAAGACGCTTCCCACATTACGGGATAGATTTGGAGAAATTGCGCAGAATGAAAGCGACTTTCCTCGACCGTACGATATTCATCGGAGCGTTCTTCGAGGGTAATCTGATTGGCTTCGTAAAACTTGTGACAGATGATGAGCGGAGCCAAGCGGGCGTGATGCATATACTTTCCATGATCCGGCACCGAGATAAGGCGCCGACGAATGCGCTGATTGCGCAGGCCGTTCGTTCATGTGCTGACCGACGAATCCCACATCTTTGCTATGTTAAATTCTACTATGGGAAAAAGGGTCACGATAGTTTGGCCGAATTCAAACGGCGCAGTGGCTTCCAAAAAGTTGACTTACCGCGGTACTACGTTCCACTAACAGCTATTGGCCGCATGGCCTTCCGCCTCGGTCTGCACCACGGAATCGTTGAAAGGATTCCCGAACCGCTGGCCGCGACATACCGACGGGTCCGCAGCGTTTGGTATACAAGAAGGTTTGGCCCTGAGGGCACTTAGCGGAAGGCCAAGTGCGATTCCAAGGAGACTCTGATTGAACAGCCTTTTTGACTGGAGACAATTCTGGGAGGAGAAATCGCGGGTGAGTCTGTCCGACTACGAAGTCGATCGCCTCAGCCGTGCTCAGAACCAAGAAATTGATAAGCTTGCGGAAGAGAAGTTGATCAGCTTTATCGCTCCTCAAGAATCGGAAACTCTGCTTGATGCCGGGTGTGGCACGGGTGTAAATATTTTGCGGCTGCACTCCCGCGTCAAAGAAATCTTTGGGATCGATTTTTCTTCGGGATCGCTGGAGCGATGCCAAAGGAGAATTCAGGAATATGGAGTCAAGAATGCGAGCATACAGGAAGCAAGTGTCACCGCCATTCCATTACCGAGCCGATCTGTGGATAAGATACTCTGTTTGAGCGTCCTTCATTATCTGAACGATCAAGAAGCTCGGCAGGCTCTTACGGAGTTTTTAAGAGTGTTGCGACCCGGTGGCATCCTAGTTTTTCACGTGAAAAACCTTTCGTCCCTCTATTGGGTCACGTTAAGCCCGGTGAAGCAAATGAAGTCGTTTTTGAAGAAAGGCAAGCTGATCGAGCACGTACGACCTTTCCAATGGTACGCTGATGAGTTAAAATCCCTGCAATGCAGCATTGTGGACTACGATTCCTTCAACCTTTTCACGGTCGACGTGATGCCTGAAAAGCTATTTTCTGCGGTCCGTGGATTTGAAATCAAACATCACGCGAACTTATTTTTTCGGAGCCCGTACATTCGTCGACATGGGGCCGAACTCATGATCAAGGCTAAAGTACAGAGGTCTATGTGTTGAAACAAGCTATTTCGACAGGCCGAGCGAACAGACCTGCTCTTACATAGATTCTACGGATCGCAGAGACACTGGAGGAAATTTGCCTGGGATTGCAGGAATAATCAGACGAGAACCGTACGAGGGAATCCAGCGGGATCTCGGTCTCATGGTGGAGTCGATGCGGCATGAGACATATTACGGCGGCGATCGCTACATTAACTCGGACTTAGGCCTTTACATGGGTTGGTTGTCTCATCCGTGTTCTCTTGGGCATCGCATGCCCCTCATCAGCCGCGATAAACAAGTTGTTCTAATCATCTTGGGTGAGATTTGCTTCGATTGTTCTAGGTCCGTTGAGAACAAGGATGATGGAGCTTACGAAACGGACGCACAACACCTGCTCCGGCTGTACGAGGATGCGCCGGATAAGTTTGTGGGTAACCTAAATGGCTGGTTTTGTGGTATTGCGATCGATCTCCGGCTCGGTAAAGCCACGCTATTCAACGACAGATATGGGATGAGTAGAGTATATCTGTACGAAGCAAAAGACGAGCTGATTTTTGCGTCAGAAGCGAAAGCTCTGTTGCGTGTCCGTCCAGCACTTCGAGCAATCGATCCCACCTCCTTGGCGCAGTACCTTCGATTCAATTGTGTCATGGGAAACATGACACTGTTCAAAGAAGTTTCGCTGCTTCCCGCAGCTTCGTCATGGGTGTTCGCTGGAGATGCCGCTCCACAAAAAAAGAGGTACTTTGATTTTGGAGATTGGGAGGTGCAGTCGGCACTGAAGCCCGATGAATTTGTGGAAAAGTTTGACGAAACCGTTTTCGAAGTTGTTTCGAGTTGCATGAGAGATCCTTCTCGAGTCGCGCTTTCCTTGACTTCCGGACTGGATACGCGAGTCATACTCGCATCTGCCGACAAACGGCGGAGTCCCGCCTCTTGTTATACATTTGGAGGACTTTGGGGGGAGACGTTCGATATTCAAATTGCACGAAAACTCGCAGCAATCTGTGAGCAGCCCCATGAGGTCATTAGACTAAATGAGCAGTTTTTAAAGAATTTTCCAGTTTATGCCAAAAAGAGTGTGTACGTCTCTGATGGCACTCACGATGCGTTTGGGGCACACGATGTGTACTTCAACCAGATCGCCCACGATATTGCCCCTATCCGTCTAACCGGCAAATTTGGTAGCGAGGTTGTTAGGGTTAGGAAGCTTATTCACTTGGCAGAGTTTCCGCGGAATCTGCTTCAGGCATGGTTTATACCCTTTGTAGATGAGGCCTCGTCATACCGAATCGGGAAGAACTTGTTCCACCCGCTCTCTCGCGTACTATCGGAGGAGATTCCAAGAGCCGAATTTGGCAGGGTGGCAGTGGAGCAGTCGAAAGTTATTTTGCGAACGCCTTATATGGACAATCGGCTCGTCAAATTGATGTACCAGGCTCCGGTTGGACTTCGAGGTTCGCGGGACTTACAGGTCGACTATATTACGAAAAGAAATCAACAGTTGGCTAATCTCCCGACGGATATGGGAATCGTAGGTAAAGAGACTGAACCTATTCCCATACTCTCTCATTATTTGTTCTGGGCATTAGCCAAATCAGAATACATCTACCTGTACTCGATGCCACATTGGCTAACCTGCGTTGATCGAAAGTTGGAGAAGCTGAGACTCGAACGGTTCATCGTGGGCAGACAGAAATTTGAGGCCTATAGGATTTGGCTCAAGACTCATTTTGCGGACTTTGTTCGGGCCGTTTTGTTGAGTCCCAGTACACGTTGTACGGAGTTCTTCGATAAGATCTGGCTGGAGCGAGTCGTCAGGCGCCATACCGGCGGAACTCACAATTACCAGTACGAGATCAATAAGATACTAACGGTGGAGCTCATCTACTCGTCACTCCTGCAGCCCTCGTAGCCACAAATTGGATCTCGCGCAGTCGAGCGCTCAAGTGTGCTGGTGCTTTGTGCGGGGTGGGAAGCGAATCCACCGAGTTGGAATCAGTCTTTGTCGAGCCGCGCGCTAATTGCAGCACGACTCCGAAAAAGCGTAGTTTTTACATTAACTAATGCTAAGACTACCAAAGTGCAATTTCTAGAAGACAAAGGTTTTGGTCGTTTCTAAAGCTTAACAATATTTCTGCTAAGTTGCTTGATGTCAGCATCATGCGGTGTTTTTGCCTCATGTGAACATCCCTACTTCTATTCTCACCGTTTGTGACAAGCGCTGCTCAACCATTACATGTGGCTAATGGGCGGAATGGGCGATTTCCCGACTGAGTGATGTACTTCCGTGAGTGGACTTTGTTGTTTCGCCGTGTCAACATTCAATCAGGAATGCGAGAAAAGCAATTTCCGTGAGAGGACTCCCCTAGAACATGCTGGCGAAATGCTTATCATTGACACTTTTGTTGGGCGCTCTTTTCGGCGCAACGGCGCAAGCTGCCACCATCACTGCAACATCCTGCTCGACGAGCGCTGTGCAAACGGCGATCACGGCTGCATCAGAGGGAGACACGGTCGTCATCCCGTCCGGAGTTTGCAATTGGACGTCTGGTGTTACGGTCTCGGGTAAAGGTATCTACATCTCCGGTGCCGGGGCTGGAGCGGTTATCGCCTACAGCCTGACGCCGCTCTCCATTGCAACTGGAAGCCAGACGCTTAGCATTTCTCCGGCGAATGTGGCCGGCACTATCCCGACGATCTCGGCCGGCGAAACTTTAAGCCTTATCGAGTTGGGATTTCTGGGCAATTCTATGAGCGGGACAGTCACCAGCTATAACTCGTCTACTGGTTCGCTGGTAATGAGCATCACGAGCGCCAGCGGAAGCTGCACCGCAACCGCGACCGGAATGAATGCTAACTGTGGTCGCTGGCAAGTGGCAACCCAAGCGAGCACAGTCTTGACGAACAATTTATCCTCTGGCGCAACTATGTTCACCATCACGGAGGATACGAGCGTTCACACGACGATCAGTGGAATCCATTTTGCACAAGGGGCGAGCAATGGGGGCGAGATTTTCCTTACTCGCAACAATTCCGGTGGAGTTCCGATCCTGATTCATGACAACTTCTTCGAGCAACCTGCGAACGCGGAAACTATTGATGGCAACACAAATCGGGGAGTGGTTTGGAACAATTCCTTCGTTCAGTCACCGTTTGCTTTCTCGAACGGTGTCCGCGTAGTCGATGGTAACAATACGTCGATGTCTTATGCGTGGACGAGCACCTGCCCGTGGGGAACCGCTGACACGAACGGCAATCAGCAACTGTTCATCGAGACTAACTACTTCTCGGCGGGCAGTGAAACCACCGACATGGATAGTAACTCCGAGTGGGTGTTTCGGTACAATTTCCTTTGGGATGCAGGATTAGGGACGCATGGTGCGGATACATCTACGGTTGGCCAGCGCTGCGGCGAAATCTACAACAATGTTGCCATATTCCAGACTGACGGCAACTGTACGAGCAGTGCAGATCCCGATTTGAACTGGTGGTTATATTTGCGCGGCGGAACAATTGTTCTACACGACAATCAATTTCCGGCCTTGAATTCGTGTTGGTGGGGTAGCAAGCCCGACATTAACTATACGGTTATGAATCTCCAGCGAAATTCAGGGGCGCATCCGTGCTGGGCAAACGAAACGCCCAGTGCAGGTAAATATTACTACACGCCCCGCCAGGTAGGATTTGGTTACGTCACGGGAAACGGATCAACGTCCGGGCCGCAAATAAGTTGCACGGGAACAGGCTGCACCGGCAATAACTTCAGCGGCTCGACCGATGCCTATACCTATGTAGGTGATAGCGAACCGTTGTATCTATGGAATAACACACGGCGTGGAGCTGCGTCGAATGCCTGTTCAGGATTGGCCTCGGATCTCGTTTGCATGGTCGCTTCGGACTACGGAGGGAGCGAGTGCACCAACCCTGACAGCACGGTCAATTATGTAAAGCCTGGCCGGGATTTCTTCAACTCCGCCAGCACAGCTAAGCCCGGCTACACGCCTTACACGTATCCGAACCCGCTTACGCTGGGTGCTGGAAACGCTCCGCCACCAGCCCCTACAGGTCTCCAGGCGACTGTTAATTGATTTTGGTTTAGACGTTTTCAGGGATTTCGCCGTTTGATAGTTGTGAAGGTTCGCTGTGTTTTGGGTACCTGCAAAAACTTACAGCAGGAGAGGTAACAACCTCGGCTCGATCTACATGTCAATGAAGTCCAGGCGTGACAAGTTGAGCTTGGTTTCGGACCAATCGGAAGTCGACCTGATATAAACGTCCTTATATTAGGCAACTATCTAGCAAAGTAACGGCGTTGCTTTCAGTGTAGAGTTGCTGCCAATTTTCCTGTTCCCTGATCTATGCACGGCATTTGAGCTGATGGAGAAATGCTGAGGCGGCAAACAGCTTGGGAACCCTGGAAATCCTGTTGTAAAACAGAGAAGCTGCGATCTCGATAATCCGCGCCGCGGAGCGAAAGAGAAACCTTGAGGTGACCACATGAGGAGCCTGCCTTGAAACCACTGGTGTCAATTCTCATTTCAGCATATAACGCCGAAGAGTGGATCGAGTTTACGCTCGATTCTGCGGTCGCACAGACTTGGCCCTACAAGGAAATCATCGTGGTGAACGATGGTTCCACAGATGGGACAGCAGATGTGGTGCGGCGATTTGCGCCGAAAGGAGTTACCCTTGTGTCTACGGAAAACCGCGGACTTTCTGCAGGACAGAACGAAGCCTTTCAGCATAGCCGAGGGGACTACATTCAATATTTGGACGCGGATGATCTTCTGGCGCCGGACAAGATCGAGCGACAGCTTGAGGCGTTGAAGGAAACTGAAAGCAGGCGGATAGTTCTTTCCTCGCCATGGGCGCCTTTCTACTATCGTACGCGACATGCGCGCTTTGTTCGCAACTCTCTGTGCCAAGACCTAACGCCGGTCGAGTGGCTCTTGAGAAAATTGGGCGAAGGCATTCACATGCAGAACGCAACTTGGCTGGTGAGTCGAGAGCTGGCAGAGGCAGCCGGACCGTGGATGGAAAATCTCGAGTATGATCAGGACGGCGAGTATTTTTCGCGTGTGCTTCTCGGATCGGAAGGCACCCGATTTGTGCCCGATACCGGAATTTTCTACAGAGCGACTGGTACAAACCGGGTGAGCTATGTTGGGAACTCGAACAAAAAGAAGGACTCACTGTTTATGTCGATGAAGTTGCATATTCAGTATCTTCGGTCGCTTGAAGACAGTGAACGCGTCCGGAAGGCTTGTTTGGCATACCTCCAGATATGGTTCCACTACTTCTATCCGGAGCGGACTGACGTTGTCGCAGAGCTACAGAAATTGGCCGCTGAGTTTGGAGGACGTCTGGAAGAACCCCAGCTCAGATGGAAGTATGCCTGGATGAAGCCAGTATTTGGCTGGAAGGCCGCAAAATGGGCTCAAATGACATTGCCACAACTTAAAGCTTCCTGCGCTCGACAATACGAGAAGGCAATGTACAAGCTAGAGGCCAGCCAGTCGACCGCCTTTAAGGCAAGATGACCGCAGAACTCTAGTAGTCCAATTCGGTAGTGATCAATTCGTTTTATGCATGGCATGGGGCTCAAAATGGAAACTAGAGGTACACTAATTAGTAAGAGATCAAGTTCGAGCATCCTGACGGGAATTCAGCTCCTTCGTAGAATTGGAAACAAAGTTCGAGTACCACCATTGCTTATTTTCAGGGTAATTTATTGCAACAAATAAAGGTTAGAACGTCCGATATGCACTTACGAAAATCCATTCGCAGACTTTAGCTCCTTTGCCGGCTTTCGAAAATACACAGTCTGTACATGCTGTGCCGGTCTTGAGTGGCATCGCTTGCAGTATCTGGTGATGAAGAATGTCCAGAGCGGCTTCAGCGGTCAGAAATTGAGAATGCTTCACTTTGCAGCACACAAAGTTTTCAAGACATTATTTTCTCAGCGATTTTTCAAATACGAAACCGCCGGACCTCTTCATGGAAGGAGTGAGTTACCAGGTAGATATTCTGGAGTTGCCGTTCCGGGACGGGTTTTACGATTCTTATTTTTGCCTCCCACGTTCTAGAACACATTCCGGACGACAGGAAAGCCATACAAGAAATACGCAGGGTGCTACGACCAAAACGTTGTAGCCATTCTGCCGGTGCCAATTGTTCGCAAAAAGACAATTGAGTACCCTGAAGCCAATCCTCATGAAGCGGGACACGTGCGAGCTCCAGGACCGGACCATTTTGAACGCTACAAGGAGTACTTCGCGAGGGTGGAGGTCCACACTTCCGACTCAGTCCCACAGAAGTACCAGCTTTTTGTTTACGAAGATCGAACTCGGTGGCCTATTCTAGACTGCTCCTTGCGCCTTCCGATGCAAGGGGACAAACATAGTGATTATGTTCCGGTGTGCTGCGCCTGAGCCAAGGCTTTTGTGATGGAGCATAAGAGAAGCGGGGAAGGGCTGCAACAAGCTTATGTGTAGCGGGTTTTTGATGGAGATTAATGCCTTACAATAACGTAATAGCTACTGAGACAAACATGAGTCCGGGCAAGATTGAAGAATCCGAGCGTCAAGAACTTTGTCGTTCCCGCGCCCTTGAAAGGTTGCATTCGCTGGAAGTGGCGCTGCTTACGGGCGGCAGCGATCGCCCCTACGTGTTCGGGTTGACAACCCAGTTGATGTTTAAGGGAGCGACTCTGGACTTACTGGGCAGCGATGAGCTCGATTTCCCTGAATTCCGTAATCAGCGCAGATTAAAGTTTCTTAACCTACGACCCGATCTGCCGAAGAACGCGAACTTCTTAAGAAAGGCACTCAGGGTAGTGAGATACTACGCCAAGCTCATTTCCTATGCCGCAACCGCCAAGCCTAAACTGTTCCATATTTTGTGGAACAACAAGTTTGAGCACTTTGACCGAACGGTGTTGATGCTTTACTACCGGCTCCTCGGGAAGAGGATCGTGCTCACCGTACACAATGTTAATGCCGGGAGACGCGATCGTGAGGACACCCTTTTAAATCGGTTCACATTGCGGTTTCAGTATCGGCTCGTCCATCATGTCTTTGTTCATACTAAGAAGATGAAAGTTGAACTTATCGAGCATTTCGGCGTGAAAGCGGCGCGTGTCACCGTCATCCCATTCGGGATCAACAATGCTGTTCCGAACACAAGTCTAACTCCCGTTGAAGCAAAAAAGCGATTGGGCATCCGTGAGGATGAGAATACGATTCTCTCGTTCGGCAGAATCACGCCTTACAAAGGTCTCGAGTATTTGATTACGGCCTTTCGACGGCTGCTGGTAAAGAACCCAAAGTATCGTTTGATCATCGCGGGCAAGCCGGATCGATGTGAAGACTATTGGGCGTCAATTTGTAAGAACCTCTGCGACGACGTGCAGACGGGGCGAGTGCTGCTCAGGGATGAATTCATTCCGGACAATGAGACAGAGGTGTATTTCAAGGCGGCAGACGTGCTTGTGTTGTCTTACAGAGATATTTACCAGAGCGGTGTTTTGTTCCTAGGATACAGTTTTGGTCTGCCCGTTCTCGCATCCGACGTCGGATCTTTTAAGGATGAGATTCTGGAGGGCAGGACAGGCTTCGTATTTCGGCCTGAAGATCCAAGCGATTTAGCGGTATCCATCGAACGTTACTTTGCGAGTAAACTGTTTACGGACTTAAATAACCGGCGACCGAAAATACGAGAGTACGCGATGGAGCGGCATTCTTGGGACATAGTTGGTCAAATAACGATGAGCGTATATGAGAGCTTGCTTCGAATGCCCACTTTTCTAAAGATCTAGCGTGGCCACACAACAACAGGTATTAGACGCGTTCAGCACGGACCATCTGCATGCGGACCTGAAAGGCCGCTCTGTGCGCGGGGGGGTGGTAACTCTCACCTCTCAAGGCGCCCAGTTCGTTATGCAGACGGTCGCCACCGTGGTGCTGGCGCGACTGCTGGTCCCAGCCGACTTCGGACTGGTCGCCATGGTCACCGCCATTACGGGCCTGGGGCAAGCGTTTGCGGATCTCGGGCTCTCTGAGGCGACCATCCAACACCCGGAGATCAGCCATGATCAAGTCAGCACTCTGTTTTGGATCAATGTAGCTATCGGGCTCACCCTCACGTCGATCACGGCAGCTCTGGCGCCTGTGCTGGCTTGGTTCTACCGGGAACCTCGGCTCATAGACATCACTCTCCTCGTGTCTCTGACGTTTTTCATTGGCGGTCTGCGGGTACAGCACGATGCGCTTCTCAAGCGCCAGATGCGGTTTTCATCCCTTGCGATTCGGGATGTGGCTTCTTATGTTATAGCAGTTCCTGTTGCGATCACGCTGGCTTGGAGAGGCTTCGGCTACTGGGCGCTAGTCGCTCTCCCGCTCACATTGAACTTGATCGTCATGGCGCTTTCCTGGTTGATGGTCCGTTGGAGACCGGGTCTGCCCCGGCGCGACGCCAACGTTGGTTCATTGATTGCCTTTGGCGGTAATGTTGCCGCCTCCTATCTCATATTTAATGTGAATCGCAGCGCCGACAGCGTCCTGATCGGGTGGTACTGGGGGGCCGGCCCGCTTGGGCTATATTCGAGAGCCTACAATCTACTTATGCTGCCGGTGCGCCAGCTCGGCGCCCCGGCTCGTAGCGTCGCGATTCCGGCATTCAGCCGCGTCCATGAAGATGCGGAGCGCCTTGCGCGCTACTACCTGCGCACTGCTAACCTGATCATGTGGATCAGCGCTCCGATATTCGGTTTTCTCTTTGTTGCTGCGGAACCAGTAATTGTCCTGACGCTGGGGAATCGCTGGCGTGAAGCGGCGCCTGTTTTCCAGATCCTCGCGATCTTTGCGTTAGGACAACTGCTGCTTGAGTCGACGCTTTGGCTGTTTGTAAGTCGTGGGCAATCGAAGCAGCTTCTCAAACTCTTGCTAATTATTTCGCCCATCATAGTTGGGAGCTTTGTGATCGGATTGCCCTTTGGGATTAGGGGCGTAGCCTTGTCTGGCTCCATTGTTCTCCTGGGTATTTTTCCGTGGATCCTCAAATCTAGCTTTCGCGGCACGGATTTGACTCTTAGTCGCCTGGGGCGGGCCATTCTGTACCCGATTGCAGCATGTTTCGCCTGCGTCGCTATAGGAGAGTTTACCTTGCGCATGATAGCCCCGCATCGGTTGGTTTCGCAACTAGCGGTTGTCTCTATAAGCTTTGGCATGGGGTATTGTTTCTCGATGCTTATCCGGCCGGTACGCGAGGAAGTCATGTCGTTAAAGAAATTATTCAGTGAGTTACGACAGTCTGGCGCGCCGGTGTAGGTCACTATCTCGAATGACGTGGCGCGACGCTTAGCGTGTTCCAGTAGTCGCACGAATAAGCAGGATGACGACTTGGTGAGAAAGTGCTGTCGCCGAACTAGTGACTGAGTGTGTTGTATATCTCCTAAGATATGCCTAATAGAAAAATCGCGTTTATTACTGGCGCCGAGGGTTTCATCGGTTCCCATTTAGTAACCTTCCTGCACGCTAGGGGATGGAGCGTAATCGGTTCCTATCGGCTTCCGAGCCGTGACTCATTTCCGAAAGCCTCCGGACTGTATTTTGCTCAATGTGATCTCCATAACGGGCAAAGACTTACGCAGTTACTCAACGAACATCAGCCGACACATGTTTTCCATTTGGGAGCTCAGAGCTTACCGACTGTGTCGTGGGCAGACCCGGTTTCGACTTTCGAGTCGAACATCATGGGCTCGCTGCATTTGTTTGAAGCCGTTCGATACATGAAGCGTCCGCCCGTGGTGGTGTCCGCCTGCTCGAGTGCCGAGTATGGAAACGTGCCGCCTTCCGCGATTCCGGTTACCGAGAAGCAATCGCTTCAGCCGCTTCATCCCTATGGCATCAGCAAAGTGTGTTTGGACCTGCTCGGGCGGGAGTATTTTCTTGATTACGGCATCCGGACAGTCAATCTGCGTCTTTTTAATACCACTGGCCCAGGAAAGACGGATGACGCGCCTTCAGATTTCGTGCGGCAATTGGTCCGAATCAAGAAGGGCTTGCAGCGGCCCGTAATCGAGGTCGGAAATCTGAAGCCACGCCGTGCATTCCTGGATGTGAGAGACACAGTAAGGGGCTTCTATCTCGCTGCCTTGAAAGGCAAGCGCGGTGAGGCTTATAACCTGTGTGCAAGTTCGACCCATGAGATTGGCGAAGTGTTGCGCACCGCGATCCGACTGTCTGGAGTGAAAGCGAAGATTCATCCCGTGGCGCGCTTGATGCGGCCGTCTGATGAGAAGATCATCTTCGGCAGCACGAACAAATTTCGCGAAGACACCGGTTGGAAGCCGAACCTTTCGATCGCGGAGACACTCTCGTCCATGTTGGAATACTGGGACCGAGTGCTTTAGTGACAAGCGCTTCTTCATTCTTTCTGTCGAGCGCTGTGAAAGTGGTGATGAACGCGATATCCGATATCCCGGTTGTTCTGCTCGTCGGTGGCCAGGGGACACGTTTGCGTTCGGTCTTGCCGTCCACGCCGAAGCCGCTGGCTTCAGTAGGAGACAAGTCGTTTCTCGAGCTGCTGGTTCGGCAGCTCCGATACCAGGGGATTCGCCGTTTGGTGATGTCTACCGGTTATCTCGCCGATCAGATCGAGAAAGAATTCGGTAATGGTGATTCTTGGGATGTTGCGATTGAGTACTCGAAGGAGTTGCATCCTCTCGGCACTGCCGGCGCGGTTAAGCTGGCCCGACCCTACCTGCGTGGTGTTCCCGAGTTCCTGGTGCTGAACGGCGACTCGTTTCTGGAAATCAATTTCCACCGGCTGATTCGGTTTCATCGCGGACATGGCGGATTGGTTAGTATGGCTGCCCTGCAAGTGGAAAATGCAGGCCGATTTGGAACTCTACAGATGGATGCAGAGGGGCGAGTGGTTGGCTTTTTAGAGAAAACCGGCCGCGAAGCCTCTGGAATTGTGAACGCGGGCGTCTACGTCTTCGACCACACAGTTCTTGATCAAATTCCAGAAGGTCCAGCCAGCCTGGAAAGGGACGTGTTTCCGCGGATGCTCAATCACGGGGTCTATGCGCTAGAGCAGCACGGAATGTTCATCGACATAGGCACTCCAGAAGACTATGCGCGTGCTCAAAAGCTCTGCGATAGGCTCTATGAGACAGCCCTCCAGAAACGGGAGGGGCTAGGTGTGGAGACTGAATGAGGAAGACAGATGATTTTGAACGTCGCGTAAGGAAGTCGATCGAGGCGTCAATCGCCGTGAAGCAGCTTCTTCTTGACAGCACCGAGGCAGTGTCGACCATTGCCAAGGTCAGCGAAATCCTCGTCGGCGCGCTTGACCAAGGAAACAAGGCGTTGCTATTCGGCAACGGCGGCAGCGCAGCGGATGCTCAGCACATTGCCGCCGAGTTTGTGGGACGCTTCGCGTTCGATCGGCCCGCCTTGCCGGCATTGGCATTGTCTGTAAACACTTCCTGTGTTACCGCGATCGGAAACGATTACGGTTTTGATCTGGTCTTTTCGCGACAGATTGAAGCTCTGGGTCGTCCGGGGGATGTCGCGATCGGCATCTCGACCAGCGGCAATTCACGGAATGTGCTTCGTGGCGTGTCGGTGGCCGATAAAATGGGATTGCGGACGATTGCATTGACCGGCGAGAGCGGCGGAAAGCTTAAGAACGCGGTGGAGCACTGTATCTGTGCTCCGTCAAACGAAACCCCGCGCATCCAAGAGTGCCACATTCTGATCGGCCACATCATTTCAGAACTGGTGGAACGGACAATATTCCATGAGCAGAGCAGCATTTCTAGATCGTGACGGGGTCATCAATCAGAAAGCCCCGCGTGGTGAATACATCACGCGCTGGAAGGAAATGCAGTTTCTTCCTGGGGTTGCCGAAGGGATTGCTCTGCTCAACCGGGCGGGCTTCCGCGTGATCGTAGTCAGCAACCAGCGCTGTGTTGCCAAGGGACTCATTACGGCCTCCGAGTTGGATTTGATACATGAGCGAATGCGCGATGCCTTAGCACGCGCGGGAGGCAGTGTCGACGCGATTTATTACTGCCCGCACGAACTGCAGCCTCCTTGCACTTGCCGTAAGCCCCGGCCAGGCATGCTCTTGGAGGCAGCGCGTGCCCATAACATCGATCTCAGCGCGTCGTGGATGATCGGGGATTCGGATAAAGACGTAGAGGCAGGCAAGAACGCCGGCTGTCGGACGGTCCGACTGGTGGAAAGTGACGAAGCTGAAAATGTGAAGGCCGATGCCGTTGCAAGTTCGTTGCTCGACGCGGCGCTCAAGATTCTCCAACGCGACGGGAGTGTTGCCCATCAGGCCGTACCGAGCGCGGTGCTTGTATCCCCGAAGTGATCAGGTGGTATCTGCTGCGGTTGAACATCGATTAGAGCAGAACGCCTGGCATAAGGAACGGACAGCAGTCATATTCTGGTTATAAGGAGGGCGTATACCTATGGTCATTACTCGTACTCCGCTTCGCGTGTCGTTTTTTGGAGGTGGTACCGACTATCCCGTCTGGTACCGAGAGCATGGCGGAGCGGTGTTGGCTACCACCATCGACAAGTGCTGCTACATCACTTGTCGCTACCTGCCTCCGTTCTTCGAGTACCATAGCCGCGTCTCCTACTCAAAAGTCGAGAACGTCGTTAGAAACGAGGCCATTGCGCATCCATCGGTGCGGGGGTGCCTGCAATACTTGGGAATTGAAGATGGAATCGAGATTCACCATGTAGCTGATCTGCCGGCGCGGACCGGTCTAGGTACTAGCTCAGCGTTTACGGTCGGCCTTCTGCTTGGTCTTTATGCTCTAAAACATCAAATGCGTGACAAGCATACATTAGCGAAAGAGGCGATTCATATTGAGCAAGAATTGCTGCAGGAAGCCGTGGGTGCCCAAGATCAAGTCAGCGCTGCCTATGGTGGCTTTAACCGTATCAACTTCCATACCGATGGCGCGATTGACGCGACACGGATTCCGATGTCGCCGGCCAGATTGGCAGAGCTGGAACAACATTTGGCGCTTTACTTTACCGGGTTCTCCCGCACAGCGTCAGAAATCGCTCAAGAGCAGCTAAGGGTGACACCGCACAAGAAGAAAGAGCTAGAGACGATGCTCCAACTCGTCGACGAAGCGGAGACGATCGTCACTAACCCAGATCGGTCCCTCGACGACTTTGGCCGGCTGTTGCATGAGAGTTGGAAGATAAAGAGAACTCTGACGCAAAAGATCACAAGTTCCAGCATCGATGAGATTTACGAGGCGGGGTTGGATGCGGGCGCTCTTGGCGGGAAACTACTGGGGGCGGGTGGTGGTGGCTTCATGCTCTTCTATGTCCCGCCGGACCGCAGACAAGCGCTAAGAGCGAGATTGAAGCACCTATTGTGCGTTCCATTTGGTTTTTCGAGCAGGGGCAGCCAAGTAGTGGTGTATGAACCGGAAGAGGCATTTGACCAGTTGATTGTTAATGAGCGGTTCGCGGTGTATGCGCAGCAAGCTAGCGGTAAAGGCGTAGATCACGGTGAGTAGAACTTTGCCGGGGACAGATGGTTTTGAGGTCTGTCAGAATCTTGGAAATCTACTGCGGGGGCGACGCCAGAGTGCAAAACGATTCATCATTGGCGAAATGGTCGGGTCGCGGATGAAAGTCTCGAAGTCACGCGGAGTTAGTCGACTGGGGTAGGTCAATCCAGGAACATTACGATGGTAAAGACAGATGTAGAGCAAGTTCAGGCCGCAGTTCTCCGGTTTGTGGGGTGGCTCGACCGCTACGGAGAAACGTCCTATGACCACCAGAGCTACTTCGCAAGTGATCTCGGACGTCGCGCGAAGGCCCTGTACTACACGAATCCTCTATTGGGAACGCTTGCGGTTTCGCCAATGATATTCAGCGAGGCGTTTGTGCCCTCAGCCCGGAGACTTTTCTGGAAACCGCAGAGATTCCCCATCGCCGACGCACATTATGCGATGGGCTTTGCCTTCCTCTCGCAGGTGTGTGGCGAAGAGCAGTATTACCGGCGCGCGGTCCATTTTCTGAGAGTTCTGAAGGAAACGCGGTCTCGAGGTTACGATCACTACTGTTGGGGGTATCCCTTCAATTGGGAAACGAGGAGTGGCACCATGCGGGAGGGAACTCCTCTTATAACGACCGTACCGTATGCCTACGAGGCCTTTCGGGAGGTTTACCTGATTGATGGAAAACAAGAATGGCGGGAGGTCATGCAGTCGATCGCCCAGCATGCGGTTCAGGACTATCATGACTTCGAGACCTCGGCAGACGCTTCTAGCTGTTCCTACAATCCGGAACCTGGGGGATCGGGCGGAGTTATAAACGCCAGTGCTTACCGAGGGTTTCTCCTGACCCGGGCGGCAGTGGATTTTTCCGAGGAAGATTACCGGAGGATCGCTGACCGAAATCTGAATTTCGTCCTGCAATCTCAAAATGTCGATGGTTCTTGGTATTACTCAACAGATGGTGAAAGAGACTTTGTTGATCATTTCCATACCTGCTTCGTCCTTAAAGCGCTGGCCAAAATCGAGGCTCTGACCGGGAATCGGGAGTGTACGAAGGCCATTGAGCGCGGCGTCGATTACTACGTTAGAAACTTGTTTGATGACCAAGGATTACCCAAACCGTTTTCCCGCAGGCCCCGGCTAACGGTGTATCGACGCGAGCTTTATGACTTTGCTGAGTGCATCAATTTGGCAGTGTTGTTGCAGGGCCGGTTTCAGGCCCTAGACGACATCTTGTCGCGTGTGATCAATCTGGACGGATGGCAAAAAGCCGATGGTTCTTTCCGGGCTCGCCAGCTTCTGCTCGGTTGGGACAACACACCCATGCATCGCTGGGCACAATCGCAAATGTTCAGAAGCCTGTGTTTTTTTCTCCGTCAAAGCAGGAAAGAACTGAACTCGTGTCTCTGATACAAGGCTGAGCAATAATATGTGCGGAATTTGCGGACAGTACAACTTTGGCGATCATGCTCCGGTAATCCGCCGGTCCATCGAGAGGATGGCATCGTCCATCGCTCACCGCGGCCCGGATGACGAGGGTTACTACATTGCTGGACCGGTTGGACTCGGGTTTCGCCGGCTTTCCATCATCGATCTAGCCGGTGGTCACCAGCCAATGTCGGATCAGGAGAATACCGTCTGGGTAGTGTTCAATGGCGAAATCTATAACTTCCCGGAACTCAGGCGTGAGCTGGAAGGGTTCGGACACGTATTCAGGACCACGTGCGATACGGAAGTCATCGTCCACGGGTACAAGCAGTGGGGCGACGACGTATTGAATCGCCTCAACGGAATGTTTGGCCTGGCAATTTGGGATACGCAGAAACAACGACTGGTTATCGCCCGGGATCCGTTCGGAATCAAGCTCATCTACTACAAGATCGATGCAGGCAGATTGTATTTCGGGTCAGAGATTCGCGCGGTTCTGGCGGCGACAGACGAGAGTGTTGACGTAGACCCTACCGCACTAAACCTGTTTCTCCGCTATCGCTACACACCATCGCCGTACACCATGTATGAGGGTGTCCGGAAGCTTGCTCCTGGAACGATGTTGACCGTCGAAAGAGGTGCCTGTCGCGTGACCCGCTGGTACAGGTATAAGCCCGTGCCATTTTCTCCCATGAAGTCGGTGGGCGAGGCCGAAGAGGAGTTGACCGAGCTTTACAAGCAATCCATAAAGCGACATTTGCTCAGTGATGTGCCGGTCGGACTTCTGTTAAGCGGCGGCGTTGATTCCGGACTCTTGCTTGCGCTCATGAACTTGTACGGAAAGTCCTGGCGGACATACACGGTCGGTTATGGGTCAAGTTTTGAGGATGACGAGCTAGTCGACGCGAAAGAGACAGCCGCGATATTCTCCTCGACGCATTCCGAGGTGTTGCTCGATAGAGGGACGTTTGAGGAATCCCTTCCCAAAATTGTGGCATGTCTGGAAGAGCCAATAGCGTCGTCCTCGATTGTGCCAATGTATTTTGTGTGCCAGAGGGCGCGGCAAGATGTAAAGGTTGTGCTGATTGGTCAGGGCCCGGATGAGTTGTTTGGCGGCTATCGTCGTCATATGGGTGTGCGCTATGCCGGAATGTGGAGGGGCCTCCCGATATGGTTGCGCGGTTCTGCTGCCGCTGCCATCAACGCGCTGCCGAGAAATGAGATGCTGAAGAGAGGCGTTTATTCGCTCGACATTCCCGATCGGATGCGAAGGTATCAGCATGTTTTCTCGTTATTGCCAGGCCATGAGGTCGATGGGCTGTTCCAGGATGGAATGCTGGCTGCGGGTACGGGTGACAAGATTCTGGAGTGCTGGCAGGACTTCGCTGGCCTCACGTCGGAGGTAGACGATCTAGGGGCCTTTCAGTTCCTGGAACTGCGGTCCAGTCTTCCCGACGAACTCCTGATGTTTGCCGATAAGCTATCAATGGCGCATGGCTTGGAAGGGCGCGTGCCTTATCTGGACAAGGAAATCGTTGAATATGTGGAAAGATTGTCAGCCAATTTTAAGGTTCGCGGTGGTTCACAAAAGTGGATCCATCGCCGGGTGTGTCAAGCACTCCTACCGAAGAAGATCCTAAGAAGGAAAAAGCGCGGGTTTGCCGTGAATGTCGTTGATGATTGGTTCCGGGGCGCAATGAGCAGGAAGATGAAAGAGATCCTTCTGGACCGAGACTCTCAAATATACCGGTACTTACGGCCAGCTGCAGTGCAGTCCATTTTCAGAAAACACAGCTCAGGCCAAAGTGACAATCACAAGATTCTATTCAGCCTGGTCGTTTTCGAAGAATGGCTCAGAATTCAACTCTCACCGAGGGCGGATGTTGGCGTTGGAGTTTCCTTCTAAGATCGCCTAACTCGAGCGAACCGGAATCGACACTCTCCCGGTCTCTGGTCGGGCAAAGGGACGCACTGAACCTTAAAATCATAAACCCGCTTATGGACAGCCGCTGGGATGATCTAGTGAGCCAGCATCCGCGGGCATCCGTGTTTCATCAGCGCGGCTGGCTTCAGGCGCTATCCCTCACGTATGGTTATGCGCCATTTGTGTTGACGAGCGCATCTGCAAGAGAACCTCTGAAAGACGGTATTGTTTTTTGCCGCGTGTCGAGTTGGATCACCGGAACACGTTTGGTATCGCTGCCATTCGCAGATCATTGCGAACCGCTTGTGGACGATGATGCCAAAATCCCGGAACTCATGAACTATTTTCGAGCGGAGTGCGATTGCCGCTATTGGAAGTATGCGGAGTTCCGTCCCTTATACGGCGGGCAGGAACCGGACTTTGGTTTAGAGCCCACTGGTTCCTACTGGGCGCACGAGCTTGATACCAGGCCATGTTTGGACCAAATTGTGCGTGGAATGCACAAGAACTCGTTTCGAAGGAAGATCCGGAGGGCCTACAGGGAAAAACTCTCGTATGAAGTGGGCACTTCTCAATCACAGTTGGACGAATTTTATCGTCTTTTGCTGATTACGAGGAGGCGGCATCTTCTGCTTCCTCAGCCGCGCAGCTGGTTCAAGAACCTGGTCGCGTCGATGGGTGACAGAGTGCAGATTAGACTGGCACGGAAGGATGGTGTTCCTGTGGCAGGGATGCTCACTCTGCGACATCGATCATGCGTTGTATACAAGTATGGGTGCTCGGACGGTCGCTTTCACAAGATGGGCAGTATGCCGTTCCTGTTTTGGAAACTCATAGAAGACTGCAAAGCATCGGGGGTAGAAAGCATCGATTTGGGTCGCTCCGACTTGACACAGAAAGGGCTGATTGTTTTCAAAGACAGGCTCGGAGCAACGAAGAGCTTGCTGACCTATTATCGTTACACGAATCCGAAGGAACCGAGAATGCTGACCTGGGAGCCGCCAGGTTTCGCGGGGCTTTTTTCCATGCTTCCGGACGCGATTCTCTCCGCGGCAGGTGGGCTTGTATACAAACATATCGGCTGACTCTGTCTTCTCGCAGTACGGCACCATTGACTTCCGTTAAGCGCATTCACCGGTGAGGTTTCCATTGAGTCGTGGCATTGTCCAATCAATCGACAACACAAGGGCCGGGGGAACCTACGTCAAGGTCATTGCAGTCCTTTGTTTATGCATTCTGGCGATCATGTTGGTGGCGGGGTTGTGGCCCTTCCGTGCCCCGAGAAATCGGGTCAAGTGGCTGGAGAACGAAAACGGCCTCCGGTTCATCCCCAATTCTGGCGTACGGAGCACCGTTGCCTTCCACTCAAAGGACGGAGAAGATAGCACATCGGAGAGTATTGAGATCTGGCTAGTTCCGAGCTCAATCCGCAGCGGGAACACTATTTTGTCCTTCGACAACTCGGATCATCCCGGCTCCCCGTTCTTGCTTCGACAATATAAAGATGAGCTGATTGTGCGCCAGCCGTACATCGATAACCAAGGTATCCCTCGAGCTAAGTGGTTGGCCCTCGGGAACGCGGTAAGCGAGGGAAATCCAGTGTTTGTCACGGTTACGATGGGAGCGCGGGATACTTCGATCTACCTCAATGGCGTACTGGGTGCGAGTTTTGCCAAGCGGGGAAAATCGACGAATAATCTTACGGGTCGTCTCGTCTTGGCAGACGCACCTCAAGGCCGTGACAGCTGGCCGGGTCAGATATGGGGCCTGGCAATGTATGGGAGCCAATTAACACCGTCCCAGGTCGCGGAACACTATGCGAGCTGGACAAGAAACCAACAGCCCGTCATTCGTATAGACGAAAACCCGCTCGCCTTATATGTGTTCAATGAGCATAAAGGCGATCGCATCCTCAATCTTTTGGATTCTACGAACAACTTAGTTATCCCTGAACGTTATTTTGCCTTGCATCCACCGTTTTTATCTTCTGTGATTAGCGATTATCAGCCGACTTGGGGCTACTGGCGAGATATCGGCGTGAACGTCGTCGGGTTCATTCCGTACGGATTCTTTTTCGCCATTTTGTGGTCGGAGGTGTGCATCATCAAGCGTCCGGCTGCGACGACCATATGCAGCGGCTTCCTAGTAAGTCTCACGATCGAAGCCTTGCAGGCATTTCTGCCGACTCGAAGTTCTGGTTCTACCGATCTCATCACAAACACTCTGGGCACAGCGATCGGAGTCACGATTTACCACTCAAGGCTAGCGCAGCGTTTTCTGACAAACCTCGCCAACTCGGCTTTTGCCACCCGAGTTCTCAGCCGGACCGCAAATGCCTCCTCGGATTCAAGTTCGCTTCCCGAAAAACAAGCGTCGATTCCGGCATGATCTTCAGTCAAAGCAACCGGCACTCTCGATCTCGGTTGGAGCCAAACGGTGAGGAGCGCGGCCTTTTCCGCGTAACTCGCCCAATTAAGGAATTCGGAGGTCGCGGTTTGAGCTCCCCAGTGCTTGTGCTGAGGAGTCCCACTACAGGAAACTGCGTGCAATAGTGCGGATCAGCGTCATCATATGTACGTACAACCGCTGCCAAACGCTGCCAAAGGCGCTGGAGAGTGTTGCTGCGCTCAAGGTACCCGAGTTGATCGAGTGGGAAGTTCTGGTTGTGGACAACAACTCCAGCGATCGAACGCGTGAGGTGGTGGAGGACTTTTGTTACCGTTACCCAGGTCGCTTTCGCTACGTACTCCAACCGCTGCAGGGCAAATCCTATGCCCTCAACGAGGGGATTCGAGAGGCGCGGGGCGATGTATTGGCCTTCACGGATGACGACGTGATCGTCGAACCGGTTTGGCTGCAGAACTTGACGGCAGCACTACACGACGGCAAGTGGGCTGGCGCCGGAGGACGCGTTCTTCCGGAGCGAATGTTTCTGTCTCCTCGCTGGTTAGCAGTCGACGGCCGGCATGCATCAGGGCCCCTCGGGCTCTTCGATCGGGGTCCGGAGGCCGGTCGCTTGGCAGAATCTCCTATTGGCAACAATATGGCTTTTCGCAAAGAAGTCTTTGATAAGCACGGTGGTTTTCGAACAGATTTGGGGCCCCGCCCCGGCAACGAGATTCGGAATGAGGACACCGAGTTCGGTAGTCGATTGCTGGGTGCAGGAGAGCGGTTCCGATACGAGCCATCAGCCATTGTCTATCACGCGATCCCGGAAAATCGCGTGAAGAAGGAGTACTTCTTGAATTGGTGGTTCGACAAGGCCCGGACGGAAATTCGTCAGGACGGAATTCCGCCGGACGCTGTATGCTTTGCAGGGGTTCCACTCTACTTACTCAGTCGACTTATCGCATGGACGTGGCGATGGGTGAGCGCAATTGCGCCAGACACGCGATTTGAATCCAAGCTCAAACTCTGGCAAGTTACCGGATATATTGTTGAATGCTACCAATTGTCGTCCAGCGCAAGGACAGTTAAGAGAAATTGCACTGCGCGAAACTGAACATATCATTCTGGAGATGCATGGGGTCTTTGTTGATCTAGGCTTCCCGCTTTGCTGTTTCTATCTGTCCGCTTCCGATTTCGCCTAGCCGATGACAGCGGTCGTCGAAGCGAAGATGGGCCGAACCCCAATCCAAACTAGCCCAAGGTCAATTTTTTCGCTACTCATGACAATTATCGAGACCGATTCCATGGAACTATCGAACACAGTCGCAACATCTCGGAGTCAGTTGCTAATCGAAGCCGGGCGCACCGAGAGGCAGTATTGGCGGGATCTTTGGCGCTACCGCGAATTGTTTTTCTTTCTTGCCTGGCGCGATCTTTTAGTGCGGTATAAGCAGACAGTCGTGGGCGTGAGCTGGTCGATTATTCGGCCGCTTCTCACGATGCTTGTACTAACGGTTGTTTTTGGAAAACTGGGCAAAATGCCGTCCGGAGGATCGCCCTATCCACTCCTAGTCCTTTGCGGCATGCTCCCGTGGAATTTCTTCTCTACCGCAATTTCTGATAGCGGCAACAGTATGGTGGCGAATTCCAGCCTGATCTCAAAGATTTATTTCCCGCGGTTCATTATCGGGGTTAGCTCAGTGATCACCAGTTTCGTTGACTTCCTGATTTCGGTGCTTCTCATGGTCGGCCTCATGTTCTGGTACAGGTTTGTTCCTCCCGTATCTGCTTTGCTCCTGCCGCTCTTTACCTTGCTCGCATTTAGCGCTTCCGTTGGTATTGGATTATGGATCGCCGCACTAATGGTCAAGTATCGGGATTTTCGCTTTATAGTTCCATTTATCGTGCAATTCGGCTTGTATCTATCTCCTGTGGGTTTTCAAAGTAGTATCGTTCCTGTCCGTTTTCGTTTGCTCTATTCGCTCAACCCAATGGTCGGAATCATTGACGGCTTCCGATGGTCCTTATTGGGTGCGCAGAACAGTTTGTATCTACCAGCACTCATTATTTCAATCATCGAGGTTGCCGTAATTCTTATATCCGGCGTTCTGTACTTCCGGAGAACGGAGCGCACCTTCGCTGATGTGATTTAAGTCAGACCACATTGGTGCACCGGTCAAAGCTATGTCTGAAACTGCTATCGTAGTCGAGAACCTCGGCAAGCGTTATGTCATCGGCAAACAGAAACAAGGAGTTGACGGAATAAGTCATGTCCTTGAGGGTGTGATTCGCTCTCCGGTCGCATGGCTCAAGTCGCGTCGTGAAGCCAGACTGAGGCAGGTGGACTTTTGGGCCCTGAGAAATGTGTCCCTGAGCATTAATCAGGGCGAAGTCGTAGGAATCATCGGTCGCAACGGAGCCGGCAAGAGTACACTCCTCAAACTTCTGAGTCGTATTACAGTTCCGACCGAAGGTCGGTTCCGGATCAATGGCAGGACCGCGAGCCTCCTCGAAGTAGGCACTGGATTTCATCAAGAGCTTACCGGGCGCGAGAACATTTTTCTCAACGGCGCCATTATGGGCATGGCGCACGCTGAAATTGCCAAGAAATTCGATCAGATTGTCGATTTCTCTGAAATTGAGGATTTTCTCGACACACCCGTCAAACGCTACTCTTCCGGCATGTATGTCCGGTTAGCGTTCGCGGTGGCAGCTCATCTTGAACCAGAGGTTCTAATTGTGGATGAGGTGCTCGCGGTTGGCGATGCTGCCTTCCAAAAGAAGTGTCTCGGCAAAATGGAGAATTTTGCTCAGAGTGGGCGGACGGTCTTGTTCGTAAGCCACAACATGGATGCTGTGCGAACGTTGTGCCAGCGTGCGATACTGTTTGATGGCGGCAAAATTCGAGCTGATGGGGATGTGGACAGTGTCGTGGAAGACTACTTCTCGCGATTTTCGACTAGTTCCGGCCAGCAGCTACGCGGCGCCTACGGGTTGGCGATAGAGCAAGTGGTGTTGAAAAATGACGGGGGTCAGGAAACACGCCAATTTTGTCCAGGTGAGGATTTGATCGTCGAAATAACATTCGATGCACAAAAGGGTTTGGAAAAGCCATATTTCATTCTGGCTGTCCGAGGTCAAAAAGGCAATTGTTTCACTGCCAACATGTTGTTAGACGGCCATCGGCCAGAATTCCTCAATGGCAAAGGAAAGATTTCGTGCAGATTCAAGTCGATTCCCTTGTTGCCTCAGCGTTATACGGTCCAATTAGCTATTAAAGCAAATAATGGAATAGACTACTTAGTGCATTACGAAGATATCGGATCATTTATCGTGGCGGCTGATCTTGTAACCTATGGCTACAAAGGCGAGTTTCAGACGCGCGTCTCTGAGGCTACTTCTGTGGTCATCCCTTATGAATGGCAGCTGCCGGACGGCACTTCCGCCACGGTGTCACTGAGCGCTCCAGTCTCGGCGATTTGAGCGTATCGTGCGCAATGCAGAGAATAGCGGTTTACACAACAATTTATCCAGGCGTTGAAGTCTACCTGCCGGACTGGTATCGCTCGGTGCAGGCACAGACGGATCAGAACTTTCAACTCTGGATCGGTCTCGACGGAATTGAGGCCAGCGCGGTCGAGACCGTGATCGGCACCCAGTTGGACGCGGTCTGGGTGCCGTCGGAACCGGGCAACACTCCGGCACGGATCCGGCAACGGTCCCTGGAACAAATCGCGGAAGATTTTGATGCGGTGGTTCTCGTGGACAGTGACGATGTTCTGCACCCAACCCGGGTCGCGTCGGCGCGGTCGGCTTTGCAGACCTCCGAACTCGCCGCATGCGCTCTTCAACTAGTCGATCAATATAGGCAAGACTTGGGGACGATCCTTACACTTCCCAAGCGAGCCGTTTCTGATGACATTCTGCCGCGGAATAATGTGTTTGGCTTTTCCAATTCGGCTTATCGGTCGGAATTGCTTCGGCGATGTTTGCCGCTTCCTGATGACGTCGCATTGGTTGATTGGTTCCTGGCTACCAAGGCTTGGTTAATAGGGGCGAGGCTGGCGTTCGACCCAATTGTACGAATGGAATACCGGCAGCATGGGGCAAACACGGCTCCCATCCGTTTTCCTTTTGACGCGAACCAAGTGATTCGAGACACAAAGAAGGTACGGCAACATTATTGCCTGCTTCAGGCCTCGCCAATGGAGAACGTGCTGCCTGATCGCTGGGCACAGGTACAAGAAGCTGCCACAGATGTTCAACTCTTTTCCGAACAGGTGATTTCGCAGCCGAAAAAGCTGGAGAACTACGTCCGTAACCTAAACGCTTTGGAGCCTCAGGTTGTCTGGTGGTGGGATGTCGCGCAACCTGCACTGCAGTGGATGTGGAATGATTACGCAGGGGGTGCGAGATGAAGTTAGTACAAATTAACGGCGTTGCGGTCGGACCGGGCTATCCAGCTTATATCATCGCAGAAATCGGTTCAAATCATAATGGCGACATGAATCTCTGTCGTCGCTTGATTGATTCAGCCGCAGAGTCGGGCGCACAAGCAGTGAAGTTTCAATCCTGGACCGACAAATCGCTCATTGCGGAAGAGGAGTATGCTCGCAATACTTCCTACTCCGATAAGAAGAAACACTTCGGCTCGTTGCGCGAAATGGTGACCGCCTACCAGTTCACCCCGGAGCAACATGTCGAAGCCGCCGCTCATTGCAAGTCTCGCGGCATCGCGTTCTGCTCGACACCGTTCGCCGTCGAGGAAGCAGATCTGCTTGAGAAGCTTGATGTGCCGTTCTTTAAGATCGCTTCGATGGACATCATTCATCTCTCCCTCTTGAAGTACGTCGCGCGCAAACAGCGCCCTGTGATCATTTCCACAGGCATGGCTACGTTGGCCGAAATTGAGCGAGCCGTCGAAACAGTGCGTGCTGAAGGCAATGACCAGATTGTCCTGCTGCATTGTGTGTCGATCTACCCTCCCGAATATGACACCGTTCATCTGCGCAACATGGCCACTCTGCAGCAAGCCTTCGGTGTACCGGTAGGCTTTAGCGATCACACGTTGGGAACCGCGATTCCACTCGCTGCCATCGCACTTGGCGCGTGCATGATCGAGAAACATTTCACTCTCGATCAGGACATGGAAGGGTGGGATCACGCGATCTCGGCCAATCCTGAACAACTCAAAACCATTGTCGAAGAGGGGAGACACATCGTTACAGCCCTCGGAGACAGCAAACGAACGGTGAGTGCTGCAGAGATCGGAAAACGGACGAAGTTTCGCCGAAGCTTGGTAACCACCCGGCAATTGCAGCGCGGTCATGTACTTACCGAGTCGGACCTGGACGCGAAGCGACCCGGCACCGGAATCCGTCCCGACGAAATAGATTATGTACTTGGTCGAAGGCTAGGTTTAGATATGGATGCCGACCAGGTCCTAAACTGGAACCACCTTCAGTGACTGACCGATGATTGCATTGGAATTGCCAGTCATCGTAATAGGAGGAGGCGGTCACGCTAAAGTGCTGGTGAGTGCGCTTCTCCTGCGCAAGCGAACCGTTCTCGGATTCGTTGATCTGAACCTCAAGCTTCCTCCCTTGCTTGGAGCTCCTCATCTCGGCAATGACAGCGCGGTATTAGGTCATCCGCCTGACAGCGTGCAGCTCGTGAATGGCGTTGGCTCCATCAGCTGCACTAGGAATCGCCAAAACGTCTACGACTGGTTCGTCCAGAAGCGGTATTGTTTCGCGACGGTGATTCATCCCTCAGCAGTCGTTGCGCCTGAAGTGCAGATTGGGGACGGAGTCCAGGTTTTGGCGGGGGCTGTCGTGCAGGCAGGGTGTCGACTGGGCGCGAATGTCATTGTTAACACTGGGGCCCGAGTCGACCATGACTGCATCATTGATTCTCACGCGCACGTTGCACCGGGTGTGACAATATGCGGAGCGGTGCACGTCGGTACCGGCGCACATATCGGAGCTGGTGCTACGGTTATCCAGGGGATTCGGATTGGCGCGGGTAGTGTGGTTGGCGCGGGCGCGCTCGTGATTCGGGATGTACCGCAGGGAGCTAAGGTAGTTGGCGTACCAGCTGCCTCAATGCCGGACAGAGGGACAGCGCGATAATGTCGAATCACAAATCAAAGGCGGTCTACATCATTCATTGCATCGACACGGAGGGGCCACTCTACGAATCGGTCGATGCAACGTTTGACCGGTTACGCGAGATCTTCCATCTCAACCTGCCCGCCAGCCAGGATTTGTTGCGGCGCTTACAGGCTGGTGAAGTACAGCTTGAAGGTCTCGAGGCAGCCGTCCAAAAAGTAGTGGATCCTCATTTGCTCGCCTATAACGACACTTGGGACAAAGTCGATGCCATGTTGGCGAAATTGATGTCCGAATCGTTTCGCACCCAGGTTCCCGACTCGGCAGGTAAAGGATGGATTTACAACTGGTTCTGCGTCGATCACGTCGATTACGATCTGAATCCGCGGCGCAGAGACATCGGATATCACAACGTTTTCGAGCATTACAGCGCGCAGATTCGTAAAACAGGGTCGACGCAGGATGGTCTGCATTTTCATTATCATCCGCATTCCTTTCGGCGTGAGGCCCACCGTTGCGCCACGCATTGGTGGTCGTCGTCCAATAGTCTTCATCAGATAATTTCGCGCCGCATTATTGATCATCATTGGTTTCCTGCCGCGCATCGCCCGGGGTTTCACGTCATTCGGCCAGACAGCCATTGGTTTCTTGAGCAGCACATTCCGTTTGACTTTTCGAACCAGGCCACGGTGAATAGCGCGGAAGATGGAGCGCAGTTTGGTCTCATGGGTGGGCGCTTCGGCGACTGGCGTCGTGCTCCGGCGACCTGGGAGCCCTATCATCCTTCCGCCGACGACTATCAGGTACCCGGTAACTGCCGGCGATGGATCGCTCGCTGCCTGAATGTCGGCACGCGTTACCGGCTTCTCCATGAACGAGACGTGAGACAGGCATTTGCGGAAGCGGCTGAGGGCAAGCCCGTAGTCTTGGCGATCACGAATCATGATTTCCGGGACATGGCACCCGATATCGATGTTTTCCGTCAACAACTGAACAGGGTTGCTGTCGATTTCCCACAGACTCCGTTTCTCTTCTACGAAGCTGTTAATGGAATGCGAGCCGCATTAGATCTGGCGCCCCTCCCCCCATGCGAGCTTGATTTGGCGGTTCACCAGATCGACGGACACACGCATATTCTTAAAGTAAGTTCCGCCACTCCCACCTTTGGTCCGCAACCCTGGCTGGCCCTCAAAACCGTTGAGGGAACATATCATTTCGATAACTTTGATATCGATACGCCTTTCCATCAATGGCAGTATGTGTTCGATGAAGAAACCTTCCCATTGGCCGCAGTAAATGCTATCGGAGTAGCGGCAAACAATGCTTTCGGAACGACGACGGTTGTGGTGATGGACCCGGCAACTGGAAAAGTTTCAAAAAAGCACTGGAATTTGGCAACGACCAGCGCGCCGATCTCAGCCTGATCTTTGCTGGCGTAAGAATGGATTAGAATTTCCCACTGCTTTTGGAGCGCGACCCGGAAGAGAGATCCTGTTTTACAGCCCACCAAGACTTCGGAGCATAAATGACAAACTCTGAGAAAGAGACGCGACTGGCGGATTCAATAGTTGCGCCGGGCACCTCTATATCACAGGCGATGGCGCAACTCGAACGTGCTGGCATCGGTGCATTGCTGCTATGCGATGCCGACCGGCGCCTTTGTGGTCTTGTGACCGATGGTGATATCCGGCGAGCTGTCCTGCAAGGCCGGTCGCTGGATGATTCATGCAGCGTTATAGCCACCCTTAATCCGGTTAAGGTCGAAGCGCCTGTAACTCCGGAAGATGCGCTACGCATCATGACCGCGCATGATATTCAACATTTGCCTGCTGTGGATGCCGCAGGTCGCGTTCAGGATCTCGTATTACTCCAGGATCTGGCCGTTGAAGGAGATGATGCTTGGAACGAGCGGCGACTCAGGGCGGTAATCATCGCCCCCGAAGCTTCAATTTCAGAAGCCATGGCCCAACTCGACAAGGCGGCTACCGGCGTTTTGTTGATTTGCGATAAGGTCCGGCATCTCCTCGGCTTGTTGACCGACGGAGATTTTCGGCGGGCGATTCTAAAACGAAAACCCTTGAGTGAGCCGTGCGCGACGATCGCGAGTTCTCACGCCATTACCGCCCCCATTTCTGTTTCATCGTCCGAGGCCTTGCGTCTCATGAAGGAGCATGACATTAGTCAGTTGCCTGTGGTTGATAGCGAGGGAAAGGTCCAGAAGTTGATCCTGAGCAAGGACATAGTGCCCAACCGCGAATTGGTCCTTTCTGCCGTAGTTATGGCAGGTGGTTTCGGGACACGGCTGTTGCCGCTTACAGAAAAACTTCCCAAACCCATGCTACCGGTCGGCGGCCGGCCACTGTTGGAGTTGGCGATCGATCAATTGAGACGGGCTGGCATTAAGAATGTGAACGTGACTACCCATTATCTTCCTGAAACCATCTCCGACTATTTCGGCACTGGGGAAATGTTTGGAGTCCGTTTGAACTACTTACAGGAAGAGCATCCGTTGGGAACAGCCGGTGGAATCAAGTTATTGAAACAATTCGACGCGACAATGCTGGTAATTAACGGAGACATTCTCACGGGTGCGCCGTTCGGTGCTATGCTCGATTACCACCGCTCCTACCACGCCGATCTCACCATTGGTGTGAGGAAATACGAGGTCCAAGTCCCTTTCGGCGTCGTCGAGTGCGAGGACGTCCACGTAAAAGGGTTGGAAGAGAAACCATCTCTCAGCTTCTTTATTAACGCGGGTACTTATCTCATCGAGCCTGCGGTTTGCGACTTCATTCCGGCAGGGCAACGTTTCGACATGACGGAACTGATAAATAAACTGATCGAGGCCGGAAGAATCGTCGTAAGCTTTCCAATCATGGAATACTGGCTCGATATGGGGCGGCACGAAGATTACGCCAAGGCCCAACAGGACGTTCGCAACGGGGCATTTTGATATGAAGATTTTGGTCACGGGTGGCGCCGGCTACATCGGTTCAACTCTCGTTCCCATGCTTTTGAACGCGGGGCACTCGGTGAGGGTCTTGGATAGTCTGAACCACGGAGGAGCTCCACTCCTCCCCGCGTGGTCTGATCCCGCTTTCGACTTCCGACGCGGCGACATCAGGGACCGTTCGGCGATCGCGTCTGCTTTATCCGGAATGGAGGCTGTCGTTCATCTCGCCGCGGTTGTCGGCGACCCCGCATGCGCTCGCGATCCTGCATTGGCACGGTCGGTGAACCTCGATGCATCATTGTCACTCATCGAAGAAAGCCGACGCTCTGGAGTTCAAAGATTTATTTTCGCCTCTACGTGCAGCAATTACGGCAAGATGAAGGATCCAAGTCAATTTGTGAATGAAGAATCCGAGTTAAGTCCGGTTTCCCTGTATGCGGAAACGAAAGTAGCTGTTGAAAAATTCTTGCTTGTCAGTGGCAATGGCCAGGGATGGTCTCCGACACCGCTGCGGTTTGCGACCATTTTCGGGACTTCGCCCAGGATGCGTTTCGATCTAACGGTGAACGAGTTCACCATGGAAATGCTGGTTAAGAAACGTCTCGTGGTTTTTGGGGAACAGTTCTGGCGGCCTTATGTCCATGTACGGGACGCAGCCCGAGCTATCAAGTTGGTTCTCGAATCTGCCTCAGGAAAGGTTGCTGGTCGGGTTTTCAACGTGGGCGCGACCGATCAGAATTTTCAAAAGCAGCAACTGGTCGAGTTGATTCGTCCACACGCACCGGATGCCACTGTCGAATTCGTGCACAAAGCCGAAGATCCCCGGGATTATCGGGTTTCGTTCAGCCGCATTAGCGAACAATTGGGATTCCACATTACGCGCACGGTAAGCGAAGGCATCGCGGAAGTTTCAAGGTTGGTGCGTGAGAATGTGATCAATGACTTTGAAAACCGAAGCTACCGCAACTGATGATCACTAAGAAATCAAAACCGGAAGCATCTTCGTCTCTCGACTTCATTCCCTTGGCGGTTCCAGCGATCCAGGGAAACGAGTGGCGCTACATCAAAGAGTGCCTTGATACCAACTGGGTATCTTCGGTCGGCCCCTTCGTGGACCGGTTCGAAAGTGAAATCGCTGCGCGGATCGGCACGCGCTTCGCTGTCGCCACCGTTAATGGGACTGCGGCCCTGCACGTGGCTTTGTTGTTGGCCGGTGTGAAGCCCGAGGATGAGGTCCTCGTCTCGACCCTCACCTTTATCGCGCCGGTGAATGCCATTCGCTATGTTGGCGCATGGCCGGTGTTCATTGACGCCGAACCAGATTACTGGCAGATGGATCCATCCGGCGTCGTGGATTTCCTGGAGCGGGGCTGCCGCTGGCACAAAGGAGCACCTTATAATCGACTTACAGGGCGGCGCGTATCTGCTGTGATTCCCGTTCACATTCTCGGGCATCCGGTGGACCTCGATCCCATTCTCGAAGTTGCCCGCAAGTACGGCCTTAAGGTGATCGAAGACGCAACAGAGGGACTGGGCGCGACATATAGAGGTCGCCCGTTGGGTTCGATCGGGGACATCGGGTGCTTCAGCTTTAATGGCAATAAGATCATCACGACCGGCGGCGGTGGCATGCTTACAACATCAAACGAGGAGTGGGCTCGGAAAGCAAAGTACCTTACAACCCAGGCAAAGGACGATCCGACGGAATATGTCCACTCTGAGATCGGGTACAACTATCGCCTCACGAACCTCCTCGCAGCCATGGGTTGCGCTCAATTGGAACAGTTGGAAACCTTCGTCGCGGCAAAGCAGCGCATTGCTAACAAGTACGCCCAGGGGCTGCAAGGCCTGACTGGAATCTCGCTGATGAAGGAAGCTCCATGGGCGTCCAGTTCCTGGTGGCTGTACACCGTTCTGGTGGACAACGCCATTTTTGGCACAGATTCACGGCAGTTAATGCGTTCGCTGAATTCCAAAAAGATTCAGACCAGGCCGCTTTGGCAACCGATTCATCTGTCTGGAGCGCACAGAGGCAGAAGCGCAACGAAAATGCCAATCGCCGAGAAACTTTACCAGCAAGCCCTCAGTCTCCCGTGTTCGGCAGGTTTAGGCGAGGGGGAACAGAGTAGGGTTATCGAAGAGGTCCGGGCCATCGCGGCCGGTGCAACTCCCGAACAGGCGCCGCTATGCAATTAGCAGAAGCTAGGGAAGCAGTCAACACGGAGTTTGAGCATTGCGGGCCGTTCATGCATCAATTGATGGCCCAACTGTTCCCTATCTGTCGGAGCATTACCGGTGACGGTGTGCGTGAAACGCTTCGCATTCTTCAGGGGCTCATCCCACTCAAGCTCTTTGAAGTACCTTCCGGGACAAAAGTTTTCGATTGGACTGTTCCAAAGGAATGGAATATCCGAGATGCGTTCGTCCTCGATCCAAAAGGGAGAAAAATCATTGATTTCAAGAAGAACAACCTGCACGTGCTCGGCTATGCCGTTCCTGTGGACAGGTCGCTCCCCCTTTCGGAACTCCAGGAACATCTGTATTCGCTCGAGGATCAACCGGATGCAATCCCTTGGGTCACCTCGGTTTATGAAGAGCGCTGGGGTTTTTGCCTTGCGCACAACGAGCGAGCAAAACTGAAGGAAGGCACTTATCGTGTTTTCATTGACAGCGAGCTAAAGAAAGGTTCGCTCAGTTATGGGGAGTTAATCATACCAGGGACCTCGAGCAAAGAGATTTTTATCTCCACGTATATTTGCCATCCGTCCATGGCGAATAACGAGTTGTCTGGCCCGGTGGTGACAACCATGCTTGCAAAATGGATTGCCACCGAACCACGCCTATTTACATACCGCATTATTTTTATTCCCGAGACAATCGGCTCCATCACCTATTTAAGCAGGAATTTGGAGTCCATGAAGAAGAATATCGTAGCCGGGTTTAACTTGACGTGTGTGGGGGATGAGCGTGCTTATTCATACCTTCCTTCACGGAACGGATCCACGCTCGCAGACAAGGTAGCGCTTAACGCCCTGCGGTCCAAGCATCCGGATTTTAGGCAATATTCCTTCCTGGATCGAGGTAGCGATGAGCGACAGTATTGCAGCCCGGGTGTTGACCTGCCCGTGGTATCGCTCATGCGCACGAAATATCGAGAATTTCCCGAATATCACACGTCGCTCGATAACCTGGAGTTGGTTACGCCAGCCGGGTTGGAGGGAAGCTTTGCCCTGCATAAAGACTGCATCGATTTGCTGGAGCGCAACAGGGTTTACAAAATACGTTGTCTCGGTGAACCCCAGCTCGGGAGGCGTGGATTGTATCCAACCATCGCCACCAAAGAATCGCATCGGCAGGTGACCGATATGTTGAACTTCATCGCTTATGCGGACGGGACCAACGATCTAATTGACATCAGCAATATCATCCAAGTCCCGGTTCGAAACCTCTACCCGATTATTGAAAAGCTCATCGCGGCGGATCTGCTGCAGGAACAGGTCACGAATTAATGTGGCGAGTTTCTGGTCAAGAGAACCAATCGCCAACAGAGGCACTTTGAAAATACTGTTCATGATGGCGTTGCGGAGTGGGTCGAAAGGGGTGAAAGATAAAAACATCCGGCCGCTCAACGGAATTCCTCTGTTTGCGCACGCAGCGAAGGCGGTTCTCGGTTCACAGGCTTATCGTGGGGGCGGGACGCTGTTGGTTAATACGGATTCCAAAGACTATGCGAGAATCGCCAATGAATACGGGGCGATAACTCCTTTTATCCGGCCCGAAAGCATGGCAAGAGACAATTCACCGATTCGGGAGGCCATCGCCCATACTTTCGATTTCTTCGACGAGAGAGCCGAGACGTTTGATTTGTTTGCCTTGATCCAGGCTACTTCACCGTTTACCAGCAGCGCTGATCTCGACCGGGCAGTCTCCGTGCTCAGGGAGGAGCCGCGCGTCAATTCCGTCATTTCGGTAACTGAAGTGGACGTGCCCCCGGTTTGGTGCAACACGCTTGACGAGACGTTGAGCATGAAAGATTTTTTGTCGAAGGAAATTCGTCAGAAGAACAGACAGGAGCTGCCCCAATATTACCGGGTTACTGGAGCGGTCCGGATTGCAAGATGGGTTGATTTCCGAGCCAATAATTATGATTGGTACTTTGATGATTCGAAGGCGGTAATCATTGATCGGGCGCGGTCCATCGACATCGACAGTGAGGAAGACTTTTCTTACGCGGAATTCCTGATGCACAAAAGGAATCCGATCACATGTAATCAGGAATGAACTATCGAGTAGCCATCATCGGAGCCGGGAGAATCGGCGCAACGCTGGACGACCCCTGGAATCCGCACATCTTGACCCATGCGCACGGATACAAGGCCTGCGAGGGATTTGAAATTGTCGGATTTGTTGATCGCAGCCTGGAGAAAGCAGAAGCAGCTTCAGCCCGTTGGGGGGGGACCGCCTTTGGCAGCTTGGAAGAATTGTTTGAGACGCAGGCCATTGAGGTGGTTTCAATATGTCTGCCCGACGAGCTGCATTATGCAACATTGCTGGCTCTGGCAGAAAAGCCGGTAAAGTTCATCTTTCTGGAAAAACCGGCAGTGAGGACGGTAGAGGAGGCGAACGTGGTTCGCATTCTCTACGGTGAACTGCCAATAAGAGTCCAGGTGAATTACACTAGGCGATTTGTGCCGGAAATCAGAAGCATACGGGAAGCCATAAGGAGCGGGAAATACGGGGCCTTTTTAGCGGGGACGGGCTATTACGGCAAAGGACTGTTGCACAACGGTTCTCACATGGTGGACTTACTGCAGTTTCTGATAGGCGAAGTGGGCAACGTGGCAAAGGTCAGTGAAATGGTAGATTTCTATGACCAGGACCCCAGCGTATCGGCTCTGCTTACCATGTGTTGTGGTGGTGATTTCTATTTGTGCCATATCGACTCCAGAAAATTCCACGTTTTTGAATTGGATTTGACGTTCGAAAGGAAACGGATTCGGATCTACGAACTTGGAACGATCGTTGAGGAGTATTCCGTCGGCGATAACCAGTTATTCGAGGGGTATCGAACCTTGAATAAGGATGCGGAATATTCGACGCAGCACTCAAAGGCGATGTATCACGCGATTGCCAATATTCGCAATAACTTGGACCGGAACGAACCGCTGGTATGCACGCTGGAGGAGTCGTTTGACACGGTTAAGACCTGCTCGAGAATTTTGCGGGGACGTGCCGAATGAAAGGGAGGAGAATACTGTTTTTTTCCCGAGATCCCGGTGGCACGAACGCGATAATGCCGTTGATTGAGCCATTGCGGGCCTTGGGGAATGTGGTGTGCGTCTACGGAAAGGATGCGGCGCTTTCCATTTATCGGAAGCAGAACATCGATTGTTCTGACATCAGTGACGCCATTCCTTTGGGCACACAGGAAGAGACCGACGAATTTGTGCGAAAGGCCTGTCCCGATCTGATTGTGACCGGCACCAGCTCAGAGGATTTTACGGAGAGACACCTGTGGAAGGCGGCGGAGAGGGCGGGGATTACAAGCTTTGCCGTGCTTGACCAATGGACCAATTATCGCCTCCGCCTCATTTCTGAGGGAGACGATCCGATGACCGGATGTCCCGCATCGAAGCTGATTGTCCCTTCCTTCTTTTTCATCATGGACGAGTTTGCCAAGAAGGAAATGTGCGCGCTGGGGCTAGACCGCGAGAAGCTGGTAGTGAGCGGCCAGCCCTTTTTCGATTACATCCGCAAATCCGGAGACAAGTTCACGCCGGATGAAATTGAAAAATTGCGGCGGGAGCTTACCGGAACCCAGGGTGGTCTGGTGTTTGTGTTCGCATCGCAGCCGATAGCGAGTATTCATCGGAAAAACGGAATGGCGGAAGATTACTGGGGTTACACCGAAGAGACAGTCTTGAAAAGCGTGGCGGGGTGTCTGTCGAGGCTCACGGAGAAAATGGCGGTTAAAGTGACGCTGGTACTTCGGCTTCATCCCAAGGATGAATCGACCGTCTACCAGGATGCTTTGGCAACTTGCTCCAACTCAATCAAGGTCGTTGTTGACAGAGAAACCGACTCCAGTCTGCTTTTGAAAGCGGCCGATTTGATTATCGGAATGTTTTCCATGCTTCTGCTCGAAGCGGCCATTTTAGAGAAACGTTTTATCAGTGTGCAAATAGGATTGAAACGGGAAAATCCCCTGATTTTCGACAGGATGGGCTTGGTGCGCTCGATTTTGAGCGAGAAGGAACTAGAGGAGACGTTGCGCGGTATCTTGAACGGAAAGAAAAGGCAAGGCCCGAATCTGAAATTCGAGTTCGGAGCCACCGAGAGAATCACTAAGTATCTGGAGGAATATAGGTGAGCAAGTTAGCGCTTTTTGGAGGTCCAAAGATTAGGACAAAACTCTTCCCGGCCTACCGCACCATCGGCCAAGAGGAGGAGCGCGCCGTAATCGACGTCATGAGGTCGGGAGTGCTATCGAAGTTTGTGGGTGGCTGGCATCCGGACTTCTATGGCGGTCCTCAAGTGAGGGCGTTGGAAGAAGAGTGGGCGGCGCATTTTGGTGCCAAGCACGCTATCACAGTGAACTCAGCAACTTCAGGCCTATGTTGCGCCGTTGGAGCCATTGGTGCCGGACCCGGTGACGAAATCATTGTGTCTCCATATACGATGAGCGCCTCCGCAACGGCGGCGCTGATCTTTAACTCGGTTCCGGTCTTCGCGGATATCGAGGAGGACTATTTCTGTCTGGACGCCGATTCAATCGAAAAGCAAATCACGGAAGCGACTCGTGCCATTATCGTGGTGGATATCTTCGGCCAACCATACGATGCAGAGAAGATCAATAAAATCGCGCAAAAGCACAATTTATGGGTGATCGAAGATGCGGCGCAAGCACCTCATGCGAAATATAAAGACCGGTTTGCTGGGACGCTTGGCGACGTAGGGATCTACTCTTTGAATTACCACAAGCATATCCATGCGGGCGAAGGCGGCGTCATTGTTACCGATAATGACGACTTGGCGGAGAAGATGCGACTCATACGGAATCACGCCGAAGCGGTCGCTGAAGACAAAGGCGTCACCGACCTTGCGAACATGATTGGTTTTAACTTTCGGATGAACGAAATTGAAGCAGCCATCACCAGGGAACAGCTTAAGAAATTGCCATCGCTCGTAAAGCAGAGACAGGAGAACGTGAGTTATCTGGCATCCAAATTATCGACCATACCGTGCATCGAGCCTGCCAAAGTGCGTCCTGGATGTGAGCATGTCTTCTATATGCATATTCTGAAATTCGACAGCCAGGTCGCAGGGATGCACCGCAACCGCTTCGTGGAGGCAGTCAAGGCAGAACTGCCGCCGATAGAGCTTCGTGAGACAGAGGGCGTAAAAGTTGTGGGCGGGTATGTCAAGCCGCTTTATCTGCAGCCGATGTTTCAACAAAAACTCGCTTATGGAAAAGGCGGTTGCCCGTTCAAATGTGGCCATTCCTTCCGTGACGTGAGTTATGAAAAGGGGATTTGTCCGGTTTGTGAAAGAATGCATTTTGACGAGCTGATTAACCATGAATTAATGAGACCCTTCATGACTCGGCAGGACTTGGACGATGTCGTTGCCGCCTTTGGCAAGGTATGGGAGAACCGGGGCGAGTTACAGCAAGCAGACTAATTGTTATCGACTGCTTAATAAGCGTGGAACACTAACAACGATACATCATAGGCGTCGGGTCAGACCAATGCAGATACAATTATCCCCAGATCCGTCCACCGGAGCTACAAGTCGAGGCAGGGAGCTCTCGAAATGGAGAATCCGGATCAAGCACGCCGTGTCCGATCCTGTCGGATTTTTGTATCGAGCGCTAAACGCCTTTAGGTGGAAGTCGCATTCTGTACTTCTAAACCTATTTTGCGACGTTCTATTTCGATGGGGAAGCAGGCTTGGAGTGCCCGGAAACTTCCGAGCCAGAATGTATTGGAAAGCGGGTAGAAGGGAGATCGTCCCGCTTTCTCAATTGTATGATTATCTGTTACAAGAGCAGCCTATGGGACAATATTACCCAACGGCGCCTAAGTGGTCCTCGCGAAGTCAGACGATCATCAATATGTTGTGCCCGTTAATAACCAAGGAATATAGCATTCTAGAAATTGGATGCAATATCGGCCGAAATCTTAATCACCTTTGGCAAGCTGGATATAAAAACATCCGTGGTATGGAGATTTCCGAACATGCCGTTAAGCGCCTTCGCGTCGAATACCCCTGCCTGGCAATGATCCCGGTTGACATTGGACCCGCCGAGCTATCAATCCAGAAATACGACAGCAATTCAATTGATGTAATTTTTACTATGGCGGTCTTGGAACATTTGCACCGGGATAGCAGATTTCTTTTCAAAGAGATCGCTCGAGTCGCAGGGAAATACGTTCTTGCGATCGAACCGCGGCAAGGGAAGCGTTCGCACATGCAATACCCTTGGGATATCAAGAACGAATTCACAGCCGTTGGTCTAGCTTACATTGATACGAAGCCTTGGAGCGCCATATGGGCGGGCGAATTGACCTCGGAAAATGAATGGCAGGAGGACATGCACAATTATGACGCATTTCTATTCAGGACCAACAAGTCCGGGGTTTGACTGATCACGTTCCATAAAATATTTGACATTGCAACGTCCCGAATGCACGGTGACGCCTGCCAGCAATTATGTAGTGCCCAGTCTCGAGCATTTTTGCAAGCCTAGTTTCGAGGACAGTGTTAACAATATAATGTGCATCGTTTCCTGCGCTCGCTTGAATCCCTACAGCAAGCGAAGCACACGATCCAAATTAAAGGCATTCTGACGCGGTCACAGAGGCCGCTGAAATTCACCTACCTAGAAAGGTCGGCGGGAAAAGACCGCTGGCTTCTTAACAAATCAAGAACGCAGCGATAAACCATTAATTGTTGATCTAGGTGGCACCTTTATTGCCTCGGATTTGCTTTTCGAATGTGGGAGAACGCACTTTCACGAGCTTATTCATCATGAAGTGATGGGGCTCTTCATGAGGCGGCAGGACTTGGACGGCGTGGCGTTAGCTTTGAGAAAGTATGGGAAAACAGGGGTGATTTGCGATAGACGAGGCAAGTATTCAGTGCAGCACCGCAAACACCCACTTATATCATACACCCGAACACCGAAGAATCTAACCCAAGGAGCATAGGTCGAATGGGAACAACCCTGTTGCGATTAACGGTCGCGTACATTGCGCTTTCGTTGCTTCTATCCGCCTCCTTCCTGCTCACGCGCCAACATTTCGCGTACGTCATGTCAAGTGAAACGACGCACTCGTTGCATAGAACCCCCTTTGGGCCCGTCACCTCTACTACGGATGAAGAATTACTCAAATTAGATCGGCAGTTCATCGCGGGCATGACTGTCATCACTTGTGGATTCTTGGCCTTGAGCAGATTGCTTTGGAAAGGCGAGAAAATCACGTTCGCGGTTGTGACCCAGTTAATCGCCATCGGACTGCTGGTAGAGCTTTTCATTCGAGCCTTTGCTGATGTGGACATCTCCGCAGATTCTTGGGGATACCATTTACCGTTCGCTGCACGACTGTGGGGAATAGTCGGCAGGGATTCATACCGCTTTAACTCCAATATGGAAGTCGTATACAGTGGATTCCCCCATACAATTGAGTTTATTCAGGGTCTTTTTTGGAAATTGTCCGGCCGGGTCCAGGCTGCCAACTTTGTTTGTCTTTTTAGCCTTGTATTGTTTTGTTTCATCAGCAAAGCGGTTCTCAAGGTTCACTGGCAGTATGTAATGCTCGGTCTGATAACGATTCCTCTTGTTCAGATTCATGCAACCTCAGACTACGTGGACTTGCCGGTGAACCTTTGTGTCTCGACATTAATCATTATTGTCTATAGGTGGTTCGTAGAAGTGAGTGAGGTGACCAATCTAGAATTCACCCTCGTCCTTTTGGCCGCGATTCTTGCCGCGAACGGCAAGTTCCAGATGGTTCTGATTTCGATCGTCTTATTTAGCGTGATCTTCTGGGCAAGATTTGGCAGGGGCGTCGGGTTCCGGACGGTTCTCGCGACACCTGGCCGAACCGCTACGATACTATCAATCTGGGCTGCATGCATTGTTTTGGTAGGATTCACGCCGCTGAAAAATTGCATAATCCATGGCAACCCATTCTTTCCTGTTAAGGTCACGTTGTTTGGTAATACCTTACCCTATGCAGGTGAACAGGAAGCAAGTTATACGTTCTCAACGCAACGCTTTGATGTTGCAGCCGGCGCTGCCCGTTGGGCCTCATCAGTTTTAGAGTTGAAGAACGAGCCATTCTCGTGGTCAATCGACCAGTGGAATTCGCGGGCGGACGTCAGTCGGACAGGGGGCTGTTTCGGTGTTTTCATGGCGGCTAACCTGTTGCTTGTTGTTGGGAAATTGATTTTCAAGCCGGGCGGCAAACCTTGGCGGGAGCGCTTCTTTTGGTTTTTATTCATATTCGTTACGGCCATTATCCCCAGATCGTCGGAATTGCGCTATTACATGTATTTTTCAATAGTCTTGGTGACGTTAAACCTTTATGGGATTTCGCAGATGGCACGCCCCGAGGAAGTGCTCGGTCCAGCCGAGAAAGTGTGGATGTCAGTTGTGCTCGGATTTCTTATTGTCGTCCTGGCAGGAACTCACCTGACGTATATCCGGCCTCACTTTTACGGAATGCAGCGATTCCTCGCCGACGAGATTGACCCTCGAGCCATGGCAGAGATTAAAGAGGGAGGTTCCTATACCATAGCCAACGCTTATTGGCCGTTTTTGTATTGCGCGAAGTTTCATAATCGGGGCGATTACTCGGTGCGGGCAGTTTCTGCCGGCGATGGACCACCTACCAGCCCCGTAGAAATCACAGCCGTCGGAAGCATTTGGCAGTGACGTGCTGACTCAACAGTCTATGAACCGGTCAATCTATTTCGTTATCCCTGCTTACAATGAGGCCGCCTGTGTTGGCCAAGTCGTGCATCGGATCAGGGGCAAGTATCCGACTGTGGTGGTGGTGGACGATGGCTCGACCGATCAGACCGCCGAGGTCGCCCGGACAGCGGGAGCGTTTGTACTGCGACATCTCCTCAACCGCGGCCAGGGTGCCGCGTTGAAAACCGGTATTGATTTTGCTTTGACCAGGGGAGCAGAAATCATTGTGACTTTCGACAGCGATGGCCAGCACCAATTGGAAGACGTGGAAACGCTTATTGCTCCAGTGCTGGCTGGGCGTTGTGATGTTGCCTTGGGTTCGAGGTTTCTCGACAAGGAAAGTCGCGTGCCTTTCATGCGCAAGATGACACTCAAGTTCGGGGTCTTCTTTACGCGTCTGGTTTCCGGGATCAAAGTAACGGATACCCATAACGGTCTGCGTGCCCTATCCCGCAAGGCCGCCGAGCAAATCCAGATTCGCCAGGATCGCATGGCGCATGCCTCGGAAATTCTGGATGAAATCGCTAGGCTGAAGTTGCACTTTTGTGAGGTTCCGACGCGGATCGTCTATACGGAATACTCGCGGGCCAAAGGCCAGCGTTCCTCGGCGGCGTTCCACATTGTTTGGGAATTTTTGATCGGGAAATCGGGAGGCTAATTTATGCGCATCATCCAATTATTCTTTGTGCTCTTCGCGATTTTTGTTTTGTCGCGTATAGTCGTGCGTTTTCGCCTGCATGCGATTGGGTTGAAAGAACTAATTTGGGGAATTTGTTTTTGGACTGCCGTCGCGATATGTGTCATGGTGCCCGGGATTACGCAATGGTTTGCCCGTATACTCGGAGTCGGGCGTGGAGCCGATGCAGTATTTTACATCGGCTGGGTCGGCCTGAGCTATGCCATGTTCCGGCTGTATTTTCGCTGCCGTCGTGTGGAACACCAGATGACGGCTCTGGTAAGGGAATTAGCGCTGAAAGAGGCACAGCGCACCCTGTGATCGGTTTCTGGTTTATATGAGAATTATTGTGGATACCGCCCTCAACTGCGGGTCGGGCGAATACCAGAACGTGGGCGATGTCGCCATGCTTCAGGTGGCCGCAAAAAGACTGAGGCGCAACTGGCCATCAGCATCCATCGAAGTGCTTACTGATTCACCTGCCAACTTGGCGAGATTTTGTCCCGATACAAAGCCCTTGCCGCGAGCTGGAAGGGCTCTGTGGATCGGGAATGACGCTATCATTGGGGGCTTCGACCGGCTTTTGCCCCGGACCGCGTCGGTTGGTTTAAGTGATTTGAGCAAGGCCTGCCGGCTCCGATATCCAGCCACTTTTCGGTTACTGGCGGACTTGAGACTGACCATTCGAGATCGAAGAAATGTGAGACCGGATGTCAATGCTTTCTTAGAAGCCATGGAACATGCAGACCTGTTCGTCGTTTGCGGAGCCGGGGGATTCACCGATGACACTCGTGAGTGGAATACTTCGATTCTAGATACTATAGAAGAGGCAGTTCAACGGAATATTCCTGTGGTCATGGTTGGGCAGGGTTTGGGGCCACTCAGTGATCCCGACATTTTGGGGCGGGCGCGCAAGATTCTGCCGAAAGTAAGTTTGATCACTTTGCGGGGTGGTCGAGGCGGCTCGGCCTTAGCGCAATCGTTAGGAGTGAATTCGTCTCAGATTCTGACCACGGGCGATGAAGCCGTTGAGATCGCGTATGAGGCCAGAGAAAAAGAGCCGGGCCAGGCAGTCGGCATTAACCTTCGCGTGGCGTCCTATTCGAATGTCAACGGAGCTATGATAGACGTGTTAAGGCCGGTTCTGCACAAGTTTGCGCGACGGCATAATGTGCCACTGATCCCGGTTCCGATTGCTTTTCACGCTTGGGCAAACGACCATGTGACGATCGGACGGCTCTTGCAGGGATTCGATGACCATTCAGATGGTGGGATCACACTGGACACGCCATTGAAGGTGATCCGACAGGTTGGGCGCTGCCGGATAGTGGTGACCGGGGCGTATCACGCCGCCGTCTTTGCCATGTCGCAAGGGATCCCCGTTGTTGGTCTCAGCGCGTCAGACGATTATACCGCCAAGTTTCTTGGACTGGAGGACCAGTTCGGGCTGGGTTGCGAAACCGTGTTTTTGGGTGCGTCGGATGCATCGGAAAGGCTTGCGGCTGCGGCCGAGAGAGCATGGCAATTGGCGGAGAAGGTGCGGCTGCCGATGCAAGAGGCGGCTCGGCGGCAGATTGCGCTGTCTCAGGGCGCTTACGAGCGGATCAGAGAAAACATGAAATTCAATGGAAGCAAGCACAGCCTAGAAAACTGAAGCCACCTAACGTGGTCAATCGATAGACACGTCTTAATCATGAGCCACCTTTTGATCTTCTCTCCCTACGCAATGCGCCCTCATCTGACGTTCTATGAAGGAACCATTGCCAAGGCCTGTCAGGTGCGTGGAGCTACGGTCGAATATGTTCTCTGCGACGGTCTTTTGCCCGAATGCGACATGCATTGGGATTCCATGACTAAGAATCGTCCTCGGCCATTGGATCTTTGCGAATGGTGCCAGGCCGGAAGCAGGGCGCGGATTGCTGAAATGGGCCTGCCCCACCGTTGGCTGGGAGAGTTTGTGACGAAGGCAGAAAGAGGGCATGCTTTTGCGTGGGCGCAGAGCTTGTCGCCCTCCGAGATATGCAAAGCAACTTATCTTGAGTATCCAATCGGCGAGTGGGTTCAGTCCTCCGTATATTCCTATTTTCGTCAATATCCGGCGGACATGAATAATTGGCGGGTGGTCAATGCCTATCGAGGATTTCTACTGAGCGGCGCGCTCGTGGCCGTTGGACTGCGCCGGTATCTGGCTACGCACTCTGTCGATTGCGCACTCCTGTTTAACGGTCGACAATCGATCACCCGGGTCGCTTTCGAGTTGCTACAGCAGAATGGCGTCAGAGTATTGACCCATGAAACGCCGTTTTTCCAACCCGGCCACATTATGGTAAAGCCGAATGCCAGGTGTTGGAGCCCTCAACCATTTGCCGACTTTTGGCATCTTTGGGGAAGTATCCCTTTGACTCGTCCGGCGTTGGAACGAACAATGAAATGGCTGATTAGTCGCCGATACGGCAGGCGCCTGACTTGGTATGCCTACAATCCCTCCGTGACCTGGGATGGAACGCTCAAGCAGCGACTGAATCTTACACGGGGCAAGAAGTTGCTCGCCTTATTCACCTCTTCGACCGAGGAAACTGCCGGGGATCGGGAGTTGCAGGGTGCGTATGAATTGCAGTCAACGTGGGTCCAAGATGTCGTGGACTGGGTGAAAGATCGAAATGATGCTGAACTCGTAATTCGCGTGCACCCGCATTTAGCCGGAAAATCAGGTTTGACCCGCGCAAATGATGAGTTTCAGTTTTATGAGTCGATGAAAGCAGTTGCTCCTCGCAATACTCGTGTAGTCATGCCTGATGATCCTCTGAACAGTTATGCCTTAATGGACGAAGCTGACGTTGGTTTAACCTTTGGATCTTCAACCGGGATCGAGATGGCAATGTTGGGTAAACCGGTTGTTCTCGCTTCGAGAAGTTTTTACGAGGTGGGATCTCAAATAATAGAGGTACGCTCCCGAGAATCGCTCCGGGATGCTTTGGAGAGGAGTTTGGGAGCTTTTTCCGCGAGAGAACTGCGTCGTGAGGCTTATCGTCTAGCGTATTATTACGTCTTTGAATTCGAACTTCCCTTTCCATTGGTGTCCGTTTTCGGAGTCATGGATGTGGAACTGAATTACCAAGGAACGGGAGCTTTGGGTCGAGGCCGGGACAAGACGCTCGACCGCATCTGTAATTACCTCCTTGAAAAGGGACCCCTTTTTGATTCGCCCACCGACACCGAGCGATCTCGCCGTCCGACCGAGGAAGACGCATTCTTTGAATGGATGGAAAGAACGCCGGACTGTTTGCGCGATAGAGGTTATGAGCGCCGGCTGCCAGGAATCAATGGCTTGAGACGATTGGCGCAAAGCAGCAAAAACGCGATCCGCAAGATGCCCTTTGGCGCAGGTGCTGATCTCCTTCGAGTCGGAAAGCGTCTTTACCGCTCCCTTACAAAATAAGTCGTGTGTGAACGACAAGTGTGGACATTCTTCCCGCTACATGGGTATGACATTGGGATTTCAAGAACGAATTCGCTGCTGCTGGTCTAACTTACATTGATGTGAAGCCGTGGAGTGTTCTATGGGTGGGCGAATTGACTTCGAAAAATGGATGGCAGGAAGACATGCATGCTTATGATGCGTTCCTCTTCAAGATCAACTAGCTGGTGCAGCTTTAAGTACGTGTGTTGGACGAGGAGAAAGTGCAGATTGAGTTTCGCGGGAGGCTCGCGTTGTCTTCTTATCCTCAATGTCCAGAAATGAACCCCTCGGTCGGACCCGTCCCGGAGTTGCATCCTATCTTCATCGTCGGTATCTTGCGTCGCAGCGGAACCAATTTCTTATATCAACTCCTTTCACTGCACCCGGACTGTCAAGTTGGCCGCGTAATCTGTGAAGATTTCCTGCTCGCACATGCTGATCTGATAGTCAGATATGCTGAGACTGTTCAAAAACATTGGGATCGGACCTGGGGAGTTGAGGACAGAGTTGGTCAGCCCGTAAAGGCACTTTGCCGTTGTGTAGGGAAGGGGCTGATCTCATTTTTGCAGTTGCAAGTTTGCGATGAAGCACAAGCCCAAGTGAGTGGTGCTTCCGCGGTTGCGGGTTCGAAAAGGTTCGTTACTAAAACTCCTAGCGTGAATAACTTGCAACATTTCTCAAAGATTTTCCCAGACGCTCATTTAATCATCATTATCCGAGATGGACGCGCACTAGTTGAGTCGGGCGTAAAGAGTTTCAACTGGGACTACGATCAGGCGACCCGTGCATGGGCTGACGCTGCTCGGACCATTATTCAGTTTGACAAAGATTCCTCGGAGGGGGAGTGCAAACACCTCATAACAAGGTTTGAAGATCTTGTTCATGATACGGAGGGGGAACTGCGAAGAATCTTCTCATTTCTCGCTTTGGACCCTAACAAGTACAATTTTTGGGCAGCAGCCAGTTTGCCTGTGATCGGCTCGTGCGAAACGCGCCGGACTGGAGGACGCGAGATTCACTGGAATCCGATTGAAAAAACGCAGGACTTCAATCCGGTCGAGCGAGCGAGCAAATGGGGACGAAGGATGCACGAGCGATTCAATTGGATAGCTGGAGACGAACTAGAGCAGATTGGATATCTGAAAAACGCGTCCCGAAATCGGTTGCTTTGGAATTTGTGGAACATCGTCTTGGATGTCAAGGCCGCCTTTACAAAACTCGAACGTAGGACCAAAGCTCCATTCTTAAAGTAGGTGTTGCGCTGCCTATACGAAAAGTCAGCTGGAGTGGGGGGATTAGCAAGATCTCGAGTGAGGAATTGAGCTTTGTACGCCATGATAGAAGTCTGGATTTCAGCTGCTTTGTTTGCTGCAGATCGATCCGCGCCCTATTAACCGTGATCGACAAAGCCACTAAGTCGGGGTTACGTGAACAAGCCTGAGTTGAAAATATTATTTGTAACTTCCCATTGCCCGTTTGCACCCTCTTATGGGACGCAACTGCGGATGCTCAATATCGCCGGGCTTTTGAAACGCATCGGCACCGTTTCATTTGTAGTTACGGACAATTATGAGCGCGAGCTAGATGCGAAAATCGCCGGGTTCGAGTTCGAAATTAAGCTTATTGCTCAGTTGACTCGCTCCCCCCGGCGCCGTGCCGCCGATTGGGTGCGGCACGAGTTGGCAGCCGGCTGCCTCGCGACGGAGGGCTTCGAGGTTCGCGATATCGACCGGCAGGCCATGGCGTGTTTGATGGCTGAAAGCGATGTTTGCTGGGTCCATGGCTTGCAAACCGCGAACATGTTTGGAATTTATCAATGGCCCCGAAGCATTTTGGATATTGACGATATTCCAAGCCGTTTTTTCGCCTCGCGGGCACAGAATGCTCCATTAATTACTGAAAAGATCGTGGGCTATCGCAAAGCCCTTCTCTGGTGGCACCGAGAACGAATTCTCGGGAAGCGCTTCAGCGTGCTCGCCGCCGCGAGTGCGGAGGACAGGCGGTATCTTGGGAGCGGGGCGCACGTTACCGTCGTTCCGAACGGCTTCAATCCGCCGACGGAACAGCACCCAAAGGTTACGACTGAGCCGCAGCGTATTGGCTTTATTGGTAGGCTCGACTGGTTTCCTAACAGAGACGGCATTGAATGGTTCATACACGATGTTTGGCCCCACGTGAAACGCGAGATATCGACGGCGCGTCTCCGCCTCGTAGGGCAGGGCAGCAATGGACCCATCGCAAGTTTAGGTCCGGATATTGATGGCTTGGGATGGGTCGAGGACCCATCGCGTGAAATTGCGTCGTGGTCGGCAATGATTGTGCCGGTACGATGTGGTGCGGGGACCCGGGTCAAGATAGCGGAGGGCTTCAGCAAAAGGTGCCCAGTAGTCTCAACTTCGTTGGGCGCGTTCGGCTACGAAGTTCTCGCCGGAGAGGATATCCTTTTGGCTGACGACCCAACCGGCTTCGCTTCAGCTTGTGTGCTCCTTTTGACGGACGCGAGGTTACGTGCGAAGCTTTGCGAAAATGCATGGAACAAATTTCTGCGCAAATGGACTTGGGATTCGATTGGCGAAGCCGTATTCGATGCAGTTGAGCAATGCCAGCGACACGGAGCTTAGTTCTTGGAGCAAGACCAGTTTGAGGGCGCGCTTTACCACCTTTGAACTGAAACTCGTCCTTAGTTCGGAATTGGAACAAAGCGATTACTGGAGCAGGGAAAGGAACGGTGCATTCGGTGGCGATAAGTCGAACGGGGGAGGTCACTATGAAGCGTCGGAGAGAATCTTACGGGAAATACCGGTTGTACCGCCTGTGAGCAGGCGGAGGCAGTTTCGTTATGCTCTTTTCTCCGGCCATTGCGGATAGATGTACTGACAATTTACTATGACGGGACGAACTGCTATGTATCGGTTGCTAAAGTTTGGTCTTAGTTGGTTTCTTCTGGTCGGTTCGGTTCTCGCCCAGGAGACGCCACCGCGCGATTTTCCGGTTGAGCCTAACACCTCCGACGGCGTTCTCGTTCTGAACCCGGGTATGATTCTGCATCAGGACGTAACAACGGCCTGTCTTTCAGGCACTTCAAGCTGCACCTTTAGTGAATGCTCGACTAGCGCAAACTGCATGTTTCCCACCGTTTCAGGATCGGCCCTCATCGTTGCTGCGTTGTTGCCGACCAGCGCACATATCACGTCGGCCTACCTCTGCAATTCATCTTCTGGCTGTAACTCAAACAACGCAACCGCAAGCTTTTCTCTCTGTCCTGATATTGATGACGGAACCTCTCGCAGGGCGTGCGCGATCTACAACTCAACCCTTGGCTATGGGAATGATCTTGCCTATCTCCTTAGTGGGCCATCGGGAAACTCTTTCCTAACGGTAAATGTGAGTGCAACACAGACTTCAGGCTGGGTGTTTAACGTAATCGAGGTAGAGCCTCCGTCTGGGTATTCCTTCTCTGCATTGGATTCAGCAGGAACAACCTCCAACAGCACCTGCACCAAGTGCACGATGGGAGCGCCCAGGCTGACAGCAACCGACCTGGTTTTCCAGTTCAACGACTTTAATGGCACGGCACTCACGGGCCCTTTCTTTTCGAGTCCGTACATCACGGATGGGTTCGCGAATGGACTCTGTTTTGATTGCACAACCTCTAGGGCTCCGACTATGACGCAGGGCGGCGCGGGTGGCACCGTGGTTTCGTGGATCGCCCTCAAAACGACTGCTGGAAGATACTCGACGGCGCGCACGATGAGCATCGCGGCACACTTGCTGCCTGGCTCCGGGTCTGCGATTTCCTGCTCTCCGAATTGCCCAAATATCACAGTCCCATCGACGACTTCGGGTGACTTGCTGAGAATTTACGCGGCGGACGACGCCGATGGCAGCGCCCCTCATATTTCAAAAGTGTCTGGTTGTGGAACATGGGTGGTTCCGGCAAGCTGTCGGAACGCTGTAGCAGGCCCCAATCTCTATCAAAGCTGCGCTTATAACCTCTCAGCAACTTCGAATTGCACCGGACCCATCAAAGTCACAATGTCGGGAAGCGGCACTAATGTCGTGCTGGACTACTGGGAGATTCACCAGACAAGAGGATCATGGACTCGTGACACGTCGGGCTGTACACACAATGCTCCGGGCAACAATCTTCCGACGGGCGAAGCTCTTACGCTCAACGATAAGACGCATCCTCACGCCATCTTCCAGACTATTTTGGACAGCGGTGGCGTCTCCGGGGTCACGTTTTATCCATGGACGACGAACGGTGGTTCCCCGACTTTATACAACGGCACCATCGCCTACTCGGAATATTTTGCTTCGGATATGTTGCGGTTGGATACGACCGATGCGACTGCGCCGACATGGGCCTACCCTGACCCCTCACCCGCCGCAACAGGAGTGTGCGCCGATGCATACTACCATGATTAGCAATTGAAACTAGGGTGCGATGACTGGTGGCAATTGGTTATCCGCATCCGGGTCATAACCAACAATTACTCCGGAATTATAAGTTGAGTAACGCCAACGGTGCTTAGCTCTTGCCTCGAGACCAGTCGGAGGCGCGCCTTGCCAACGTTGAACTGAAACTTTTCTTGTCCTTGGTTCGGAATTCGAATAAGGCGATTACTGGAACAGGAAAAGGAACCATGCAGTCTGGTGACGATAAAGTCAAACGGGGGAGATCACTATGAAGCAGAAAAATCCTCTTCGTTCTCACATCAAAGCGATTCCCGTGATAGGTCCAGCGGCCAAACTCGCCAACAGATTCCGCATAAGCCTGTTGAAGATGCGGCATGCTGACATGCGAAAGGACGCCCTGTTGCGAATGAAGCACAGAGTTTCCTGGTACATTTCCCGAAACCCGCAAAGTCAAAAACGGTTCGGTAAACATTGTCCAACACTGACCGCCGGGCAACGGGAACTCGTTGAATCTTTGACATCGAAGGGGGTCGCCGCCGCAAGTTTTAGCCAAGCTGGCATTGAGTTTGGCGACTGGAGTGCGCTTCAAGAAAAGATCGGTGAGTTTGCTCGTCTGTCAACTGATCGTATCACTGCTGCCACGGCTTCCTACTCGGATAAGTTGGATTTGGGTTCGCTGGAGCACAACCGCGAGCGTTTCAGGCGCTTTTTTCGGGACAAGAGCGAAGCCAAGCTGGATGACTATATCCTCAAAATGAATCCGGAAAATTCCGTTCATTCGTCAAGCCATCCATTGCTTGCCATCGGGTTGAGCACACCGGTTCTTCGCGTAGTGAGCAGTTATATGAATCTCTGGCCCAAGCTCATCTATGCCGACGCTTGGTATTCCATTCCCATGGATCCCGGCAAACGAATTGGGTCACAACAGTGGCACCGCGATCCGGAGGATAAACAAATGGTTAAGGTCTATTTGTATTTCTCGGAAATCGACGAGGGCGCGGGGGCCATGGAGTATATCCTCGGCACCAGCAACGCGCTCGGCGGCCACGGCATGAAGATCGGTGAGTGGAAGGCGGCGGGAGCGAATCTGTATCCCTCCACAGAACTGGTCGAGCAGACTTTCTCCGCTGCCCAGCACTTCTACTGCACAGGACCGGTTGGCACGCTGTTGTTTTGTGATACAACAGGCCTTCATCGCGGCGGAATTTCGAGGTCCAGGCCGCGTGTCGTTGCCACATGGACCTTTGTTACACCTGCCTCCCGATACCAGCGCAGATTCGCGGTTCGTCCAGTGGAAGGCGAGTTTCTCACAGAGGAAGCTCGGTTCGCCTTGGATATGGATAATTAGAGGCCGGAAGAGTCAATTCAATTTCGCGGAGTAAATCGAAATGAAGGTCAGTGTTTTGGTGTCGACTTGCAATCGTTGCGATAAGCTTCGCTTGTTGCTCGACACCATGAAAACCACGGGCTCGGCTTGGCCGACGGAGACGGAGGTGCTCGTAATCGACAACAACTCGAGTGATGCCACGAAGCAGGTTGTGGCCGAATACACCTCCTTGGAAAATCCGGCATTCCGCTACTTCTTGGAAAGTAAACCAGGGAAGTCTCGCGCTTTGAATGCGGGAATACGCGAAGCTAGGGGCGAGATCATCGCATTTACCGACGACGACTGCATTCCGAGTCCTAGCTGGGTCGCGAGCATCTTGAAGGAGTTTGAATCTGATTCGGAATTGTCCGTCCTCGGGGGGCGAGTGGAGCTTTACGACGAGAGGGATCTGCCCCAGGCGATTTTGCTTTCGAATTGCCGAACGCTCGTCACAAACGCCAGGGAAGTGTGCGAAACCCCCGCCATCATCGGAGCGAACATGGCCTTCAGGAAAACTGTTCTCAAGGTCACGAATGGATTTGATCCATTGCTCGGCCCTGGTTCCATATGCAAGGCGGTTGAGGACCTAGACCTCGTCTACCGCTCTCTGAAAAGGAAATTTAAGATTGTTTACTCTCCAGAAGTGATTGTGTTCCATAACCACGGACGAAAAACAGAATTGGATGAAAATAAGACATCGTTTGCCTATGCTCTCGGACGCGGGGCATTCTATGCTAAGTATATTCTGCGATTGGATTTTCAGATTGCGAGTATTGCTTTAAGGGAAATGTTTGGCCTTACCAAGACATTGACGAAAGGTCTAATTACGCGAACAAAATTTCCATACCATCGACTAGCCCTTCCGGCAATTTTCCGCGGGGCATTTTATTATTGTCAAGCGCGATTGTCCTGGAAACGGTTTCCGAAGACACTGCGCGAGCGGTGGCACACTTACTAGCGATGTCAACCGGGCTTATACCGACACCCATTGTCGACTTTGAATTCCTATTCCCGGGAATAGTGAAACCCGCATTTCCTTTTTGAACTCTGAGTAAGTGGTTATATGATCGGCCCAACGCCAGTATTCATGCTGCTTTGAGAGCAAAACGAACTCTACGGAGGCCCGACCCGGTAGGTGAGAAACAAAATCAGCCATTTCAGCTCTCGTTTAACCCATCCTTGAAACTTCCGACGGTGGTCTGCTGTACGCGAGTTGGATGAGCGCGCAAGAAAGGTTCCTGCAACGACCAGCACTTGCCTTAAGTTCTCAACAAGTGTAATTGCTTTCATAACAATGCTAACCCGGTATGTGCTGAAGCGTGGTGGGAAGCCCAAAATGGAAATCCCAGTTCAGAAGATACTTAATCGCGAATCGCGATGCGGCCCAGAGCCAGAGACATCTACGATCTGCTCGTCCGAGATGAGGCTGAAACTTGTCACAAATCACGGATAACCACCTAGTGTGGTGGCGTCAAACAGTACGTTCTATCTTCTTCTTTGCGGTCTCCGGTTATCTACTTCTTTGTGTAGCGATTGTAAATGGTTACCCTGTCATCTACCACGACACTCAGCTGTATCTCAAGGGCAGTTTCACTTTAGAGCAACCAATCCACCATGCCCTCGGCTACAGCTTCTTTATCCGGCTTGTAAACTTAGGAGCCTCTCCCTGGCTGATAGTAATAGCCCAATCTGTTATAACGGTTTTTATCCTGCACTCGGTGTTCAAGTTGATCATCCGGGAAGGAGGCCCGGCACGATGTGAAATCCTGATTTTCCTAGGCCTGATGGTCTTTCTGGCCTTCGGAACGACTCTACCATGGTTCGTGGGCCAGATTATGCCTGATGCATTCTCAGGTCTCGCTCCACTGTCCTTGTTCTTACTTCTTTACGATTCCGAGATGTCATTAGAACGGACGGTTCCCACTTGTATCGTCTTTTGTATCTCCATTGGAACTCACATAACGCATCTGCTGGCGATCACGGTCCTTTTGGTGGCTATTGTGATTGTCCAGGCGTTTAGCCGATGCCGTGAGTTTTGGCCTGCTCGATCGACAAAAAGTATCGTGTCCCTTGTGCTTATTCCAATGATAGCGGTCGCTGGCCTAATCGGACTATCAAACTGGCGTGCGGGATATGGATTTGCTCTCTCCCCCGGAAAATCTGTCTTCTTACTCGGCAGACTTATAGAGAGCGGGTTGGCTGCTGCCTACTTGCAGCAACAATGCAAGACAGAGAACCTCACACCCTGCAAATATCTCCACAATCTGCCGGAGACTACGATTGACTTTTTGTGGGGCGAACATCCACTACTGAAAGAAATGGGCGGATGGAACGGTGCAGAGAGGGAGGCAAACAGAATAGTAAAGGGCACCATTCTGTTCAATCCGGCGGGGTTTGCTAAAGAGTGTGTGAAACAGACCCTTCGCCAATTTGTCACATTCGCCTACTTAGGCTATGGTCCTCTTACAAGTGGCCCCTTGTTCGAATACTTTCGGGACATCTATCCGGGGGAGACGCCGAGATACTTGCTTTCGAGGCAGTCCCAGTGCACTTCCCCTTCCCCTAGGGGATGCCGCTCTGGCAGATTGCAGAGAGACGCAGCCACAGTTGCACCTATTTACGCTGGCGTATTTTGGTGCTCCTTTGGTGCAAGCCTGATCGCCCTATTTTCAAGGCGGTTTCGTCTAAGAATAGCAAATCAGCTATTCATTTTGACTCTGATTTTCCTATTTGCGAACGCCTTCCTGACTGGATCTCTCTCTATGGTTTCTGAGCGCTTCCAAGGCCGAGTTTCTTGGCTGATGGCGGTGTGTTGCGCGGCATACCTAATACCCTACATCACGGATAGGCAAAGGCGCCCGTCCGGCCTGCAGAGTGCGTAAAAGTGCGGGGCCACCGTGAGTTTGAAGCGCTGGCGAAAAATTGTGATTATACTCATTGACCGCGTTCCGAACTGGTTTGCGCGATAGAATCTCCGAATGCCCGCCCGAAAAAAGATCGATTTGGAAAAAGTGAATGCGTCACTGGCAACGCCCTGCCCACACTGCGCATACCGGATACCGCCAGGCAGAACTGCGCCGAATCAGTTCAACTCAAGTGGCTGCCCAAAATGCGGAGTCACTTTCACCGCAAGCGAGTCGGTTTGAATTGCGAAAGTGAGGCACACGGCGGGTACACGGGACGGCTTACCTAGAAGTCTTGCGGAGATTTGTCGGCTAGCAGCTTATCGTTTGGTGAGACAATTGCCTCATTATGAAATGTGCTTAGTGTGGATCGGATCATATAAGGGTCAGTGTTTTGATCTCGACTTGGAATCTTGTGCTAAGCTTCGCTTGTTGCTGACACCGCGAAAACCAACGGTTCGGCCGGCGGCACTTAGGTGACCATGCGACGGTACCTTTTGCTTTCGGTTATCCTTTTGGGATCTTCAGCTGTTTCCTGCTCCCACACAATTACCGTCAATTGGTCAAGCACCCAGCAGATAATTGACGGTTTCGGTGCGGCGGGAGCTGGCGTTGTCGAAACTCTGACTCCGGCGCAAATGGATTTTTTCTACACGTCTTCGGGGATTGGCCTTCAATGGTACAGGATGCAGATATATCCCGACCTGAAGGATTGCCAGACAGATCAGGAAACAGTTCCAAACGGAAGCTGCGTCACTGTGTCTTCTGGACCTACAATTGCCAGTGAAGACCTTTCAATGGCTCAAGCCGCAGTAGCTAGGGGAGCGAGGGTGTTCGCAAGCGAGTGGAGTCCCCCAGGCTCGATGAAGGACAATGGAGCGTTTCAGACGGGCGGTAATATGATTGGCAATTCCACGAATTACACGAACCTAGCCAATATTCAGGCCGCTTTTGTGACCCTAATGGAACGTACTTACAGAGTTCCAATTTACGCGATCAGTCCGCAGAACGAGCCGGAAGAGCGGAGTCATTATCCGAGCTGCGTGTGGACAGCGACGCAACTGCACGACTACATTCCCTACCTACGTTCAGCTCTCAACACGGCCGGCCATGCCATCGTGAAGATCATAGTTGCTGAGGACACGCCTTGGGGAATTAACATTGCGTCGGCTCCCATGGACGATGCCACGACCGCAGCGGACGTTGCCATCGTCGCCTCTCACGGGTATGCAGTCCCGAAGCCCATGGGTCCGCTATCCTTTGGGAATGATACCGGGCAGCACGCGTGGGAGACCGAGGTCTCGGACTCCAAAAATTACGATGGGACTATCACGAGCGCCCTCAACTACGCATCACAGATTCACTACTATTTGGCCAACGCGCAGGCCAATTACTGGGGATACTGGCTACTCGATGCCAATAGCGGTTTTACCGACAATTCGGCACTCACAGATGAGAACAGCAATATCGCTAAGCGGGCCTACGCAATCGGCAATTGGAGCAGGTTCGTTTTACCCGGCTGGCACATGGTGCCTGTCAGCAACTCCACGTCTCTCCTCGTCACAGCTTTCATAAACCCCGCAGGAAATGCTGGCACCGTCGTGGCGGTGAACAACGGAAGCAGCCCCGTGTCGGTTACGTTCTCGGTGGGGACAACTATGGGTTCAAGCGTGACTCCCTATCTCACGTCTAGCAGTGCAAGTCTAGCCGCACAAACAGCAATAACTATTTCCGCTGGCTCTTTTTCTGCAACCGTGCCCTCTTATTCCATTGAAACCTTTACACGACGCAACCCCGAAGAATGATTGATTGTTTGACCCAGTATTATCGCTGTCCTGAAGGGTGCGTTCGATTTTCGCCGAAAGGGCCCCTTGGCGCCACCGGCGGCAACATATATGGATGATTGGCATCATGGAAAACCGCTGTCAGCCTTGGCCCGAATGTACTACTTTGTACGGCCAGCTCTTTCGATCGGGCTGCGAAGGCGTCTGCAGCGAGTTCACTATGCCCTTCAAGTCATGGGCAGAAATCAATAGCTGAACGCAGGAGAAGAGACAACGCTCATGACGGGCAATCAAGCAGACTGTAATGTGACCATTATTGGGGCTGGTCCCTACGGGCTTTCGGCCGCTGCTTTTCTTCGAGCGGCGAATGTGGAAACTCGGGTATTCGGTGAACCGATGTCATTCTGGGAGAGGCAGATGCCCGCCGGCATGTGTCTCCGATCGAATTGGGGCGCTTCGCAGATCGCCGACCCTGGGCGTGCATTGACGTTCGACGCGCATTGTCGTCAATGGGGCAATCAGGTGCCGAAGCCGATTCCGCTGAACCTGTTCGTTGGCTACGGTCACTGGTACCAACGCCAGGCGGTTCCGGATCTGGACCGGCGGCTCATTCGCAGTATTGAGGCCGGCGCAACGGGATTCAAGGTAGTCGTGGCCGACGGAGAGTCCTTCACATCGAGGCGTGTAGTGGTAGCCACGGGAATCAGCAACTTCGCTAGTCGGCCCCCGGAGTTCGACGGCATATCCGCTGCATTGGCATCGCACACGAGTCAGCACAACGATCTTGGAAAGTTCAAGGGCCAGCGTGTAGTTGTCATTGGCGCGGGGCAGAGCGCTCTTGAGTCGGCAGCTCTATTGAAAGAAGCAGGCGTCGACGTCGAGGTCATCGCACGTCAAACAGTTCTTAACTGGGTGGGATTGCATCCTCGACTGCATCATTTGGGCCCTGTTTCCAAGCTACTATATTCGACACGGGACGTCGGTCCAGCCGGAATTAGCCGTTTGGTGGCCGCACCGCACTTATTCCGTAGATTTCCCCGCTGGTTCCAAGAGAGAACGGCCTACCGGGCAATTCGACCGGCTGTAGCAGGTTGGCTGCGGTCCCGCATAACGAATGTTCCCGTCACGCTCGGGCGCAAGATAGTCTCCGTCACCACCACCGGTAGTCAACTTTGCCTGAAACTGGACGATGGCACCGAGCGGCTCGTCGATCATGCACTTCTCGCAACCGGGTTCCGGGTGGATATCTCGCGCTACCAATTCCTGTCCCCGTCATTATTGGAACGAGTGGAGACGGTAGACGGCTATCCCGTGCTCAGACGCGGTCTCGAGTGCTCCATTCAAGGGCTGCATTTCCTGGGCAAGCCTGCTGCGTGGAGTTTTGGACCGCTTGTCGGGTTTGTTTCGGGAACCGAGTTTGCTGCAAATGAATTAGTCCACTCCATTACTGGCAACAACGGCAAGACCGGGGGAGGGCGGAATGAATAGCACTTTCGTTAGACCAGTTCCAGCCACCGCGACTGCGGACTCCCCGAACGACACCGTTGGAGCCGTGGTGGTCGGCGGTTGCTACCAAGGGCTTGGTATCGTCCGTAGCCTCGGACGTCGCGGAGTGCCAGTCTGCGTTGTGGACGACGAACTGTCAGTTTCTCGCTTTTCAAGGTATTCCACCCATTCCGTGAGACTAGCGAATTTGCGAGATGAGCGAGAAGCAATAAATGCATTGATCGAGGTTGGAGAGCGACTAGGATTGCAGGGATGGGTCCTGTATCCAACCCGGGAAGAGTTAGTTGCTGCCTTCTCTCGTAACCGTTCTCAACTGAGTAAGTTATTTCGCGTGCCAACGCCTGAGTGGAGCAGCGTGCAGTTTGCTTGGGACAAACGTAACACCTACCGTCTAGCCAAGGAACTTGGGATTCCCACGCCGGCTACGCACTATCCTGAAAATATTGATCAACTAGCGAAACTCGACGGTCTGGCAGCGCCATTTGTCATCAAGCCCGCGATCAAGGAGCACTTCCTTTATGCCACCAAGGCAAAGGCCTGGTGCGCAAAGAGCCATGCAGAATTGAGAACTTTGTTTCAGAAGGCGGCAGAGCTAGTCGGTCCTGGCGAAGTCATGGTTCAAGAGTTGATTCCTGGTGGAGGGATGCAGCAGTTTGCATACTGCGCGTTCTTTCGCAACGGCGAAGCGATTGGCAAAATGGTCGCGCGACGCCGGCGACAGCATCCACTTCAATTTGGAAGATCCAGTACTTATGTAGAAACCGTCGACGTCCCTGTCTTGGAGGAGTTGTCGGAACGTTTCTTGCGAGCTAGCAATTACTACGGGCTCGTCGAACTCGAGTACAAGCTGGACCCCCGAGACGGTCAATACAAGCTACTTGACGTCAACGCCCGCACCTGGGGATATCATAGCCTTGGGACTCGTGCCGGAGTCGATTTCAGCTACCTGCTTTATGCCGATCAAGTTGGTCTGCCAGTTTCACGTTGCAAATGCCAACCGGGAATTGGGTGGGTGCGCATGACGACAGACCTCCCGACAGCATTCATGGCGCTGCTCGATGGAGACCTCGATCTGAAGAGCTACGTGCGCTCCTTGACAAATTGCAATGTGGAAGCGGTTTTCAGCCGCGAGGATCCACTTCCGGGCCTGGCTGAAGTCCTTCTGGTTCCCTATCTCGCGGTGAAAAGAGGCTTTTGAGCATCCTTTCTCCGGTGATCGACTGGCATGACTTGTGCAACAGATTGGCCAATTGAAGTCCTGCCGGATCCCTGATCCCCGGCTTTTGATCTGCGTATGTCCGCTGCAACACGATACACCTCCAAATGCAACCCCGAAGAATGATTGATTGTTTGACCCAGTATTATCGCTGTCCTGAAGGGTCCGTTCGATTTTCGCCGAAAGGGCCCCTGGGTGGCACCAGCGGCTACTTCCAATTTGGACAAGGAGCAGTCTGCTACGGAAGCTATTATGGACAGCGCACAGCCGAGTCTCCCGCGGGAACGCTTCACGATGCTTTGCATGATATCGAGATCAAAGATGGAACGGTCTATCTTCCATTCGATCCGTATGAAGTGGTCGAAAATCTTCGTCGCGAAATGTATA
>CAVRNL010000028.1:0-8922 GCA_963722485.1 uncultured Acidobacteriaceae bacterium
TGCCGGTCGGTAACGGTGAACACGACACGAACTTCGTTGACGACGTGGACAATGGTCGCGACGGACTCATCGGAATCGGACTTAGCCGGATTTCCCGGTTGCGCCGGAGCTTGCGCCTTGCTATCAGACGGAGCGCTCGACTTCTCGGCAGGATTCTGCGCCGCTGGCGTGGAAGCGGGCGGCGCCGTCTGGCCGAGGAGCGAGCCAGCCGATATAAAAACGGCGACCAGAAATAGAAAAATGCGGATGCGTAATTTCATCAGGGTTGGTTTCATTATAGCCCGCGATCCAACTGCTGAAAGGCGTTCTTAACGCCCAGGTTACAGCCGACGACCTTCCTGCCGTGCATTCTCCAGGCTTTCGAGCAAGTTCTCAAGTTCCTCAGGTAACGGGCGGGAAAACTTGAGCCGCTCCTTCGTCCGGGGATGCGTCAACTCGAGCACCGCCGAATGCAGAAAATTTCGATTCAGCGCCAGCGTCGCCGGCATGCCTGCCGACCGTCGTTTATTCGACTGCGACCGCAATTCTCCGGGCGCGCCATAGAGCGCGTCGCCCACCACCGGATGCCCGAGCGACGACATATGCACGCGAATCTGGTGCGTCCGTCCAGTCTCGATCTTGAGTTCGACGAGCGCGAACTTGCCATAGGGCGCATCGATCTTGCGCTGCACCACGTAATGCGTCACCGCCTCGCGGCCACCAAAGCCCCGCGTCGTCATTCGCGTGCGCCGCCGCGTGTGGCGGCTGATGGCGCTTTGAATCGTGCCTCGATCCCGCTTCGGCCAGCCGTGAACCAGCGCGATGTAAGTCTTGTGCACCTCGCGCCCGCTGAACTGCTTGGCCAGCCGGCGGTGCGATTCATCGTTCTTCGCCACCACCATCAGCCCGCTGGTCGCCCGATCGAGCCGATGCACGATTCCCGGACGCAGCGCGCCACCAACTGCGGAGAGCGTTCCAAAGTGATGCAGCAACGCGTTGACCAGCGTGCCGCGATTGCGCGCATCGTCGGTCGCGCCCGCGCCCGCATGAACCATCATACCCGCGGGCTTGTTGACGATCGCCAGGTCGTCATCTTCATAGACGATATCGAGTGCAATCTCTTCGGGAATAGCGCGCAGCGGTGGAGCGTGCGGCGGCCCAGTGACCGTGATCTGCTCGTCGCCACTGCCCTTCAGCCGGAGCGAGGCCTTCGCCGCCGCTCCGTTTACCAGCACCTCACCCTTCGCGATGAGCTGCTGTACGCGGGCGCGGCTGACCTCCGTCCGGCTGACTTCTGAAAGTTGCGCCGCGAGATATTGGTCCAAGCGCTGCCCAGCGGCTTCGGGAGATATGGTGAGAGTTAGGGGGAAGTCGAGCATCAGCACTCAGCATTTAGCATTCAGCCAGCAAGTGCAAGGAGAATCTGCAGGAAGTTCATAGCCCCAAAGCGCGTGAGAATCCTTTGTCGGGTAACCCGGCGGAATGAAGTGCCCGAGAACCCAGCCCCGGAGGGGCGAACGATCTTAGCCTAGCCCTTCAGCGCTGGGAAAGGGTCCAAGAGACAAATCGAGTCCCGGAGGGACGACCGAGTTCTCGCGCAGACCCCTAAAGTCCCGAGCCCGATTTCTGAGGGCTGAGGGCTGAGGGCTGACGGCTGCTCTTCAGCCACCAGATCAATCCTCCGCCGATGACCAGCAGAATCGAAATCAGCTGCGTTCCCGTCATCAACCCGCCGAAGACTTGGCCGCGTCCGGGATCGTCCCTCAGAAACTCAATGAAGAAACGCTCGATTCCGTACAGGATCATGAATGTGCCCCACACCTGCCCATCGAACTTCTTGCGCCCGAGCAGCCAGGTCAGCAGCAGAAAATTGAAGAACTCGGCCGCCGCTTCGATCAGTTGCGTCGGCTCAATTCTGACGCCGAGCGGAGTCGAGCTGACATCATGCGCTAACTGATTCGTGAAGACGACGCCCCAGAAGTGGCTGGTCGGTTTGCCGTAACAGCAACCGGCCGCGAAGCAGCCGAACCGTCCGAGGACGTGGCCAAAGGCCAGCCCAGGAGCAAAGCCGTCGGTCGTGCGCAGCACCGGCATGTGATGGCGCCGCATGTACCAGGCCGCCGTGAGCAGCGCCGCGATCAATCCGCCCGAGAACACGCCTCCCGCTTGCAGCGTATTGAGACTGAAAATCTCACGCCAGTTATTCGCGTAGAAGCTCCAGTCGTTGATGATGTAAAGAACTTTTGCGCCGATAATTCCGGCGAGGACAACCAGAATGCCAAGGTTCCAGGCATCGTCGCCATTGATACCCTGCTTCTCGGAATTGCGCACGCTGATCCAAAGCCCGATCAGCACTCCCGATGCGACCAGCACGCCATAGGTGGGTAAGTAGAAACGGCCAATGTGGAAAAGTTGGGGAAACACGCTAGTTTGGATGCTCCAGTTGACGCTTGAGTTCTAGAGAGAGTCTAGCAGGAATCAGCCGTCAGCCTTCAGCCGTCAGCTCAAACAACCACGCTGTGGCCTGCATACCGAGCTGTCTGACGAACTTGCTCCTAAGAACGTTGACGTTCAGCATCCCGTACGAGGTGAAGAGACCATCGAACATGGTTAGCGAAGGAGGTGTTCCTGAGGGCTGACGGCTGAGAGCTGACGGCTAAAAGACAAGCCGACCCACTGGGCCGTGTGGTGGGCCGAGAATGAACCCGTCTCAGACGGTGGGAACCCGCCGCGACCCATTAGGCTTTTCCGCATGGCGGAACGTAGCACACCGGATCTTTTTGCGAGTCGAGTCCCCGTTCATTCGGCATTGGTTCAAAAATCGGTTGCCACCAACACCAACTCCGCAGGCCGGCTTTCATCTTGGATGCTAGGAAACGGCGAAGAGATTCGCAAGAGGAAAATGCAAAATAGTTGGCAGAAGGCTTGCTAGCAGTCGCACTCCGGAGTCATCCCAATAGTTTCGATATGGTCCCGACGATGAACCCCAGGTTACAAATCGAGGTTACGAACGATTTCAGCCCGTGCGCCGGGCATCTTGCAGAACTTCATCCAGCGCGCTTGCCAGTTTGCTGGCCCGCTGCCGCGCTTCCGGCGAAGGTGCCTCCAATTGTCGCTTCAGCAGATGATACTCATCCGCAATGTTGAGCGCCGCCAGCACCGCTAACCGCACCGAATCTACCGTTGCGGTCTGTTCCGACACCGCTCGCATCTTGCCGTCCACGTACTCGGCGAGCTTTAGAATGTAGGCAGCGTCCGAGCCTCGCAGGTTATACACCTGATCGAAGATCTCGACGCGCACACTCCCATTGACGGGATTTGTGCCCGGCGCTTCTTTGGCTGGGACAGACTTGGCCGGAACAGAATTTTTCAGCTCATCTGTCGGAGGTCGGTTGCTCGCAGTGGCCATGTTACTCCTCGGCGGATAACTTCCTGCCAGATCGCTGCCGGGCGCAATGTTCGCTGCCGGAGGGAGGTTCGTCGTCGCCGCTTGCCGCCACGGCTCAACTTGCCTGCTCTTGCGTCAGGCTGTCCATCTGGCCCAACATTTTTTCCACCCGGGTTCGTATGTCCTCGCGATCCTTGCGCAGTTGCACTAACTCGCGGCGCAGGGTTTCGTTTTCTTCCTCGCGCTCTTCGAGTTGCTCCCGCAACCGTTTGGCATCGCGCTCGGCCGTAGCTCGTGCTTCTTTGGCGGCCTTGTACAACTCAATGGTGCGATAAACTTTCTCTTCCAGCGCCTCAAAATCTTCAGCCGGAACCTCGGCAGATACCTCTTCCACGGCTTTCACGGACATGGCCACTCGCTTTCGGGGAATAATTCAGCGTTGAGGCGAAGTATAGCGCAGTTTGCTGTGGATTTTACGCTACTTTCGCACCAGCTTTTCCAGCCGTCGCGCCGCCTCATCCAGTGTCTCAGGCTTCTTGCAGAAAGCGAAACGTACCTGTTGGGATCCGTCTTTCGGATGCTTGTAGAAACTCGACCCCGGCACGCACGCGATGCCGACGTCCTTGACCAGATAAGCCGCGAACTCCACGTCGTTCGCGAACCCGAAGGCGCTGATGTCGGTCATCACGTAATACGCGCCCCGCGGACGGTAACAGAGGAACCCAGCTTTCTCCAGCGCCGGAATCAGATGATCGCGTCGCGTCCGATACCGGTCGGCCAGTTCGCGATAGTAACTCGCAGGCAGACTCAGCGCCGCCGCTCCGGCTTCCTGCAAAGGCGCGGGCGCGCCCACGGTCAGGAAGTCATGCACCTTGCGGATCGCGTTCGTGATCGCCGGCGGCGCAACCGCCCACCCCACGCGCCATCCCGTGACGCTATAGCTCTTGGATAGGCCATTAATAGTGATGGTCCGTTCGCGCATGCCGTCGAGCCGCGCAATCGAAATGTGCTCCGATCCATCGTAAAGAATGTGCTCGTAGATTTCGTCGGTGATGGCCAGCACGTTGTATTCGACGCACAAGTCGCGAATCAGTTCCAGCTCTTTAAGGCTGAACACCTTGCCAGTAGGGTTGTTTGGCGTGTTCAGAACGATGGCTTTGGTGTGATGTGTCGCGGTCTGATGCTTGAAAGCCTCGCGCAATTCCTGTTCGTCGAACGTCCACTCGCTACCAACTTGTGTGGTGACGGGGCTCTGCCCCGTTGGCGGCCGCAAACTGACAAAGCGCGGCTTGGCTCCGCTAAGAATCGCGTCCGGCCCGTAGTTCTCGTAGAAGGGCTCAAAGACCACGACCTCGTCTCCCTTGTTGCACACCGCCAGCAGGGTTGCGATCATCGCCTCGGTCGAGCCGCAGCACACCACAATTTCTTTTTCCGGATCGACCTCAATCCCCTGCCACTCTTGCATCTGCCGGGCAATTGCGGCCCGCAGGCTCTTCGCGCCCCAGGTGATGGCATACTGATTCACGTCGGCGGCAATGGCTTCCTGCGCGGCGCGCTTGATTTCAGCGGGCGCGGGAAAATCGGGAAACCCCTGCGCCAGATTGACGGCGTCATATTGCATAGCCTGCCGAGTCATCTCGCGGATCACGGACTCGGTAAAATGCTCAACCTTGTCGGAGAGAAAGTGCTTGGGATGGGGTGAAGCTTGGGTCATGGCAAGCAGCCTAGCACAACGATTGCCCACGTAGGGACGGACGCATTCGTCCGTCCCGCGGGGCTCGGGGCGTAAACAGGCCACTGCATTGGAACTGGCAACCGCCGTTCGGTGTCTATAGTGTTGTAATTGCTCGGACCTCTAAATACCTTAATGATCCGGATTCTGAAAAGAGTTCTCTCTTTCGTCGCCTTCACAGCTTACCTACTGGTCCAGGTCATATTGGTAGGGATGATCCCCGCCTACTGCTGGCCATCTCGCACTGGCTTCATTTTGTTCCTTGTGGGGCTCTTCTTAATCGGCGCATGTGGATACGTTGTCCGCCGGCGAATCACGAGAGATAGTTATAACCGTACCGAGGCGGAAAAATGGCTCACGCTCCGGACACGCCCGTGCGTCGATTACAGCAGACGGATCAAGGCAGGGAAACGTTGGGCGCTCTGGATTCCAACCGCAATCGTGATGATCGTGTTCTTGTTCTTCCCCGAGACGTGGGCTTTGGTGTCGCATCTTACCCACCAAGGTTCCGGCAGGTTGCTTGGTTATCAAGTTTCGATACCCATAGATTGGATCATCATGATGGACGAACCAGACACTGGTGACAACCACGTGTGGTCTCTTGTTGTGGCTTTCCGTTCTAAAGGGGTGCTCCGTGCGGGGGCGACTACTTACTGGCGGCGGGAACCTCCGATAGCCGATATGGCTTTTTATGGGGCTCCGCGCGGCGACACAGCCTCCTATCTGTCCGCGAGTGACAGAATAGTTTCGACCCGTACGCTGCCACTGGGAAAAGGAACGATCACTTGTTGGGAGTATATCCCTGGGTGGTTACGTGGCCATGAGGACAACGACGTTCGGTCGATCAGATGCTCAACTTTACGGGGAGATTTCTCTAGTTGGTTCTCTGGGGACAAGGCGTCCGTTTCGGATTACTATCGAGTGCTGCAGCTCGTCAGGCAAACAAACCTGAAGCCGTAACCGAAATATGAGAGAGGGCCGTAACCGGTTATCCCAAGACGCGATCTTGTGAAAGGTAAATCCTACGCCCGCTGCACGCCGCCCAGCCCTTCCAGCACTTTCGCAATCTGCCCCGACCACTGCGCCACCTCGTCGTCGCGCAAGGTGCGTTCGCTCGACTGGAGCTTGGCGCGCATCAGAATCGAGTACTTGCCCGCGCCTACTTTTTCGCCGCGGAAGATTTCTACCGGGACGAAACTGCGCAGCTCGGCGATGCCCAATCCGGTAACGCTCTGGTGAATCTTCTCGAACTCCACGGCCTCGTCAAACACGAAGGAGAAGTCGCGCTCGACGGCAGGGAAGCGGGGCAGCGCTTCATAACGCACCTGGCGCAGATCGTGCTGGTAGAGGCGGTCGAGATAGATTTCGGCGACAAAAACATCCTGCCGCAGTTTGCGCGCCGCGGCCACATCGGGATGAATCTGGCCAAACTGGGCGACTGTAGCGCCATCCAGCATGGCTCGCGCCGAGCGTCCGGGATGGTAGTAGTCCGCCGTGTGGGCATCGTAGTAGAGCGTCCAATGGCTGAAAGGAGCGAGCAGAGTTTCGACATCGCCCTTCAGGTCGAAGAACGATACCGGACGCGCCGCCGCTCCCGGAGTCAGCCCGCGCACCACCTCCGCATCGCCGCTGCCGGTTGCGCCGCCCGTCGCACCTAAAGAGATGCGCTTCGACTCCAATGATTTCCCGTCCGATGCTTCAAACACATTGCCAGCTTCGAACAGGCGAACATTGTCGCTGCCGCGATTCAGGTTGTAGGCCAGCATGTTCAACATGCTCGGAACCATCGAGGTGCGCATCACCGAAGCTTCGTCGCTCAGCGGGTTCGCGAGGTCGAGTTCGGCAGCGGTCGAAAATCGCCGGGCGTCGTCTTTCGAAATGAAGCTTAGCGAAATGGTCTCGTTGTAACCGAGTGCCAGCAGCGATGAGCGCAGCCGCGCGTCCTTCTGTGCATCGGGTAGCTCGCGAACCTCGCCGCTGTAGGCGGGAAGCGTGTTGGGGAACTTGTCATAGCCGTGCAGGCGCGCCAGTTCTTCGATGATGTCAATCTCGCGCTCGATGTCGAGGCGCCAACTCGGAATTTGGACCAGGTACTTATCCTCGCCGCCCGCGGTCACAGTGAAGCCAAGACGATTCAGTATGCGGTTAATTTCAAACGTGCTGAGATCTTCGCCGAGAATCCGGCGCACTTCCCGCAGATCGAGTTCCACCGGAGCCAGGTCAAGAGGGCGAGCGATCACATCGATCACGTCGCCGATGAGCGTGCCGCCGCCGGAGCCGAGTATCAACTGGGCGACCCGGTTGGTCGAAGCGACGGTCGATTCGAAATCCGCGCCGCGCTCAAATCGGTGCGAGGCATCGGTGTGAATGCCGTGCCGCTTCGACATACGGCGCACCGTGACCGGGTCCCACCATGCGGATTCGATCAGAATGTTCCGCGTCTTCTCCGTGATCATGGTGTCGAAGCCGCCCATCACGCCGGCCAGACCCACCGGCTTTTTCGCGTCGGCAACCACCAGGTCATCGGTCGAGAGCTTGCGCTCCACGCCATCCAGAGTCTTCAGTATTTCGCCGGCTTGGGCCTTGCGAATCACCAGCCGGCGGCCTTCGAGCAGATCGAGGTCGAATACGTGCGTGGGCTTGCCACTCTCCCACAAAACGTAGTTGGTGGCATCGACCGCGTTGCTGATGGGCCGTTGATCGAGCAGCAGCAGCCGATGGGCGACGATTGCCGGCGAACTCGTGACGGTGACGCCGCGAAGCTCGCGCGCCGTGAAGCGCGGGCAGAGCGCGGGCTCCTGAATATCGATGGTGACTTCGGACTTGCCCTGCGACGGCGGCAGCCTCGGTTCGATCGGCCGGAGTGGCAGATCGTAAAGTGCCGAGGCCTCGCGAGCCACGCCATAATGATTCATGGCATCGGGACGGTTAGTCGTGATCTCCATCTCGAAGACGGTGTTTTCGCCTTCGCCGGAGATGCCCTCGACCGCAACGCCCGCGAGCGTGAGTTCGCGGCGGTTGCGCTGGCGCGCAGCGGAGCGGGTTTTGATCCTCACCGCCAGGACGCCGGCCGATGCCGGCAAAGCCGCCGACCGGATTCTCAATTCGTGCCCAACGCGAAGCTTCACACCGAGGTGCTCGATCTCGCCGTGGAGGCTTCCGTCCATGCTTTTGCGAACCGTGTCAAAGCAACGCTTCCCCGGCCAATCGATTGACCTTCTGATCAACAATGCGGGCGTCATGGCACTGCCGAAGCGTGAAGTCACGGAGGACGGGTTTGAGCGTCAAATCGCGACAAACTACCTCGGCCCATTTGCCTTGACCGGGCTATTACTTCCGTCCATCAAGCAAGTCGCCGGCTCACGAGTGGTGACTGTTCAAGCCCGGCCAGCAACCAGGGCAAGATCGAATTCGATAATCTGCAGAGCGAACGCGTCTATAAGCCGATGTTTCAGGCCTACGCACAATCGAAGCTTGCCGGATTGATCTTCTCTCAGGAGCTGCAACGCCGGCTGAAGGCCGCCGGCTCCCCCATCATCAGCACCGCTGCGCATCCCGGATACGCCGTCACAAACCTGCAGGCGGATCATCTGCGCCTGGGGATGAAGCTGCTAATCGCAACCTTGAAGCCTTTCCTTTCACAGGACGCGGCGCATGGAGCTCTGCCAACCTTGTTTGCGGCTGTTCGCGCCACAGGCAGCCGCGGGCGGATATTACGGCCCCGATGGAATTGGTGAGCTGAAAGGATATCCAACGGAAGCTGCGGTTCCGAAAAACGCGTTGGATCATATGGTCGCGAAGCGGCTCTGGGAAGAGTCGGAGC
>CAVRNL010000029.1:0-16201 GCA_963722485.1 uncultured Acidobacteriaceae bacterium
CTGCTGGAAGAGACCGAGTGTCTGGCTCCCGGAACCGCCTTGAGCGTGCTCGAAGACAAGGTAAAGAAAGTCAGCCTGCTGGAAATCGACCGCAAAGCGCTGAACGCAGGCCGCCTGTTTATCGATGAGCAGGCACACATTGGCGCGGTCAGTCAGCCCGACGGCTTTGCTTAGAGAGTCGCGCTGGAAACCGGGTCTGAAGGCGTCGCATGACTGATCCCTTGCGTCAAATTGTCATGCCGTTTACGGATTGTCATCCTGAGCGAAGCGAAGGACCTGCTGTTTGCCGCGAGCCACAGATCGCTCGCTTCGGGATGACACAGTCTCATTAATTACAATGTGAAGAGAGGTTTCCAATGTCGACTGCCTGGACATCTCGTTACGCGGCACGCACCAAGGGCATCACCAGTTCTCAAATTCGCGAGTTGTTGAAGGTCACGCAAAGACCCGGCATGATCTCCTTTGGCGGCGGACTGCCCGCCCCCGACGTTTTCCCCGTCCAACGTTTTGAGGAAGCCTGTCACAAGGTACTTACCGAGCAGGCCGATCAAGCCTTGCAGTACGGGGCCACCGAGGGTTACACGCCGCTGCGCGAGCTGATCGCGAATAACATGGCGCGCTACGGGATCAAGGTGAAGGCCGAGAACGTCCTGATCACCTCCGGCTCGCAGCAGGCCCTCGACCTGATCGGCAAGCTCTTTATCAATGCTGGAGATCGCGTGCTGGTGGAAGCGCCGACTTATCTCGGCGCGTTGCAGGCTTTCAACATTTATGGCGCGGAATATGTGTCGGTTCCGAGCGACGAAAACGGCCTTTGCACCGATCAATTGGAGGAGCCTCTGCGCTCCGGCCCCAAGTTCATGTACGTGCTGCCCAACTTCCAGAACCCCGCCGGAACCACCTTGTCCGAGGGCCGTCGCCATGAACTGGTGCTGCTGGCCGACCGGTACGGCATTCCGATTGTCGAAGACGATCCCTACGGTCAGTTGCGCTATGAAGGCGAGCACCTGCCATCGCTGGTCGTGCTCGACCGCGAGAACCTGCGCCGCGACCAGGGCTATTCTATCGGCAACGTCATTTACCTGAGCACGTTCTCGAAGACGCTCGCTCCCGGCCTTCGCTTGGGATGGATCGTCGCTCCGCCGGATGTTATCGGCAAGCTGGCGCAACTGAAGCAGGGCGCCGATCTGCACACATCGACCTTCACACAGTTCGTGGCCTACGAAGTCGCGCGCGATGGCTTCCTCGACAAACACGTGAAACTGATTCGCCAGGTCTATCGCGAGCGCCGCGACGTAATGCTCCAGGCGCTGCAGGAATTCTTCCCCGCCGAAGTAACCTGGACTCATCCTCAGGGCGGGCTATTCCTCTGGGTGAATCTGCCCAAAGGACTGGACATCCAGGCAGTTTTCAGGTCGGCACTCGAACAGAATGTGGCGTTCGTGCCGGGCGATTCCTTCTATGCCAACGATCCGCAAGAAGGCAGCCGCCACATGCGCTTGAACTTTTCCAACGCCACTCCGGAGCTGATACGGGAGGGCATACGGCGTCTGGCCGCCGCCGTGAAAAACCATCTGACAGCCACGACGCGTCGATCAGAGTTGCCTCTCGAAGTGTAGGAACTGGCGGTTCTCGATTTGTCATAGCCAAACGGCGCGGCTGAACAGCTTGCGGAAAAACCTAGCTTCAGTAGAGACGGGCTTGCCCCGTCTTAGCCCGTTGAACGGCTCTCGTTTTCGGAGGTTTTGGGAAGGGCACGACTTCAGTCGTGCCGTAAGTGGCTTAAAATCTGTCGCGCTTCAGCGCCTGAGGCGAGTTTGTTTAGCGGTCTGAGACTGGGCAAGCCCCGTCTCTACGGACAATCACTGCGAATTCACTTCTATTTCGTTCCCACCAGATGCACTTCCGACACCGGCGGTCCGTTTAGCGACTTCTTTACCCCGATCAACTCTACCGCTTTGGCCGCGATGTGTTCGGCGGAGACTTCGAACTCCTTGATTAACTCCCAGGGAGCGCCGGAGTCTCCGAAGCGGTCTTTCACTCCGATGGCGCCGGTGATAATGGGGATGCCGTAGAGCGCGGGCGACTCGGTGATGGCATTCGCGACGGGCCACGCCAGCGCGCCAATCTGATGCTCTTCGGCGGTCAGGACGACGCTAGTGTCGCGGGCGGCTCGGACGATAGCTTCGGTGTCGAGCGGCTTGAGGGTGTGCATATTGAGGATGCGGGTTTCGTAGCCCAAGTCCTGTTTCAATATCCACGCAGCGCGCATGGCTTCAGGCACCATGGGACCGCAGGCGATGATGGTCAGGTCTTCGCATTCGTCGCGGTATTCGGATTCGAGTTTCGTCTCGAAGGCGTCGATGAAATTGGCGGTGCCTTCATTCTTGCGCAGGCGAATTACATTCGCCTTGCCGAAAACGAATGGCGTCTTCTCGCCGGTGACGATCGGCGTCGCTTCGCGCGCGAAGCGTATGTACTTCGGGCCAACGTGCTTCAGCAGCAAATAGTCGGTAGCTTTGCGGGTCTCGACCATGTCGCAGGGGACGACTACGTTCATGTTGGGCAGTCCGCACATGGCGAAACAGTCTTCGAGCGCCTGGTGCGTGGCGCCGTCGGGACCGACGCTGACGCCGCCATGGGCTCCGGCGATCAGGACGTTGAAGTTGCCATAGCAGATCGAGGTGCGAATCTGGTCGAGATTACGGGCGGCGGCAAAGGTCGCGTAGGTGCCGAAGACGGGGAGCTTCCCTTCCTTCGCCAGTCCAGCGGCGGCTGAGGTGGCGGACTGCTCGGCGATGCCCATGCTGATCCAGCGCGCCTTGCGCTCGGGCTTGCCGGCATAGAACTCGCTGATGGTGATGGAGCCGGAAATATCCAGGCCGAAGCAGACGATGCGAGGATCGTCGCCGTTCGCCGCCAGCGACTGGCCAAAGCCCAGGCGCGTGGGCTTCATCTCGACTTTCATGTTGGCAGCGGCGTTCCACCAGTAGTTGCGGTGAAACTTGGGCATCTTGGCGTCGAGTTTGCGCTCGACCTTGTCTTGATATTGCCGGGCGTGGGCGAAGAATTGGTCGAGGGGAATCTGCCCTTCTAGTCCGAGTTCCTTCAGGCCTTTGTCTAACTCCTCGCGGGTGGGCGCTCTGCCGTGCCATCCGGCAACGTCTTCCATGAAGCTGACGCCTTTGCCTTTGACGGTGTCGGCGATGATGACGGTGGGCTTGCCGGAGCCAGCTTTCGCCTTGGCATTCTCGAGCACCTCGACGACCTGCTTCATGTCGTGGCCGTCGATGGTCTGGACATCCCATCCGAAGCTGCGATATTTATCTTCCAGGGGCTCGACGTTCATCACGTCTTTTACGAAGCCGTCGATCTGCAGGCGATTGCGGTCGATGATGCCGATCAGGTTGTCGAGCTTGAAGTGGCCCGCTTCCATCGCCGCTTCCCAGATCTGCCCTTCCTGCTGCTCGCCGTCTCCCATGATGCAGAAGACGTGGTGTTTCTTCTTGTCCAAGCGCGCGGCGAGCGCCATGCCTACGGCGATGCTCAGGCCCTGCCCCAGCGATCCGGTGGAGACTTCAACGCCGGGCAGCTTGAGCCAGTGCGGATGCCCTTGGTACGGCGAATAGAGCTTGCGCAGGAGCGCTACGTCTTCTTTCGGGCAGAATCCGGCGAAGGCCAGGCCGAGATAAAGGCTGGGCGCTTTGTGGCCGGTCGACCAGACGATGCGATCGCGGTCTGGCCACATGGGACTCTTGGGATCGTGGTTGGCGACGCGAAGGTAGAGCGCGGCGGTGATATCCATGATCGAGAGTGTGCCGCCGGCGTGCCCGGACCCGGCTGCGCACAAGGCAGCGAGATTGTAGCCGCGCATCAAGTTGGCCTGCTGCTTCAGCTCGTCGATGCTGTAGGAACGCAGGACTTCGCCAGTGGTCGAATTCTGAATAGACATGGAGTTGCTCCTTCGCGTACGCCAGACGTTCGAACGAAATTCAGACGACAATCCGGGCAGGGCGGGAAACGGCGCATAGGCTTACGCATTGAACTTGCGCGTTTAACTTGCGCATTTAACTTGCAAGACGAGCGTAGCTGGCGCGGTGGCAGGGTTCAGTGAGCGCGGTCACGGGTAGGGGTGACGCATGACGGCGTTCCCGTCCGGGCGGTCGGTTTTCACCGCCGAGACGCGGAGAAGGCCGGGAAAGCAAGCCTGCTTGAGCCGGACTTAAAGCGGCTTGATGTGCTGACGGATCCAGTCGAGTATGTGCGCGAAGCGGAATTCGTGACGCTCCATCGACCCCACGATGAACGCGTGTCCGTCCAGGCCTTCGACCTCGAGGTAAAAGCCGTTGCGTCGCAAGAAGACATCGGCGGCGGTGAAAGCGATGCGCTTGTTGCCGTCCAAGAAGCCGTGGTTGTTCGCGAGCGACTCCATCAGCGCGGCCGCTTCTTCTTCTACGGAGTTGTAATAGCCGATCTGCGGGCGAAAAACGGCGGCCTCAACCGCTCCCTGGTCGCGGACACCCTGCACACCGCCGAAGAGCTCGATCAATCGATGCTGCATCCGGTAGACTTCCGCCACCGTGAGGTAATCCGCCATTGGGCTTTTTACTTTGCGAGACGCTCTAACAGGTCGCGGTTGCTAGCCACCGACTGATCGAAGGCGTCCATCACCTCGGAGCGAACCAGGTGCTGGGACGGAACCACGTTGTGCAGGTAGAACCCTAGCGCCTGTTCGAGAACATGCCGCTTCGTTTGCCCATTCCGCTCGGCAACCGCAACGAACTCATCGTAGAGCTGGGCGTCGATTTCAGGAGTGAACTTCTTGGTTTTGGTGGCGGGCATGATCTCCAACTCCCCGTTCGACTCCTATCTTACCTCTTAGTCATGATAAATCAAGATAAATATTGTTTTGTCCATGTTATTTTAAATAAATGACTTACTAGATACAGAAAGGCGGGTTCCCCACGTCTCTCGCCGGGTGCCCCGCTCATCGCGCACTTTGCGATGAGTGGGATCCCACTGCGGCGTCACGCCGTCCAATACACGCGCCGAATGGCCTCACCTTTTTACGGCGGCGCTGCGATGCTTGCCACAGATCGTACTGCGTCTGCATGCCGATCCATAGTTCGGGGCTGGTGCCCAGGGCATCCGCCAGCTTCAGCGCCATGTCCGCCGAAATCCCCGCGCTGCCCTTCAAGATGCGCGACAGGGCGACCCGAGTCACCCCGAGGTGCTTGGCGGTGTCTGTCACCGACCTTGTCCCCAAATACTCTCGTAGAACTCTTCCCGGATGTGGCGGATTATGCATGCGCATAAAAACCTCTCAGCTCCCCACAACATTTACCGCAGGTTCTTCCCCACCCACTCCTCAATCTTCTCCAGCGCCGTGTTCAGGTTCTCCAGCGAGTTGGCCACGCTGAAGCGGAGATAGCCTTCTCCGTATTTGCCGAAGGCGGTGCCGGAGAGGCAGGCTACTCCGGCTTGTTCGAGCATTGCATCGGCCAGTTTTTTGGACGGCCAGCCCGTCTGCGTGATGTTGGGGAAAACGTAGAACGCGCCTTTGGGGATACGGCCGGGTGCCCTATCCTGGCGTCGCGCTTTTCGGCGCTAGGGTGGGTAGTTGACTTTAGTTCTGTCCTTGCAGTCGGGCAAATCCAGTGACTAAAACCGCCCCATCCAGTATCCCGGTCTCCGGCTGGTATGGGCGATCGCCACGATCTGAATCTGCGCAGACGCGAGTTGCCGGTAAATCACGATAAAAGGGAATTGCCTGAGCAAAAGCCTGCGGGTGGAGAACGGGCCGGCTGTCCATCGTTGAGGAGCTTGAAGGATCTGTGCCAGGGCCCGGTCGACCTCAGCGTCAAACTTGAGAGCGGCATCCGGGCTCCGCTCCAGATACCAGTCAAACGCCGCGTCATATTCGGCAGTGGCTTCCTCGTGAAACTCCACCGAATCAGTGGGCATGAGGCAGCTTGGCCAAATTGCGCCTGCGGACTTCCTCCCAGGGAACGGTCTTCACTTTGCCTGAGTCTAGCTCCGCGACGCGCTTCCCAATCTCCGCTTCCCACGCGTGCTGAACGTCCGCGTCGACCTTGCCTCCGAGGTTGGAAATCAGGGAGTCCGCCAACGCTTCCTGTTCCTCAACCGAGAGCGACAACGCCTGCTCCAACAACTTGTAAACTTCCGTAGTCATCTGCGCCATGCTTACCCCGCTTGGCCTATAGTAACGCAGTTGGCATCCCCATCGGCAGTCTTGATTGTCTTCTGCGCTCTTCGCCGGCTGCCCCACTCATCGCGCACTTTACCGCAAATTCTTCCCCACCCACTCCTCAATCTTCTCCAGCGCCGTGTTCAGGTTCTCCAGCGAGTTGGCCACGCTGAAGCGGAGATAGCCTTCTCCGTATTTGCCGAAGGCGGTGCCGGAGAGGCAGGCTACTCCGGCTTGTTCGAGCATTGCATCGGCCAGTTTTTTCGACGGCCAGCCTGTCTGCGTGATGTTGGGGAAAACGTAGAACGCGCCTTTGGGAATACGGCAGGAGAAGCCTTTGATCTTATTCAGGCCGGCTACAAAGACGTCGCGGCGGTGCTTGAACTCGGCGCTCATCTTTTCGACCGACGACTGATCTCCGCGCAGTGCTGCGATTCCGGCTACCTGGGTAAAGCTGGCGGTGCAGGAATTCGAGTTCGTATTCAGGCGCGCGATCTGCGCCGCCAGATCGGGACGCATCACGCCGTAGCCCATGCGCCATCCGGTCATGGCGTAGGTTTTGGAGAAGCCGTCGAGCAGAATGGTGCGCTCCTTGAAGCCGGGGACGCTCATGATCGAGAAGTGCTCGCCTTCGAAGATGAGGCGGCTGTAGATTTCGTCCGAAAGAATCATGATGGCGCGGTCGCCGATGGCCTCGGCGATTTCCAGAATGTCTTGCTTCGTCAGCACGCCGCCGGTCGGGTTGTGGGGCGAGTTCAAGATGATCAGCCGGGTGCGGTCGGTGATCAGCGAGGCCAGTTCTTTAACGTCGAGCGCGAAGTCGCGGTCTTCGCGCAGCGGAATGGCCACGGCGCGTCCGCCGACATAGTCGATCATGGATTCGTAGATGGGGAAGCCTGGATTGGGATAGATAACTTCATCTCCCTCATCAATTAATGCCAGTATACTGAAGAAAATAATAGGCTTGCCGCCAGGAACTACGACCACTTCCTGACTCGAAACCGGAACCTTGCGGGTGCGGCTGACGTAGTTGGCAATCTCCTGGCGCAGATCGGGCAGGCCGGCGGCGGGGCCATAGTGGGTCCATCCCATGTGGAGCGCGTCGACACCGGCTTCGACAATGTTGTTGGGAGTGTCGAAGTCGGGTTCGCCGATTTCGAGGTGAATGATCTCTTTGCCCTGCTTCTCAAGGGCGCGAGCGCGATTCAGGACTTCAAAGGCGGTTTCGGTGCCGAGCCGCGACATGCGGCCGGCTAGACGCAATTCGAATTCAGTTGTGGTTGGCATGGCTTGGGATGAAATTATAGCGCGTTGATAAGGTCAGAGGTTAGAGGTCAGATTGCAGAGGTGAAAATCAAAGTCTCCCGCAGGCCGCCATCTGGAGGTTTCTACTTCTGCAATCTGACCTCTGACCTCTCTTTCATTCCGAGATCGTGCTCTCTTCGCTCTGCGCCCGCAGAACACGGTCGACGGAGTAGGGGGCGCGCAGCGTGGGCTCGTGGTAGTGGCGCACCTGCATCTCTCCCAGCAAACCAACCGCGAGCATGTTCACTCCCCCCAGCAACAGGACGGCGGAGAACATCATCAGCGGACCGTGCTGGGTCATCACATCGGTCTGGTGCAGGATCTTTTGCAGAATGAGCCAGCCGGAGATGCCGCAGCCCGCCATAATGCTGAACATTCCAATCGTGCCGAAGAAGTGCAAGGGGCGCGAAAGATACTTGAGCAGGAAGCGAATGGTGATGAGATCGAAGAACACGCCGAAGGTGCGAGAGATTCCGTAATGCGAAACGCCGCGCTCCCGGTTCACATTCTTGATGGGTACTTCGACGATCGACGCGCCATACCACGACGCCAGCGCGGGGATGAAGCGATGCAGCTCTCCATAAAGTGGAACCTGCCCCAGGATTTCGCGGCGGTAGGCTTTGAACGTGGTGCCGAAGTCGTGGATGTCAACGCCGCTCAGCCTGGCCATGAGCCAGTTGGCGCAGCGCGAAGGAAAACGGCGCAGCCAGAAATTGTCGACGCGATTCTTGCGCCAGCCGCTGACGATGTCGTAACCCTCGGCAATTTTTTCGAGGAACAACGGGATGTCGGCGGGATCGTGCTGCAAGTCGCCGTCCATGGCGATGATATATTCGCCGCGAGCGTGATCGAATCCAGCGGCCAAGCCGGCGGTCTGGCCAAAATTGCGGCGCAGCTTGACGACGGTCACACGGCTGTCGACAGCGGCGATCTCACGCAGCAAGGGGAATGTGCCATCGGTGGAACCGTCATCGACCAGCACCATCTCGAAGGGCTCGCCGCTCGCTTCCATCACGGACTTAAGGCGCGCGTACAGGTCGGTAACGTTCTCCTGCTCGTTATGGAGAGGAACTACGATTGAGTATTTGAGCACTGTGCTTTGATTATACGGCAGCGGAGCGCCGCTTTCGAGGTGACTTCCGTGAGGCGGGGCTTCGGCGAGCGCAGAGGAGAGGCACGGAGTGGTGACCGAGTCTCTGGTAGCCCCGGCAGGAATCGAACCTGCATAGTCAGTTTAGGAAACTGAAGTCCTATCCGTTGAACGACGGGGCCGCACGGAAATTAGGTTAGCAGGTTGCGAAACGGGATGCCAAACGCATAGCGAGTCTCGACCTCAGCGGCTAGAGAGGCTGCGGAAAAAGTCGATGTTGCACTTGATTTTGGGTGGCGCAGCGGTTCACCGCTGCGATAACTGCCTTGTCTTCATCATCGGCTTTAGCCGCTGAGGTGAGACTGCGGCGAGGGAAGTACTTTTTCTACAGCCCGCTAACGCTCAGCGCCTCCCGTTCCGCCGCCGACGAAGTGGACGATCTCCAGCCGATCTCCATCGTGCAATGGAGTCTTTGGCCATTGGTCGCGGGGCACGATTTCGCGGTTCAGCTCGATCGCGAGACGGTCGGGCTTCATGCCGAGGCCCTCGACGAGCGCGCCGAGAGTTTCGGCTGCGTGGATCTGCGTTTCGCCATTGATGGTCAAGTTCATCGATTCCATTGTCGCATGTCAAAAGAGTAAGCGGGATTTGCTGTAGAGACGCGGCTGGCCGCGTCTCTCTCCGCCCAGGCAATCCTGGTGCCAGCGGAGACGGGGCAAGCCCCGTCTCTACAGCGGGAGCGCCAAGCCTTCAGATGGCGGCGCGCAGTTGAAACTTGCGGGTGGCGGTTCGTCCGGCAAAACTCGCTTGCACGAGCACGGAGGAATCCGAGAGTGCCTTTTCATCCACCTGAACGTTCATTTCGGCGTTGCCTTTGGCGTCGGTGAGAACCTGCGCGTAGTAGGGCGCCGCGTCCGGCTGGACGAAACGAAGTGTAAGCCGGGCGCCTTCGACCGTGGCGCCTCCGTCGGTGACCCGTATCCGCATGGTTAAGGCCCCGCTCGAATGCACGGAGCTGGCATTGACCCACTCCAGGTCAAGCTCTTTCACCGCCGCCAGCGTTTCCTGTGCATCCCGATTGTCGAACATGGAATCAAGCTTGCCATCGCGGATGGCGTCGAGCACCTCGCGATGCAGTTCGCGCAGGCGCTTCTCCATGTCGTGATCGTTGTCCGGAAAACCTTTCCCCGCCCCCGGTCCATAAGGAACGGCGCGCTTGCCGATGCAGCGGCCGCGAACAAAAACTTGTGTCTGCAGCAACTGCTCGCCTTCGCGGGCTTCGCTTTGCACGTGGTAGACCGTGTCTTCGTGACGAATGTCGGTGTTGAAACCAAAGATCATGCCATTCAGGCTTTCCCCGGTCGTGTCAAAACAGGCTCCGCCGGATGAAACTGCCGTTAAAACGCGCACTTAGCTTGACACTTTTGCCAGCCAAAACTAATCTAGAACGTCTGCTGCTTGGCGCAAATTATATATAGCTCCCCCTATGCCGGACAATTATTTCGCGCGCTACCTGCCCCTCCTGATGCATTTCGGCATAGCCACGGCCCTCGCGGTCGCGATTGTGATCCTTTCCTGGCTAATAGGCCAGCATAAACCGAATCGGGCGAAGATGTCGCCTTATGAGTGCGGGGTTCAGCCCATGGGCGACGCTAGGGGACGATTTTCCGTCAAATTCTACCTGGTGGCCATGCTCTTTATATTATTCGACGTGGAAGCCATTTTCCTTTATCCCTGGGCGGTCATCCTGCGCGAACTGAAGATGTTCGGATTCTGGGAGATGATGGTGTACATCGCTATCGTGCTGGTGGGCCTCTTCTATGTTTGGAAAAAAGGCGTGCTCGACTGGGGTCTGACCGCCGCCAAGCGGGGAGACGTCTGATGGCGCTGGCTCCCCCGATCACCGATATCGAACTGTTGAAGCCGCATCCCGCCTTGGGCCGCCTGGTGGAGTGGAACGCCTCCGTGGTGCAAGCGGTCAAGTTCGATCGCGACGAGCTTACGATCTGGATCGAAAAGGATGCAATTCGCGAAGTTTGCGCGATTTTGCGCGACTCCACCGATTGCCCATTTAATTACTTATGCGACCTCACCTGCGTGGATTGGTATCCTTCAGAGCCGCGGTTTGAGGTGGTTTACCATCTGCTTTCGATTCCCCATAAGGAGCGGGTGCGCTTAAAGGCTCGCCTGGACGGCTCCAGTCCGGCGATCGAATCGGTCACTTCGGTTTGGCCCTCGGCCAACCACTATGAGCGCGAGGTGTTCGATCTGTTTGGTGTGCGCTTCAGCGGACATCCGAACCTCGAACGCATTATGATGCCCGATGACTGGGAAGGCCATCCTCTGCGCAAGGACTACCCGGTGGAAGGTTATCGCTAAAAAATTAAGCCTAAGATCATGACGCAATTCCCCGCCACTGTCGCCGAGCCCGCCCGAGAAACTCAATCGGGCGACCGTACCCTGGTCCTGAACATGGGGCCGCAACATCCCTCGACCCACGGGGTGCTGCGCCTGGTGCTGGAAATTGACGGCGAGACCATTGTGCGGCTTAAGCCGGTGATCGGCTACCTGCACACCGGCATCGAAAAAACCTGCGAAGCCAAGTTCTACCAGCAAGTGGTGCCGCTCACCGATCGCATCGATTATCTCTGCCCCCTGACCAACAACCTCGCCTACTGCCTGGCAGTAGAGAAGTTGCTGGGGCTTAAGATTCCTCCAAAGGCGCAGTGGATGCGGGTTCTGATGAATGAGCTGAGCCGCATCAATTCGCACCTGGTCTGGCTGGGAACCCATGCCATGGACTTGGGCGCGTTCACCGTCTTCCTCTATTGCTTCCGCGAGCGCGAAGACGTTCTGCGCTTCTTCGAGATGGTCAGCGGGCAGCGGATGATGACGTCGTACTTCCGCATTGGCGGGCTGGCGCTGGAGCCGCCGCTGGGATTCTTCGAGAAGGTCAAGAAGTTCGCCGACCGCTTCCCCGGCAACGTGGATGAATATGAAGGCCTGCTGACGGGGAATCCGATTTTCATGATGCGCACCAAAGGCGTCGCCCGCCTGAGTGCGGAAGACGCAATTGCGCTGGGCGCGTGTGGTCCCACGCTGCGCGGCAGCGGGGTCGATATTGATCTTCGCCGCGATGCCCCGTACACGGGCTACGAGAACTTCAAGTTCAACGTGCCGGTGCGCACCGAAGGCGACGTGTTCGCGCGATACCTTTGCCGGGTGCAAGAGTTGCGGGAATCGATTGGCATCGTGCAGCAGGCGCTGGCGGGAATGCCGGAAGGACCCATCAAAGCCGACGCGCCCAAGGTCGTGCTGCCCGACCGCGAGAAAATGAAGACCCAGATGGAAGCCCTCATCTACCATTTCAAAATCATTACGGAGGGCTTCGCGGTTCCAGCGGGCGAGGTTTACCAGGCAATCGAATCGCCGCGCGGCGAGATGGGATACTACGTCGTCAGCGACGGAACGGCCAAGCCGTATCGCGTGCACATGCGCGGGCCATCCTTCGCGAATCTGCAAGTGCTGGCCAAGATGTGCGAGGGCGGCCTGATCGCCGACGTGGTTGCGGCCATTGGAAGTCTGGATGTGATACTGGGAGATATCGACCGGTAGGGATTAGTGGGATTTTGTAATTTGGTAATCGGGTAATTTTGTAATCTAGGACGACACAGATTTAGACGATTTCTCGAATTGCTGTAGAGCGAGCCGCGAACGGGTAGGGCACGGCTTCAGCCGTGCCGCCAAGGGCTGCAACGGGTTCCGGCTTTAGCCGCTGAGGGTGCGCACTCTACACCCTCACGAGAAATGCTCCGGATTTTCAAATTGCCAAATTACCCGATTGCAAAATTACCAAATTGTTTTCTGCCTATGAAATTTTCGGACGAATTCGAAGCGCGCTTTGCCGAGATGCTCACGCACTACCCGACCCGGCGCTCGGTGCTGGTGCCTACGCTGCTCTATGCGCAGGATGAGGTCGGCAGTCTGAACGATGAGGTAATCGCGGAACTGGCAAGCCGACTGGATCTCACCGAACTCGAAGTCCGCAACGTGATCAGTTACTACTCGATGCTGACGACGAAGCCGCGCGGAAAGTACAACGTGCAGGTGTGCACCAACATCGCGTGCATGTTGCGCGGTGGCGAGGAACTTCTCAACCACTGCAAGAAAAAGCTCGGCATCGGCCACAAGGGCACGACCCAAGATGGCTTGTTCTCGCTGGAAGAGGTTGAGTGTATCGGCGCGTGCAGTTGGGCTCCAGCTGTCCAGGTGAATTACGATTTTCACGAGAACCTGACGAACGCGAAGCTGGACGAGATTCTGGACGAGTATAAGAAGAAAGGAACGCAGTAAGGATTTTGTAATTTGGTAATCGGGTAATTTTGTAATTTAAAATCGCGCGGTTTTGGGTTTTCAATTACCAAATTACCCGATTACAAAATTACCAAATTGTTTTATGGCTTCTCTAGTTTCCCATCCCGACGAGGTACGCGTGATCTCGAAGCGCTTTGGACAGGGCGCTACCGAGATCGATCGCTATCTCCAACTGGACGGCTACCAGGCTGTGCAGAAGGCTTTGGGCATGGGCGCGGACGCGATCATCAATGAGGTGAAAAACTCCGGGCTGCGCGGACGCGGGGGCGCTGGGTTCAGCACGGGAATGAAATGGTCGTTTGTGCCAAAGCAATCGGCCAAACCAAAATACGTTCTCTGCAATGGTGATGAGAGTGAGCCCGGCACTTGCAAGGACCGCCTGATTTTCGAACACGATCCGCACGCGGTCATTGAAGGTGTCATGATCGCCGCCATCGCGGTCGGTTCGCATACCGGATATATCTACATACGCGGCGAGTATCGCTATCTGTCGGTCATCATGCAGAAGGCGATCAAAGAAGCCTACGCCAAGGGATTCCTCGGCAAGAACATTTTTGGCAGCGGATACGATCTCGACATTTATTGGCATGGTGGAGCGGGCGCATACGAAGTCGGCGAAGAGTCGGCGCTAATGGAGTCGCTCGAAGGCAAGCGCGGCATTCCTCGCATCCGTCCTCCGTTCCCTGCCGTGGTCGGCCTGTGGGGCGGCCCGACGGTCATTAACAACGCGGAGACTCTCGCCGCCGTGCCGCACATTATTTTGGGCGGCGCGGATTGGTACGCGAAACTCGGCACGCCGAAGAATGGCGGAACGCGGCTGTTTTGCCTGTCGGGAAATCTCAACAAGCCGGGCGTCTACGAACTTCCGATGGGATATAACCTCAAGAAGATGATCTATGAGGTCGGCGGCGGAATTTCGAACGGGCGCTCTTTGAAGGCTGTGGTCCCCGGCGGATCGTCGACTCCTGTCCTGCTGCCCGAGGAAATCGACGTCGCCATGGACTTCGACTCGGTGGCAAAAGCGGGATCGATGCTGGGATCGGGCGGCGTGGTCGTGCTCGACGATACCGCGTGCATTGTCAAGTTTGCGTTGCGCACCATGAAGTTCTATCGGCACGAGAGCTGTGGTTGGTGCATCCCCTGCCGCGAAGGCACGGACTGGCTGGAGAAAACGCTGACACGATTCCATGCCGGTGCGGGCGTCAGGAAAGACATCGACAACATTTATTATTTGTCCGAAAACATGTTGGGAAAGACATTCTGTCCGCTCGGAGACGCGGCAGCAATGCCGACGATGGCGTTCGTGAAGAAGTTCAGAAAAGAATTTGAAGATCACTTAGATGGAAAGCCGTGCCCGTTTGAAAAAGCGAGCGCGGCAGAGCCGGTGCTAGCTTGAAAGACTGTCGTTGGTCGTTAGTCGTTCGTCGTTGGCAGGTCGAGCAAATGCCAACGGTGCTTTGCGAACGACCAGCGACGAACGACTAACGACGACCTTATGCCTGACGTAACACTCACTGTCGATGGCAAGAAGATCACGGCTCCCGCGGGCTCGCTGCTGATCGAGGCCTGCAAGAGCGCGGGCATTGAAGTGCCTTCATTTTGCTACTACCCCGGGCTCTCGTTGCAGGGCGCTTGCCGCATGTGCGTTGTGAAGATCGAGAAGATGCCCAAGCTCCAAACCGCCTGCACGACGACAGTCACCGAGGGCATGATCGTCGCCACTGACAGCGATGAGGTGCGTCAGGCTCGCAAGGCGATGGTCGAGTTGCTGCTTGGCAACCATCCGCTGGATTGCCCGGTGTGCGATGCCGGCGGCGAATGCGAACTGCAAGACATGACGTTTTCCTACGGCGCCTCCGAATCGAAATTCATCGAGACGAAGAACCACCGCGAAGAACAGCAGTGGTCTCCGGTGGTTTATTTCGACCGGCCGCGCTGCATCCTGTGCTACCGCTGCGTGCGCGTGTGCGGCGAAGGCATGGACGTTTGGGCGCTGGGCGTGCAGAATCGCGGCGTAAGTTCGATCATCGCGCCCAATCAGGACGACCATCTCGACTGCGAAGAATGCGGCATGTGCATCGACATCTGCCCGGTGGGCGCGCTCACTTCGGGCGCGTACCGTTATAAGACGCGTCCGTGGGAGATGAAACATGTGGGTACGATTTGCACCCACTGCGGAGACGGCTGCAAAACCACGCTGGGCGTGCGCCGCTGCGATACTGGCGCGGAGATTGTTCGCGGCGATAACCGCGACAAGAGCGGGATCAATGGCGATTTCCTGTGCGTCAAGGGACGCTACGCCTTCGATTTTGTCCATCACCAAGACCGCCTGACCGAGCCGCTAATTCGCAAGAACGGCAAGCTGACGCCGGCGACCTGGGAAGAAGCGTTTGAACTGATCGGCACCCGTTTCAAAGAAGTTTGCGATCACGACGGCGGAAGTGCGATCGGCGTCGTCGGATCGAATCGCACGACCAACGAAGAAAATTATTTGCTTTCAAAATTTGCGCGGTCTGTCCTCAAGACGAATAATGTCGATCATCACCGGACGGCAGATTACCCTGCGCTCGCCGCCGCGCTCCACGGCAAGCCGGGAAAGACGGCCTCCATGCGCGACGTGTTGACGGCGCCGACGATTCTGCTGATCGGCAACGATCCTACGAATCAGCATCCGCTGCTGGCATGGCAGATCCGTACGAACGTGCGGTTGCGGCGCGCGAAACTTTACGTCATCAACTCCGCGCCCATCAAGTTGCGTCGACAGGCGACAGCGTTCGCAATGGTCCCGACGGGCGCGGAGGCAAAAGCAGTCGCATTTCTCGCCGGCGACGATTCCCTGCTCGATGCGTTGGTGAGCGACGCCACGAACCGCGATGCCTGGATTGCGCTGCGCGAGAAGATTCGCGCCGAGCAGAACATAGGTATCGTTTTCGGTTCTGAATTACGCGGCCATGACGTGGCGAAGTTGGTGAGTTTTGCGGAAAGCTTGACTGGAGCCAAGCTGATCTGCCTGGGCGATTACGCGAATTCGCGCGGCGCCAGCGAAATGGGACTATACCCCGATCTTCTGCCGGGATACGAACCCCTCGCCAGCGCAGATAAATTCCAAAAAGAGTGGGGCAATCTGCCGGCCGAGAGAGGCCTGAGCCTGCCAGAGATGGTGGATGCGGCGAAGGCCGGCAAACTGAAAGCGCTTGCATCATCGAGCTCCAAAGGGATTCGGG
>CAVRNL010000030.1:0-17528 GCA_963722485.1 uncultured Acidobacteriaceae bacterium
TGAAATGCACCATAGTGGTGGTTTGGTTTCCAAAAACGAGGGAGTACTTTCCTCGTACTTTTGTTTTGTTTGTACTGTTCTCACTGTTCGTAGCTGGATTGCACCAAGTTTCAAAAAGAAGAAGCGCAGCGTGGCGCTGTTCCTGCGGCTCCTCGCATCAAGGTAGAAATTTCTCCGCATCGTGGTGGATAATGTGGCTCAAACGTACCACTTGGCGGGCCCGTCTTCTTTTCCTCTGTATCTGCGCCTTGCTTTTTTTTAAAAATTTCGGGAAAGCTGTTTTTCGGGGTGGTGCCTTTTTTTAAAAAATCATCCCCAAGGTGTCCCTCTTTTGGGCACCACGAGGGGATGTTCATTGAGATACCCCCAACTTGGTTGTCAAAAGTCGGCGCCACTTACAGCAGCCTTCTTCGGTTCTTTTTGGGTGCTCTCCCAGAACCTCCATAGCCGTAGCCGCCGTAGCCAGCCCATCGCCGCCATGCGATCTGTCCCATGGTCAGCCCGTGAAGCGCCGTCAGTGCCGCTTCTTCTTCCGTGAGCGGCGGAAAATTCGCGCCCGGTTCAATGGTGTAGCCCGCTTCATACCACCAGGGAAAGAAGTGACGCGTATATCCCGTATCCTCCGCCCGCTGCCACTCTTCGTAGAAAAGTCCACCCGCCCCGTTCGGCGTCGACTCCAGCACAATCTCCCCTCCCGGCACCACCGCCGCCCGCAATGACACCAGCGCCTCGTCGCCTTTTCGCCCCCAGCGCGCAACCTCCGAGCAATGCAGATTCTGGATCGTCCGCCCGCGTCCCGCATTCTCTTCCGCCGAAGCCAGACAGTACTCGCTGTCCAACTCCGGGAACACCAGCTGCCGCACATTGCGGTTCGAAGTTCGCAGAGTCCCTTCCCGCGCGTCATCCGGCAAGTTATCCCAGAACCGCCGCACGATCCGAAAAATGTCCTCCGCCGATTGCCTGTCCTGCGTCACTTGCATGGTCATCGTGCCCCGGTGCGTAATCGTCTGCACAAAAAATCTCGCCGCGATGTAAGTCGTAATGCCGACCTGGCGCGCCTTCAGCACGACATTCTGATTCGACCACCGATCGGAATACTCGCGCTGCGCCCGGTTCAATCTGAAGAAGGTCTGGTTTGAGCACTTCGTCCGGATCTTCAGCAACCTCTCGATGAAATCATCCCGCTCCGTCGGCGCCCATATTTCCCCCTGCTCTATTTCTTCCAGAACCGCTGGTTGCACTTTCGCGCGGTCATCCAGATGTCGCCCTAGCCACTCCAAATTTGCGGGCCCGAAGTCAAATGTCAAAACTTCATCCCCCACTCCGCCTTCAGCAGAATTGGGGAACCGCCAACAAGAGCTGAGCGCTGACGGCTGAAGGCTGACGGTTGCTTCTCAATGCATGGCGCTGAAATTCTCCGGCACATACGCGTACGCCCCTATCTCCCACCCCGATCCAAACGAGTTCTGATTAATTCCCAGCAGATCGTATTGATACTCCGCGCCTAAGTTCACACCCGCATCCCTGACCGGTGAATTCACCGTCGGCCGGAAGTCCGCCTCCGTCCCACTCGATGGGCAAACGTAATAGCTTCCGGACACATACCCCGGCGGCTCAACATCGTTCTTCGCGCATGACAACAGCAAGTTCACCATCTGCGTGTTCGACTCCAAAGTCGCGCCCCCTTGTACCAGCGCGTCCATGAAGTTCTCAACCTCATCCGGCCTTAACTCGTTCACATGCCAGAAGTACCCAATCGGCCTTCCCCACAATGCGTTCTTAAACACGTCTTGACTAACCTGGTTGCGCATCTGCTGATAACTCAGGTTCTGGTAGTTAGGCACCACTCCCTGGCTTAGAATGTTGAACGCGTCATACCCCTTCGCCAGCGTCGAATCCGCGCCGCCCAATACCCATGTGGAGGTCAGCGATCCGGTACCCCGCACGCCCTTAAATCCAAGCCCGTTCGCGACGTTCTCCGTCAGCGCGTCGCCGTACGTGCCCGGCATGACGTAGATCAGGTTGCTCAGGTTCAGCCCGGAAAGCCCCGACAGGTTTTGGTTAAACCAAGTCAACGCCCAGGTCATCTCGTCGGTTTCGAGGTTGGTTTCGTCAAAGAGCACGCAGCCCGGCGTCGAGGGAGTTGCCGTGCAACTCGAAGCTACAGGCAAGGTACTGGGCAGCGTCATCGGACCCGGAATGCCGGGGCTCGAAAACGTGTTTGCCAGCGACCAGCCGTGCGCGCGCCCTTTTGCGAACTCATTGCTGTATGCGGTCGCGCCCACGGCATAGCAACTCGGCTGTCCCTGCAGCGTCGAGATGATATTGGAGAGCGCGTCGATTTGCCCCGCCTCCGCCGTCCCCCCCGGCGGCACGGGAGTCAGATCCCATGAGTGATAGCAAGTCGCGTCGTAGGGCGATGTCGTAAGCGTAAGATTTCCGCCCCCGCCGCTGTGCGTGATGCTCATGGTGTAAGTGCCCGGACCCACATAGGCCAACAGAAAAGCATCACACGGAATAGGTCCGTTGACGTCGTCGCATGGTGTCGTCGAAGGCGGATTCCAATATTGGTGCGAGACCGAGTGCGTGTTGATGTCCCATCCCGCATTGATCCAGCCCTGCACTTCACCGATGATCGACTGCGAGTAACTCCCGTTAGTAACCACCGCAATCGAGAGTGGTATCGCTTTCGCGCTCATAATGGGTAGCAATGAGTTGACATAGGTATCGCTGTACTGCACCAGTCCGGGATCGTCGTAAGTCACCGTCGTATAGGCCGGCCACCGCTGCCATCTGCGGATCCACGGCGGCGTTTCGGCAGCGATGTTGTGCGTCCCTGCCGTCGGTCCTGGCGTTCCCGAAACATCAACGGCGATCGCCGTCGCTATGTAATTTCCATACAAATGGCAGTAGTCGTAACTCACCGCTCCCTGCACGTTGTCCACGATTCCGTACGTGCGATTCCCGTATGCCCGGCAGTTCTTGATCTCAAATGCGCACCCGCCACTCGTGCATCCATCGAAGTGGTAACCCACATAGTTCATATTTGCGTCGGTGTTATAAAGATGGATGTCCACCGGCGTTCCTGTCGGTTGCACATAGAATCCCAATGGCGCCGTGCTGTTTTCCACTTCGCTGTTCGCGGCCATGTTCGCCAGCCAAATATGATCGCTCGCGCCCTGTACCTGCACTCCGTAGCCGTCGAACCAGTCGATTTGCAGATGCTGAATTTCCAGCCACGATACGCTGTTCAGATTCAGCAGCGTCTCGCCGCTGAGCACAATCGGCGCAACTGTGTAGGCATACGCCAAATTCCCCGAGGGATTGCCCTCGGCGCTGTACACATACAAAATGTAATTCGTCGCGTCGTACCAGAAGTCCCGGTCCTGACTAAGTGCCGCCTGGCTCCCCTGCGCCGTCCCCCAAGTCGTTCCGAACCGCACATATTGCAACTGCGTTGGCGGCTGTGTCAGGCAGTAGAAACCTCGAATCCCGCACTGCACGACACCTCCCACCCCGCTCGTGGCCGAATAGAGTGTTGCCGACCAGACGTTTGTGTTTGGAACCTGCGTCCACCATTTCGCCGCGATCGGCATATGGCCAGTCAAGTGCGGCGGTTGGCCATTGCCATAGCTGTCGATCTTGATAAGCGCGCCGCCCGTAGCCGGATTCGTCCCGCTCGATGGCGGAGTCAGCGTTTCATTCCAGGTACAGTCCCGAAGCAGGCTGATCGTGTCACCCGCCTGAAAGCTTGAGATCCCAACTTTCAACAGAGTGCGCCATGCCTGCTGTGGACTAGTCCCAGGATTTCCATTCGACCCGTAATTGCAATCGACGTAGTAGTTCGAGGCACACGCCAGCGGGGCTCCCAGGCACAGAAGCAACAATACTTTTTTAATCATGGTTTTCTTGATTCCGTGGTTCGGCAAGAAGCCGTCTTATAAGTCGTTTTGCAAAGGGCACGGCTTCACAGCCTGCGGAAAAACTCGACTTTGTACTTGATTTTGGGGTGGCGCACCGGTTCACCGCTGCGATAAGAGTATTGTTTTGAATCCGGCTTTAGCTGCCGAGGGCGCGCTTTCTCCCCTTGAACTAGTGTAGTGCGTCAAACAGATCGACATTTATGATTCGCTGACTTCCCCCGTGATTCCCTGTGTCCCCCGTGGTTAAAGCCTTTGACTTCCTCGTCAAACACTACACTTCGTATCGGATCGAGACGAAACAAACCACCGCTATCTTCAACGCACGACACTAATTTGTCCACAGCCTCTTCGGCCGTGCTGCTAGTCGGAGAATGGTGACATTTCCGTCGCTCCCCTTCTCCGCTCCGCCACAAGCACGGCACTTACTCGAGTATCACCGAGAGCACGTTGGCGCTGAAGCTCTCATATCCCGAACCGGGAGCGGTGATCGAAGAAGCCAACGTTCCCCCGGAAGCGACCGAAGAAGCGGCGGTATTTGAATAATAGGTGGTCGTCGTGCCGCCACTGGTATAGAACGTCGCACAGGACGACGTGCAGCCGCTGCTCAAAGCCAGGTAGTACCTGCCCGGCGCCAGTGTCGTGGCTCCCTGTGACCAGCCCTGCCTGTAGACGGTGGAAGCGGTTGGCGCGAAAGCTGTGCCTGCCGCCTGGTACGACAACACTAACGTGCCGCTGGAGTTGTAAACGCCAATTTCATAGGTGTTTGCGGTATTGTCTGCGGTCGTCCCGACTTTGTAAGCCACCTTTGAAGTTGTAACCGCGAATGGGACCGTGAACTGCCAGATGGCCGCCGTGCTGCCAGATGTAGGAAACACCGGCTGATTGGTCGTGCTATATCCGGCAAAGGGGACTAACTGAGTTGCGCCGGAGACTATGCTCGACGCCACGAAGCCGTCCGTCGCCAGCTTCGCACTGTTATCGCCAGCGGTCTGCGTCGTTGCCGTCGTCCCATTCGGAAGCGTCGGCGTTCCGCTAAGGTTCGCCGCCGTCCCGCTAGTGTTAGCCGCATTGTTCGGAATATCACCACTTACTAGCGACGGTAACTGTGCATGCGGAAGCGTTCCCGTAGTCAAGTCTGACGCCGATACAGTTACATTAGACGAAAGTCCGTGCCCGTTAACAGTAGTGCCGGTAGGAACGTAACCCGGCACCGTAGGAGTACCCGTGAAGACCGGTGATGCAGTGAGTGCCAGCGTAGCTCCGCTTCCTGATGTCCCGTAGGACGTTCCCCACGCAGATCCCGTCGAGTTAGAAATTCCTGCGCCCGGATAAACCATTCCTCCGCCAGACGCCGGCATGCATGACGCCCCGCTCGATAACTGGCACCTGAACGTGCTATCCGACCCCACTCCCAGAGAGAAAGCCATCCCGCTTGGCACCGTGACCGTCGTTCCCGTCCACTCCTGTCCCGACCACTGCGTTGGCCCGCTGCCCGTCTGGTTAATAGTCCCCGCTACGTTCAGATTCCCGCTGAGCGTCACATTGCTGGAAAATGTCTTCGCCCCCGTGATGGTCTCCGCGCCCGCCAGGTGAACGACGGCAGCGTCCACCGCCGCCCCGGTAACCTGACTCACCGAGTAGTCTCCGCTCACTGCCGTCACGGTCCCCGACCGTCCAAACACCGAGTTAACCGCACCGCCTGTGCCGCTCCCGCTAGGAGGCGCAAGACTAACTCGCAAACCGCCACCTTCAATCCGTCCAATCGCCTGCACCCCAGTCGGGCGAGTCGTTGATCCACTATCGTGGCACTTCCCAGCCTGCGTCGTGCTGGCGACCACATAGTCTCCCGCAATTGGACTGGCAGCATCGAAGTTACATGCCGCGAACCCAGCCCATGTGATCACGGCCTTGTTAGACGTGCCGGCCCCTCCGCTGACCACGCCAACCACGCCATCCGTGCTCGAAGTCGCCGCCGTCTGCACTCCCGTAACACTGCTGTTGTAAACCGCGAGCTGGTTTAGCGTCGTACCGTTCGTGGCGTCGTTGAGGAACTCAAAATCCTGGCGGCCTGAGTTATACATATTGAATGAGGTCTTCGCGAATACGCTCTGGAGAGCATTCCCCGTGTCACTGCCAAGATTGAATTGATTGTCAGTCCACGGTTTCAAATTACCTGTTGAGTCCACCACCCATTTCAGGCCGCTCCCAATCCAAAACCCCAATCCTAGCGCCGATGACGACATCGCGTTCTCGCTCTTTACCACGGCATAGTTATCCGTCGCATCATAGCCCAGTGACGTGCGCTGCCACGTCGTGCTGTTCGTATAACTCGAGTACACGCGCAGGTTCTCCGCGTTAGTCCCGTTGCGCTCCTCGAGATTGTCTGCGGGATCTCCTCCCGGATCCGAGTTAAACAGGTTAGTTAGTCCAAGCTGCACCGCTTGCCCGTTGTTTTCAATAAAGTGCGGTGCATGGGTCTGGGCATCAAACCAGAAAACACCCCAGTTAGGAATTCCGGCGGGCGCCGCGGTTTCAGGCAACTGGATGACGTCGGGAGTAGTGCAATTCGCATTGCCATTCGCCGCAATGCCCGTGGCAAACGATCCGCTGCACTGGGTCGGAACCGCCGCCAGAGCAAGAGCCGTCCCCGCCTGTCCACTGATATTCGAGCTCGTAAGAGCAACTTGCTCCGTTGTGCCACCAACGTTAACTACCGGCAGTCCGGCAGCTATATCCAGACCGATGCCGCCAGGAGCGGGAACATAGCCACTTCCCTGCGGCAATAACAAGTTCCCGCTCATTGTGACCGTGCTCGTAAAAGTCTTCGCCCCGGCGATCGTTTCCGCGCCCGTGTTATGCACTACGGCTGCGTCCGCGGCCGCACCTGTAACTTGAGATACCGTGTAATCGCCACTGGCCGCCACAATCACCCCTGAGCGACCAAAGACCGAACTTACACTTCCGCCACTACCGCCAGATCCGCAAGGGCTCCCGGTGGATGCAATCACGCCCGACGCGACATTGAGGCACCCATTCGACAGGCCGGCGACCGTGACGCCCTGATCGAACTTGACCGGAACGTTGAACTCTTTCAGCAATGCGCTTAACCTTTCCAGCCAGTTTGCGTGAATACCATCGCCTGTCTGGGCAATGTAATTCGTAATCGAAATCGGCGCCCCAAACGCAAGCTGCCCCGAACTAAGTACCGCCCCCCCGCTCGCCACGTCCGTTCCAATCCAGGTATCATTCGCACTCGCTGGTGGACGATATCCTGCTGTCGCCTGAGTTAGGGCGGGCTGCGAATCAATCAGCGTGATGATGTGGTGCGGCTGGATAGTGGTAAATGGAGTCGTATTGAAGTTCAGTCTTCCTTTAGTCAAAAGCTGGGTGCCGCCAGTATTTGCGTCTCCGTCCGTCACGATCGTGGCCGTCTGATTTGGAACGCTGTTGTTGAAGGATGTAGCGCTCGCCAGGCACGTGGTATAGCCTCCGGCCGAGGCTGCTCCATTGCCTGTGCATTGATGCGCAATCTCAAGCGGATTCCCGGACAGTCCCACTCCGACCGAGTTCCCCATTTCCACATCCACTGTAACGCTTCTGTTGACCGATACCAGGGAACCAGGCCAGAAGTTCAGAGCTCCGCTATAGTTGCCTTGTTTAATCGTGTACTGAGAGGTGGACGATGACCCGTTATCTGTGTAAGTGCAAACCAGACCACCCGAACACGCCGCAGATTGAGTAAGCCCTTTTGCCACATATCCGCATACCCCACCCGGCCCGCCGGGGCATCCACCGTTGTAGGGATAAACCGCTCCCACCCCACCCGGAGTTGTTATACGGATTACGTCATAGGTTATGGCATCTTTTCCGTTCGCCACCCTCGGCCAACGAACCGGAATGGAATCGCTCCCCGTAGAGAGCCAATTGAGAATCTGCATCGGAGAGGTTTGCGTATTAGCGGTTGTGTCATTGGCTACAATGAAGTATGAGTAAGGCGTGGACCCGGTTCCACCCGAATAAAACGCTCCCTCAGTACTGCCGTTCCCGACCACCTGGAAACTTGAGGCTCCGCTCGATGACCCGGCAATCAAGCCCGCAATCCCAAGACCGGGAAAAGGAGATCGCGCCGGAGATAGCGGGTTCTGAGCGGCGCCACTCTCGGAGTAGATGTTCTTAATGTAAGCTCCCGCATAGTTCCCAGTCGTGTTCGCGGAGTAGACCTGCCACGGGCCTGACGCTTGAATGACGGTATTCTCCACATACAAGCCGTTTGAGTTGTAGACAGTCGCCCCGTTCGAGTAATTCGCCGTGATGTTCGAGTCCCGCAGCGTGATGACCGGAGCAACCTGATGGTTCTGGTTCCCTGCCGAGAACACAAACGATCCCGTCCAGTTTGAGTTTGCGCTTAGCGAGATCGCATTGTTGTTGAAATGGTCGATAGTCGCGTTTTCGTCGTCCCACATATCGAAGAAGTTGTTAAATGTTCCAGCCTCGCCGCCAAGGTCATACTGGATGCCGATGAATTGAGTGCTATTGCCGTTATCCAGGATCGCCGTGTATGCGAGTGCAACCACTCCAGGAGTAGGCTGCGACCCGATATTGGGCTCGGTGCGGGCGTAGCGGAGCGTTGTCGATGTTCCAGTGCAGGCAGCGGGCGTTGCGCCGCTTCCGCAGTCCGTCACCACCGCGTCTCCCCAGTAATGTACGTCGTCGGTGAACAGAATCGTAACCATATCGCCAGGACGGAAGCCATGCGCTGTTGCGGTAGTGATCGTCGCATAGTTACTTGTCAGTGCCGTGTTGGTGATATTCACGCCTGCGTAAGCGGGGATGCTCGAGTGATTCGTTGGACTACGAAAACTGATACCGTTGACGAAGTTTGCCGAGGAGTGATTGGAATTAACCAGGTCTCCGACTTGAAGACATGCTCCGCGTCCGAGACAGTTTATCGACACCCCATACCCGTTCAACGTGGATTGATTGGCATGGAAGAAGATCGTCCCATAGACGTTATAGTCGTTGAAGGCATGGTTTGCGAAGCTGCTGATGTAGGGACCGTTTGCCGGAATCGTGATGTTGCACTGAACGTTTGCATAAGTCGTAGAGCTCACTCCGCATGCGGCGTTAATCGTCTCCTGAATTCCAGAAGACGCCGACTGAATCGCATAGGATGAGTGCGAAAAAAACGGCGTAAATGTAATCGTCCCAGAGGAAGCTCCGGAAGTGCATGTCCCCCCCGTCACCGCGACCGCTTCCGCGCTGCTGTCGTTGATGTAGACATCGTAGCCAGCGCCGGAGGTCGTATCGATTCCAACCGGGCAAGGGCTCAACGTCACCGTTGCGCTCGAGCCGGCCACCAGGGGAGTTGTCAAAGCCTGTGTCCAATTCAGCGCCGTCGTGGCATAAGTGATCCCGGCGGGAGCTCCCCCGCCACAGGATCCCCATGTGGAGTTACCGTTCAAACAAGTGGCTGAACTGGCGACTCCCGCTCCCAATTCATTGGGTGGAACAGTCGCATTGATCAAGTCAGCCTTCACCGCGAGCCCATTGTCCACATAGTGCCGGTCGGCAGCCTGGTTGGGTGCGGTTGGATCTGCGGGCAAGGTTAACGGACCAGTCATCGTGCCGCCTGCGATCGCAACGTAGGCTCCCGAGCCGACGTTCGACACCGCCGCATCCACATAACCCTTGTTCGTAGCGTCATTGGCTCCAACCGGAGTCGGAAGCGACGGGGGAACGGCAAACTGCTTCGTGCCGGTGATCGTCTCCGTTCCCGCCAGATGCACCACTGTGGCGCCGAGATTCGCCACCGCCGCATTCACATACGGCTGCGTCACGGCAAGGTTCCCGAGGCCTGTGCCCGGTGTCGTCAGTACCGCGGCAATCGTTGTCGGCGACGTCGCCGGCACTGCCCAATACTCCGTCCGCACGGTTCCGTCATCCAGTTGGAAAACTACGACATAGTAAGTCCCCGCCGGAGTCGCGCCCACATTAGGAACCAGTTGCGCGGTGAAAGCCCCTAGCGGCCCTATCGTCACCGCCAGATTGCCCGCTGCTACGGCGTCTCCCCCTGCGGTCTGGAACGACGGCCACGAAATCAGCACCGTACCCGACGCGGCCGTTCCGTCGGCTCGATACACTGTGTCGCTGATCGTGGTAAGCGTTGGCCCTTGGGCCTGTGACTCGGTCGACATCGTCAACGCGATCAGCAGCGCCAGCGCCAGAAAAATCGCCGCCTTCGCCGTCGTCGGAAAGCACTTACTATTCACCGCGAACCGTCTGCGCATGTCCTTTTCTCTCCTCGTAGGCGCACGCCACTCTAGCTCGGGCCAATAAGAAAGCCGCTCTGTCGAGCGGCGCCCTTGCAAGTTTCCCCTGTGCTCCTCCGTGTCCCCTGTGGTTCGAGTTTTTTGACTTTGTCCCTAACTCATCGAGAACTTCCGAAAAACTCCGATCTGATTGTCAATTTGAACTCCCCGGCTCGCTCTCAACTCGCGACTCCAGAAACCGCCGCACGCTCTCTACATAGACGTCCGCGAAATCGACCGCCGGTCTTCGCGTCTCGATCAGAACCATGGCCGCTTCTATCTCCCACTCCAACGCACATAATACCGCCAGCGTCATCATCGGAGCCCGGTGCACCCCTGCCGCGCAATGAACGTAAAGCCGCGTCCCCGCTTCGTCCAGCGCTGCCAGCGCAAAATCGACACCGCGTTTCAACATCTCCGGAGACTTCGGCAAAAAATCGTCGTCGGTCGGATTCCACAGCACCCGTATCCCGTATGGCTCCGCCAGCGGCCGGTCATCGAACTCGATCTGCATGTTAAGCACGTGGGTCACGCCGGCTTCTGCCAGTTCTTCCATGTTCCGAGCGTTCCAGATTCCACCGCCCAGCGCGACTCGTTCTGTGACCCACGTCATGTCCATGCCGTGTTCGGTTCGCCTTCCCGTCGCAACCCGAAGTCTCCGTCTTACGACTGTTCTGATTCTACAACCCCGCCCGCCGCAGACTTTCGAAACCCGCCTAAATAGAAAAAGGGCGCGATGTGCGTCGCGCCCTCCAGAATTCTTTTGACTCTTAAGTTTAGGATATCAAATCAGAGGGGGGTGTACCGCCAACTTTTTGATATTTATTTTTGCCTTCCTTTGAATCACTTACCTCGAAATTGTAATTTTTACCCTCTTGACAACTTTCCCGGTAAATTTCCCGCCCCCTCTTTGCAGTAGGAATTTCCTCCATCAAGCCACCCGCGAGTAGTATCCGCGAGAGTTGGTCAAGTGCATCTTGGAGGAACCGCTCGATCGTTCTCTGGGTGCAACCGAGTAGCCGCGCGACCTCCGGTATGGTGTATTCCTCCAGAATGTTCATGGCCAGCAGTTTCTTGTCGAGTGTGTTCAGCTTCTCGATCGCCTGCTCCATGTCGGCCACAAAAATTACGACATCCTCAAAGTTCCTCATCGTGTACGACGTGACCCGCGTACGGAAGAACTCGCGACCGAGCAGCGACGGCAGCCTTCCCACCTCGATCGAAGCCCGAGCGTACCGCCGCAGCAGCGCCGCCGTGCGCCTGCGGTAGGGCCACAAGTCCATTTCCGTTTCGCCAAACACCACCGGCAGCGGTGGTTCGGCCTGCCCCATCAGATTCCATGCGTGGATACTCGTCGTTTGTGCGCTGGTCATGCCCACACCTCCATCGCGGCCACGCCCTGCAGACATTCAATCCGGCCTGAACTCTGAAGGTCTTCTCTTGGAGCTTCTTGAAGATTCGTTCCTTGCGCGGGCGCTCTGCGGCGCCGCGCCTTGCGGGGCGGCGCCTCCCCAGGATCTGGCATTGCCGCTAAGCGCTCGCGGCAGCTGGCGCAATACACTCCATCTGTTCCCCGTGGACGCAGCCACAATCCGCCGCATCGTTCGCAATACTTCAGTTCGACTTGGATTTCCTCGCCTTCCATCCTGCCTATGAAGTTCATGATTGCCTCTCTGTATGAAAATAAAAAATGATCAAACCAAAAAAAGCCCTGGTGCCGATTTCTCGGTCCAGGGCTCGTTTCTCTTACGATGACCTGTGATGCTATTTAGTTAGGAATAAAGCGGTTCACTGTAGTCGGGCAGCAACCGCCGGCTCCGGTTGCCGAAAGTAACCCTCCTCGTAACCGGACTTGAGCACCTGCCCATTCTGCACAATAACGCTCAAACGCCCGCTGAAGTGAATGGACTGCAGCAGCCGCTGCATTGCTGCCGAGAGCACTTCCGCCGCGCGCACCTTCCGGCGGAACTCCCCGAAGCTCCGTTCTTCGTTCTCATGGGATTCTACTTCTATCATGGCTGCCAACCTTTCCTGCATTATAAGTGCATTGTAAGACATATAATAACTTTACCGTATAGCTCGAAGGCGACTAAGTCAAGATCTTTATTCCCTTGTGGATGTTGTATTTATAACACAAATAGCATTCGGCTATTGCAACGTGTTATACTCCGCCGATGAAATTCCGCATGCTTCAAGAAAATCTCCGCAACGCCTTGTGGGAACGGATTGACGCAGGGGAACTCACTGGCTTGCGTCTGGCGGAACAGACCGGCTTCAAGCAAGCCCACATCTCCAACTTCCTGAATCGTAAACGAGGACTCAGCTTGGAAGGCATGGACAAGGTTCTAAACGTCCAGCATCTTTCCGTGCTGGATCTGATCGATCCCGCCGAGGTGAACAAGCGCGCCTCGATCCTCCCGCCGAGCGAGGACGAATTCGACAACGTCGTGGTCGCCGACCCGCATATCGCGGCCTCCGATGCGCTGATTCTGAGCATGCATGTCAAGGAGATCCTGAAATTCAAGAAGACCTTTTTGAAGCGCTTGAAGGAGGAAGTCGAGGGCGACCGCAGCGCATGGGAACGCTTTGTAATCATCAAGGCGGATGCGCAACAAGGCATGAGCATGTATCCCCGCGTCATGCCTGGCGCCATCCTACTGCTTGACCGCCACTATAATTCGCTGACTCCCTACAGAAAGGGCGAAAGCAACATCTATGCCGTGCGTAGAGGTGGGGCTTGCACCATCAAGTATGTTGAGACTGCGGACGGGCACTTGATCCTGCGTCCACACAACCTAGCTTACCCGATTGAAGTAATAAATCTGGAAGACGGCCAAAAGCCCGGCGACTACATCGTGGGTCGTGTTTGCTACGTGGGAATCGAAACTTAACCTGTAAAGAGCAGGGAGTAATAGGTGGAGCTGTTATAGCTGGATAGGATACTAACGCGGAGTGTACTAACGTACAGGATAGCTGGCTCAGCATGTGTCAGGAGGGACACTCCTGTCCGCCAACCTGCTCACGCCGCATGGGCGGAGTTTACCAGATTCGTGGACAGGGGTGTCCGCGCCACACTGCTTTTAGTCGGAACTTCCCTAACGAAAACCCCATACCAACGTCTGACTACTTGGACCAACGGGTCATTGACGCTGGATAAGTTTTGAACGAAGCGATAATCTCAGAGTGCAATTTTGCGCGCCAAAACATTATGAACTGGAAAATTTTCGCCCTGCTTCTGGCGGTGCTTTCGTACGCTGCGCCCGCCTGTGCCCAACACTCTTCCTCCGAGCCCGTGCTCGACGTTTCCGCCATGGATCGAACTATTGACCCGTGCGTGGACTTTTACACGTACTCCTGCGGCGCTTGGATCAAAAAGAATCCGATCCCGCCCGACCAGTCGAGTTGGAGCACGTACGGCAAGCTCGAGGACGAGAACCGCGCGCAGCTAAGAGCGATCCTGGAAGAAGCGGCAAGAACCAGCGCCACGCGCGATGCCGTGGCCCAGAAGATCGGCGATTACTACGCGTCATGCATGGACGAGGCAGCCATTGAGAAGCTTGGCGCCAAGCCTCTGTTGCCGCAACTGGAGCGCATCGCCAGTCTGAAGTCGAAGCAGGATCTCGCGGAATATGCCGCGACCGCGCAGTTCCCGCCTTCGCTCTACGGCGGCGGCACGCTGTTCACATTCCGTTCGAATCAGGATTTCAAGGACTCCACGCAGGTTATCGCCGAGGCCGACCAGGGCGGGCTCGGCCTGCCGGATCGTGATTACTATCTGAAGGACGATCCCGAGTCCCAAAAGCTGCGCGAGGCTTACCTGGCGCACGTCGCGAAATGTTTACGCTACTCGGAGACAGGCCGACCGACGCGGCCACGGAGGCAGCGACGGTGATGCGCATCGAGACGGCGCTAGCCAAGGGCCAGATGACCCGCGTCGAACGCCGCGATCCGCCCAAGCTCTATCACAAGATGAGCGTCGAGGAACTGCAGAAGCTGGCGCCGACTTTCGGCTGGCACACGTATTTCACAAAAACCGGCCTGGGATCGCTCGCCTCTCCGCGCGCAACTCTGAACGTGGTGACGCCCGACTATTTCCGCGTCATGAGTGAAGAGATCGAAAAAGAAAGTTTGCCAGACTGGAAAATCTATCTGCGCTGGCATGCAACGCACGATGCGGCCCCGAGCCTGTCCGCGGCATTTGTGAAAGAAAATTTCAATTTCTATGGCAAGACTCTGCGCGGGACAGGAGGAACTGCCGCCCCGCTGGAAACGCTGCACCAACGACGTCGACAACGATCTCGGAGAAGCGCTGGGCCAGGCGTACGTGGCGAAGTACTTCAGTCCGGAGGCGAAACTGGCAGCGCTGAAAATTGTGCAAGAGGTTGAAGCCGCCATGCAGAGCGAGATCCAGGCACTGCCCTGGATGGGAGCGGCGACCAAGGAGCAGGCGCTCACCAAGCTGCACGCGATTGCGAACAAGATCGGTTATCCCGACACCTGGCGCGACTACAGTTCCCTGGAGATCGTGCGCGGAGACGAAATCGGAAACTCGGAACGCGCGTCCTGGTTCGAGTTTCACCGCTGGCTAGCAAAGATCGGCAAGCCGGTCGACCGCAAGGAATGGGACATGACGCCGCCCACCGTCAATGCGGATTACGATCCGCAAAGAAACGACATCAACTTTCCCGCAGGAGTGCTGCAGCCCCCGCTGTTCAGCGCGCTGTCCGACGCCGCTCCGAACTATGGCGACACCGGCGCCACCATGGGCCACGAACTCACGCACGCCTTTGACGACGAAGGCAGCCAGTTTGATGCACAGGGCAATTTGCGCAACTGGTGGACGGATGCCGACCGCAAGGAATTTGAGCAACGCGCCCAATGCGTGGTCGATCAATATTCCGGATACACGATCATCGACGACATCAAGATCAACGGCAAACTGACCAACGGCGAGGATCTGGCGGACCTCGGAGGGACGCTTCTGGCCTATCTCGCGTGGAAGGAAGACACGAAGGATCAGAAACTGCGAGCCGCTGGACGGGTTAACGCCGGAGCAGCGCTTCTTCGTTGCCTATGGGCAAAGCTGGTGCACGAACGAGCGCGATGAAAACAAGCGGCTGCGAGCGACCGTCGATCCGCACTCGCCAGAGAAGTATCGGGCGAACGGCGTGGCTGCGAACATGAAGGAATTTCGTGACGCTTTTCACTGCAAGCCAGGCCAGCCCATGGTCCGGGAGAACGCTTGCCGTGTGTGGTAGCCGAGAACTATTTCACAACTCGTTTTGGGAAGGGCACGCCACCAGGCACGCCTCTAAAGGCTGCGGGGAAGCTCTGGTTTCGTATCAGGGTATCGCTTTAGCGATACCGCAAGGCCGGGAAAATCGAACACCCCTTTAGGGGCTGAGTACGCGAAATCCACTTTTTGCGCACCCTGTGTAGCTGTTCCGCACGCCCCTAAGGGAGTTCTGATTAAGCCCTTGGGGGCCTCCGTGCACCCCTGTGTACCCCGTGGTTTACGCTCTCCGCCGACACTTGATCAGAGTTTTCCTAAGGTCCCGCCAGTTCACTCCCTTTGGTTCGTTGTGACGCGGCTTCCAACTAGCCACAGAAGTATTTGCCTCGGGGCTCAGGGCCATCAGATTGCGCTGTACTTCAGGCTATGACCGAGCCCGCTCCCTTCATCGTCGACCCGGCCGATGTACCCAGCTTTCTGACGCCGTTTCGAAGCTCGCGGGCGCCGGATACTCCGAAAGCTCTGCAACAGAGCGCCTCCGATTGGAGGACCTTTCCCACCTCCAGTGGCGTCACCGGCCGACGTACCGCACGGAGCGTCTGGCCATCCGCGATCCGCTCGCGCTGGCAATCGATCTCTTCCTCTTGCAAGGCATTCTTCCGGCGGATGAACTCGATCGGCTGTTCTCTCGCTCCGATCGCGATGTGTTCATCCGAACCGGAATAATTGCAATTGATGAGACGGGCCAGGTTCGGCTCGTGCCTCGCTATTTCCCGTCGGCGATCGCTTGGTCTTTTCGGACCACGCCTGGCCCGAGCTTCCGCATCCGGGCTACGCCGCGGTTCCGTCCGATCACGTGATGGCCGTCGGCCACGATAGCCGCAATCTTGCGCACTGTACCGCACGCCGCAAGTTTCGCGCCGCACTCGATCTTTGCACCGGCTCGGGCATTCAGGCGCTACTCGCTTCCACTCACACCGACCAAGTACTTGCCGCCGATATCAACCCGCGCGCGGCCCGTTGCACGCGCTTCAACGCCCAAGCCGCGGGCGTCACCAATCTCGAAGTTGTGGTCGGCGATCTTTTCGAACCCGTGCGTGGCGAAAGCTTCGACCTGATTACGGCGAATCCCCCATTCGTGCCCTCGCCCCTCGACACCGTCCGCTTTCGCGATGGCGGCCGGTCCGGAGAAGATATCCAGAAACGAATCGTCGCCGGCCTGCCCCATCACCTCGCGCCGGGCGGCATCGCGCAGGTGGTCACTGAACTCGGCGAGCGTGATAATGAGCCGCTCGTTCATCGCTTGCGCGAATGGCTTAACGGCGCCCCGATGGATATCCATATCCTCCGCTTGGGTGAACACACCGCGATGGAGTATGCCGTCGGACATGCCAAAGGGGACTCCTACCAGGCTTTTCTAGACTCAATCCAAGAATGGGCAAGCAATCTTCGAGACCAATGCTATGTCCGGGTCGTCTCCCTGGTCATCTCTTTTCAGTGGAGTGACGCAGCCTGCGGCCCGCCTTGGGAGCGCGTCGACGAATCGCCCTCGCCACATCGAGCCGCCGGTGCGGAGATCGATGCAGCTTTTCTTGCCGAACGCGTCACCCGGCGCTCCGATTGGGAACAGGTCCTCAAACGCGGCTGGCTGCGCCGCGCCGGACCCATAGCGCTTCTCGACGCACGAGTGCTAGGCAGCGACATCCCTGCAAAAGCCAAGGCAACTTTGCTGGGACAGGCCTTGAAGGTCGAACATCAGCTTGATCCGGTCGAGCATGAGCTCTTGACTCAAACGGAAGGGCGCATCCCCGTGCCGGATTTGATCGGAATCCTTCGCGATCTCAATGTGGACGAACCAACCGTTATCGCGGCAGCGCGCTCTCTACTGCGATGCCAACTCCTTCGTATTGACGGCTAGCGCGGACTTAGCGTCGTTGTACCCAGAACGCGTAGGGACGGCCGCCCTCGGCCGTCCAGGCCGAGCGCAGCTCGGCTGTTGCCGGTGGGCACAGCAACTGTCGATCTACTCTAGCCGCGCTCGAAGGCGTGCTTATCTTCCAACTG
>CAVRNL010000031.1:0-50273 GCA_963722485.1 uncultured Acidobacteriaceae bacterium
ATCGTAATGGCGGCACTGCCCGGCGGAAACAGGAATCCACAACTGTAAGAGCAGTCCCCAGCTTCTTCTAGGCCGCCGACAATATCGTTGTCGTTGTCGATACCAACAGCGAACAGATTATAGCCGGGGCCTTGGGGGACAGCCGTATTGGGGCCGGTCCAGGACGGAGGCGCCAGATACTCCTCGTAGCTACAGTCTGTGTTACCGCACACAGCCTGTCCAACCACCGTGGCGTCGCCGTTAATGCCGGCGTTATAGTTGATCGGATAGAACGTGCCGGCATAATAAAGGAAGTGCTGGAAGCCCAAGTTAGGCACATTTGCATATCCGTCAATCTGCCCTGCGTCGTTGATGCTGGATAAATACGTCGCGCTCGCGCCGGAGTAATCGATAGTGGAAAATTTGCTCCCAGTCAGCAGGAAGCCATGCATTTTCGCTGCTGAGTCCTCGTAATGACCGACAACCTGCCCGACGTTGTTGATCCCCGACGGCCACGTCACGACCGCATCGGAGTAGTCAATAACACTGCAGATCCCCCCGCTGTACCGATAGGCGTGGGTTAGATAGGTCGTAGCATCCTGGTATTGGCCCACAATCGTGCCCGTCTGCGCCGAGCCATCGGTGTTCGTTGAGCCATTGATGAACGCCGTGCCGTTCATGTCATTGATTGCGATCGGGTACGTGGTGAGTGCGCCCGGACAGGAGATGTCGCTGTAAACGGAACTGCTGTTTTTCGTGCCATTCACCCCCGGAACGATTTGTGCGTCGATGATGTCGTCGTCAATTGACAGAGGGACTCCGCCGAAATTCACGGCCGCCTGATCGATGAGAAACTGATGAATCCGCTGTTTGTTCGGCCACAGGCTATCACTGATCCCCTGATTCCAAATCGTAACCTGCGGTTTTGTTGCAGCCGATGTCTTGGTAATCCAGATATCGTCCGGGATCGTGCTTATCTGCGAAATATCGCTGTTGATCGGTGCCGGGTTTGCGTACACACCCGCAAGGTATCCTTGGAGGTGGAGTTCGCTGTCCCAGCCGTCTACGAAAGCTTGTACGGCGGGGCTACAGGAGGTGGATGGGGTGTAGTTCTCAATGTCCTTGTAGAGAATAGTCGTGACGAGGCCAAGGTTCTTAGACGCAGTTATCGCCTGATCGGCTTCATTTGCACCATCCGTGCTTGGATCCGAGCTAAATACGTGTGCATACGGTGTACACACACCCTTCACTGTTTTCGCGCATGCGCAGGGTGATTGCAATCCGACCCAAGTGGGAATCAAGCCCCAGCCTTGGGTTTGGACTGCTGAAACCCAGACCGGCGTCAGATTATTGTCCTTGTGCCCATTCAGAGAACCTGGGAGGTATACGTTGAAAACATAGTACGGGCTGGAGTTCATCCAGGCTTGCATCTGAGGAACCGTAGGTGAGTTGTAAGCATCAAACCCCAACTGCATACTCGAGTTGTTTCCGGTGGTGGACTGCTGAGTAGTGTTCCCCGCAGAGCCGACCTGCTTTTGGAGAGGTATGGTCTTTGGGGGACTGGTGGATCGATGGCTGTAACCGCCGCGCGCCGCCAGGCGAAACGTCCACCCAACTTATCCCGGCGTCTTGGGTAGCGAATATCCTATCCGACATGTTGACCCAACCGTAGTCTCGGTTTAAGAAGCTCAGTTGAGTCGCTGCTCCCCTCGAAGGGATATCTGCAGTATTGTTAGTGGCATTTCGATCTGGGCCGAGGGTATAGAGCGAAAGCTTTGTTCTTGCAATCGAATATTGGCTTCCGTCTTGGTGTTCTTTATCGATCTCGCTGTGGACGGCAATTAACATAGACTTAGCTACATCGGAAGAGTAAATATCCGGAAGGCGCGACGATATCCGATCCTGTTTCCACGTCCTGCCGCCGTCCCCAGTGGCGAACAGTACCACTGTTGTCATATCCGGTCCCATCTCCGGACCCACTTCGTATCGCACCGGGAGAAAGCCACGGCGCTCGTTCTCGAACACCGGCAGCTCATAGAAGATCCCATGATCGGGACCCACCTCAGATGGTTTTGGTAACGTCACTAATTGCCAAGAGTCGCCAGCGTCACGTGTGACATAAAGTACATGATCGGGCCCCCCCGCCATCCAACCAAAATTGGCAGTTACGAAATGGAAATGCTCCGCCATAGGCAGGTCGCCCTTCGTTAATTGCGTCCAGGTGCGCCCGCCATCAACGGTTCGAAGCATCTCGCCGGAACTGGACAGCGTGCTCCAGTTTATTTTCAGAACCGCCCATCCATGTTGCGGATCGGTGAAACCGAGGAATGTTCGACCGGAGAATCCTAGCCCATCCTCAATATGGGAGCTAGCGGGGTCCACAATCCTCGGATGCACAATCGACCAGCTCTGGCCTGCGTCGGTTGTTGACGCGAATTCGAAGCACGTGTCGTCGATTTTCGGGTTGCGATCATCGCCACAATGCAGCAGGGCCCAGCCAGTGGACGAATCCGGAAAAAAGACCGAGGAAACTTCCTGGGATTTGTGTTGCAGCTTTGGGGTAATGTCCCGCCATTGTGCGCCGCCGTCGGTGGTCCAATAAAGTTTTTGGCGTGTGGCCGCCCAGCCCACTTCTGGGGTTAACAGTTTCATGGATTCGATTTGCTCTGCCGACACGGCAACGCAGAGACATAGTGCCAGCAGTGCCGAGAGAACTAGACTACCTCGCGATATTTGCACTGAAATCCTCCTTAGATGGCATGAATTTATAAACCTGAGACAAGTACACTTATCCTTGGGACTGAAGAACACATGCACTTAAAGACTCGGTCATTGCGGGGAAGATATACGGCAGGTGAACGCAGTCATTTTAGCCTGACAGAAAAACAGCGTCAACCGAATTGATCCACTACCGAAGCCTCTTGCCAGTCGTTCTCCGTGCTTCCGTGGCGGGTTCCAATGTGACCCTCGTCACAAATCCCTGTGACAGCCTCCGTTTCCCCCGCAGCCCTGCGCCCGGCACACTATAATCACCCAGGCGGGGGTGGGGGAGTATCATACCGGCCTGCGGAAGCTCCACGAAATAAAGAATGATGACCCTGATCTGGCTGCGCGTTGCGCTGGTTTGTTACGCTGCGGGATTGCTTTATGCGCTGGTTGCGCTTACCCGCACCTCCGAAGTTCTCGGCAAAGTTGCGCTCCATGCGTCGTACCTGGGCATGGTGTTTCATCTCGTGTCGCTGACCGAAGCCGTTGTGCAAAACGGACAGCTCGCCTCGGCCTCGGTGCACAACTCGGAATCGCTGCTGGCTTTCCTGATCATGGTCGGCTTCATGCTCGCGTATCTCGTGTACAAGACGACTACGCCGGGCATCGTGGTTTTCCCGCTGGTTTTTCTGCTGACTTTCGTCGCCGCCACCGGTCAGCAACCGCTCGTCTTCGCCTCGGTTGCGGTGAAGCACGGGTGGCTGGCGGTGCATATCCTGATGATTTTTACCGGATACGCGGCGCTGTTTCTGAGCTTTGGCGCCAGCATTCTGTACCTCATGCAAGAACGCGCGCTGAAGTCGAAGAATTCGAGTGGAATGTTCTCGCGGCTGCCTTCTTTGCAGGTGATCGACGACATTGGCTACCGCTCGCTCATGCTTGGATTTCCCTTCATGACGCTGGGCCTGATCGCGGGCTCCGTGGTCGCCGAATCTACTTACGGGCGCATTGATTTTCTCGATCCCAAGATTCTGCTTTCCGTCCTGATGTGGGCCGTGTATCTGCTGATGGTGTTCATGCGCCTGAATGCGGGATGGCGCGGGCGCCGCGCGGCCATGCTTGCCAGTGTGGCCTTTGTCGCGGCCATTGTCGCCTGGATCGCCAACTACTTCAGCGGGATGCACAGGTTTGTCGCGTCATGAAATTTCAGCTCATCGGCGTCAACCACAACACCGCGCCGGTCGAGGTGCGCGAGCGCCTGGCGATTCCCGAATCGCGATTGCCGGAGGCCTGCAAGCGGCTGTGCCGAGCATCCCGCCGTGGCCGAGGGCATGATTGTTTCCACCTGCAACCGCGTCGAATTTATCGCCAACATGAAGAACGGCAACGGCGATCTGCGCGAATTTCTGCGCGAGTATTTCGAAACCGATCTCAGCCCGTTTGAGAGCCATCTCTACGAATTTCGCGAAGATGAAGCTGTCCGCCATATCTTTCGCGTGGCCGCCAGCCTCGACTCCATGGTCGTTGGCGAGCCGCAAATTCTGGGACAAGTAAAGGAAGCCTACGCTACCGCCCGCGCCGTGGGAGCAGTGCGCGCGCAGCTCGATCAGTTGCTCACGCGCGCGTTTGCCGTGGCCAAGCGAGTTCGCACCGAAACCGCGGTTGGATCTTCGTCGGTTTCGATCGCATCGGTGGCGGTTGAGCTGGCGGAGAAAATCTTCGGGAGCCTGAAGGGCAAGAGCGTTTACCTGGTTGGTGCGGGGAAGATGAGCGAGCTCGCGGCCCGTCATCTGCTCGCGCATGGGGCCGCGTCTCTGTTTGTCGCCAACCGCACTTACGATCGCGCCATTCGGCTGGCGCGAATATTTAACGGACAGGCAATCGAGTTCAGCCGGCTCTATGACACCTGCGATCGCGCCGATATCGTGATTACCTCGACCGGATCGCCCTGCTTCATTTTCAAGCCGCGAACACGGCGAAAAGCTCATGGCGCTGCGCAAGAATAAGCCCATGTTCTTCATCGATATCGCCGTGCCCCGCGACGTCGATCCGGAGATGAACAAGATCGATGGCATTTTCGTTTATGACATCGACGATCTACAGCAAGCCGTTAGTTCGCATGTCGCCGATCGCAAGAAAGAGGCGGAAAAGGCGGAGGCGATTGTCAATGGCGAAGTGGAAAAATTCCACGCGCGCCTGCAGACTCTCGACGTAGTTCCGACCATCGTCAGCTTGCAGGATCATCTCGAAACCATTCGCCAGGCCGAGATTGATCGCGTGCGCGGACGACTTGGCTCCATGACTACCGACCAGGAAATGGCCGTCGAAGCGCTGACGCGCGGGATCGTCAACAAGATCATGCATACCCCCATCAGCACGCTGAAAACGGCGGCGCGCGATCCCGAGTCCACCACCGTGATCGAACTGGTGCGCCGGCTCTTTAATCTGCACGACGATCTGCACGACAACCTGCATCACGAAGACACGGAAAAAGACGCTGCCGTCTCGAAGTCCGCGCCGCGATCGAGCTCAGGAACTATTTCAGGAAAAGGAATGCAAAACTGATGGCCCGACTGCGCATCGGCTCGCGCGGCTCGCAACTCGCGCTCTGGCAGGCGCATCACATCTCCGGCTTGTTGCGCGCGCAGGGCCACACCGCGGAACTGGAGATCATCAAGACGACCGGCGATAAAATCACCGACGTTGCGCTCGCGAAAGTGGGCACCAAGGGCATGTTCACCAAGGAAATCGAAGAAGCCCTGGTCGAAAATCGGGTCGACCTCGCGGTGCACAGCTTGAAGGATTTGCCCACCGCGCTGGCTGCCGATTTCGAAATTGCCGCCATCACAGCGCGTGAGGATCCGCGCGACGTTTTTTGTTCGGTGAAGTTCGAGAGCATCGAAGCGCTGCCGCAGCAGGCGAACGTGGGCACCAGCAGCCTGCGCCGTCAAGCGCAGTTGAAGGCGCTGCGTCCGGATCTTCAGATTCATCCGCTCCGCGGCAATGTGGACACGCGCCTGCGCAAGCTCGAATCCGGCGATTACGATGCCATCATTCTGGCCGCCGCCGGGCTGAACCGGCTGGGGAAGACGCGGCTGGTCCGGCAGGTGATCCCCGCCGAGGTGATGACGCCCGCTGCTGGACAAGGCGCTTTGGGAATCGAAATTCGCAACGGCGACACGGCAACGCGGGCGGTCGTCGGATTTCTCGATGACGCTGCCGCCCGCGCCGCCACCACCTGCGAGCGCGCCCTGCTCAACAAACTCGGCGGCGGCTGCCAGGTACCCATCGGAGCGTTTGCGGAAGTAAGGGAAGGCCGAATTCGCTTGAACGCGCTCGTCGCCCATCCGGATGGAACCAAGGTTCTGCGCGAGACCCGGGAGGGAGATGATCCTGTGCGCCTGGGCGAAGAAGTTGGTGAAACTCTTCTCCGTCGGGGCGGCGATGTTATTCTCGAAGAGGTCTACGGCGAAGGGTTTGCGCTGCCGCAGCAGCCGTAGCCCTCAGGGGCTAAAGCCCAGGTCTTTATCGGGTCTGAGCGGCACGGATGAAGCCGTGCCCTTCCCAAAATCGAATGAGCCGTTAGCTGAGAATCTGAAAACTGGAAGCTAAGAGCGAAAGGCCAAGAGCTAAGAGCCGCGCCATGCGCAAGCCCAACGAAAAACATCCCCTCGCCGGAACCCGAATTCTTGTCGGACGCGCCCGGCACCAGGCCGGCAGCCTTTCTGCCAGCTTGCGCAGCCTGGGGGCGTCGGTGATCGAAATCCCGTTTATTGAGATCCGCAAGCCGCAATCGTACGCGCCGCTTGACGATGCCCTGAAAAATATCAAGAGCTACGACTGGCTCATTCTCACCAGCGCCAACGGCGTCGAAGCCATGTGGGAGCGCGTCCGGAAACTTCGCATCACGCGCCGGAAGCTCAAACGTCTCCAGATCGCCGCCATCGGGCCGGCGACCAAGAAAGCGATCGTGAAGCATGGCCTCAAAGTGAAGATGGTTCCCGAGGAGTACGTCGCCGAGTCGGTGGTGAAGGGGCTGCGCGATAAGGTTAGCGGCAAGCGCGTCGTACTCATACGAGCCAAAGTTGCGCGCGACGTGATTCCAGAGGAGCTGCGTGCGGCCGGAGCCGAGGTCGATGTGGTCGAGGCTTACGAAACCGTGGTGCCGGAGAAATCGCGCGTGCGTGTGCGCGCGCTGATGAAAAATGCGGCGCGCCGTCCACACGTCGTCACCTTCACCAGTTCGTCCACTGCGAAGAACTTTGCCGAACTGCTCGGCGACGCTAGGGCTGGCTTACTCGAGGGTGTCCAGTTTGCTTCGATTGGTCCGGTGACTTCGGCGACGCTCGGCGAATTGCAACTGCCGGTGGCCATCGAGGCCCGCGAATTTACGATGGGTGGATTGATTCGTGCGATCGTGCTTGCCCGCTACGCGGTGAATCGTGAACCATCGAATCATTTGGTCATTGAACCATTGAATCATTTAAAAACCTAAGCTCCCAGCGATTTTTCAAAATGACTTAATGGCTCAATGATTGAAATGATTCAATGTCCAAATGATTCAATGATTCTACTTCGGCTTCGGAGGCGAGACTCCCATGGGCGGGTCAATCGCATCCAGGTAGGCCTGCATGCGCGCCTTCATCTCGGCGGCCATTCCGGTAAACTCGATGCCATTGCCCACGCCGGGATCGCACGTCCGCACCACCGCCGTGATGTTGACGTGTTCCGAGTCGAGCCAGAAATCCACCCGCAGCACGGTCCCGAGCGGCAAAGGCAGCATGCTCTCGACGTAGCATCCATTGCCGCTCACGTCGGTGGCATTGATGCGAAGCGGTGCGTTGACGCGCTCGTCGCGCAGTTCCAGGGGAAGCGAAATTTTGTGCCGGTGCCAGCGCCGGCGGTTGGTGCTCCCAATCGAGACGGTGGCGCCGTCGAGGGGCAAGTAGTTTTTCCACGGGCACTCCTGCGCAGCGACCAGCTTCACTCCCACCTGATTCTTCTTGACCGGGCCGGTGTTCATGACCCAGACCACCGTGCAGCGGGCTTTTTTCTCCTCGCACTGCACTCCGATCATGTCACCCACTTTCAGTTCGTTGTCGACGCCCGAGATCAACGCGCCATCCGAACTGATGTTATGAGCGCGAGCAGACTGGGAGAAGGGGCGTCCGTCGGCGCTCATCCCCCATATCCGTACGGGCAGGTCCACACTCAGGCGAGGCTCGGTTTGATGGTTGGGCATGCCTTATCCTCGTGTCTGCTAGTGCGATGATATCGCCCTCTGACGCGCCACGATATCACAAAAGCTTGTCGGCGCGGTACCAAGGAAGCACCACTCCCGATCCTGCCGGCCGTCGTTCAGGGGCGGTTTCACGCGCCCTTTTCCACGGACTTTTCCACGGACTTTTCCACGAACTCGCGATAGCCGATCACTTGAATCTTTTGTGCTTCCAGAAACTGCCGCAGTTCCGCTGAGATCAGCAGACGCCGCTCCTGTTGGCGAGAATCCAGGAGCCGCGTGTGGGCTGCGAGCAAGTCGGCATCGTTGTAGCCGGGATGGCAGACTAATTCCCAGGTTCCTTCCGGCAGCCTCGCGAGCGTCTGGCGCAGCAGGGAACTATACCCGGAACTTTCGCCAGGCCGATCGACCGACCCGGTCTCGATCACTCCTACCGCACCGTCGGGGGTAAGCAGTCCGGCGCGCCTGGTGCGCTGCAGGAACTGCCCGGAGAAAGTGTGCAACATGCGCACTTGGCCGTAACGCTTCCAAAGATCGCGCTTGCCTTTGAAGAGCCGTGCGGGCATCGCTTTCACCGGAACGAAGGGATTGCGGATGGCGCGCACTCCGCAAATGCGCGCGGCCCGCAGCAACGCCACTAGAATTTCCGGGAAAATGTGGGCGTGTTTGTGCGTATCCAGGTGGGTCACGTGGATGCCGGTGAGCTTGAATTTTCCGAATTTGCGCGGTGATTTCGGCGACCAACTGATCGCGATCGAAACCTCCCAGCATGGCGCGCGCGGCGAAGGCCGAAAGGCTGGAGTAGAACTTTCCCGGCTCCGCCGAGCGAATGGCCAGCAGCGTATCCACAGCATCCGGCGGAGACACCGGCGTTCCGTCCACCAGCACAACGTGGCACCCGACGGAGAGATTCGGGGCCGAGCGCGAGGCCGTCACTGCGTCCTCGAACGCGGCGCCGTTGGCCATCAAGGTGGCCGACGACACGACGCCGCTACTGTGGGTTTCCACAATAGCCCGATTGACTCCAGCGGTCAGGCCAAGATCATCGGCGTTGACAATCAACTTCCGCACCCAGAGAGTGTAGCAGCGAAAGCGTAGCCACCGCGCCCAGTGTCCAGTACGGTTTGGATGCGGGGCCGAGTTCGCGCAAAGCTCGCGCAAAGTCCGCGCGGACCCATGCGGCAAAACCCTTGCCGCGTGCGCGGTTTGACCGCCAAGGGAAGGGTCCAGTATCCTCAGCATAAGTTCTGAGATAATTTTCGCGAACGGCCTGGATGATACGGGCCGTAATCGCGTCCGCGCGAAGCGGGCGGTTAGCTCAGCTGGTTAGAGCGCCTGCCTTACAAGCAGGAGGTCGCAGGTTCGAGTCCTGCACTGCCCACCATCCAAGTTCCAGCGGCTTATGCAGTTAAGAATCGTAACTTAACTCTATGATTCGAGCTGCCATGAGGGCCGTGCCCGCATCTTAGAAATCGTGGGGTCGGTTCTCTTCCCGGGGGCTGAGCGACGGCAGTCTGCCCGAGCTATTCTCGTGCAAGCCGGGCGAGCGGGTTATCATCCGGAGAGTTAGTCGACCGAATCACCGAAGAACTCACTCCCCCGAGGTGACCGTGCAATGATCGAGTTTCGCATCCCAGCGTTGGCAATCGTGGGGTCCGCAATCGTGGTGCTGGCCATGGGAGGCCTACTTGTGAGCCTCAATGGCTGCGGTGGTACCGCTTCGTCCACTCCACCGCCGCTGCCGGGGAAGATTCTGCACGTGGTGGTGATCTTCCAGGAGAACCGCTCTACCGATAATCTTTTCCAGGACCCGGTTTTGATCGGACGCGGGGCCGACATCGCGCAAAGCGGAATCGACTCGCACGGCAATACCATCCCGCTGAAAGAAGTCAGTCTCCAGGTCGACTACAACCCCGACCACAGTCACGATGCCTTCAATGACATGTGCGACCTGAATGCGGCGACCGGGCAGTGCCAAATGGATGGGGCGGACACGGTTCCGGTGGAATGCAACAAGGGTGCGACGGACTGCCCCGCGCCCGACTTGACGTTTGGCTACGTGGACCCGTCCGATGTGCAGCCCTACTTTCTGATGGCCGAGCAGTACACCTTCGCCGACCACATGTTCCAGACCAACCAGGGGCCGAGCATGCCGGCGCATCAGTTCATTATCTCCGGGACCTCGGCTCCCTCGGCCGGAAGCAATCTGTTTGCGGCGGAGAATCCGGACACGGACGGCCCGCCCAACGCCGGGTGCGATGCGCCCGCGGGATCCACGGTGGCGCTGATCGATCCGACGGGCAGCGAAAGTTCCAACGCGCCCATCTATCCATGCTTTGATCATGCAACGCTGACCGACCTGCTGGAGGCGAAAGGCCTGACCTGGCGCTACTACTCGCCCGGCGCGGCGCCACCGCCATCGCCGCCTATTCACTCGTACGCCGCAATCTGGAACGGCCGGAGGCCATCCAGCATATTTGCGGACCGAACGCGACGCCGCCGAATGCCACCGCCTGCGTGGGATCGGATTGGAGCAACCACGTTGTCCTCGATCAGAAGCAGATACTCACCGACATTGCCAGCAACCAGTTGCAGGACGTGAGCTGGGTGATTCCGAGCGGCCAGGATTCGGATCACGCGGGAACCAGCGGCCTTACGGGACCATCGTGGGTGGCGTCGATCGTGAATGCGATTGGCAACAGCGCTTATTGGGCGAACACGGCGATCTTCATCACGTGGGACGACTGGGGAGGCTGGTACGACCACGTTCCGCCTCCGCAGGTGCTGCAGGGGGCGAATTGCGTGCAGTGGGGATGCGGCTATATCTACGGCTTCCGCGTGCCGCTGATTGTGGTCTCGCCCTACGCCAAGGCGCAGCACATTTCGTCGGTGCAGCATGATTTCGGCAGCATCCTGAAGTTTATTGAAACCACCTTCAGCCTGCCTTCGTTGGGCTACGCGGACGCGGCGGCGGATGACCTCTCCGATTGCTTCGACTTCAATCAGACCCCGTTGCAGTTTCAGACGATCCCGTCCGCCCAAAACGCGCAGTATTTTCTGAATGACAAAACGCCGGCCACGGATCCGGACGACGACTGAAAACCAGCCAATAAAAAAGGGCACGCCCGAAGGCGTGCCCGCTGAATCCGTTTTCCCGACTAATTGACCGTCAGGCTGAACCCGGTTGGGTTGGTGAGCGACCCTTCCGTTACCGTCAACGTGATCGGAGACGTCCCGGCCGGGGTGGGCGTTTGCAGGGTTACCGTTGCCGTGCCGGGGCTGGTGGCGGCCGACGAGGTCGCGGTGATGGTGATGGCCGAGTTGGGACTGGGTAGCGTGGCCGGGGACGTGTACAGCCCGGTCTGGTCGATCGAGCCGTTGGCGCTTCCGCCTGTAACCGCCCAGGTCACAGTCTGACTGGTCGAATTGGTGACCGTGGCCGTGAATTGCTGTTGCGTGAACTGGGCCGGCGCTCCCGTTAAGTCGGGATAGAGCGTATTCACCGTGCTGGGGCTCACGGAGACGGTAACCGGCGGCGGCGATGAACTGCCACCTCCGCAAGCTACGAGGAGTCCGGCGAGGGCCAGAGCCAGGCAGAGAGCGGCAACTTTGTAGCTGCGTGGCAAGCGTCGCCCGGCCAGTCCTACCAGCAACATGCCGGCCAGCGGCAGGCTCAGCGGCAGCCACAGCCGCGGTTTGGGACCTAGCGCTGCGCGACGAGTGCCTGCGCGACGCGCCTCACCCGCTACTCCCGTGAACGGACCCGCCGTCTTGATTGTGATGGTCACGGTTTGCGGGGAGGTGGCACCTGCGGCGATCTGGGTTGGCGAGAACGAGCAGGTCGCGCCCGCCGGCAGTCCGGAGCACGCGCTGAACGTCACATTGTTGGTGAAGTTGGCTCCGCTCCCCGTGGCAACGGACATGGTGGTGGTGGTGGATTGTCCGGGGTTCGCCGCCAGCGGGGCCGTAAGGGTCGCCGGAACGGTGAAGGTCTGATTGACGGTTAGGGTAATGGTCGCGGTTGCGTTCAGGCTGCCGGAGGTGCCGGTGATGGTCACCGTGGCCGGTCCGGTAGTGGCCGAACTACTCGCCGTCAGCGAGAGCGTGCTGGTCGTGGTTGTGGGGTTCGGGTTGAACTGTGCGGTTACACCGCTGGGCAGGCCTGAAGCCGCCAGGGTCACGCTGCCGTTGAAGCCCCCTGTGGGGGTCACCGTGATGGTGCTGGTACCGGCGGCACCGCCTGGGGTGATCGCCACACTGGTGGGATTGGCCGTGAGCGTGAAGCTGGAGGTCGACGCCTTGATCGTGATCGGCGCCGAGTTGCTTTGCCCGGCGGTCACTGCCTGATAGTTGGTGTCGCCAGAGTAGGTTGCGGTAATCCCGTAGGTGCCGGCAGAGCTGATGGAAGTGCTCAGACCGGCGCTAAGAGCGGCGGAAGTCCCCGCGCTGACATTGCCGTTGGTCGGCGTCAATGTGACTGTGCCTGGCAGTTGGACTGGCGAGCCGCCGGTCGCGGTGTCGAAGAAGGTCACGGTGCCAGTTGGGGCCACCCCAGCGCTCTGGGTGGTGACGATGGCGGCGACCGTGAATGGCTGACCTGCGTTCGCCGTGGTCGGAGCCGAGACGTCGCCGATGGAGGTCGGAGCCGTGGTGACGGTGACGCTGATGCTGCCGATCGAGCTCGGCTGGTAGCTGGCATCGCCGCTGTAGGTCGCGGCCAGCGTGTGGTTGCCGCCGGTGAGTTCGATCGTCTGATCTTCCGTGTATCCCTCGCTGTTCAGCTTGTAGGGACTGGCGTCCAGCGTTTTGCCGTTATCGGTAAAGGTGATGGTGCCGGTAGGACAGGCAATGTATGGAGGCCCGTTGGCGAAGGCCGGCGGGTTGCAGAAGTTTTGCTGAGAATTCTGCACGTCGGCCCGGAGCAAATAGGCAACAAATTCACCAGTACCGTAGACGACCGAGTTCGCATATCCGTTTGGAGTGATCACCCCCGGCATATACACGGAGCTAGTTTCCGGTTTGATGGTGATGCTTGCCGACGGGCTCGAATAGCTGCCGCCGTAAGTCCCGTCGCCTTCGTAGTGGGCGACGACTTTGTAGGTGCCGCCCGGAAGCAGGGTGCTCTGCCAACTGATGGTGCCGTTGGATAGCGTGTTCCAGTCAATGCCCGGGTTCGGCGGCGTCGACCCCGGCGTTCCCGGACTGACGACCAGCGAAACGTCTTCGGCCTGATTGTTGGTGCCGGAGCCGGGGCTTGGGCTCACGCTAATCGTGACCGGCACGAGCGCGCCATGCACCGTGTTCGCAGGGACGCTCAGCGTCAGGGTCGTGGTCGTGGGAGTGTACGTGACTTTGTTCCAGTTATTCACCAGGTTCGCGACGTCGACCGACCCCAGGCCGGTGGCCAGATCGTATCCGGTGTTGGTGCTCCATCCCGAGAGCACGCCAAGTGCATCCGTCTTGGTATTGGTTACACAGTTTGCCGTGCCCGTGGCACAGGGCATCGCATTGGTTGAGCCGCTACCAATGTCGTGGAAGGCGTTGGCCTGTTTCGCCGGCAAGTCGTAGAGCACATAATTCGGATTACCCGACGAATAGTTCGGGTTACCCTCCGTTAACGCCATCTTCTGGTTCACCAGTGCCATGATTCCCGCGAAGGCTGGCGAAGCCACCGAGGTGCCGCCGTAGCCCTGAAGATCGGTGGTTGGAGAAGTAGTGTCGCACGATCCAGACGCGCTCTGGTCGGATTGACAGATGAGGTAGAAACTTCCTTGCAAGCCGTCGGCGGCGAACAGAGAAATGTCTGGGAGGTCGCGGGTATTGTCGTTGGTTACGCCGGGTCCCTTCTGCCATGATGGTTTGAACCCGACCCAGAAGAGACTCTGGCCGCCGCCGCCGCCCACGGTATCAACAAAATCAGAGAACTCCGCGTTGTTGCAGTTGGTCTCCGCGTTGGAGGAACCTCCTATCAGGGTGAGAAAGCCAGTATTGGTGCACGAGTCATTCCAGGGCACTTCCGGGATGTACTTAATGGCGGATTCTTGCGTAGTTGCGTTGTCTTGCGCGGCTGGTTTCCAGTAGGTCGACCAGTTATTGTACTGATTGAAATCGGTGCCACCGACGGCCACGTTGTATGGCGAAGAGGCTAATCCGTTTACGGCCAGTCCAAATTCGGAGGGCGAACTTCCGGTGGTGGTGGGATCATCGCAATTTGACGAGCCGGGGTATCCCGCAGTTGCCGAGCCGTTGTCTCCCGTGGAAACCATGGCGCTGATGCCCTGCGCCGCAGCCTGCTCCCACAGGGCACCGTAAAAGTAGATGGTGCCGCTGGCGTTCATGTCGGCTTCGCACGTTCCAAAGCTTTCGCTCATGATCGGGGCAAGGTTGTTGTCGACGATATAGAGGGCGGACAAGTCCACGCCATCGTCGCTCTCGGTGGATTCAGAGACTACGAGATCGATGGTCGCACCTGGGGCTACAGCTCCCGACCACTGGGTGTCAATATCTGCCTCGGCTTCGTCGTTGGGATCGGTGATTCCGGGATCGGGACCGTTCAATATGACCTTAAGCGTGGGCGTGGGAACGCCGTTCACACCAAGCCCAAACAGGCTCCAGAAAGTGGTGGCATCGTCTGTATTGATATTGGTGCGTCCGACGATGGCGATGGTTTGGCCTGCGCCGGTGATCGGAGTGGTCGCGGTCCAGAGCGGTAAAACGTCATAGATGGTGGCGAAATCATACGGACCCAGCGCGTAGCAGGTGCCGCTGCTGCAACCGGCGAAGGTGAAATCCGGCCTAGCCGAGGTCAGTTGCCTGGTTTTTACCGAATACGCCCCTACGTGGATGTTCTGGGGCTTCTTCAGGAAGTTGTGCAACGTATTGATGCCCGCTACAACCGGAGCGAGCGCGGTGGGGATGGAGGGATCGGTGGCGTTGGCCCAGTGCGACTCTCCGTTGACAACGTACTTGTGAATGGCTGTGCCGAAAGCCTGCTTTACCTGGCCGGCGGTGCCGTTGAACTCAATCACGGTGCGGCCGTTGCTGACCTGGGTGACCTGGAATCCGCTGGCGGTCAGCCAGTTGGTGACGGCGGCGATGTCGGAATCGGCGGGGCCGAACTTGGCGCCGAATTCGACGGGAGTCAGCCACTGGTGATAGCTGGACGACTTCTTGTATTGCTGATTTTCAATGAGGCGACGCAGGGCCGTCTCCTGCTGATCACTGCGCTTCAGCACCAGCAACATGCGGTGCAGGACAAGATCGGCCGGGGCTTCGCCCTGGTCGAACTCGGCGCGGGCCAACGGGTGGACGTTGCCGGGCAGAAGGGTGCGGACGGAGTTATCGACCGGCTGCGTAACCAGCGCCGGCGCCTGCTGGGCCAGCAGTGGGCTGGCCACGATGAGCAGGCAGGCAATCAGGCTGGCAAGGAAACAGAAGCGCGTCGAAAGGCCGGACATGGAAAAATTGGACGTCGAAAGTTTGGACGAGGACGGCAAAGTCGATGGCGAGCGTCGCATGGTCACTCCGTGAAAAAGCAGGATTGTCGGGGACTCCCAAGCATTATCAATACTTCTCCTTGTCTGATCAAGTTATTCCGCGTGGGGTTGTACGGATAGGAACGGTTAGTCGGCTTTTTTGACGAAAAAATGACATTTTATGCGGCGCCGGCAGGGGCGGACGAGGGCGTCCGCCCCTACGAGGGCATATTCAATGCCAGTCCAATGCCAGTCTGGGCTTAGACTTCGGCTAATTCTTCTTCCAGCAACTGCTTGTTATAGAGGTCGGTATAGTAACCGTTACGCGCCAGGAGTTGGTCGTGGGTGCCTTGCTCTACTATGCGTCCCTGATGAAGGACGGCGATGGAGTCGGCGTTGCGGACGGTGGAGACGCGGTGGGAGATGAAGATGGTGGTGCGTCCGCGCATGATTTCACGGAGATGGTTGAGGATTTTATCTTCGGTGTGAGTGTCGACGCTGGAGAGAGCGTCGTCGAGGATGAGGATGCGTGGGCTGCGGAGCAGGGCGCGGGCGATGGCGGTGCGCTGCTTCTGGCCTCCGGAGAGAGTGATGCCGCGTTCGCCCACGGTGGTGTTGTAGCCTTCGGGGAAGCTCTCGATGTCGTGGGCGATGTTGGCGGCTGCGGCGGCGGCTTTGATGTCGTCGAGTGAGGGCTCGCCGTCGGCGTCGGCGTCGTTCTGGGAAACTTCATGCGAAACCCCGAAGGCGATGTTTTCGCGGATGGTGTCGCTGAAGAGGAAAGTTTCCTGGGGAACGAATCCAATGTGGCGGCGCAGGACGTCGAGAGGGAAGTGGCGGACGGAGCGGCCGTCGATTAGAACCGTGCCGGGCGCGGCGTCGTAGATGCGCGGGATCAGGCTGACGAGCGTCGTCTTGCCGGAGCCGGTGGGCCCGACGATGGCCAGGCTGGAGCCGGCGGGGATTCGGAGGTTGATGTCGTTAAGAACAGCGGTGCCGTTGTAGGCGAAGTTGAGATTGCGAAATTCGATTTCGCCAAGGAAATCGGGCGATCGGGTGATCGGGTCATCGGGCGATCGAAGAGCAACATCGAGCATTGATGAGGGCTGGCTTTTCGATGACCCGATGACCCGATCACCCGATGACCCGATCTCATCAGCGATCTCGGGTTGCTGAGTGAGGATTTCGTCGATACGCGCCATGGACGCGGTGCCACGCTGAAAGATGTTGATGACCCATCCTAAGGCGATGACGGGCCAGGTCAGCTGCATCATGTAGGTGTTGAAGGCTACGAAATCGCCTACGTTCATCTTTCCCGCTAGGACTTGGCGTCCTCCGAGCCATAGGACGATGACGACAGCGGCGCCCAGCATGAGTTCGAGAGTGGGCCAGAGCATTCCCATGAGGCGGACCAGGCCGAGACTGCGGCGGATGTATTCCTGGTTAGCGCCCTCGAAGGCGGCGATCTCGGCTTGCTCCTGCACATAGGCTCGGATGACACGCGCGCCGGAAAAATTTTCCTGGGCGCGGGCCGAGATGTCGGAGAACATGGCTTGAATGCGCTCGAAGCGTTCGTGAATGCGGCGTCCGAAATACTGTATGACGATGCTGGTGATGGGCAAGGGGAGAAAAGCGTAGAGGGTGAGCTTGGGGCTGATGGCGAGCATGAAACCGAGAGCGCCGGCGGTAAAGACGACGGTGTTGGCCGAGTACATGATGGCGGGTCCTAGCAGCATACGGACCGCGTTCAGGTCGTTGGTGGCGCGGGCCATGATGTCGCCGGTACGGTTGCGCTGGTAGTAGGAGTAGGAGAGGCGCTCGAGGTGCGCGAACAAATCATTGCGCAGATCGAACTCGATATCGCGGGAGATGCCGATAACCACCCAGCGCGTCAGGAATTGGAAGATGCCCTTGATCAGCGCGATGGCGATGATGAGCAGGAAATAGGTGAGAAGTTTGTGGCGGGTGACGCCGGAGTGCAGATCGTTGATGGCGCGGCGGAGGACTTGCGGGAAGAGTATCCAGATGCCGTTATTGAATAAGACGCAGAGCCCGCCCCAGACGAGACCGCTGCGGTAGCGCTTCAGATACGGGACGAGAGGGCGTAGGCTCTTCGGCAGCATGACTTCTTGTAGATGAAATTGTAGCAGCGGGCGGTGCGGATTTTCGCAGCGGGGGCGCGAGGACTACGAAGACGGCGGTGAGCAGCAGTGCGCTCCAAAGCGACAACATGCCGGCGGTGAACATCAATCCCGAGTAGAGCAGGTCAGCGCGTTCCATCGGTTTCTCCACTTTTTAGTGCCGAGGAAAAAGGCCGGGCGGGGACGGAGATTTTGGGGTCTCCGTTACCCACCCGGTTGGAGAGAAACTTAATAGAGACGGGGCAAGCCCGTCTCGACAGAAAGAGCTAGTTCTCGGGCGGAGGCGGCGCGTGCTTACCCATGCGCGCCTCGCGATTGGCCTCGATCTGAGCCAGTTTGGCTTTCTGATCGGCGGTCAGAATTTGCATGATTTCGGACTTGATCCGGGCGTGCTCGACCTGAAGTTCGATCATGGTCTGCGAGTTTTGCGTGGCCAGGGCGCGCGTCTTGGCCTCGTCGAACGGTCCACTGGCCTCCAGCGCGTTCATGGCGCTGTGGTTTTGGCGCATCTGCTGCATCAGCGGCTGCAGAGTCGGCTTCTCCTTCTCGAAGATCGCCTTGACCTGGCTGTGTTGATCGCTGGTCAGATCGAGCTGCTTGAGCATGTGGTGGAAGTCGGCTCCAGGGCCGCCAAAACCGTGCGGACCTTGCGCAATCGCGGCTGCCACGGCCAGCAGTACAGCGGCGCCGATGGTGAGAACGCGGATACGAGTTGATTTCATTGGAACTCCTTTGGACTTGCGTTAGATCTCATTTGGATCTTATGAAAGTCCGGGGGCAGCCCGAACATCTCATGCCAATAAGAACACTGTTCCGGAAAATATGAGGTAAAGAGTCGGTCAAGCGCGGTAAAGTTTTGTAAAGGGCATCGGGCCATCTGGTGATCGGGTCATCGGGTCATCTAAAGTCAAAGGCCCTTAAGCTTCGATTAGTTGATCGCCCGATAGGTTGGTGACTGCACATGGAACAGAACGTGAGCAAGCAGGAGGAGCTGCGGAATCGGACTAAGCGATTTGGGCTTCGGATTATCGGGTTGTTCCGACGCTTGCCGCGGACTGCGGAGGCTCAGGTTTTGGGCAAACAGCTTCTGCGCGCGGGAACCTCGGTAGGAGCAAACTACCGAGCAGCGGGGCGCGCGAGGTCGAAAGCCGAGTTCGTCTCGAAAATAGGCATTGTCGTCGAAGAAGCGGACGAGGCCGTTTTCTGGATTGAGTGCCTGATCGAATCAGGAATTGTTAAGCCGGATCTGGTAGCCGATCTGCTTTCGGAGGCAAATGAACCTATCGCGATCTTTGCCGCCTCCCAAAGGACAGCACGGAGTTGATCTGGTCATCGGGCCATCTAGAGTCAAAGGCCTTTGACCTTCGATCACCCGATGGCCCGATCACCCGATGCTTCACAAATCACAAATCTTTACCCTCTAGTCACTCGCGAAGGTGTTAGATGATAAGAAGAATGGATCACATACTGGTGGTGGATGACGATGTCGAATTGTGCGGTCTGGTGCAGGAATACCTGACGGCCGAGGGATTCAGTCTGAAGGCTGTCCACGACGGCGAGCAGGGACTGCAGCAGGCGCTGACTAATGAGTATGCGCTGGTGGTGCTGGACGTCATGCTGCCGGGGATCAATGGCTTCGAGGTGCTGCGGCGGATTCGCAGCGTGTCGAAGATTCCGGTGCTGCTGCTGACGGCGCGCGGCGAGGACGTGGACCGCATCGTCGGATTGGAGATCGGGGCCGACGATTATCTTCCGAAGCCGTTTAACCCGCGGGAGTTGGTGGCGCGAATTCGCGCCGTTTTGCGCCGCACGCGGCCGGCGCGGGCGGCAGACGCAGTGCCGGAAGTGCTGAGCGTGGGCGACGTGGAACTGGATCCGGCGACGCGAAACGTGACGCGTGCAGGGCAGCCAGTCGAGCTCACTTCGGTGGAATTCAATCTGCTCGAAGTTCTGCTGCGTGAAGCGGGACGAGTGGTCACGCGGGAGCGGCTGGTGAATGCCGTGCTCAGCCGGAAGTTCATGCCGTTCGACCGCAGCATTGACATGCACGTCAGCAAGGTGCGGCGGAAGCTGGGCGACTCGGAAGAGAACGGAGACCACATCAAGACGATTCGCGGCGTGGGATACATGTTTGCGCGGCCGGCGGCGAAGGGAAAGAAATAAATAATCGAGCCATCGGGTGATCGGGCGATCGGGCCATCGAAGGTCAAGAGCCTTTGATTTTCGATCACCCGATGACCCGATGGTCAGATGACCCGATCTATATGAAGAGTCTTTTTCTCAAGATTTTCCTGTCGTTCTGGGCGGCGCAGGCGCTGTTTCTGGTGCTGGCGATTCTCGTGACAATCGCCCTGCAGCCGGCGCGCCATGGGATCGAAAGCCAGGGTCCGCAGATTTTGGCGGAAGTGGTGAATGCCTATCTCAGTGGTGGGGAGCACGCCGCCCACGAGTACGTGGAAGAACTCTGGCGCACGCAGCATGTCTGGGCTTCGGTTTTCGATCCGTCGGGCCATGAGATTTCGGGACGGCGTCCGCGGATGGAAGATCTTCGGCCGGGCGGCCCGCCCGAGGATAGTCCGATACGTGGCGGCCCGCCACGCCACCATGGGTGGATCGACAGTCTGCTGCCGGACCGTGTCATACGGCAGGCGCTGACTCTGGATGGGAAGCGCTACACCCTGGTGTTGGTGCTGCCGCCGGGGCCGAGAGTATTTTTCGGGCCGCATGACATCCCGGGCCTGGGAATCGGGATCGCGATCATTACGTCGGGACTGATGTGCTATCTGCTGGCCTGGTCGATGACGAGTCCGGTGACGCGTTTGCGGAAGGCGGCGCAGAGCCTGGCGGCGGGAGACTTGAGTGCGCGCGCGGGCGCACCCGCGAGCGGAAAGCGCGATGAACTGGCGGAGTTGACGCGCGATTTTGACCGCATGGCCGAACGCATCGAAGGACTGGTGGATTCACAATCGCGGCTGCTGAAGGACGTTTCGCACGAACTGCGATCTCCGCTGGCCCGGCTGAGTGTCGCGTTGGGGCTGGCGTGGCAACGGGTCACGCCGGGAGTTGCTCCCGAACTCGAAAATTCGCTAAACCGGATCGAAGTAGAGGCTGACCGGCTGAATCAGCTGATCCAGCGGCTGCTGACCATTTCACGTCTGGAGTCGGGAGCCGACGGTCTGCGCAAGACGCAGTTGTCATTGCGCGAGTTGCTGGAGCAGGTGGCGCACGACGCCGAGTATGAAACTCCGGGGCGTGGATGCCGCGTGACGGCCGATGCCGGGGATGAATTTCTGGTGGAAGCCGACCCGGACTTGCTGCGCAGCGCGATGGAGAATGTGGTGAGGAACGCCACGCGGTATACTGCTGAAGGCACGACGGTGGAGGTTCGACTGGAGCGGCAGCAGTCCGCGAAGGGCGGAGAAGGAGAAATCATTGTTCGGGTTCTTGATTCCGGCCCAGGTGTTCCGGATGCAGCGCTGCCCAAGATCTTTGAGCCCTTTTACCGGCTGGACGATGCCCGCAATCGGCAAACGGGTGGGGCGGGTCTGGGTTTGTCGATCGCGGACCGGGCGATCAGGCTGCACGCCGGGCAACTGCGCGCATCCAACCGCAAGGAGGGTGGGTTAGAGGTTGAGATACGGATTCCGGCTGCTCCCGGGGTTGCTCTCTGAGATTTGCTCTTCCCGCCAGTTCCTGATACACAAATATATTTCAGCCACAAGCTTCAGTCTCCGTGATGGCTGGCAGGGCATCGCCGACGGACGGGAAGCGGCTGACTACTCTTTTGGAGAACTGATGTTGAAGAAAATAGGTGGAGTCGTTGCGCTCGTGGGCCTGTGTGCCCTGAGTTTGTTTCTGCTCAATTGCGGCAGTTCCTCGTCCCGGCCCTCGGGAGTTTTGTATGTGCTGACCCAGGGAACGAACAACGGGAGCCTTACCGGGATCGGGTACAACGTGAGTTCCTTTTCCATCGATCTTGATAACGGCGACCTGTCGCTGGTCAATTCGAATGCCAGTACGTGCCCGGGGGCGACTGCCAGCAATCCCTTCCCGTGTGGTCCTCCCCTGGACATTTTGCTCGACCCGACGGGAGCGAGTGCGTTTGTGCTGAATCTGGGTGCGCCGTGTCCGGAAGTGGAAGTGGAGACACAGCCTGGGGTTTATGCGTGGGTGTGCCAGCCTTCGACCAATACTCCGATTGCGCCCACGATATACCCGTATACGGTGAACTCGGACGGGAGTCTGTCAGCGCCCGGCACGGCGGTGACTTGGACCTGCCCGGCCAGTGTGACTCCCTGTACCTATAACGACAGTGCGGTCGCCATGGTGCGTGACGCCTCGGGACAGTTCCTGTTCGTGATCGACCAAGGGTCTTACCCTCCGCCAGGAACTGGGACGCCCGCGACTCCTACTACACCTGCCCTCCCTCCGCCATATGCGAGCTGCCCGCATGTCCCCACCGGTCCTACCGACGTGTGTCCTTCGATCTCGGTCTTTGCCATAAGCTCAACCACTCTGAAATTGGCGAGTGGAAGTCCGTTTTACCTGAGTAAACTTCCGACCGCGCTTGCGCCCATTACATTTACCCCGACTAGCGGGACGGCCCAGGAACTTCTCTTTGTCACCAACAATCACGACATCTGCACGACCGGGTGCACTCCTCTGAACAATGACAACACGGTGAGCGTGTATACCGTGAGTTCATCGGGAGTGCTGAGCGAGCAAGCGAATTCGCCCTATGCCATTGCCGCGACCGACCCGATCTCGGTCTTCCCGGTCAATACCACCATCGCAGGGCAGAATACCGGCGGTCTGTTTGTGTATGTGGGCAATGAAGACCCGAATGGCGGACACATTTATCCGTTCCAGGTGTGCACGGTGGTGAACAACGGGGGCTGCACGTCGACGGATGTGCAAGACAATCTGCTGACACCGCTGGCCACGTGTCCGCAGGGGGTTTGCACGAATGTGCCGCCAACCAATGTGGGGCAGGACCCGGTTCAAATGCTGGTGGATCCGACGAACAATTTTCTCTATGAATTGAACGAAGGCTCGAACCAGATATCCGCATTCAGCGTCAGCGCGACGACGGGCAAGCTGAGTGCGCTAAGCCAGCCGACGCTGCCGACAGGAACGCAGCCGGTGTCGATGGCGATGCACCCGAGCGAGTATGTTGATGGAGCCTATACCGGTCAGTTTCTCTACGTGTCGAACGCGGTATCGAACAACATTACCGGCTTTTCGCTGAGCACGACGAGCGGAGTCATGAGCGCGCTATCTCCGGTGATTGCCCCGGCGTCGCCGAGCGGATCGCGGTGCATTAACCCATCGGGTGATCGGATGATCGGGTCATCGGGCGATCTAAAGTCAAAGGCCTTTGACCTTCGATCGCCCGATCACCCGATGGCCAGATCGCCCGATTTCTTCAGGTTGGCATCCGCAGAATTAAATAGCCTCCGATGAAGCCGAAGACCAGGTCGGGAGACCAGGCAGCCACGGCGGGGGGAAGCTGGCTGAAATTGCCCATCGCTTCGAACAGGCCTGAAATTATCAAGTAGACAACGCCGATGCCGATGGCGGTCGCAACTCCGGCGAGCGCCGAACGTTTGCCAGCTGAAAGCGCGAAGGGGATGGCGAGGACGGCCATCACCAGCGTGATCAGCGGGTAGGCAATCTTCTTCTGCAGTTGCACTCTCAGGCGCACTACGTCAAAGCCGCTCTGCTCGAGATCGTGGATGTAGCTGTGTAGTTCCTCGTAGCTCATTTCCGACGATTGCTTGATTTCCTTCTTGAAGTAGGCGGGCGCTTCCGCCAGTTCGGGAAAGGTGGCGGCGTCGAACCTGCGATAGTTCTCGATGGCGGAGCCGTTCAGGTTTCGCTCCCACCCTTGCTCATAAACCCACCGGTCCATGGAGGTCGACCAATGCGCGCGGTCGGCGGTGATACGGTGCGTGATCTGGAAGGTGTGCGGATCGAACTGAAATATAGAGATGCCGCCGAAAACATCGCGTTCGGGATCGAAGAACTGATAGTAATAAATGTCGGAGTGCTGGCCGAAGATCCACTTGCGGTCGGGGCGCAAGTAGGTTTGCGCGGGCTTGCCCTTGATTTCGTTGCGGAGCGCGTCCTGCCGCTTGTTGGTGTAGGGGAGATAGAGTTGGTCGGATAGAAAGAGCACGCCAGCGACCAGCGTGGATGCGATCAGCACCGGCACGACGATGCGGTAAAGGCTGATGCCGGTGGCCTTGATGGCCGTGATCTCGTTGGAGCGCTGCAGCAGTCCGAAAGTGACGAGCACGGCCAACAACATGCTGAGAGGCGTGGTGTTGTACAGAAAATAGGGCACGACGTTCAGCAGGTATTCGCCCACGGTGAGCGGCGAGACCTGGTTCCGCAGGATGTCGCTGAGCAACTCGAACAGGGTGAAGACCAGCAGCAGCATCAGGAAAGCGGCGACGATCATGGCGAGGTAGAGGATAAAGTCGCGCAGCACATAATCGTCGAGGATGGTGGGGAAATCAAGATTGAACAAGTGCCAGTGCCGCGGCCAGCGGGTGAGGACGCGTTCGCGAAGGGCCGGGGGAGACGCCTTGCCGTTCGGTTGCAGCCCGGGCGTCGAAGATGACGACGAACTGCTCAACCCTGCAGTCTTCAACCTCGAGCTCTTAAACCAGGAGCGGAACACGGTCAGTTCGATGGGGCGGCGTTCCGATTGCCAGAGCAGAAAAACTCCTCCCACAAGGAACACGAAGTCGGCGAGCCAAACCCCGGCGGCTGGTGAGAGGCGTCCCTGTTTTGCGAAAGACACGCCGATCAAAGAAATCGAATAGTAGAGAAAGACGAGCAGAATGGTGACGACGAATCCGCTGGACTTGCCGCCTTTTTTCGACGAGAGGCCAAGAGGAATGCCGACCAGGGCAAGGACGATGCAGGCGGTCGGCAGCGCGAGCCGGCGATGGTATTCGATCAGGTGCCAGCGGCGGGAAACCGGGTCGGCGGTGCGCGCGACGCGGAGAAGCTCCGCAACCGTGAGTTCACTCAGCGATGTGGGTTCGTGCTCCTGGCTGTTTTGTGACGCGGGGATCTGGATCGGGATATCCGTGGTCTGGAAAGTGGAGATCTGGTACTGGTCCGGGTTCTTGGGGTCGGTTTCGTGAGTGGAACCGTTGGTGAGATGCAAATCGAGAGTGTCGGCTCCTTGGCTGACGAGCATGCCTTCGCGGGCCAAGCTGATGCGGGGCGCGGATGGATCGGTCAAATCGGCGAGGAACACACCCTTCCAGAGCGATCCGCCGGCCATGGCCTTGACGTCCTGCACGTAAAGGATGGCCTTCGGGAATCCCTCGTAGAACACGCGAGGCTGGACTTCGAAGGAAGCCTGAGAAGACTTGAGGCGGTCCTGGAGTTCTCCAAGGGCAGCCTGCGAGCGGGGTGCGAGATAGACGCTGTTGCCCAGCGCCAGCAGCCACGCTACGACCACGAAGATGGAGATGACGCGCAGGAAGGTCCACACGCCTAGTCCGCTGGCGCGCATGGCGGTGATTTCGCTGTCGGCAGCCAGACGGCTGAGTCCGATGAGGATGCCGACGAGCACGCCCATGGGAATGGTGTAGGTGAGCGCAACCGGGATGGTGAAGAAAAAGACTTCGGCTACGCTCGGCAGTGGGGCGCTGTTGCGGACCACGAGTTCGAGGATGGGGCCGAGAGCGCGGGTGAACAAGACGAAGGTGAAAACGGCCGCGCCGATCAAGGCGTGGGAGACAACTTCTCCCAGAATGTAGCGGGTGAGGATGCGCATCCGCAAGGTTGGTGGACTCAAATGGGAGTCTAGCATGAGAAGCAGTGATGAAGGCACTCGCCAGTTCCCAAAGTTCCGAGCGCACCTGACTGGTTCATAGGGGCGACCCTCATCGCTCACCATGACGGGCTATAATGGGCTTTCGGCTCCTGCTTTCTCCGGCTCACTTCCAGGTTAGAGCGTGTTCCAAGAATGCCTCTCAGGTCGTACGGCGCATCCCTCAGGGGCTGAAGCCCGCATTTTTGTTGGCCGATGGCGGCACGGCTGAAGCCGTGCCCTACCCAAAACCGATTTTTGAATCACGCTCCAATGTTATGAACGGCAGCAAGGTTCGTCAGACGATTCGGCGTCTGTGGAAGAATCGAGGGTTCTCGTCGGCGGTGGTTTTGACGCTGGGGCTGGGAATTGGGGCAACGGTCTCCGTCTTCAGCATTATCTATGCGGTGATGATACGGCCACTGCCATACGCCGATCCAGCGCATCTATTCAGCGTCTATCAGAGCAAGATCGCGAATGACGAAGACGACCTCGATGGCTTTTCTCCGGCTAACTTTCTGGATTTTCGCGAGCGGAACCATGCTTTCACCGACCTCGCGGCTTCTTGCGGCTTCCACTACAACCTGACCGGCAGCGGCGAGCCCAGACAATTGGAGGGGGCCGCGGTTTCGCCTGCTCTCTTCGCGATTCTTGGCATCCAGCCCATGCTTGGGCGCACTTTTTTGCCGGACGAAGATAGTTATTCGTCGCCGCACGTGGTGCTGTTGAGCCACCGCCTTTGGTCGGGAGAATTTCGCAGCGATCCGCAGATTGTTGGCAGAACGATCTCTTTGAACGGCGATCCATACTACGTGGTGGGCGTCATGCCGCGCAGTTTCCGTCCGCTGGATGATGAACGGACCGACCTTTGGATTCCTTTGCAGCAGCAGATTCGCCCCGATCGGATGCTTTGGCGCGACCAGCACTTTCTGGGAGTCGTGGGCAGGCTGCGCCCGGGCGTAACGCTCGATCAGGCACGCGCCGACATGAATCGCATTGCGGCTCAATTGCGGGTGCAGTATCCGAGTTCGGACAATGGTTCGGGCGCCGTGGTGATGCCTCTGCAGCAGGCTCTGGTTGGCGATACGAAAAGATCTTTGCTGCTGGCGCTGGGCATCGTCGTCCTCGTGCTGCTGATCGCGAGTTCCAACGTCGCTATTTTGATGCTGGCCCGAGTTAGCGGGCGCACCCGCGAATTGGCGGTGCGCATGGCCCTCGGCGCGAGCGCATCGCAAATTCTCGGCGAAGTGCTGGCGGAGAGCCTGATTCTCGGTTTGCTCTCGGGTTTGCTGGGAGTTTTCCTGGCGCTGGTGGGCGGCAAGATATTTCTTTATCTTGCCCCGGACAACGATACTTTCACATTGATTCAGATCAATCCCGCAGTCTTGGCTTTTGCTGTAGCCGTCTCGCTGTTTGTTGGGCTCGGCTTTGGCTTGCTGCCGGCGTTGAAGGTTCTGAGAACCGACGTTCAACACATACTACGGAGCGCTGGCAACGCAACGACCATGGACGCCGGAGGGCGTTTTCTCCGCCATGCGCTGGTCACGGGTGAGATTTCTCTTTCCATCGTACTGCTGATTGGCACGGGGCTGTTGCTGCGCAGCATGTTAAATCTGCAACATCAGCCGCTCGGTTTTCGCGCGGATCGTGTGCTCACCGACTGGATTGGGCTGCCTCGAATCCGCTATCAGAACAATAACGACGTTGCCAATTTCTTTACCCGAGTGGATCAGAACTTGCGCGATTCGCCGGGGGTGGAAGCCGTTGGATTGGGCTATCCTCTACCTCTCCAGGGGAACCATTTCTGGACAAGCTTCACCATTGCAGGAAGAAATACGAATCCAGGGGAGTATGAACAAGCCTCGCTGCGTTTTATCGACTCCGGATTCCTGCCGGTGATGAATATTCCGATGCTGGACGGGCGCAATTTTACCGACGCGGACGATGCCAGCGCAGAACCAGTCACTATCGTCGGCGAATCCTTTGCGCACAAGTACTGGCCCGGCGAAAACGCCGTGGGAAAATACATCTCGATACTGCGAGACACTCCGGTACCGCGGCGAGTGGTGGGCGTTGTTCGCGACGTGAGGGCCACGATTGAGGACGACCCGCCTCCCACGATGTATGTCTCTTACAAGCAAATGTCTTTTCCCTCGATGCAGGCCGTTTGGTTGAGCCGCGATGCGTCGGGCGCTGCATTGGCCACGATTCGCCGGGCGATACAAAGCGTCGATCCGGAGCAGCCGGTCGACGATGTTGGCACCATGGAGGAGGTCGTTCGTGACGCGTTGGATCCCTGGAGATTCGCGCTGTGGTTGCTGGGCGGACTGGCCGGGGTGGCGATTGTCCTGACGGCGGTTGGATTGTTCGCGGTAATTTCTTACTTAGTGCGCGAGAGGACAAAGGAGCTCGGCCTCAGAATGGCGATTGGAGCCAGTCCGGGCAACGTCATGAAATTGGTATTGAGGCAGAGTTTGAAGTTGGCGCTGATCGGGACTGTGATAGGTTTGGCGCTCACGTTCGCAGTCGCGCGATTAATGACCGACATGGTGTACTCAATTCAGCCAAACGATCCCGCTACGTTCCTCATCGTGGCCTTCATGGTCGCCGCAATTTCGGTGCTGGCAGCTTATATTCCGGCGCGCAGGGCCGCACGAATCGAGCCGTTGGCTGCCCTTCGGGAAGAGTAGAGCCACCGCGGGGCGGTCGCTGGACCGGCCACTCGCGCGAGTTTCGCACTATTCTCTTTTCAGAAACAGCGCGCCCAGCGGCGGCAGGGTGAGACGCAAGGAATAGGGGCGGCCGTGCTTTTTCTCGGGGACGGCCTGGACGCCTCCCGCGTTGCCCATATCGGTGCCGCCATAGTCGCGGCCGTCGCTGTTGAGCAGTTCTTTCCAGTAGCCGCCCTCGGGCACGCCAATCATGTATCCCAGTCTGGGCACGGGCGTGAAGTTGCACACCACGAGCACAGGGCTATCGCCGGGCTTGCCTTTGCGCAGCAGCGAGATGATGCTGGCCTGTGCGTCATTGCAGTCCACCCACTCAAACCCCTTGGGATCGTTGTCGAACCAGTGCAGCGCGGGTTCGGTGCGATAGAGGCGGTTGAGTTGCTCGACCCAGTTCATGAGCCCGCGATGGACAGGGTATTGCAGCACGTTCCAGTCAAGACTGCGATCGTGCGACCACTCGCTGACCTGGCCGAACTCGCAGCCCATAAAGATCAGTTTCTTGGCGGGCTGGGCAAACATGTAGGCGAAGAGCAGGCGCAGGTTGGCGAATCGCTGCCACTCGTCGCCGGGCATTTTGCCGATCAGGGAACCTTTTCCGTGCACCACCTCATCGTGGCTCAGGGGCAACACGAAATTTTCGTGGAACGCATAGAGCATGCGAAAGGTTAACTGATTTTGGTGATACTGGCGATGGATGGGATCTTCTTGAAAATAGCTGAGCGTGTCGTGCATCCATCCCATGTCCCACTTTAAGCCGAACCCCAAGCCGCCGAGATGGGTGGGCCGCGAAACCATGGCGTAGGCGGTGGACTCCTCCGCGTAGGTCTGAATGTCGGGGTGCTCCTTGTAGGCTTCGTGGTTGAACTGGCGCAGAAATTCGATGGCTTCGAGGTTCTCGCGTCCGCCGTACTTATTGGGAATCCATTCGCCCTGCTTGCGCGAATAGTCGAGATAGAGCATGGAAGCGACGGCATCCACGCGCAGGCCGTCGGCATGATATCTGTCGAGCCAGAACATGGCGCTCGACAGCAGGAAGCTGCGCACTTCGGTGCGGCCGTAGTTGAAGATCATCGTCTTCCAATCGGGATGGAAGCCCTGGCGTGAGTCGGAATGCTCGAACAGGTGAGTGCCGTCGAAAAAGGAAAGGCCGTGTCCGTCGGCAGGGAAGTGCGACGGAACCCAGTCGAGAATGACGCCGATGTTGCGCTGGTGCAGGTAGTCCACGAAGTACATGAAATCCTGCGGCGTGCCGTAACGCGCCGTGGGCGCGAAGTAGCCGGTGGTCTGATATCCCCAGGAACCGTAGAAGGGATGCTCCATAATCGGGAGCAGTTCGACGTGGGTGAATCCCAGCTTATTCACGTGTTCGGCCAGGCGAGGCGCGAGCTCGCGATAGGTCAGCGAACGATTGTGCTCTTCGGGGACGCGCATCCAGGAGCCGAGGTGAACTTCGTAGATGGAGATGGGCGCGTGCAGCGAGTTGGCGGCGGCGCGTTCTTCAAGATAGGCCGCGTCATTCCAGGTGTAGTCGAGGTCCCAGACCACGGAAGCGGTGCGCGGCGGCTTTTCGGTGAAAAGACCCACTGGGTCGGCTTTTTCAGTCTCGTGCCCGTGTTTATTGGACTCGATATGGAACTTGTATAACGCGCCCTTGCCGACGCCGGGGATAAAGCCTTCCCAGATGCCCGACGAGCCGCGAGGCTGAAGCTGGTGGGCTTTCGGATTCCATCCATTGAAGCCGCCGGTCACCGACACACGGCGCGCGTTGGGAGCCCAGACGCTGAAGACGGTGCCCGCGATTCCATCGTGTTCCGCAAGGTGCGCGCCCATCTTGTTGTAAATGCGATAGTGGGTGCCTTCGTTGAATAAATAGAAATCCTCGGCGGTCAGCAGGGAAACGTCATAGCGAACCGGAAATACTTCCGGACTTGGAGTTGTCTGGGTCATGGTTTCACTTTCCGGTCTAGTGTATTCCAATTCGGTCGTTGGTCGTTGGTCGCTGGTCGTTAGCAAAAGGATCCGAAGAAGATGCCACCGGGCGGCGAACGACTGACGACTAATGACCAGCAACTAACGACGACTCTCCCGTTTCGCCCGCGCCCAGCCCTCTTTCACGCTTTGGCGCGCCCGCCCCAGCGCCAGCGCATCCGCGGGCACATCATCGGTGATGCAACTCGCGGCCGCGACGTAGGCGCCGCGTCCAATCTTTACCGGGGCAACCAGCGTCGAGTCGCTGCCGATGAACACGCCATCTTCGATGACTGTCTTGTGCTTGTTCACTCCGTCGTAATTGCAGGTGATAGTACCGGCTCCGACGTTCACGCCTTCGCCGATTTCCGCATCGCCCAGGTAGCTGAGGTGGTTCGCCTTCGAACCTTTGCCCAGCTTGATTTTCTTGGTCTCGACGAAGTTCCCCAGGTGAGCGCCTTCGCCCACCTGAGTTCCCGGGCGCATGTGAGTGTACGGGCCGAGGACAGCTCCCTCGCCCACGCGCGAGTCTTCCATGATCGTGCCCGGCCGCACCGTGACTCGATCGCCTAGGACGGAATTCGCGATCACGCTGTAGGAGCGTATGCGGCAATCCGCGCCAATCTTCGTATTGCCCAGCAACTGGACGAAGGGCTCAATCACGGTGTCGGCGCCAACTTCCACGTCGCTGTCAATGACGCAAGTGTGCGGATAAAAAATCGTGACGCCTTCATCCAGCAGTTCGCGGCACTTGGCCAGCCGCAGCCGCACATCCAGCATCATCATCTCGCCGCGGGTGTTGCTGCCGAGCACTTCGCCCGCGTCTTCAGTTTTGATCGCGACGACTTTCTTGCGCGCTCGGTGAAACACTTCCGCCATATCGGTAAGGTAGTACTCGCCGTGCGCGTTCGCGGTGGAAAGACGGTCAATATGCTCGTACAAGGCGGCTGCGGCAAAAGCGTAGAACCCGGAATTGATCTCGCGGATATTCTTCTGCCGCGGAGTGGCGGACTTTTCTTCGACGATCGCCTGCACTTCGGATCCGCTCCCCGCGCCTTTGCGGATCACGCGCCCATATCCGTAAGGATTGTCGAGATCGGCGCTAAGCAAAGTCATGGCCGCTTTCTGAGCGGTGTGGAAGTCGCTGAGCTTCCGAATGGTTTCGGCGGTAATCAGCGGAGCGTCTCCGGAGAGCACGAGGACCTGATCATATTTATTTCCCGAGAGCGCTGCGCGCGCCACCATGAGCGCATGCCCAGTGCCACGCTGTTCGGCTTGCACGACGAAGTTGACGCCCGTGCCGGCGAGCGCCTCACGCACGCGCTCTGCCTCGTGGCCGATGATCACGAAGATGTCCTCGGCCGGCACGACTTTTTTCGCCGTGGCAATCACGTACGCCAGGATCGGCTTGCCGCCGACTTCGTGCAAAACCTTGGGATGTTTCGATTTGAGCCGAGTGCCCTTGCCCGCCGCCATAATTGCGATGGCAGCGCGCGGGCGCTGCGGACTCGACAGGGAAGATTTCGCTTTGGTTTTTAGTGTTTTTGCCATGCTCAGACAATATACCGCTCTTGTGTAGAGACGCGGCTTGCCACGTCCCATGTCTCGCACAAATCAGCTGCGCACCGTCTGCCGACCCTGGGCCTGCGCCATCAGCGCCATCAGATCTTGTGCGACGCGCCCAGTGGCGTGCCGTGCTACGGCTCCTTCTTCCAGATAATCCCCCAGCACCGGGCACACGCCGAGGGCTTCGATCGCTTCCAGATCCACCGCGATCTGCGAAGCTCCTTCCAGCGCATACTTGGCCTTCATCTCGGGCGATGCCGGTTTGCGATTGATCAGGGCATAGTCGAACAACTGGACGCCAGCGTGAGTGTTGAGGGCGCGAATGTGGTCGGCCGCAGTTAAACTAAGACTTTCGTTGACCTGCGTCATCAGATTGCAGATAAATATCTTAATAGCGTGAGAACCAAGAATCGCTTCGGGGATTCCGTGCACCAGCAAATTCGGAATCAGGCTGGTGAACAGCGAACCGGGGCCGATCGTGATCAGATCGGCGCCAGCGATGGCTTCGAGCGTCTGGGGAAGCGGCTCCACGTCGTGAGGCACCAGGACGAGTTCTCGGATCTTGCCCTTGCTGGCCGTGATCCGTGTCTCGCCACGCACCCGCGTCCCGTCTTCCATTAACGCTTCCAGTTCCACGCTCGACATGGTGGCGGGATAGATATGGCCGCGCGTGAGCAGAACTTCCGAGGATACCCGTATCGCCTCCGCAAAATCTCCGGTGATGGAAGTCAGCGCCGCCAGAAAAAGGTTTCCGAAGCTGTGGCCTTCCAGCCCCGATCCCTTTTGAAAACGATGCTGGAACAGTCTCGAGAGCAGGGCTTCATCCTCGGAGAGGGCAACGATGCAATTGCGCACGTCGCCCGGGGGAAGCATATTGAACTCTTTGCGCAGACGGCCGCTCGATCCGCCGTCGTCGCTTACCGTCACCACGCCACACAATTCGCGAATGGTGGGCTGGCCGGGGGTGGCTAGCGTCGGCGTCACAACGTAGTTCTTCAACCCCTTCAGCAGCGTGGAGAGGCCGGTGCCGCCACCGATTGCGACCACGCGCAGTTCGGGGCCAGCCTTGCCGGTTTCGGGTGAGTTCGTGCGCAACTGGGGAAGCATACAGCCTCAATTAGAAGTTGCGGAGGTCAGAGGTCAGAGGTCCGAAGTCAGATTGCAGAGGTGAACCCCCGTAGCTCGCACTGAATGATTCTAACCTCTGCAATCTGACCTTTGACCTCTGACCTTGAATCAATACGTGTTCGATTCTTCCGCGTGCGGCTCAGATTCCTCGGCGGCCGGATCGGGATACAGCAGTTCGGTGAAGCGCGGATCTTCGGCCAGATTCTGGAAGTCGCCGTCGTTACGCGCCTGGAAGCGCAGCGACGGTTTCACCTGAATGGCCTCGTTGAGCGTCTTAAGCGATTCTTCGACGTGACCGGTCAGGCAATGCAGCGCGGCCAGCCCGTACAGAACGAACTCCGCCTTGGGATTCTGCTTCAAGAGTTTGTCGAACTGCTCGCGCGCCGCCACGTAGTCGCCCGTGTTGATGAGCGACACGGCGTAGTCGTAGTGCTCTTCCGCGGTTTTGAATTGCAGCGCGGGTGCTTCCAGATGCTTGTCGCAGGTGAGGATGTGCACCTGGGCCCGGTCGACGAAAGACTTGTTCGGTCCGCTCAACACTTTTTGCAGAAAGCCTTTGGCCTTCTCGAACTTGTGTTCCTGCAGCGCGCGCAGTCCGGACTCGTAGTTCTGCACCGCCTGTATGTGCCGTGGATCTTCCGCTGCTGGTTTCTTGGGGGTTATCTTCAGTGCCATCAAACCGCCTTTGTTTCAGGATTGAACTGGAAAAACTCGGAATCGAACGTCGCGAAAACCGGCGCGCGCCATGACGCACAACCTCAACCTTATATCTTACCTGAAGACGCGGGATTAGCGAGTCACTGGGCGGGTTCGGGGTCATGAGGGACGGCGCGTTCGTCAGCCAGCTCAAAATGAAACAGTCCACTAGCGGAGTCCCGGGTAACACATCGACATGCTCTTAAGCTTGTCATCCCGAACGAAGTGAGGGATCTGCAGTTTGCGGCAAGATGCAGCTCCCTCACTTCGTTCGGGATGACAATTCGTGGAAAATTGTGCCAGGACTCCGAACTTTACCCCAGCTTCTCAAACAACAAACAAATCGTCTCAATCCCGCGATAAAAATTCGGAATGTGAAACTTCTCGTTCGGCGCGTGCAGGTTGTCGTCGGGAAGGCCAAAGCCCATCATCACCGAGGGAATCTTGAGTACGTCCTGGAAATCGGTCACGATCGGAATCGATCCGCCGGAGCGAATGAACACGGTTTCTTTCTTGAACGTGTCGTGCAGCGCTTCGGTCGCCGCTTTGATGAAGCGGTTGTCCGTGCCCACCACCGATGCGGGGCCTTTGCTCCAAACCTTGATCTTGAGCTCGATTCCCTTGGGCGTGAGTTTCTTGACGAACGCGGTATAGCGCTTCAGGATGTCTTCAGAATCCTGATTGGGCACCAGGCGCATGGAAACCTTCGCCGACGCTTTCGCCGGAATTACCGTCTTCGCGCCCGGAGCCACAAACCCGCCGGGAATGCCGTGCACTTCGAGCGTCGGACGCGCCCAAGTCCGGTAGAGCACCGAATATCCCGGCTCGCCGGTGAGCACCTTGGAGCCGACTTCGGTCTTGCGATAATGCTCCTCGTTGAACGGCAGCCGCTTCCAGGCCTTCAGCTCATCCTTGCTGGGCGCTTTCACGTTTTTGTAAAAGCCGGGGATCAGCACCTTTCCCTTCGCATCTTTCAGCTTGCTGATGATCTCGATGAGCGCAAACAGCGGATTCGGCGCCGCGCCGCCATACACGCCGGAGTGCAGATCGGTCTTAGCCCCAACCGCCTCAATCTCGGTGTACACCAGACCACGCAGACCGACGCACAGAGTGGGAATATCGGGCGCGAACAGCTCGGTGTCGCAGACCAGCGCGAAATCCGCCTTCAGCTTCGCCTTCTGCTTGCGGACGTACTCGGCAATCGATTCGCCGCCGGTTTCTTCCTCGCCCTCAAAAATAATCTTGACGTTGATCGGCAGCTTGCCCCCATTGGCCTGCATCAGCGACTCGATCGCCTTGACTTCCATCCAGAGCTGGCCTTTGTCGTCGACCGCGCCGCGCGCGTAAACATTATTGTTGCGCACGGTCGGCTCAAAGGGCGGCGTCTTCCATTCGTCCACGGGATCGGGCGGTTGCACGTCATAATGTGCGTACATCAAAACGGTGGGCTTGCCGGGCGCGTGCAGCCAGTCGGCGTAGAGCAGGGGATGTCCCTGGGTAGGGATGACCTCGACATTTTCCATGCCGATGCGGCGCAGCTCGGCGGCAATAAATTCTGCCGCCTTGAGCACGTCGCCTTTATGTTCCTCGAGCGTGCTGACGCTGGGGATGCGGAGGAGGGCCTTCAGTTCGTCGAGAAAACGCGGCTGATTATTGCGGGCAAAATCGATTGCCGGGGATGCCATGGTCTGTTGCCTTTCTGGCGCGCTGGGCGCGGGTCCTTGGAGATGATCGCCGAAAACGGTTCAGTATATACCTGAATGTTGGGTTGATCCCAACACGGACCGGAATGAGCATAGCGCAGCTCACTGACTTGCTCCTGTCGGTGTGGTAAGCTTCGCGTTCGCTTAAACAAGATCGATGAGGAGGGAATCATGTTTGGAGGTCTGCTTTTGGTCGTGTGTGTCATCCTGCAGTTTCATTATCATGATGCCATTCCGTGGTACATCTGGGTGCTGGCAGTGATCGCGCAGTGCGTTGCTTTCGGCGAGCCAGCGATGAAAGCTGCTTCGAAAAAGAGCTGAGCGGGTAACAGGTTGGAGCAGTCTGGCTGGGATGCAGGCGCGGTTGTATCGCTCAGTGTCGTGGCGCATATTGGCAGTTACACCAAGAACCGTTGGTGTAATAGGGGTACTTAGACCAGAAAGACCAAGAGGAGCTCGGCGCGGGGGATTCGTTGGATTACTGCAGAGACTCTTTGCGCACGTCCTGAAGAAACGCCTTTACATCGAACGGCAAATCCGGCCGTGGAACTCCCGCTTCCATCCATTTCATGGGTATTCGCGCCGCGACCTTGAACACAGCGTCGTGGAGTCTCCTCATTTGCTCGCCAAGGCACCGGCAGCTTCGCGCGCATCATCTCCACCAGTTGAAGCATTGACGAGCGGTGCGTAACAGCGCCCAGGTCGGTCCCGGGGCTGCAGACTTTCTCAATCAGGCTGATATCGACAGCGCCCTGTTTCCCTGGATGCCTCTGTTCCAATTCCTGATACATATTCCACAGAGACTTGAGGTCGGCCGCGTCAACAGTGGGTACATCTTCGCCCGGAGATCCCCCGCTGGGCCAGCAAACGAGGCTCGTGCATGTTGCCTCCTTAATTGTTGTGATGGGAATTTTATCCGATTCTTGATGCAACCAGCGATTTCACCAACCATCCTCAAAACGGTCCTTCCGCGATAAAACTCTAGCTTCGAAACCTCGCCGCCGCGAAGGCGCTCAAATCCAGTTCTGGCATCTCCCCGGCAATCACCTGCCCCATGACTATCGCGGTCACCGGCGCCAGCAGAATGCCATCCCGAAAATGCCCGGTCGCGACAAAATATCCAGGCGTCGGCGTTGCGCCCAGAATCGGCAGGCCGTCGGGCGTTCCCGGACGCAGTCCTGCCCACGCCTCCAGAATGCGCGCTTCGGCCAATTTCGGAACCAGCTCAATCGCCGCCTGCCGCAACTTCTGGATCGTCTCCGGCACCGTCCGCTTGTCGAATCCCGCTTCTTCCACGGTCGCCCCGATCAGCATCCGTCCGTCGCTGCGTGGGATCAGGTAAACGTCGGGCGTGCGTATGACATGGCGCACCAGTTCTTTCTGCGGCATGGCGACGCACAGCATCTGTCCTTTGACGGGACGGGTGGGGAACAGGTGCGGTCCGATCTGCCCCGCCCAGGCTCCGGCGCAATTTACGACGATGCCTGCGGCAGAATGCGTCTTGCTGGTGCGGACGCCAGAAGCCTTGCCGGACGCCACTTCCACGGCCAGCACCGGGTCGCCGGACGAAAAATCAATGCCGCGGCGATGTGCAGCGGCGATGGCGGCCGAGGTCAGATCGCGAGGATCGACGCAGCGTTCCCTTAGATAAAGCGCGATGAAACGCGCAGCGGTTCCATCCGGAAGGCGCAATGCCGGCTCCAGTTCTTGGAGCGACGCGGCCAAAACAGACGCGGGCAAAGCAGAAGAATAGGAGCCTTGCAGGTCGCCAGCTTGCAGGGAAGTCATGTGAGAATCAAGAAAAAGCAGCGTCCCTACCGACCGCAGATCGATCTTCAGTCCCGACTCATCCTCAAGCTCACGCACGAACTCGGGATACATACGGGCGCTCGCCGCCGCCAGATCCCTCAGTTCGGGCGGCGTTTCTGCGGCGAAGTCGGCTAACATGCCGCCCGCGGCCCAGGACGCCTCGCGTCCCGGTTCACCTTTCTCCACCACCAGCACCCGCAGCCCGTGCTTGTTCAGTTCAATCGCGAGCGAAAGTCCGATGATGCCCGCCCCAACAACGATCGCGTCCCAGCTCTTCACGTCTTTATTCTAGCCGGAAGGTACGTCCGGCCTTGAACCTGAAACGCAATTGACAGCAGCCCTTATCGCGCAAACAATAAGGTCTACATCCACTTCAACCGGAGGCCAACCCTTATGTCTGAAGGCGAGCAACCAACCGTCTATCATCCCGAACCGCAGAGCAATACCGGCAAATGGATTCTCATCGCGCTGGCGATTGCCTATGTCGGTGCATCGGCATTTTTCATCTACGATCAGCACGCCAAACTCGACAAAGTCACGCAAGCTCAAGCCGTGAGTGACAAACAAATTGGCGATCTCACCAAGCGCATGCAATCCGCCGAAGCCGATTCTGAGACTTTGGCGCAACAGCTAGGCATGACCAAGAAAGAATTGGCGACGCGCGCTGCCGAACTGCAGCATGAGCAACAAGTCGCGTCGGCATCTGCGGCGGCACGCATTGCGGCAGAAGCGGCGGAAGAGAAAAAAGATGTGGGCGCGGTTGCCGGAGAAGTCGGCAACGTGAAAACCGACGTCGGCGGCGTGAAGACCGACGTGGCCGCCACCAAGGCGTCGCTCGAGGCGACCATTGCGAAACTGCAGAGCACCGTTGGCGATCTCAACGTGCAGAGCGGACTGATCGCGAACACGCGCAGCGATCTGGAGGCCCTCAAACACAAGGGCGATCGACAATACTACGAGTTCACCTTATTGAAGGGATCCAAGCCGCAGGCATTCTCGACCGTGGCCTTACAGCTCAAGAAGACCGATCCCAAACGCGGCAAGTACTCGCTGGACGTTACCGCCGACGACAAAACCATCGAGAAAAAAGACAGAAACCAGAGCGAACCAGTGCAGTTCTATACCGGGCGCGATCACATGCTCTATGAACTCGTGGTCTGGACGGTGGACAAGAACAAGGTCACCGGTTACCTGAGCACGCCGAAGAACGCGCCGATACCGGTCACGGCTACGCCGCAGTAGGTGATGAAGTCAGAGGTTAGAGGTCAGATTGCAGAGGTTAAAACCCATTACTCGACAGGTGGCCGGCGATCCTGGGATTTCACTTCTGCAACCTGACCTCTGACTTCTGACCTTTCCATACTGCCCGCGAACGCGCGCACGCTGGTTGACTCCGTTCGATCTCACGCTGCTTCTGTTGCTCTTGAACTCCGTGTAAAACCAAATGACCAAAACGATGTCGTTGCCGCTAGTGAACGAGCTGTTTAACTACAACTACTGGGCGCGAGATCGCGTCCTCCAAGCCTGTGCGGCGCTTTCTGAGGAACAGTTCCTGCGCCCGATGGGCAGCAGCTTCCCTTCGATACGAGATACGCTCGCGCACTTGGTTGCCGTGGAGTGGCTGTGGCTGGAACGCTGGCGTGGCCGGTCGCCAGGATCGCTGCTGTCTGCAGAGGAGTTTCCAACCCTGGCCTCCATATCCGAACGCTGGCGTCTAGTGGAATCGGAGATGAGAGAGTATTTGGCCACGCTAACTGAGGAGGCGCTTGAGGGCACAGTGCCATATCTCAATTTCAAAGGAGAAACCTGGACTTATACCTTGTGGCGCATGATGGTGCACTTAGTCAACCACCAAAGCTACCATCGCGGACAGGTGGCGACCTTATTGCGGCAGTTAGGAATACAACCGCTGCAGGTGGATTTCCTGCTGGCGCACGACATGGGATTTCGCCCTTGACGACCTGCTACGGTCGCGTCATCTTCTCCGGCTTAACGAGCAAATCGAATTCCTCACCCGTAAGATGTTTCAGCTTCACTGCCGCCTCGCGCAGGCTCGAGTGCTCGACGTGTGCCGTGTGCGCAATCTGCGCCGCCTTGTCGTATCCCACTTTCGGAGCGAGCGCCGTGACCAGCATGAGCGAATTCTTCACGTACCAATCCACCTTGGCGCGATCGACTTCAATGCCCTTGATCATGTACTCGACATACCCGTGGCAGGCGTCGGTGACGAGCGTAACCGAGTGCAGAAAGTTGTAGATGATCACCGGCTTAAACACATTGAGCTCAAAGTTGCCCTGCGACCCGGCGAATCCCACCGCAGCCGTCGCTCCGTGAACCTGCACGCAGACCATCGTCATCGCTTCGCATTGCGTGGGATTGACCTTGCCTGGCATGATCGACGATCCCGGCTCATTCTCTGGAATCGCCAGCTCACCCAGACCGCAGCGCGGACCGGAAGCCAGCCAGCGAATATCGTTCGAGATCTTCATGAGCGACGCGGCCAGGGTTGCCATAGCGCCTTGCGCGAACACGATCTCATCGTGCGCGGAAAGCGCGGCAAACTTGTTGGGATGCGAGCGGAAGGGAAGTCCTGTCAGTTCGGCAATCTTCCGGGCGGCGCGCTCGGCAAATTCCGGATGCGTGTTCAGCCCCGTGCCCACGGCGGTCCCGCCGATGGCCAGATCGTAAAGCCCGTCCAGCGCCTGCTCCAGGCGCTTGATGTCGCGGTCGAGCAGACTGGCCCAGCCGCCAAACTCCTGCCCAAAGGTCAGGGGCACGGCATCCTGCAAGTGCGTGCGGCCAATCTTCACCACGTTTTCGAATTCCTTCGCCTTGGCCGCGATGGCATCGCGCACGGTCTTGATCGCCGGAATCAGCGCGTTCTTCACCCGCTCCGCCGCCGCGATGTGCATGGCCGTGGGAAACGTGTCGTTCGAGGACTGCGACATATTGACGTGATCGTTCGGATGAACGGGCTTCTTCGATCCCATCATTTCTCGTCCAAGCGGGCCGCCAGCAATTTCGATGGCGCGATTCGAGATGACCTCGTTTACATTCATGTTGGTCTGGGTGCCGCTACCGGTCTGCCAAATGCGTAGCGGAAACTGGTCATTCAGCTTGCCGGCGATGACTTCGTCGGCGGCTTCGACGATGAGCTTGGCTTTATCGGCAGGGAGTTTGCCCAGGTCCTGATTGACCAGCGCGCAGGCCTTCTTGAGCGTGCCAAACGCCCGAATCAGTTCCGGAGGCATGGTGTCGCGCCCAATATTGAAATGCAGCAGCGAGCGCTCGGTCTGCGCCCCCCAGTAAACGTGCGCCGGCACTTCAATTTTTCCCATGCTGTCGGATTCGGTGCGGGTCTTTATTCGGGTCGGGGCGGTGGGTTCGGCAGCTTTAGATTCGGTAAGAGTAGACATGATGGCTCCTGATGGCGTCGGACCGCAGCGGATGCAGCGAGGTCTTTCGGCGGGAATGATGAACTAGACATTATACGGCGCAGGGTTCGGACAAGCACGGGGCAGAACCAATCGGTAGTCTTCGCCGAGGCCAATGTGCTCTACTGGGGCGGGACGAAACTTATCTCCGGCTGGTGGGTTTAGGAGGAATAGCGTCGCATCTCTCACAGGGAGTGGTTATGAATTTGAGCAACCTAGGAAAACGCATCCTGACGAAGTGGTCCATATTGCTGGTTGTTCTCAGCGTAACCGCAATTGCATCGGCTGGCGGACCTCCAAAGAAATCAGCCCCGGCTCACAATGCTCCGAGTAAGCCAGCGTCACACGCGGCCCCAGCGCATCATGCAGCTCCGAGCAAGCCAGCGTCACATGGAACTCCCGCGCATCATGCAGCTCCGAGCAAGCCAGCGTCACATGCCGCTCCCGCGCATCATGCAGCTCCGAGTAAGGCAGCGTCACACGCGGCCCCAGCGCATCATGCAGCTCCAAGTAAGCAGGCGTCACACGCGGCCCCGTCCGGTCATGCAGCGGAAGGTGCGGGAGGCGAACATAAGGCGGAAGGCGGGCACAACGCAACGCCCGGGCATACTGCGTCGAGCGGACACACGCCAGCGGGCGGCCACACGGCAACGCCCGGACATACGGCGGGGGGCGGACACACGGCAACGGCCGGACACGCGGTGTCGGGCGGTCACACGCCGGCGGGCACCAGGAACGTTTCGCTGAAGGGTGGCGGGTCCGCGAGCATCCGCAAGAATGGACAGATTCGTTCGGTGGATCGCAACGGCATGCACATTGACCGTGGCGTCCACGGCGGGCGCACCGTGGTGGGTCAACACAACGGAGCGCGCGTGGTCAATACGGGACGGCATGGCGGATATGTGCAGCGGTCCTATGTCACGCGCGGTGGTCATTCGTACTATTCGCGTACCTACTACGACCACGGCCACTACCACGTCGGCGTCTATCGCGGCTACAACTGGCACGGTCATGCCTACTACGGCTGGCACCCCGGTTTCTGGTATCACCCGGGATTCTATGCCTGGGGTTATCATCCCTGGGGCGCGCCGGTTTTCTGGGGCGTAGGGCTGTGGGGTTGGGGAGGAGCGCCGTGGTATGGCTTCTACGGCGGATGGTTCACGCCTTATCCCTCTTATGCGGGACCGGCATTTTGGTTGACGGACTATCTGATTGCGGCAGAGTTGCGGTCGGCGTATGAGGCCCGGGAGGAGGCAGAGGAAGACGCAGATGCCATGGACTTCGCCAGCCTCGGAGGCGGTGGAGATGCTCCGGCAGCGGCTTCGAGTACGGCCGCGCTGACGCCCGAGGTGAAGGAGGCGATAGTCGAGGAAGTGAAGGCGGAGTTGGCCGCGCAGGAGGCACAGGCGGGACAGGATAGCGGGTCGGCCGGCCAGGCAGCGCCAGCGCCGTCCAGCAATAGAGATGAAGTTCCGCCGGCGCTCGATCCGGCCCGACGGACCTTTGTCGTGGACAGCGACCTTACGGTACTGGCGAACGGGCAGGAATGCGGGCTGACGGCGGGCGACGTAATCACGCGGCTCACCGAGACTCCCGATGCCGATGACATGGTGAACGCCAGCGTCTCAGCCAGCAAGAAGTCAGAATGCGCCGCCGGAGACACGGTTGCCGTCAAAGTGGACGACTTGCAGGAAATGCAAAACCACTTCGCGGAACAACTCAACAGCGGTCTAAGCGAACTGGCGAAGAAACAGGGTACAGACGGTATTCCAAAGGCGCCCGACACCAGCACCACGGCCTCGGCTGTACCGTCTCCGGAACCCGATACGACGGCGGAAAAAACTCTGCAAGACCAGCAACAGGCAGCCGATCAGGCTGAAGCGCAGGTCAAGCAGCAAGCGGCGGCATCGGGTGGTGGGCAGTAGAACGTGGTCTGGACAGACGGTGGCCGTCATGGATCGCCGCGTGCCCCACTCATCGCAAAGTGTGCGATGAGTGGGGCTTCACGTCTAAGGCCAATGTTCAGCCGCAGCCGTCTCGGGACCTCACCCACACACTCGCAAAAGACGCGAAGGCGTGGGGCACCCGGTCACTTCTTGCGCTTTTCGATAAAGGGCCTGCCGGCTCCCATCCATCCCGGTGAGATTCTGCGCGCTGACTTCATGGAACCGCTCGGCCTGAGCATGAATCGGCTGGCGCTCGATCTCCGCGTCGCGGCGACACATATTGCCGAGATCGTCCACGGGCGCCGCGGCATTACTCCAGATACGGCTTTGCGGCTGGCTCGTTACTTCAATACCAGCCCGGGCTTTTGGCTGAATCTTCAATCCTCATACGATCTCGAAGTTGCGCAAGACAAACTCTCACACGCAATTGAGCGGGAAGTCCGTCCGTCCACTTTCGCGGCGGCGAATGCTACGCGTTAAACTTCATCCTAAAGTATTTGTAATTGGTAATTTGAAGATCGAAGGCGCACGCCTTCAAAATTGCAAATTACAAATCACCAATTACAAATTCTCCAACACGCAGATGTCCGGGAGATTGCGATAGCGCTCCGCGTAGTCCAGGCCGTAGCCGACCACGTAGGCATCGGGGATGGTGAAGCCGACGTATTGCGCTGTGATCGGCAGCTTGCGGCGTGAAGGTTTGTCGAGCAACGCCGCAATGCGCAGCGATCTAGGTTGATGCGCGCGCACGAGCTTCGAAATGTAGTTCAGCGTCAACCCGGTGTCGAGGATGTCTTCGACCAGGATCACGTTTCGGTCGGCCAGCGACTGGTCCATGTCTTTGGTCAGACGCACTTCTCCCAGCGAATCCCACGCCGCGTGGCCCGCCGGGTCTTCTTTGGCGATGGGCCGGTTTCCGTAACTCGAAACCCCGATGAAGTCGAAGGTGGCGTCGAGCGGAATGTGACGCGCAAGATCGCTCAAAAAAATGGCGGCGCCTTTGAGAACGCCGACCAGGATTATCGACTGGCCGCTAAAATCGTGGGCAATTTCTTGTCCCAGTTCGGCGACTCGCTTGGCAATGGTTTCGCGTGAGAGCAATACTTTGAGATCGGGCATCGAGCCCATCTTATACACGAGTTTGGGTGCAACTGGAATGGACTAAATCAAGATAATATTTTCGGAGCCGTCGTTTGCTCGTAGTTCGCTCGTTGCGCGCTTTTTCCCAAGTCACTAGAATGCTTCGCAGGTCAACCATTCGCAGCCTACAGCAGGAGTGCTTTGTGAATCTCAAAGGGATCCAACTCACATGGCTGGGCCATGCCACGTTTCGCGTCCTGACGCCGGAAGGGAAGACGCTCTACATCGATCCTTGGATTGGCGGTAATCCCGCGTGCCCGGAGAGTGAGAAGCACGTCAAGAAGGCCGACGCGCTGCTCTGTACGCACGGGCACGGCGATCATATTGGTGACGCCGTCGAGGTAGGCAAGAAGCTGAACCCCATCGCCGTCGGTATCTACGAGCTCTGCTTGTGGCTACAGAAAAAAGGCGTCAAGCAGATCGCACCCATGAACAAGGGCGGCACGCAGACTGTCGCCGGGGTGAAGATCACCATGGTGCACGCAGTGCATTCCTGCGGAATTCAGGATGGCGATCAGATCATCTACGGCGGCGAAGCTTGCGGCTACGTGCTTGAGTTTTCGAACGGGGTCAAGCTCTACCACGCGGGCGATACCAGCGTCTTCAGCGATATGGCTATCATTCGCGATCTCTACGCGCCGAAGATTGCCATGCTACCCATCGGCGACCTCTTCACCATGTCGCCGCGTGAGGCTGCCTATGCCTGTAAACTGCTGCAGCCCGAAACTGTCATCCCCATGCACTTCGGCACATTTCCGCAGTTGACGGGAACGCCCGGCGAGTTGCAGAAACTGGTGCCGGACGTGGAAGTGCTGGAAATGAAGCCGGGGAAGACGATTTCGTAAAAGAAAAAGTAATGTAGTGGAGCGACGGGGGTCTCGCCCGTCCCTTTCGCCCTCAGCAGCGTCGTGGGCGGGCTGGGACGCCCAGCTCTCCATGTAGAAGTTTAAAGGAGCAACATGACCGATCAACCCGCAAAGCCTGACTGGCGCATGTGTGGAATCACCGTTCCTGAAGTCGAGGACTACCTGTACGCGATGCTGCCGCCGCGCGACGAAGTTCTTGCCGAGGTGGAAGCCGATGCCAGCAAGAACGACGTGGCTATCGTCGGCCCCGCCGTCGCTCGCGTGCTTTATCAACTGGCCACCATCAGCGGCGCAAAGAAAATCTTTGAAATGGGCTCGGCCATTGGCTATTCCACGATCTGGTGGGCGCGCGCGGTGGGCGAAGGCGGACGCGTCGTCTACACCGACGGCGACCCCAAGCGTGCCGATAAGGCCCGCCGCTACTTCGAGCGTGCCGGCGTCAGCCAGCGCATCACGGTGCGCGTGGGCGACGCGCTCGAATTCCTTTCGGAGGAGAAAGAGCAGTACGACATCATCTTCAACGACGTCGATAAAACCGACTATCCGCGCGTCTTTCGTTTAGCGCTCCCGCGCCTGAAACCCGGCGGCCTCTTCATTACCGACAACGTGCTCTGGAAGGGCAAGCTCCGCCGGCCGAATCCCGACGACAAAACCAAAGCTATTCTCGAATTCAATAAACTGATCTGCGAATCGAAGGATCTGTTTACGACCATTTTGCCCATACGCGATGGAGTCTCCGTTTGTGTGAAGAAGTAGGAATCGCACGCGACTCGCGTACCGGCGGGTGCTAGAATTGTGCGTTTCCATCGCACGCTATTAAGGCTTTGACACTCGTGTCCGTCGAACAGATTCCGGAAACTCTGTCCCGCACTCAAATTCAGACGCGGCCCGAATCGTGGGCAGACGTTCTGGTGGTGGGTGCTGGACCCACGGGCATGGCCTGCGCCATCGAGGCCCACAAGGCTGGCTTCAAGCCCCTCGTCATCGACAAGGGATGCGTCGTCAATTCCATCTATCACTACCCGAACAACATGGTGTTCTTCACCACGCCGGAGTTGCTCGAGATTGGCGATGTTCCTTTCACCACCTCCCTGGTCAAACCCACGCGGCTCGAAGCGCTCGAATATTACCGGCGCGTCGCCGAGCACTTTCACTTGCACATCCGCCAGTACGAATGGGTGAAGACGATTGCCGGCGAGGACGGCGACTTTCGGGTTACTACAACCGACCGGCACAACGCCATCCACGACTATCGCGCCCGCAAGATCGTGCTCGCCACCGGCTACTACGATCTCGCCAATAAACTCGATATCCCGGGCGAAGACCTGGACAAAGTCAGCCATTACTATCGCGAGGCGCATCCTTATTCCGATACGGACGTGGTGGTGATTGGCGGCAAGAATTCAGCGGCGGAAGCGGCTTTGGATCTATGGCGGCATGGCGCTCGCGTCACCCTCGTTCACCGTGGAGCGCAGATGCACGACCACGTCAAGTATTGGGTGCGGCCTGACATCGAGAACCGCATCAAGGCGGGCGAAATCAGGGCGCAGTTCAACAGCACCGTGCAGGAGATTGGCGCCGATTACGTTGTGCTGCAGACTCCGTCGGGTCCGCTTCATCTGAAGAACGATTTTGTATTGGCGCTCACGGGATACCATCCCGATTACGATTTTCTTCGCAGCGTGGGCATCGAACTTTCCTCGGAACAGATGCGTCCCGTCTGCGACCCGGAGAATCTGGAGTCGAATGTTCCGGGAATCTACGTCGCTGGCGTGATCGTCGCGGGATCGAGGACGAATGAAATCTTCATTGAAAACGGGCGCTTCCACGGCAAGTTGATCGCGGCTCACCTGAGCGAAAAGCTGGGCCGAGGCAATCCAAATTTTCCTCTTGACGCGACCTAACGTGTAACCGTATAGTTACGCATTATGCGGAACCGTTCGGTTACATATTTGCCCGAAGTCACCTTCCACGCGCTGGCCGATCCCACCCGGCGCGCCGTGCTTGACCTTCTGCGCCGCGGAGCCCAGCCCGCCGGGCAAATCGCCGAAGCCTTCCCGATGTCCCGTCCCGCGATTTCCAAGCATCTGCGCCAGCTGCGAAAAGCGCGGCTGGTAGTAGAATCCCGGAGCGGACGCCACCGCGTCTATCAACTCAACGCGGCGCCACTGAAGGCCGTGGAGTCGTGGCTCGTACCCTACCGGCAGTTCTGGCAGATGAATCTCGCGAATCTGAAATCGTTCGTCGAACAGGAGTACGCCCGCGAATTGGGCGAAGTTTCGAGCAAGGGCGCCAGGAAACCAAAATAAATCTCAGGAGGAATCCATGAAACTACGCAAAAGCGCCACCGCCGCTGCCACCCTGATGATCATGCTGTCCGCCAGTTTCGTATCCGCTGGATCGGATGCGCGCAAGACTTTCGACCAGCTCAAAGGACTGGAAGGGAACTGGGCGGGGACGAACTCGCAGGGCCAGCCTCTGCAAGTGACTTTTCGCTTGACGGCCGGCGGCTCGGCGCTGATGAGCGAGATCGTCGGGCATGATACGGACAAGCATGGTCCAGAAAACATGATCACCATGTTCCACATGGACGGCGACCGTCTCTTGATGACGCACTACTGCGGAGCCGGCAACCAGCCCCGCATGAAGGTCGTTTCGTCGGACGCGAAATCCGTCAGCTTCGAGTTTTTCGACGGCACCAACATCGCGCCCGGCGACGGACACATGCAACACGTGACCTTCACTCAACCCGATGCCGATCACCATATCGAAGAATGGGTTTTCCTGGATCACGGCAAAGAAACGAAAGAAGTGTTCACGCTGGCGCGGGTAAAGTGAGGACCGTGGCGGCCAAGTTCCGCAGCCAAGATAGGGTGAGGCCCCCTTGGCGGAGGAAGAGCAGGCGAAGTTGTGCGACGATTTTCAGCTCAGTGGAGGTGTGAGATGTTAAGAGATGTTTCCTGGTACGTCTTCTTGGTTGTGGGCATTGTGATCGGGCTCGGGGCGTTCGGCCACGGCTACTCGGTGCGCAAAGTTCACGAGGCCATTGACCAGTTTCCAATCGACCACGCCATTTCCCAGACCTTGTACATCGTCTGGTATTTCGCCAGCGGCACCATGCTGGCGTTCGGCGCGACGCTAGTTTGGACGTCGTTCCGCCTCAGGGCGGGAGACGCCAGCTCGTTGTTCGTCGCATTCCCGATCGGCATCTTTTACCTCGTCACCGGAATCTGCGCGACGATTTATCGGCGCGGCGACCCCTTCTGGCTTTTCTTCGTTTTGTTAGGCGTGCTGCTCCTGGGATCGTCTTTTGTCTTGAAAGGCAGCCACCCGTCCGTGATCCCGCGTGCCGGGCAAGCGGCTCAATCGGAAAGCGCAGCAGGGCCGCAGTCGATGGAATGAAGAGAACCCGGCTCAGAGCGGTGATTCGATGTGCTGAATGCCTGTGCCGAGCATTGGATACGAGGACCTTATGCCGAAAGCGATTGTTACGCCCGACCAGGACGCCATCATTGCCGAGATCGACATTGCCGCGCCGCCCGGCCGTGTCTTCGAGGCGCTTACCGATTCGGATCAGCTCCTGCGCTGGTTTACCGACGCGAGTTGCCCGGTCAAATTCTGGCAGATGGATGCTCGGCTGGGCGGCAAGTACAGCTACGCCACCGAGAAGGGCAACTTCGTGGTCAATGGCGTGAGCGAATTCAAATGTCACGGCGAGATCCTTGAGTTCGATCCGCCGCGGCTGCTCGTTTACACATGGTTCGGCAACTGGCATCTCGATCCGGAGAAGGAAACAGTTGTGCGCTGGGAACTCAGGCCCACCGCATACGGCACGCACGTGAAAGTGACGCACAGCGGTCTCGCGCAGGATCCGGAGGCGCGGAAGGATTACAGCGGCGGGTGGATCGGCGTGGTCGAAAAGCTCAAGGAATTTACGGAACGCACACTTCTGCACAACCGAGAGGATTAACTCAACATGGTGACCATAGCAGTTACTCCCGAACAAGACGCTGTGATCGGAGAAGTATTTATCGCCGCGCCACCCGCACGCGTATTCGAGGCACTCACCGACCCCAAGCAGGTTCCGCGATGGTGGGGGCATCAAAATATGTATCGAATCACGGAGTGGAAAGCCGAGGTGCGGCCTGGAGGCAAGGGGTCGAGTATCGGCGTCGGTGTTGACGGCACGTCATTTCGGGTCGATGGCGAATACCTTGAAGTCGATCCCCCTCGCCTGCTGACTCATACCTGGATCGCGAGTTATAGCAACAATCTCAAGACGGTGGTGCGGTGGGAACTGGAGCCGACCGAGGTGCATGGACTGCATCCAAGCGGCCCAAAAAAAAGCTGGCACGGGAACGCTGTTGAAGATGGGGCACCAAGGTTTCGCGGGTGCGCCGCAAGCGGCGAAAGGACACGCCGAGGGCTGGCAACGGGTTCTGGGGTGGATGCAGGCATTCGTGGAGAAAGGCGAGACGGTGGAAACCCATCCGCCGATTTCTCCAGTTCCGCGCGGCTGACTGAGAGTAGCGCCGCCGTCCGGCGGTGGTTCGCGAGACGTCCTCGCACGCCGAAGGAGAGACGCCTTCGGTATAGCTGGCAGGATGCCGGCGCTACTCATTTGTTGCGTCCGGGGGAACCTCAAGCTTCACGCGGCGGTGGAATCCCACCCTCACGTCGAAAAGCAGGACGTTAGGGTGGGGCGCCCACCGACATGCTGCGTCACCCAAAGGCACGCTTAGAATCGTGGTTTATACTGACTCCATGTCGGAGCCCGACTCCAAGACGTTTTACCTGGAAACCTTTGGTTGCCAGATGAATGCGCACGACTCCGAGAAGGTGGTCGGGACGCTCTTGCAGCAGGGGTATCGGCAGGTTCCTACGGTGGAAGAGGCGGGGCTGGTGCTGTATAACACCTGCTCGATTCGCGACAAGGCGGAGCAGAAGGTCTTCAACCGGCTGGCGGATTATAAGAAGTTTCGGATCGCAGGGGAAACAGTTTGGCGTCCTGGGGTGCGTGGCGCAGCAGGAAGGGGAGAAGATTTTTGAGCGCGCTCCTTATGTGTCGCTCGTCTGCGGGTCGGCTTCTTATCGCAATCTCCCGCAGATGCTGGTGCAGTTGGAGACCGGGGGCAGCGGGTTACCGGGCTCGACGATCGCGCCACCGATAAGTGCTTTGAGACCGAGTACACGGCGCGCACCAATCCGCATCGCGGCTACATTACGATCATCGAGGGATGCGACAAGTTCTGCGCCTATTGCGTGGTTCCCTATACGCGCGGCAAGGAACGCAGCCGGACTTCTTCCTCTGTTCTTGACGAAGCGCGGCAGCTGGTGGACCTTGGGTATACGGAGATTCAACTGCTCGGGCAAAACGTGAACTCTTATCGTGATCCTGGTGGAAAAAAAAGCTTTGCAGAGTTGTTGGCGGCGGTGGCATCGGTCGGGGGGATACGGCGGGTGCGCTTTACTACGTCGCATCCGCGCGATTTTGTCCGTGAGATTGTCGATGTGATTGATTCCGTGCCCGCTCTCTGCGACCATGTGCATTTGCCCGTCCAGAGCGGATCTACGCGGGTGCTTGAGGCGATGCAACGGCTTTACACTCGGGACGAGTACCTGGAACGCATCTCCTGGATTCAGGCGGCCCGGCGCGATATATCTCTCACCAGCGATCTGATCGTTGGATTTCCGGGTGAGACGGAACGGGAATTTGAAGAGACGCTTAGCTTGATGGACGAAGTTGGGTATGACAGCGTGTTTACGTTCAAGTACTCTCCGCGGCCGAACACTCCGGCTTTGCGGCTGGAGGACGCGATCCCTGACGCTGAAAAAGCCCGGCGACTGGCTTTGCTGAATGACAAGCAGAAGAAGATTGGGGCCGAGCGCAATCGGCCAGGTAGTATTCAAGAAC
>CAVRNL010000032.1:0-16695 GCA_963722485.1 uncultured Acidobacteriaceae bacterium
GCCTGGATAAAGGACGCGACGGGAAAAAGTTGGTTGACCAGACGCCGCCGCTGCCCTTGCGCCAGGCGTTTGCGCTGGTGGCGGAGGCTCTGAACTCGGCGGATTTTCCGAAGCCTGCGGCGATACGTTCGCTATGTCGGTAGCAGTGTCGTTCGCCAGGTTGGTCTCGCCTCCGCCGCTCACTATCGCAATGTTGGTGACCGTGGAAGGAGCGGTCTGCGCCACATTGGCGGTGATGGTAATCGATGGATAGAAGGCGCCGGGCGACAGACTCCTGCTTCGACGCAGCTTACCGTCTGCGATGCGATGGAGCAGGTCCATCCCGTGCCGCCGGCGCTCGTCGGAATCAGGCCGAAGGGTAGCGTATCGTTCACCGTTACCAAGCCGCTGGACGGCCCGTACGGACTTACATTTGAAACTGGTACCGCGTAACTCGCCGCCGAACCGCGCACAAAATTCCCCACGTGGCTCTTGCCCAGCGTCATGTCGGGAGTACATTGCGCACCGGACTCCGTGCCCGAAGTCTGGGCGATCGATGCGTTGGTCACACTCGTGCCCGCCGCGCCGGGCGTCGCTCCATAGGGCACACCAGGGGTCTCTGTCGTTCCATTCGCGCCGCCGCTGACGCTGAGGCTGGCCGGAGTACCGGAAACGAACACCACGCCGCCACCACCGCCGCCGCCCGGTCCGTGACGATTCCCGAGACTGAAAGCTTCGGCACCCCAGGCATCGCCACCGATGCCGCCATTGGCTTCGAGCGTTAGTCCGCCTTCCCCGCCGTTGTCGGAAAGAACGACGATCGTGCCTCCCGCTCCGGCACCACCGCCGCCATCGTTGGCGGTGTTGTTAAACGCCGCCAAGCCATTGGCCGTCAGGGTCGCCGTCCCGCTCAGAGCGTAGGCACGGATGATAATGATGCCGCCGCCGGACGAGCCACTGCTGGCCTGGTTGATGCCATCGGAGTTGTTGCGCGTGCCCGCGCCACCGCCACCACCCATCGCGATACGATTAATCGTTGCCGGAAACGCGACGCCACCCTCGCCCCCGACGCTAAGATTCGTACTCCAGGAGTCTCCGCCAAAACCTCCCGCTCCACCATTGCCGCCACCACCACCGCCGGAATTCTGATCGTTGCCGTTGGGCGACGCGGTTTGCGGATCTCCGTCGGTGCCACCGGCTCCTGCATTGCCCGGCGCGCCCCGGGCCATGCTGCCGTCAGTTCCCGCCGTACCGCTGGGGTAGCTGGTGTTGGTGGCCAGGTAGTTATTTGCGCCGGAATTCACCCAGGCAGGAGTACCCGCGATTCCTTCGCCTTTGAGTGCGTCCCAGCCAGCCTCCGCCACGCCGGTGTATGTGGCTGGGGCTGGTTGCCGATAGTCGGTGTTGAGGCCACCTCCGCCGGTTAATTGCATTCCCGCGCCGCCTCGAAAGCCGAGGCCGTCTACCACTACGGTCGCGCCGTTGAGCGTCAGCGTGCCCGATACGTCCAAGGCGAGCACTCCTCCCGTGGAACCGTTCCAGGCGAGCGCCGTCGGACCCGAGGTTGCACTGAACGAAGCGTTGGTGTACTGCGGCACCAGAATGACCTGGTAGGTGCTCTGTCCCGCCGTGGCAGAGGCCGCGGCGGGAGTGATAGGCGAAGACCAATCCCCCGCCCAGCCCTGCTCCCGCGATAGGAACCGAGCCAGCGGCCACCGGTCCGGTTGCGGTCACGAACTCGTAGTCGCCAGCGCTGTTCAGTGCCGTAAAACCCTGACCTGTGTAGCCGTTGCCGTAAGCGACGCTAAGCGAATCGTTGATGCTGGCGTCCTCATCTGGATCACGAGCAGGAGATTTCCGCCGCGATCGCAGTTCCGGCGCCCGTGGCCGTGCCCACCGGAATGACGTGGCTCCCGCCGCCACACTCGCCGTTCCGGGATAATACGTATTCAGCACCCCGGTCAAGTTATTTCCCGGCGCCGCCTGGGAAACCGTGGCGCAAGCAGCCGACTGCACGGTTGCGACCGCAGTGAAGGTATCGTTGCCCGTGTTTGGATCGGGCGGCGTGCCGGAATCGGTGACAGTCGCTACGTTGGGATATGCCCCGGCAGCAGTCGCCGTTTCCACCAACGTGACCGTCGCCTGCGCTCCGCTGGCCAGAGTTCCCACCGTACAGGTGATCGGGTTGGCAGTGGTGACGCACGTGACTGTATTCGGGTTCTCGGTTACCGAATTCAGCGTCATCCCTGTAGCCAGCAAGTCGGAGAGTGCGACCGCGTTGGCGGGGAACGTTCCATTATTGAAGACGGTGATGGTGTAAGTAGTGCTTTGACCGAGAAGAACCGCGCCGCTAACGCTGGTTGTGACGCCAATGTCGGCCGCGGTCGGATTGATCGACACCGCTCCGAGTGACCAGGTAGAGGTGGCGCTGAATACCTCCGAAATCGGCACGCTGGGCGCGCCGGTTCTAATGCTCGCCGTGCCTCTAACGTCGCGGGCTGCGGTGCCTCCGCTGGTGGTATTCCACTCCGACACTTGCGGTCCAGATATGGTTATAGTCTGGTCTTCGCCCGTGGCCAGCGTGTCCATGACCATTCCATTCACCACGCTGGGGACATAGAGTGTACTGCAGCCCGTAGTACCCCCCGTGCAGTCGACAGCGGTTCCGTCCGCAGACACAAACGAACTCAGCGGCACAGTCTGGTCAACGCCCGTGAAAGTAATGGCTCCGGCAACCACGCCCACGGTTGAGGCCGGGACACTTACGGTAACGACGACGGGGTCGGCAGCACCCGTCGCGGGAGCGAGCAGGTACCACATTTCTACCCGGCGCGTGCCTCCAGCATCGTTATGTGACCCCACGGATTTCAGCGCTATGCCGTTGTAAGTCACACCTGTAACCGCAGCGGTAGGCGCATTCGTGATGTTGATTGATACCGAGACCAGCAATAGAAGATTTGTGCCGGTGGATGTATGGGTAAAGGTGAGGGTCGGCGCGGCGGCGGTAAGATCTCCCGATGCGTTCGTGTAGGCATCGAACGCGACCGCTCCGCGCAAGTATGGCGCTGCCAGCAGAACGAGCAGCAGACCTACGGCGCCGAGAACCTTTCGCGCCCCGCTGTGCCTTGGGCGCGACGACGCAGTGCGCGATGGCCGCCGCAATCCCGCCACGCGCAAGAACTTGCTTGCCACCGATTTCCTTCGCGCAGCGCACCGCAACAATATTGCGCCGGCACCTTTCAATTTTGTCCGCACCATGTTCCTTCCTACCCGCACCTCTTTGGCCACGGCGATGCCCAGGATCTGCTCGCCGCGCACTGCCGGATCGTCTTGCCCTCCGCAGTCCCCGCGCGTGATGAACACATCCCGTCCCGCATCGGCAGCTACCAGCCGATGCATGCGGAATCCGTGGTCGCCCTTCACCAGAACAATGTCTCCCCGCCGCAATCTCGCCACAGAAACGGGTTTCACATGAACCATCTCGCCATTGCGGATGGTCGGAAACATACTGGCTCCGCGCGCTTCAAAGCGAACCCCGAGCCCGGCCCGCAGGCATTCAACGGCTACGGATTCAAACTGCTTCGATTGCGGACGGTCGCTGGCACTCGCCTTATAAAAAGGCTGGGCAAGGGCACGCCTTCTGAACCGGCCGCTCTCGGTCAATAACGCTGAAGGCATCAGTTCCCGATGAAGCTCCATATCCACTCCCGAAACCCCGATTTCGATGAGACCCGTTTTAGTCACGGAAATTCAGAACCTTCTCCACCGCGCGTTCATCCGGCTCGAAAGAGTAGCGATAACAGGGGATGGAGCCGGCGACGCGTTGCAGGAATGCCAGCGCGGAATCGACATACTCGTGCCGGTGAAACGGAACAAAGCTGCGCGCGAAAAGCTCCGCGACCGCCTGGCTTTGCGAAAGGCGTGTAAGCACGTTGCCCCGCCCATGCTCCAGAACGAAGATTCGTTGCAGGGGAGCGCGTCCCGGCAAAGCGAAAGCAGCCTCACCATGCCACGGCGTTCCGTACATGAAAATCCGGCTCGCAGCCTCGCGCGCCTCATCTTCACGCGCCTTATCTTCACGAATAATGATCCGGTCGTCGCTCAAAATCTCTGCCTCGTGGAGCGTGGTCCACAGCCGCGCGGTCGTGCTCTTGCCCGCACCCGAATGCCCGACAAACAGATTGCTTGCGCCCTCCGGCCCCACGATGCCGACCCCGTGCAACTCAATCGCCTTCTCCTGCGTCAGCCGGTGCATGATCAGCAACTCATCCAGCGGATATTCCAAGGGCTCCACCGCTCGCGGAAAACCCGCAAAAGCCTCTTCGCTCATTTGGAGGGTTGCCTGACTGAAGTGACGGTCCACTACCAGCCTCTTATAAGGCCGTGCTCCAAGGACCGGAGCGCTGAAGTCGAACTGAAATCCTGCTTCATCTTCATGCAACCGCCAGACCGACCCGGAATCGAAAAGCCGGAGTCCCGGCGCGGGGAAAGCTTGGCAACCCATTGCACTTGGATAGTAATATCGGGAACGCAGTTCTCGACGCGAAAGGGCACAAGGGATGGAACCAAAGTAACATCGCCGTGGCGGGCGCCCTCAAGTTGGACGCAAACTCCGCCGATGCGGAAGGCAGCTACGCAGGGCGACGCGCCCGGATTGTCGGAGTGCAGAGCGTCGGACCCCTGTAGAACAGCGCCTCCAAGACTACTTCCCATGTCCCGCTCCGCCAGTGCAGCCATGTGCCGGTTTATGAGCCTACGGAGGAACACATCAGCGCTTGGCAGCTCATACCAACCGGGCCGCCCGTGCCCGCGATCTTGCAATGTCCCAGAACCGCTTCTTCCGGCCGCAGGCTGATCGCCGTCACTTGCGGCGGCTGGTAGGGCTTCTTGCCGTCTGCCGGTTTCGATTCGTGATCCATACCACCCTCGCCGTTTAATCGTTCGCTCATCGTTCGCTCGCTCAATGATGTCCGCTCAATGGCGTCCGCTCAATGATGTCCGCAGCTCTCACAACTGCCCGCCGCGTGGGAATTATTCAGGACTGGCAGAATCGGCTGCGGTCCCACCCAACTTTCGACATCAATCTCTTTGCTAGCAATCCGCCGGGCGGACTCCAGCACCTCCGCGTGCCGGCTCCCACCCGCGCAGAAATCGCACTCCCCATGCGCCGGGGGCTCAACTCCAATCACCGCCGCCCGCAGGTGCGCCACCTGGCAAAGAAACTCGACCGGACTTTCGCGATCCCCGCTCTCCAATTCCCCATTCGCAGGGCACATCCCGCACAGCGACTGAATCCGGCACTGGACGCACTTGGTCACCCGCGTACGCTTGCGATTCCGCAACCGCAACAGGGACTCTTCCCAGACTGCGCCGACTCCAACCTCCCGAATGCTAAAAGTCTCCTGCTGCGAGATCACGCAGATTCCCATCTCTCCGTACGCGTTAATGGCAAATCCATTCATTCCCCCGCCGCAGAAATAAACCGTGTCGGACTGCGCCAGGTTGGGCGGACTCTCCAAATCGCGCTGCGCCAGCCGGCGATACTCGCTCATGCCTTTCGGAGCATTCATGTCGAGCGCCACCACTTCTTCCGGCGCCAGCCGCACCGCCAGCGGACTCTGCGAGCAGTCGATGCGCGGGTTGATCTGCCCGTCCATCTTGAATTCAACGCCCAGCTCTTCTTCCGCAAATTGCCGCATCGCCAGCACTTCATGCTTGTTGACGCTGGTGGCCACAGTTTTCAACTTGAGCGGAAGTCCTCGCTCGCGCAGCAATTTGATTCCGCGCAGGCAACGGTCATAAGAGCCTGGAATCGCCGTCAGCGCCTCGTAAGTCTCCCTCGTCCTGCCGTACAAGGTGATCTCGATCGCGAACGGCGGCCACTGCGCCAGATGGTCCGCTATCGCTTCGGTGAGAATCGTGGCGTTGGTGAACAGCGTGATCAGAAAGCCTTTTTGCTTGGCGTAGGTGTAGATCTCCAGAAAGTCTTTGCGGGCGAAAATTTCGCCTCCCGTATAGAGGAGCCAGAAGCAGCCCATCTCCACGAGTTCATCGAGCACCCGGAAATGTTCTTCCTTGCTTAACTCCCGGCGTCGGGCGTCCACGTCGCCCATGGGCAGATTGTTGTAGCAGTGCAGGCATTCCAGCGGACAACGCCGCGTCACCTCAATGGAAACCTGCAGCGGCGCCCGCCGGCCCGACTGACGCTCATGCAACGCGGCGCTGAACGCGCCGTAAGTCAGTTCATTCATACGTCACCGATCTTGCAGAACAGGATGTATCCCACGATTCCATCCATCCTGCCACCGTCTGCTACCCGCTCCCCGCCGGCTCGGCCGCAGCCGCTGGCCGAACCTCGACCAGTCCTGCGGAGTGCACATCGCCCAAGAATCGCTCCACGTCCTGCCTCGCCGTTTCGCTGTCCACGTCGTATTCCCGCTCCACCGCGGCCAGCAATTCGGAGAGATTCCTGGGGATCTCCAGTAATCTCCAGAGCAAAGATCCAATTTCGTTGAAGCTGTAAATCGATGCCAGATCGCCGACCTTCCCCCGCACTGGAACGATCAGCGTTTCCCCCCCGATGTGCCGCGAGACGACCGATTGCGAGCGCACAAAAACCTGCCCCGGCTGAGCCACGGATTCGACGCCGTTGCTCTCCGCTCTACGCAACCCTAGTCCGCTCATCGAGGCCCCTAAAACGCAGTACCACTCTTTCGATTACCGCAGAACTCCGGCCATAAATCAATCGAACTTCGAGAGGAGGTATCGCGTTGGCTATCACCCGTTTCAGCGTCGAGCGGCAGGCCGAACCGTCCGGCAGACGCCGGTTTTCTCCAGTTTTCCTGTAGCGGCGTGAGGGCCCGCCCAAGCCCCGTGTCTAGGGAAAGTCAGCGGCCCTTTCAGGGGCCATGCAGCGAGAATCGATTTTCACCACAGGCTGCTACACTTGGCAGTTCCAGTCTCCCGATGACCGAAACCGATTCTCGGAGGTGGCAATATGCGAGACAAAAACGCCTTTCCTGGCAGGCTGCGGAAAGACCCGCTTTTGCGCTTGATTTTCGGTGGCGCAGCGGTTCACCGCTGCGGTAAGTGCATTGTCCTGAACCCGGCTTTAGCCGCTGAGGGCGGACCTTCCGCCAGGGAACCACTTTCCCCGCAGCCTCTTCGCGCCTTCCTCTCAGTACTTTTCGTATTCGTACTCGTCTCCTGTGCGACGGCGCAATGGGCGCCAATGAATCCCGTGGTTGCGGTCCAGCCGCAAGCCGATGGTGTGATCTTCACCATGAAATCCGGGACGCTTCGCCTGCAGGTCTGCTCCGACTCGATTATCCGCGTGCTCTATTCTCCGACTTCTTCTTTCCCGCCGAGCCGTCCCGATCCCGTCGTCATCAAGACAAGTTGGCCGGTCTCGAAGTTCACCATTCAGGACAACGCCGACGAAATCATACTGACGACACCGCAATTGAAGGTCGTTGTTACGCGCAAGGACGGCGCGATTACCTATCGCGATCTTGCGGGCAAGCAACTGGTGCAGGAAGCAACCCGCAAGCTTACGCCGGTGACGGTAAACGGCGAGGACACTTATCGCGCCGAGTCCTTCGTGAACATCTACGGTTCCCATGAGGCATTGTACGGACTCGGCCAGCACCAGGCCGGCGTGTGGAACTATCGCGGCGAATCGGTCGACATCTCGCAGGACAACTCCAATATCGCCGTGCCTTTTCTCGTGTCGAGCAACGGCTATGGGATTTTCTGGAACAACGACTCCCGCAGCCGCTTCAATAACCGCTTCGCCAATTATCTCTACATCAGCTCCGAAGTCGCCGACGTCATCGACTACTACTTTTTCTACGGCCCCGATCTCGATAAGGTCATCGCCGGCTATCGCGAACTCACCGGACAGGCGCCACTGTTTGGCAAGTGGGCCTACGGCTTCTGGCAGTGCAAGAACCGCTACAAATCGCAGGCAGAGATTCTGGGCGTCGCCCGCAAATATCGCGAACTCCACATCCCCGCCGACAACATTGTGCAGGACTGGTTCTGGTGGAACCGCAAGGGGGAGTTCGTCTTCAACAAGAACTACCCTGATCCCAAGGGGATGGTCGACGAACTGCACCGCGAGAATTTCCATCTCATGATATCCATCTGGCCCTTCTTCGAGCCGGGATCGGCCAATTACGATTTCATGGATAACAAAGGCTGGTTCATCGACAAGTTCAAATTCGCCAAGCCTCCTTATCACACCGATGCGATGGCGGCGTACGATGCGACCAGCGCGGAAGCCCGCAAATTTTATTGGGATCAGGTCGACAAAGGCCTGTTCAACATCGGAATCGATGCTTGGTGGATGGATACGACCGAGCCCGAAACCGAAGGCCAGGAAGAGAACATTCAGCTAGGTCACAAACTGGCCATCGGCAGTGGCGATCGATACGTGAATGCCTATCCGCTGCTCGACACCGGAGCGGTGTATGACGGCCAACGCGCCGCGTCCGGCCAGAAGCGCGTTTACATTCTTTCGCGCTCCGCCTTCGCCGGATCGCAGCGCAACGCCGTCACCGCCTGGTCGGGCGACATCAATTCCGACTGGTTCAGCTTCCGTCGCCAGATTCCCGCCGGATTGAACTTCGCTCTCTCCGGAGTTCCGTACTGGACCACCGACATCGGCGGCTTCGTCTTCGGCGACCCCGACGATCCAGCCTATCGCGAACTTTTCGTGCGTTGGTTTCAGTTCGGCACATTCAACCCTATCTTGCGCGTTCACGGGACCCGCAAAACCGATCAGAACGAACTCTGGTCGTACGGACCCGACGCGCAGAAGATTCTCGTCAGCTTCGATCGCCTGCGTTATCGCCTGCTGCCTTACACTTATTCGCTGGCCTGGAAGACGACGAACGACAGCTATACTCCCATGCGTCCGCTGGTAATGGATTTCCGCAGCGATGTGCGCGCCGAGAACACATGGGACGAATTCATGTACGGCCCCGCGTTCCTGGTGAATCCGGTGACGGAGCCAGCGGCCACCAGCCGCCAGGTCTATCTTCCCAATGCAAAGTGGTACGACTTTTGGCATGGTGCATCCACCCACGGCGCGCAAGAGATTACTGCGGAAGCCCCTCTCGATCGGCTGCCGCTTTACGTGCGCGCCGGCTCGATTGTCCCCTTGGGACCCGACGTCGAGTGGTCGACCGAAAAGCCCGCCGATCCGATTGAGCTGCGCGTCTACCGCGGCGCGGATGGCGAATTTACTCTCTACGAAGACGAAAACGACACCTACAACTACGAGAAGGGCATCCACGCGACAATTCCTTTTCGTTGGGACGAAGCTAAACAAGTGCTCACCATCGCAGATCGTCAGGGCCAGTTTCCCGGAATGCTCGCTAGCCGGACGTTCCGCGTCGTCTTCGTGGGAGAGAATCACGGTGTTGGCATCGCGCCTTGCGACTCTGCGGACAAAATCGTACAGTACTCCGGAAAGCAGATCACGGTAACGCCATAGCAAGTTTCGCATGATGCACGATTAGCGACTTTTATGAATTGTCATCCCGAGCGAAGCGAGGGATCTGCAGTTTGCCGCAAAATGCCAACGCCTGGGTCCGCCCGGGAAGGCAGAACAGAACAAATTCAGGAGCCTCCCATGTCTTCTTCAATTCTCCTCCGTACTGTCCCATGTCTCGTTCTAATTCTTTCCCTGGCAGCTTTCGCGCAATCTCCCACGCCGCCTCCCACGCCCATCCCCACGCAAATCCCGGGACAGAACGCAATTTTGATGGGCACCGATTGGTATCCGGAGCAATGGCCAGAGTCCCGCTGGGAAGAAGATTTGCGCCTGATGGAAGCCGCCGACCTGAAAGTCGTCCGCCTCGCCGAGTTTGCCTGGAGCCGTATGGAGCCCTCCGAAGGCAACTACGATTTCGACTGGCTGGAGCGCGCCATCAACCTCGCCGCCAAGCACCACATCGTCTCCGTCGTCGGCACACCGACCGGCGGTCCTCCCGCCTGGCTGACTCAGAAATATCCCGACATTCTGCGGGTCGAAGAGAACGGACGTCGAGCGACGCATGGCAACCGCGCGCAAGGGGCGGCTTCATCTCCGCACTATCGGGAATTCTGCCGCCGCATCGCCGAGCAGATGGCGATGCGCTTCGGGCACAACCCCAACGTCGTGGGCTGGCAGATCGACAACGAGTACTCCGAGATGTCCTACGACGAGGTCACGCGCCAGGAGTTTCAGGATTGGCTGAAATCGAAATACAAAACGCTCGACAACCTCAATACCCACTGGACGACCTCTTATTGGAGCCAGACCTACGACAACTGGGGACAAATCCCGATTCCGATCGGCGAGCACAACCCCGGCCTGGTGCTCGATTGGAGGCGGTTCTTCACATATGTCTGGGTTTCCTACGAGCAGAACCAGATCGACGCCATCCGCAAACACGCCGAACCGCGCCAGTTCATTACCACGAACTTTATGGGGTTCTTCGACGGATTTGATCACTACGCCGTGAGCGCGCCGCTCACCTTTGCGTCCTGGGACGACTACGTTGGCTCCGGCCACGTGGACGCCGCACAGAACGGTCTTACCCATGACCTGACGCGCGGCTTCAAGCGCCAGAATTTCTGGGTGATCGAGACCCAGCCCGGCGCGGTGAATTGGTCACCCCTCAACAACTTCCTGAATCGTGGAGAGGCTCGCGCTATGGCTTGGCAAGCCATCGGCCACGGCGCCGATGACGTCAGTTATTGGCAGTGGCGCAGCGCGCTCAACGGACAGGAAGAAATTCACGGCGTCCTCGTTGGCCCCGACGGCACTCCCGTGCCCTTCCTCGAAGAGGTCAGTCAGACGGCGCACGAGTTCGCAAAAGTTGAGGGCAGTTTCCGCGACACGCAGCCGCTCTCGCAAGTGGCGCTGCTCGGCTCCTATGACAGCCACTGGGCCATTCAGTTTCAGAGACACACCGAGAAGTACGACGACGTCGGGCTGCTGAAGAGCTACTACAGCGCCCTGCGGCAGATTTCCCAATCGGTCGATGTAATCAGCGCCTACGCTCCCCTCGATGGCTACAAGCTCGTGGCCGCACCCAGCCTGAATGTGCTCCCAAAGGATCTCGCGGATCACTTGCTGGAATATGTGCGCAACGGCGGCCATCTCGTTCTCGGTCCGCGCTCCGGCATGAAAGATGAATTCAACGCTCTCCTGCCGCAACGGCAACCGGGATTCCTCGTCGACGCCTTAGGTGCGCGCGTCGAGCAGTACTACGCCCTCGAAAAAGACGTTCCCGTCTCCGGCGCCTGGGGCAACGGACAAGCCAGCATCTGGGCCGAGCAACTGAAGAGTCAAGCTCCCGGCGGCGAAGTTCTGCTGAAGTATGGCAAGAGCAACGGATGGCTCGACGATCAGCCTGCCGTCATCACTCGCGTCTACGGCAAAGGCCGCATCACCTACGTCGGCGCGATGCTGGACGACAGGCTGATGGCAACCGCCGCCGCATGGATGACGCAGAAATCCGGCGTCACGCCTGTGTTTGGCCCGGTGCCTGATGGAGTAGAGGTCAGCCGCCGTGTTGGCCCCGGCAAAGAAGTCTTCGTTCTCATCAACTATTCGCAGGAAAATCGCCGAGTGAAGCTGCCGCATTCCATGAAGCTCGTGCTCGACGGCAAACAGGGAGACGCGGTCGACCTGCCTCCATACGGAGTCGCCGTGGCTCTCGATAACCGATGACGGATGTCCGTCATGCTCGTCGCGCGACACTGTGAGGATCGATGAACGCGGGCCGATGACTCCTCGGCGTCCTTCTGGTGGCTGTGTGCGCCCCAGTCGTGCCCCGCGAATGTCGAGAGCGGAAAATTTCCGAATCCAGGCATTATTTGTAATAATCCAACTCTCCAAATACGGGTCCCTACATCCATTTCTTTCCGCGAAACGCTAACCGCGGCTGCACGCGATAAGAGGTGACCGGGCATGACAGAGAAGGCAGATTCCAAGGCAATCGATGACGTTCTGAGAGCTGTCTCCAGGCGCAACTTCATCAAAGGCGTCATCACCAGCGGCGTGGCAGTCTCGTCCGCGAGCCATCTGTTTCGCGCCTCCTCGCTCCTGCAGGGCCAGCAGTTGGCTGCCGGCCTGGGCGAGCGGCTGATTACTCTCAACGTCAACGGTCAGCAGCGCCGCCTCGACGTCATGAAGCAAGAGACCCTGGCCTCGACGCTGCGTTACAAGCTGGGCCTTACCGGCACGAAGCTCGGATGCGATCGCGCCGAATGCGGATCTTGCACCGTCCTCATCGACGATATTCCGCACTATTCCTGTTCCGTGCTCACCCACACCGTGCGCGGCCGGAAAGTTCTGACCATCGAAGGCCTGGCCAGCGCCGACGGAACCTTGCATCCGGTGCAGCAGGGCGTCATCGACGAACAGGGATTTCAGTGCGCCTTCTGCATGTCCGGCTTCATTATGACCACCGTGGGTTACCTGAAAACGAATCCCAATCCCACCCGTAAGGAGTTGGCGCACGGCATCTCGGGATGCCTGTGCCGCTGCCAGGACTACGACAAGATTCTTACCTCGTTGATGCGCGGCGCTGAGAACATGCGGAGGTCGAACCTTGGATGACACATTGGACAAGACGCAGCCGATTGAGACTAAAGCGCAAGCTGCCGAGCGCGAGTATGGCATTGGCCACAAGCTGATCGGCAAGAACTACCAGACCGCCGACCTCTATGCAAAGGTCACGGGCAACGCCAAGTACGCCGAAGATTTTCGCGCCGAAGGCATGCTGTTCTGCAAGCTGTTGCTCAGCCCCATGCCGCATGCGCGCGTAAGGCGCATCGATGCGAAAGCGGCGCTCGCCATGCCCGGCGTCAAAGCCATTCTCACCGCCGACGATCTCCCCGCTCCCGCCGATACCCTTACTGACAATGGCACGGTGATCAAAGCGAGCAAGTGGGGCGAACGCGGTCTCACCAATGAACCGGTCTACCAAGGCGAACCGATTCTTGCCGTGGCCGCAGTCGACGAACTCACCGCCGCGGAAGCCATCGAGAGAATTCAAATTGATTTTGAACCGCTGCCCTTCGTGGTCGATCCGCTCGACACCCTGGGGCCGGGTGGTCCTAATCCGCGAACCGATGGCAATGTCTGGACCCGCCCGGCGTCGCCGCAAGGTCCGGGATCGCCCGTGGTCACAGAACTCAAGTGGACCAAGGCCGATTTCGCCGAGCTAAAGCATGGCCGTCTTCCGCTGGGCAAGACTCCCGATGAATGGTCGTATGGCGATCTCGATTCTGGCTTCAAGAATGCAGCGCTCGTTCTCGACGAGACATTCGTTACGCCCGACACCAGCCATCAGACGCTCGAAACCCGCAGCGCGATGGCTTACTGGCAGAACGGCAAGGTCTACATTCACACTGGCACGCAAAGCACCGCGCAAACCCTGCCCGCCATCGCGCGCTGGTTGAACATCGATCCGGACAAAGTTGTGTTCATCAGCGAATACACCGGAGGCGGGTTTGGCAGCAAGATCACCGGCGGCGTGACGATGATCATCCCCGCGCTTCTGTCCAAGAAGACCAATGCTCCGGTAATGATGCGCATTAGCCGCGAGGAGGAGACTTTCATCGGGCGCGCGCGTCCCGGTTTTCAGGGACGCATGAAAGTCGGTTTCTCCAAAGAAGGGCGGATCGCAGCTCTCGATATGTTTGTGATTTGCGACAACGGTCCCTACGACGCAGTGGGCGATGCTCCGTCATCGGGCCGCATCGTCTCCCTGTTGTACCAGCCGCAAGCCATGCGCTGGCGCGGCGTAACGGTAATGACGAACACGCCGCCGCGCAGTGCGCAGAGTTCTCCGGGCGGACTGCAGGGGATCGTCCTCATTGAACCAGTCATCGCGAAAGCCGCACGCAGGCTCGGAGTTGACCAGGTGGCGATCCGCCGCATCAACTGCCCCGAGGGCAAGGCGCCGTTCGGACCGGCAGTACAAGGCAAACGGCAGTACGCTACCAGCGCATTCATCAAAGAAGCACTCGACCGCGGCGCGGAGCAGTTCAAATGGAGCGAGCGGGTCGCGCGCACTCCAAAAACGATTGGGACGAAAGTTCGCGGCGTCGGCGTGTCGCTGAGCTGTTACGTTGGCGGCACCATCGGATTCGACGGCCTTCTGGTCATCAAGCCCGATGGCCGAATCACCTTCCAGTCCGGAATCGGCAACCTGGGAACCGAGTCGGTGATCGACGTTCACCGCGCGGGCGCGGAGATTCTCGGCGTGCCGTGGGAGAAGTGCGACGTGGTGTGGGGTAACACCCAAAAGAACCTTCCATTCACGTGTGTGTCCGGCGGGAGCCAGACCACTCACGCAATGACGCGGGCAGCCTATGCGACCGCGATGGACGCCAAGAAGAAGCTTCAGGAAATCGCGGCCAGGAAACTCGGCGGCAAACCGGAGCAATACGTGGTTGCCAACGAGCGTGTCTTCCGCAAGGGCAGTGGTGCCGGCATGACTTTGGCGCAGGCGGCGAAATATGCGATTGAACTGGGTGGCGTCTACGATGGCCACGAGGCGCCCGCCGATGTCCATAAGTTGACGAAGGCGTCGGTCGCGGCATTGGCTGGTCGGGGCTTGGTGGCGGCAGCCAAGGACAACTACCCACGCGACGGCGCGACGTTTTCCTACGTCGCAAGTTTTGCGGAGGTTGAAGTCGATGTCGAAACCGGCAAGTACTACGTCGTGGATTTCCTCGCCTCCGGCGATGTCGGGTCGGTGATTCATCCCCGCGCACTAGGTGGCCAAATGCTCGGCCGTTCGACGCTCGGCATCGGCCACGCGATCGGTCAGAAGTGGGTATTCGATCCGCACTACGGCGAGATGCTCTCCAAGAGATTCCACCACAGTAAACCGCCGACGATCTTGGATGTGCCCGTCGACATGCAATGGACGGCTTTGGATATTCCGGACCCGGAGACGCCGGTGGGCGCTCGCGGTGTCGGCGAGCCACCGGTCGCAGGCGGGTGTGGCTCCATCTTGAATGCCTTGTCGGATGCGCTCGGGGACGAAGTGTTCCAGCGCGCGCCGGTCAATGCCGACACCATTCTAACGTCGCTCGAAGCGGGCCGGCCCATGCAGCATCCCCTGATGGCCCACATTTGACGGCGCACATCTGATGGATGAAGGTTTGAAGGAGAGTTATGGCTGTCATACGAGACGTAATGCCCGCATTCGAGCTCTATCAGCCGACTTCCGTCGCCGATGCGCAGAAACTTCTCGAACAGCACGGATCGGATGCCTGGGTGCTGGCCGGAGGCCTCGATAGCTTCGACTGGCTCAAAGATCGAATCAGGAAGCCGAAAGTGGCGGTCGATCTGAGCGGAATCGAGGAACTGCGTGGAGTTCGCGAAGCCACGGATGGCATCGAGATCGGTGCCATGACCACGCTCACCGAAATCGTGAATCATCCCATCATCAAGCAGAAATATGGTCTGCTGGCACAGGCCGCCGAAGTCGTGGCGTCGCCGCAAATCCGCAATCAGGGAACCATCGGCGGCAATGTTTCGCAGGACACGCGCTGCTGGTATTACCGCGGTGGTTGGCCATGCTACCGCGCCGGTGGCAACATCTGCTATGCCGACACTCCGGAGGGCCGCAACCGCGAGCATGCGATTCTGCACGCCGAGCGCTGCGTAGCAGTGAATCCCTCCGACTCAGCCCCGGCCCTCATCGCGCTCGACGCCAAATTCGTCATACGCACGCCGAAAGGTGAGCGCGTGGTGGATGCGGAGGATTACTTCATCGGTCCTGACATCGACATTACCCGGCTGCACATCTTGCAGACCGGCGACCTGCTCACAGCGATTCGTATTCCATCCACATGGGCAGGCGCGCAATTCTTTTTCGAGAGAGTGCGCGACGGAACGTTTGGGATTTCCCGCTCCTGAACGTAGCCTCCGCCACGGTGACATCAGGCGACAGGATTGAGCGCATCCGAATCGCTGTGAACGGCGCCGCCGCACGCCCATTACGATTAAAGGCAGTCGAAGATGCGGTTCGCGGGAAGCCCCGGAACACGGCAACGGGTGAAATGGCAGGAAGACTGGCCGTGCAAGGAGCGGTCCCGTTGCAGTTCAACGCCTACAAAATCCCGCTCATGCGAAATCTGGTGAAGCGCGCCGTCGTTGGAACTGGAATAGGAGTCGAGGAGGCGACATGGGCTTCGTAACCTGGGCGACGAATCCGTGGGGGCAGAGTGTCCCGATCCATATTGCCTGGTTCTTGATCTGGGTCTCGGTGATCGTAGGCCTGCTCTTTCTGATCGTCCATGCCATTTGGCTGAGGTATTTTGCCAAGCCAAAAGAATTTGTTAGCGACGCTCCTCCCCAAGTCGCTGCGCGGATACCCAAGCACGTTCCCCGGCACTCGCTGGTGGCGCGGATGTTTCACTGGGTCATGGCAGCGTCTATGCTCACTCTGCTGTTTACCGCCTTCCTTCCGAAGGTCGGCGTCCAGTTTCAGTGGGTGACTTATCATTGGATCGCCGGCGCCGTGTTAACTGTCTCAATTCTTTTCCACGTCATTCACGCTTCCTTCTGGCTTGATTTTTGGTCGATCTGGCCCGACAGAACGGATGTGGAAGATGCGCGCAGAAGACTTCTCCGATTTTTCGGACAGTCCGCGCCGCCGCCGCGAAAGTTCGCCAAATATCCGCTGGAGAACAAACTCT
>CAVRNL010000033.1:0-34645 GCA_963722485.1 uncultured Acidobacteriaceae bacterium
GTACCGGGGCCGACCCTTCGTCGATTCGCTTTGGGAAGGGCACGACTTCAGTCGTGCCGTCCATGGTCCAAAATACGAGGGCTTCAGCCCCTGAGGGACTCCGCATATCGGTAACGAACTCACCGCGACCGGCCACTAGTCCGGAAAATGCTTCGGTTGCGGTAGGATGAAATCTCCTTCTTACTCTATTTGGGGCTAGCGCATGCGACTACTCAGCATCCGGCTCATTGTTTCCCTCATCGTGGGCATCACGCTGGTCTCGCTCTCGTCCTCGTATTACGAGGCGTTGGGTGAGAAGCGTGGCCTGCGCCGGGACCTGGAGCGGCGCGCCGAGGTATTGGGCGAAAGCCTCGCGGGAAATGTGGAAAGCGACCTGGAGAAAGGTGCCCTGCAGGATTTGCAGCGCATCGTAGAGCACTTCGGGAACCGTGAGCATCTTTCGGGCCTGGCCATCTACGGGCCGCAGGGCGATTTGCTGGCAGTTACACCGGAGCTGAAATCCACGCTGGCTGCCGTTCCCTCCGTAATGTCTCAAGCCTTGCGTGAGAACCATGGAGCCGGCGCGTTTCAACGAGTGGGCGATGCCTCGCTGCACATCTACGCTCTGCCTCTTCACCAGCACGACCAAGTCATCGGCGGCCTCGCGATCGTTCACGATGCCAGTTATATTCGGGCGGAGAGCCTTCACATTTGGCGCGAAACATTCCTGCGAGCGCTGGCCCATGTCTTTCTCATCGTGCTGATCACGCTGTTGATTGTTCGCTGGAGTATTGCCGGACCCATCGCACGCACAGCGCAGTGGATGCGCGCTTTGCGGACGGGGCGAGTCTCCTCACGCCAGAGCGCCGCCGATCTGGATCTGTTTCGTCCCCTGGTGCGCGAGGTCGCCGCCTTTGCCGAAAGCCTAACCCAAGCGCGGTCGGCGGCCGAGACCGAAGCCCGCCTGCGCGACTCGGGGGAATCTCTGTGGACGGCCGACCGGCTGGCCGCGCACGTCCGCACACGACTGGAGAATGGGCGTCTTTTTGTCGTGTCGAATCGCGAGCCCTACGTGCACATGCGGCGCGGCAAGTCGGTAGAAGTGATTGTGCCGCCCAGCGGAGTGGTCACAGCGATCGAGCCCATACTGCGCGCCTGTGACGGAACCTGGATTGCCCATGGCAATGGCGATGCCGATCTCGAAATGGTCGATGAGCACGGCCGGCTGCGCGTTCCTCCCGAAGATCCTCACTACAGCTTGCGCCGGGTCTGGCTGAACAAGGCGGAAGAAGAAGGTTATTACTATGGATTTGCCAACGAGGGAATCTGGCCTCTCTGTCATATCGCGCACACCCGCCCCATCTTTCGCGCGGAGGATTGGAAGTACTATCAGGCCGTAAACCTGAAGTTCGCCGATGCGCTGCTCGAAGAGATGAAGGACGTGAAGAAGCCCATTGTGCTGGTGCAGGATTACCACTTCGCGCTGTTGCCCCGTCTGATTAAGGAAAAACGGCCGGAGTCCAGGGTAGCAATCTTCTGGCACATCCCGTGGCCCACCCCGGAGGCATTTGACATCTCCCCGTGGCGGCGCGAACTCATCGATGGCCTGCTCGGCGCCGATCTGATCGGGTTTCACATCCAGTCGCACTGCAATAACTTCCTGCAGACGGTGGACCGGGTCGTGGAATCGCGCGTCGATTGGGAACATTTTTCGGTGAGACGCCGTGATCATCTCACCCTGGTCCGCCCCTTCCCCATCAGTGTGGACTTCACGGAAGTGCAGCAGCCGGAGTCGACGCAGGATTCTTATACCGAACGTTCTACTTTGTTCAAGGCCCTGGGGGTTGAGGCTACCTACATGGGCGTGGGCGTGGACCGGGTCGACTACACCAAGGGCATTCTGGAGCGTTTTCTGGCCATAGAACGCTTTCTGGAGAAGTATCCTTCCTATCAGGGCCAGTTCACGTTCGTGCAGATTGGCGCTCCCAGCCGCAGCCACCTCAAGCGCTATCACGATCTGATGGCGGAGGTGGAGGCGGAAGCCGATCGCATCAACTGGCGGTTCCAGACGGACAAATGGAAGCCCATCGTCTTTCTGAACCGGCAGCATAGCCACCGGGAGATCCAAAGCTACTACCGCGGCGCGGACTTATGTCTGGTTACGTCGCTGCACGATGGCATGAATCTGGTGGCAAAAGAATTCGTGGCCTCCCGGCATGACGAAAGGGGTGTTCTCATCCTGAGTTGTTTCACCGGCGCCGCCCAGGAGTTGCCCGATGCCTTGCAGATAAACCCCTACGATATCGATCAGACGGCGGAGGCGATTCGTTGCGCTCTTGCCATGGAGCCCGAAGAAAAGGAACTGCGTATGCAACGCATGCGGAAGACGGTCCGGGAACACAACGTTTACCGCTGGGCAGGAAGCCTTATCGCGGCACTCTGTGAGTTGCGCCTGGACGCGTCGGAGGAAAGCAAGGAGAAGCCCCGGGCCAGCACTGCTGCCCTGGGATGAGGAGCATGTGGTTGTCACACATCGTCAATCCAATCGAAGTCGAGCAGTTCATGAACGCAGTGGCACAGTCGCCGCTTTCCGCGCTTCTGCTCGACTATGACGGCACTCTCGCGCCCTTCTGTCTCAATCGCCAGCAGGCGCTGCCTTATGCCGGAATGACCGAACTCCTGCAGGAGATGATTATCAACGGACGCACCCGTGTGGTCATCATCACCGGCCGGAACGCCCACGAAGTAATCCCGTTGCTTGCGCTTCACCCCACTCCAGAGATCTGGGGATGCCATGGGTTGGAGCGGATGCGGCCGGATGGAACCCGCGAGACACCACACGTGGAAGCGCCTGTGCTGCAGGCACTGGCTGACGCAGATCTTTGGTTGCGAGATCAGGGACTGCAGCACCGGGCTGAGTTCAAGACCGGTGCCGTCGCCATCCATTGGCGCGGGTTGGACGAAGCGGCAGCGGCCGAAATCCGCAGCCAGACCTTGCTAGGCTGGTTTCCCATTGCGCAAAGTACGCCGATGGAATTGCTGGAGTTCGATGGCGGCATTGAAATGCGGATGAGGGGTCGTGACAAAGGGGATGCAGTCCGCTGCACCCTGGATGAAATCGGCCCGGAGGTTCCCGTCGCCTACCTGGGAGATGACTTGACCGACGAGCGGGCTTTCCTTGCTCTTGGTGCCAGGGGCCTAAGCGTGCTGGTTCGCCCCGAATGGCGCCACACTGCGGCCGCCACGTGGATCAGACCGCCAGAAGGTCTGCGAGAGTTTCTGACCCGGTGGCTGCAAGCCTGTCGTGAGAAGCCGCATCGCACGGGGACAGAATTTTCCAGTCCTCAATAAGCACGGTTTGGACCATCGGGACCAACGCCCCAGCAAGAGGGGTCTCACGTCAAGATGGCATCTCGGCCTGCCTCCTTGTCTTTGGATAGAAGTGTCCGTGGGGCAGACATTGGTCCAGAATTCAGACGGAACTTCTGTTCTCCACGGATGAACCAGCTTCCGGCAAGTAGGACATAGCCCTGTAGTTGCTTCTCATGATCGAGTTTGGACTGTGACATGCAACCCGATCAAGAGCGGCTCTATGTAAAGAGCAGGTTCGACTCGGCGATTTGCCGTTCACGTTGCGAAAATGATGCGCCAAGCAGGAGTGCAAAACCGCATCGCACTCTCGGCCCACGCAATTCCCCATTCGCTCGTCTAGTTGGCCCGCGCGACTGTTGCCATGGGGGCGTTTTTATGGGTTATTCATCAAATGCGCGCCTTAATTGCCCTCCTCGTGGCGGCATCCGGGATCTGGTGCGTTCAGGAATACAATTTCCGCACGTTCGGCGGCCTGAAAGGAAGTGCGAGTCTTAGCTCGTTTTGCTCATCATCGTTGCTTAATACCCGCAATCTTGCATTTTTCTTGGTCTTTTGAATATGTCCACGCAATACCGTCTCACTCGGGCACTTCGCTGCGCCGCCATCGCGCTGCTTCTCGCGGCATGCGTTGAGGGGATCAAGGGACTTATCCTTTCAGATCCTTCCTCTTGGCAGTCGCACGTTGCCGCCATCGTGTTCTGTGCCTCGATTGTCTTCCTGCTGAATTTCGGGTTGCTGTGCCGGGACCAACTTCACTCCAACTGCACAGCTAGAGCGATTGCGGAGGTCGCGGCCTTGGACATAATCGCGGAGCAACACCAGGTAAGCCCACCGCAAACCATCGCAGCGGCATTCACGGACTGTATGCCGAAAGCGGAATGTGCTCGGCTCTCAAATGACGGGACTCGGATACTCAAGCAGGACATTACCGAGCGCAAGCAGGCCCAGGAGGAACTCTACCGGGCACACCAGATGCTTCAGACTATCCTGGACACTATTCCTCAACGCGTCTTTTGGAAGGACCGAAACTGCACCTACCTGGGCTGCAATCGGATTTTTGCGACCGATGCGGGCTTAAACAATCCGGCGGAGATCATCGGCAAGAGCGATTTTGACCTCGCCTGGAGTGAGACGGCTGAAGTCTATCGCTCCGATGACAAGCTGGTCATGGAACAAGGATCGGCAAAGCTCGGCTACGAAGAGATACAGGACCGGCCCGACGGAGGCCGGGTGTGGCTCCGGACCAGCAAATTGCCCCTATGGGACCAGGAGGGCAAAGTGACCGGCGTCCTTGGAACCTACGAAGACATCACCGGCCGAAAGCGGGCAGAGGATGGGCAACAAGTTGAGCACGATCTGTTGCGCGCATTGATCGATAACATGCCCGACTACATCTACGTGAAGGATACCGGGAGCCGTTTCATTGTGGCAAACCGCGCACTTGCGAAGCTTGTAGGAGCGAAGAATCCCGAGGACTTGCTCGGGAAGTCGGATTCCGACTATTTTCCGAAAGAACTTGCAGCATCATTCCTTTCCGATGAGCAAGCCATCTTCCAATCTGGACAGCAGCTGTCGAATGAGGAGGAGAAGTCGGCGGATGCCGAAGGAAACGCAAAGTGGACCTCGACATTGAAGGTTCCCTTGCGCAATCGGCGAGGCGGGGTGGTCGGGATTATCGGGATCGGCCGTGACATCACCGAGCGAAAGCAAGCGGAGCAGGCCCTGAGGACCTCGGAGAAACGCTATCGTCTTCTGTTCGAACGCAACATGGCGGCGGTCTTTCGCACTACGTTGGAAGGGCGCGTTCTGGAGTGGAATCACGCCGGCGCTCGCATGCTCGGCTATGACTCGCCCGAGGAAGTCCTGGCCCTCCCGGTTACAAGTTTGTATCACACGGCCTCTGATCGGGAAGCGTTCCTGAGAAAACTCCAATCCGAAAAAAGCCTTACAAACCACGAGATGAGGTTTCGGCGCAAAAACGGCGATTCCCTCTGGGCGATGGTAAATGGAAGTCTCGTCGACGACGATTCAGGCATCGCCAGTATTGCCGAGGGAACGTTCATCGACATCACCGAGCGCAAGGTCGCCGAAGAACGGGTTCAATTCCTAGCCTACTACGATGCTCTTACGGGACTGCCCAATCGGACTCTTCTGCAGGATCGATTAACAAAAGCACTCGCTGGCGCTCGTCGGCGAAAGGACAAAGTTGCGATTATTTTCCTCGATCTCGACCGCCTCAAAATCATCAACGACTCGCTCGGGCATTCGGCCGGAGACCTTCTCCTGCAGAAGGTTGCAGAACGGCTCAAGAAATGGGCGCGGGAACAGGACACCGTGGCCCGGGTAGGTGGAGACGAATTCCTCATTGTGTTGACTGCTGTAAAGGACGCAGCCGACGCAGCAGTCGCCGCTGGACGGATCCTGAATGCGATGACCGGTGGATACGTCGTTCAAGGTCATTCCATCAGTATTAGCTGCAGCCTCGGCATCAGCATTTTCCCCGAACACGGTGCGGACGGTGAGACCCTGATCAAGAATGCCGATGCGGCCATGTATAGCGCCAAGGACGGTGGACGGAACAACTTTCAGTTTTTTACGGCGGACATGAACGCCGAGGCTCTGGAACGCTTGACCCTGGAGAACAGCTTGCGACTGGCACTCCGCAGAGAAGAACTTTTCCTGGTGTATCAACCGCAGATGGATATAGCCACGGGAACGATCATCGGGGTGGAAGCGCTCCTTCGCTGGCAGCATCCGGAGTCGGGCCTTGTCCCACCCGATAAGTTCATACGAATTGCTGAGAACAGCGGCCTGATCATACCAATCGGCGAATGGGTACTCAGAACGGCCTGCTCTCAGGCGCGGAAATGGCAAGAGGAAGGGCTTCCCGCGGTGCCAGTAGGGGTAAATGTGTCAGCGGTCCAGTTTCGCCAGGAGGGCTTCTGCGAATTCATCAAGAAAGTGCTTCGCGAGACCGGCCTCGCCCCGCAATATCTCGAACTGGAACTCACAGAAAGCCTCCTGCTATCGAATGCGGATGTGACGTTCTCGGTTCTTCAGGAGTTAAAGGCCATGGGGTTAAAGCTGGCGATTGACGACTTTGGGACCGGCTATTCCAGCCTCAGCTACTTGAAACATTTTCCCGTGGGCAAGCTCAAAATCGACCGTTCGTTTATTCGGGATGTTGCCGTGAATCCCGATGACGCCGCGATCACAACCGCCATCATCAGCATGGCAAAAAGCTTGAATCTCCTGGTGATCGCCGAGGGCGTCGAAAACGAAGCGCAAATGTCATTCCTGCGGACGCATCATTGCGACGAGATTCAAGGCTATTACTTCAGCAAGCCTTTGACGGTCGATGCCGTGGCCGATAGGCTGCGAAACACCACGGGGCAAGCCTTCTCTGCAGACCAGGGGGCGTGACCGAGGCGGGTAAAAGGACTGCCGTATTGGCGGTCTTAACGAATTCGTATTATGAGGTGTTTATGTCAATCGCACTTGCACTTTTGGTTTCACCTGATCCGGTTACCATTCAGCAGCTCAGCTGCGCCCTGGAAGAATTGTCTATTTCGCCCGAGGTCTGTCAGGAGGTACCAGCGTCGATTCGCCTGCTGAACTGCCGAAAATTCGATGCCGTTATCATTGATCTCCAGCTCGGGGCGCAATCCGGAGTGATTCTGGACGAAGTTCGTCACTCCCCATCAAACCAGATGGCGGTGACGTTTTCCATCAGCGGCAGTGATGCCGAGGCTACAGCAGCCTTCCGCAAGAGGTCTTGTTTTGTCTTCGAGAGGCCTCTTTCCACGCAGTCCATCCGCAGCACACTGAAGCCCGCCTATGGACTGATACTGAGAGAACGACGGCGCTATTTCCGCTATCCCGTGGCTATTCCCGTCACAATCCTGAGACGGAACCTGCCGGAAGTTTGCTGCTACACCCTGAACATCAGCGAAGGGGGAATGGCCGTGAGTACGTTCGTTCCACTCAACGCCGGAGAAGAGGTACAGGTTCAGTTCACCTTACCGGACCACAGAGTGCCATTCTTGGCAGAATCGACAATCTGCTGGTTGAAAACGGGCCATCTGGGTATTCGCTTTGTGTCCCTTTCGGGGGACCAAAAATCTGAACTACAGGACTGGCTATCACAAAAGCTGGAGGAGATGCTTCCGGAATTCGTTACCCGGCAGTTTCAGAAGTCGGAAAGCTCTTAGACAGCGGCCTTGGCCGATGCAAATCAGGACAGGAGGACGAATAAGCGGTCATCCTGGACGGTTGATTATGCCGTCGCGGCGGGCATCATGCCCCGAACCATGCTCAACAACACCGGCAACGCCGTTCGCGCCTGGGGAGACATCTCCGCGCCCAAGGTCAGGCAATCGGCCGCTTCAACCGCGAGGATGATCACTTCTTCCGCCGCACGGAGACCCAGTTCTCTCGCCAGAGCCAGAGCCTCGCACAATCCCACGTAGTGAGGCGATCCTCCAGGAACCGACGCAAGCTCGGAATCACGGAATTGATAGATCGTCCCCGGGGCCGCGTTACCCGTTTGCACCGTGTCAACCACAACGAGGCGGCGCACACCCAACACGCAATCGAGCAGATGGAATCCACTTTCCGGCGTGCAGACAATATCCACGTCTTCGGATGCCAACGGCTGAAGCAGGTCCGCGACCACGCAGCCCAGCGCATCGTCACCCAGCAGTTCGTTGCCCAGGCACAACACGCGCAGAGGAGTTACGGCTGCAGCGGAAGACGAATGCGAATCGCGGGTTGCGCTACTCACGATGCACACTCCCGTTGAAGTCGCGCCGCAACGTGGTCAGAGTGGCGCCGCTTCGATTTCGGACCCGCACCAGCAGCGGCATGCTCCCCGGCAGCGAATGGGTTGCGCATCCGTGGCAGGGATCGTAAGCCCGGAACGCCATTTCAATCTGATTGAGGACGCCTTCGGGAACGTTAGACCCCGAGATCAGCTTCTTGGCGGCCTTCTCCACGCTCATCGCGATGCGCGCGGCATTGTTCTGCGTGGCAACGATGAGATTCGCTTTCTCGACCAAACCATTGCCGTCTGTCCAGTAATGATGGATGAGTGTCCCTCGTGGGGCCTCCACAATACCGATGCCCTCTCTTGGTGTCTCTGTGGGCAAGACGCGAATGTTATCGTCCGTCAGTTCGGGATCCGCGGCGAGCTCTTTCATTCGTTCGGCAGCGTAGAGTAACTCCACCAGACGCGCCCAGTGGTTGGCAAGCGTGTGGTGCACCGGCTTGCCTCCCAGCGTCGAAACGTAAGCCTCATAAGCCTTTTGCGCCAGAGGCGTGGCCATGCCGTCGCTGACATTCAGGCGCGCCATGGGAGCTACGCTGTAAACGCCGCTGTCCTCGCCTTCGGTGAAACCCTTCCAACCCACCGGCTTCAAGTAACAGAACTTGACATAGCTCCAAGGCTCAACATGTTCCGCTATGTTTTCCAGATATTTGTCGGGAGCGAACTTCTTCCACTCTTTGCCTCCAGAAGTTACTACGCGTAGCGGGCCATCATAGAAGTTGACTCGATTCTGACTGTCGACCATTCCCATGTAGTAAGTGCGATGGGTGTAGGCGTCGGAAAGAATCAGATCGACATAGCCGGTGTTCTTGAGCACAACGTTGTCGAATAACTCAAGTGTGAACTGAGCGAAATCGACGGCCTCAGCCGCGACTTCCTGAAATTGCTTCTGCGCTTCCAATGTTATGTGCTTGGCCACTCCCCCTGGCAAACCGAATACGGGATGTGCGGCTTTCCCGCCGGCCAGCGCCATCAACTCGCGCAAGCGCCGCCGCATAGCGATCACTTTCTTGCCTGTCTCAATCCCAACTTTCGCGATGACTCCCAGCACATTCCGCTCCGCAGCAGGGGCGTCCGGCCCCACCACAAAATCGGGCCCGCCCAGGAAATAGAAATGGAGCGCGTGGTCCTCAGTAATGAAAGTGCTGTAGATCAGCTCGCGAATCTTCTTGGCCGCGGGCGGCGGTTCAACCTTATAAACATTGTCGAGAGCTTTGGTCGCCGCCATATGGTGAGCGGTGGGGCATACGCCGCAGATACGTGAAGTAATCTGCGGCATCTCTTCGACCGGACGCCCTTGCACGAACTTTTCGAACCCGCGCAGCTCGGGCACTTGGAAGAAGGCTCGCTCGACCGCTCCCGAGTCGTCCAGAAAAATATCGATCTTGCCATGCCCTTCGAGGCGAGTGATAGGATCAATGGTGATTCGGCTGCGCACGAAGACCGTGCCTGTGTCCGCAATTCCTTCTTGACTGGTACTGGGTGGTGCTGGTTGGTTCTGGTCGGCCATAAGCCACCTCATCGGGACGGTAATGGAGCTTGCCGGACGCCATCGGGCCTCTTTCGCCGCAACAACGACCCGGGCAGACCGTAGCGATAGAAAGTTCCCACCGGGTCGGGGATCGTGCTCAGGACGCGGTCAATCTCCGTTTCGTCCTTACTCTCCACCAACGACGCCAAACAGGACAGAATCTTTGCGCCCTGATCCCTTACCCGGCTGGTTGGGCCATAGCATCCGGAGCAGGGCATGTTTCCCCGGACGCAGAGCGCCTCGCAGCCCGAGCGAGTGCCCGGCCCCATGCACAGCAGGCCTTGGGCCAACAGGCATTTTTGTTCGTCGACAAGCATCTGCTGCGGACGCTTGAACTCGGTAAAGACCGGCTTCTCCGGCTTCGTGTCCTTGCGTGGGCACTCGTCGCAGAGAGCGCAATCCGGGGCCAGCACTGTGCCCTTGACCGGCAGCTCATTGCCCAGCAGGATTTGCACTGCGGCGAGAAATGTTTTTGGCGTGGGTGGACACCCTGGAATGTAGTAATCCACGTCCACCACCTGATCGAGCGGGCGCACCGTCTCTTGGAAAACGGGGAGCTCCACACTGTGTCCGTTATCCTGATAATGCGTTTGCGGGAGCGTTCCTTCGGCATTGATCGTGCTTGGCGGCAGAACATAGACTTCCTGCATAAGGCTTGCGCGATCGAACAGATTGGCAAGACCGGGAATGCCGCCGAGATGTGAGCACGCTCCCAGCGCGACAAGCAATTGCGACTTGCTTCGCAACAACTGCGCCATGGACTCCTGCTCGGAAGTACGAATAGCTCCGTTCAGGAATGTGGCCGTGATGGAGCCGTCTGCCATGGACTCAACATCCTTGCGCTTGAAGTCCATCGCCACCGGCCAAAAGACAATGTCCACCTTGGCGACCACATCTAAGATAGTTTCGGCTAAGTCGACGACTGCTTCTTCACAGCCACCACAGGAAGCGCACCAATAGAACGCCACTTTCGGTTTGTCGGGAGATCTGTCGGAAGATTTGTCTGACATTAGACCAGCACCTCCTCGGCGTCGGCCTTTTCTACGTCCTTCAACTCCAGATTGAGCGGTCCTAAGTCTCGCACCTTTTCGACCATTTGATTGATGGCGGCCCGCACTCTGTCCGCCTCTGCCGCCGAAATCCACTCCAGGCGGAAACGGTCTTCCTCGATCCCCATCTCCTTGAGCACGCGTTTCAACAGGTGGTAGCGCTTAAGGGTCTTGTAATTGCCTTCCTGGTAATGGCAGTCGCCGGGATGGCAGCCGCCAATAAAGACGCCGTCGGCGCCGTGCGCAAAAGCGTCCAGAACGAACTGCGGATCCACGCGGCCCGAGCACATCAGGCGAACCACTCGCACGTTGGGCGCGTATTTCATGCGCGAGGTGCCGGCTAAGTCCGCCGCCAGATAGGTACACCAGTTACAGAAGAACGCCACGATCCGGGGCTCAAATTTAGACTGGGAAGTCCCCGGTGCGCTGGGTCGGCGACTAAGCATAGGCCAGCACCCCCTCGATTTCTTCAAAGATCTCTTCATCCTCGAAGAAGTTTTGCTTGATCGAACCCGATGGGCAACCCGCGACACAGGTTCCACAGCCTTTACAGAGGACCTCGTTGATGTACGCCTTTTTCTTTTCCTCAACGAAAGCAATGGCTTGATACGGGCAGAGTGAAATGCAGCTCTTGCAACCGGAGCACTCTTCCTCCAGGATCGAGGCGGTGTAAGGCTCTAACTCAACCGATTTGGCATCGATCAATGCCAACGCTTCAGCAGCGGCCGCGCCCGCCTGGGCCACGGAATCAGGAATATCTTTCGGCCCCTGACACGCGCCCGCGATGTAGATCCCCTCGGTGAATGTGCTGACCGGCGCCAGCTTGGGATGACGCTCCAGGAACCAGCCCTCGGAGGCGCAACTAATATTGAAGAGCCGGCGCACGTCCTGCGCATCGGACTGGGGCTCCAGCCCAACCGAGAGAACGACCATATCCACCGGAATGCGGCGGACAAAACCGGCCAGCGTGTCTTCGGCGCGGATCACCAGCTTGCCTTCTTCCGAAGGGTGGACAGCCCAGTCGCTGACCTCGGCAACGCGTCCGCGGACAAAGTGCACTCCTTCATCCAGGAGCCGGTCGTAGAATTCCTCGTAACCTTTTCCCGGCGTTCGCATGTCGATATAGAAATTGAAGACTTCGGCCCCCGTGTGCTCCTTAATAAGGTGGGCGAGTTTGAGCGAATACATGCAGCAAACCTTGGAGCACCAGCGGTTGGTGTTGGCATCGCGAGAGCCGACGCAATGGATAATACCCACCGATGCGGGCTTCTTGCCGTCGCGCAAAATTACCTCTCCTCCAGTTGGGCCGGAAGCATTGATCAGCCGCTCCACCTCGAGGGAGGTATAGACATTCGGGTAGCGGCCATATCCGCTGTATGGATTGCGCTCAGGCGCAAAAGTCTTGAAGCCGGTGGCCAGAATGATGGCTCCAATTTCTATCTCGTCAAAGGTCTCTTTCTGCTTGAAGTCAATCGCCAGGCGATCTCCACAAGCTTCAATGCAGGTCTTCTTGCACTTACCCGACTTGAACTCGATGCAGGTATCCCGGTCGATCACGACTTTCTGGGGCACAGCCTGCGGGAACGGCAAGTAAACCGGCTTTCTCTTGCTTAAGCCGAGATTGAACTCGTCGGGAGTTTTGCCTTCCTTGTACACACACGCGGCAATGCACTCCTGGCAACCAATGCAGAGATCGTCGATGACGTACCGCGGTTTGTGTTTGACCTGTACTTTGTAGTTACCGACGTATCCGTCAACCTTAACTACCTCGGAGTAAGTCCACAGCTTGATATTGGGGTGCGAGCCCACGGCTGTCATTTTCGGAGTGAGGATGCAAGCGGCACAGTCCAGCGTGGGAAATGTCTTATCGAACATCGCCATGTGCCCGCCGATCGTGGGTTCACGCTCGACCAGGTACACTTGCTTGCCGGCATCCGCCAGCGTCAGAGCTGCATGAATGCCGGCGATGCCGCCGCCAACTACCAACACGCTGGGGTTGATGTCAACTCGTCTTTTTTGCAATGGTTTGTGCAAGGCAACACGCCGCACCGCGGCGCGCACCAGGTCTTGCGCTTTTTCCGTTGCCGCCTTTTTGTCTAAGTGGACCCAGGAGACATGCTCGCGAATGTTGACCATCTGCAAGAAGAAGGGATTCAGGCCGGCGCGCCCAAGAGCACGGCGGAAAGTGGCCTCGTGTAACAGCGGCGAACAAGAGGCCACGACCACGCGATTCAGTTTGTGGTCGGCGATGTCTTGTTCAATCAACGCCTGGCCGGGGTCCGAGCACATGTACTTATAATCGCGGGAAACCGCTACCCGCGGTAAGCTCGCCACATAGCCGGCAAGGGCCTTCACATCCACGGTACCGGCAATGTTGGTGCCGCAGTGGCAGACATAAAACCCGACCCGCACCGCTTCGGGACCTGAGAGGAGAGAAGTCTCAGGCATAGGCGATCTCCTTATTGGCGAACACCGGCCCGATCGGCACGAAGCCGCGCTGCAGGCCAATGGTGTCGGCCGGCGCGCCCAAGGCCAACGCCAGCAACTGGCTGAAGTACAGCACCGGAACCGCGGTCGGGTGATGGCGGTCCCCCGCCTCCTTTTGGAACGATTCGAGGTTGAACTGGCAGAGTGGGCAAACGGTCGTAATCACCTCCGCGCCATTTCTCTGCGCTTCACTTAGTAAGTAGTGAATAAGGTCTAGTCCTACTTCCGGCAGCGTTCCTTTTTGGCTGCCGCCACAACAAGTAGTCTTGAGTGGGTAGTGGACCGTCTTTGCCCCGCACGCCTCCAGAAGCCGCTCCATCGAGGTCGGGTCGCCTTGATCGTCAAAAGTGGAGTACGGCCGGACGATCTGGCAACCGTAGTAGGGCGCTATCTTCAGACCCTTGAGCGGCACCTTTATTTTGGCGGCGATGGCCTCGGGCCCAACGTCGTTGAGCAGAACATCAAGCGGATGCCGAACTCGCACCTTATCGTGATACTTGAGCCCAATCGCATCTAAAGCGCGGGTGACCACCAGCTTGATGTCCGGGTAATCGCGGATGTAATGCTGGGTCTTGTTGAGGACGAGATAACAGGCGGCGCACGGGGCGATAATTTCGCTGTGGTCGCGCTCCGCCAGCGCCAGGTTCCTGCTCGCCAGCGCATAGGAAGTCAGCTCGTCCACCGACATGTAGGTGGTTGCTCCGCAGCAGTTCCAGTCGTCGATCTCTTCGACCTCGACCCCGAGAGCGCGAAAAACCGCCAGCAGCGACTCCTCGTAAGCGCGCCCGGTTCCGCGCAGCGAGCAGCCGGGATAGTAAGCGTACTTCATATCGCCAGCTCCTTGCGCGTGGCCGCGACCGAATCCAACAGCTTCTCCATCTCCGCTCGGCGCTGAATTCTTTCTCTCTTTATTGGCATGCGGCCGGTGCGCAACAGCTTGAGACCGAGCCCGCTCATTCCCAATAAACGCCAAATCGAGGTGCGCAGAAAAACCCTCAAGATGAGCCAGCTTTCGGTGATACGCCCGGAACCGCGCACCATGTCGGAGAATTGCCTGGCCATCACAGGAATGGCAAACCCGCGCGGATAGCGTTTTTCTTCGATGGCGCGCTGTTTCAAGGCATAGAGCAGGTGGGTGACATTGATGCTCTTGGGGCAATTCACCATGCAGGCGTAACAGGCGGTGCACAGCCAGATGGAGCTGCTTCCCAGCACCTCCTCCTTGAAGCCCTCCCGCGAAAGGTGCATGAGACGCCGCGGCGTGTAGTCCATGTACAGCGAGAGCGGGCATTTTCCGCTGCACAATCCGCATTGCAGGCAATGACGAATTCTCTCGCCGCCAACGGTATGGCTGATCCAGCGCGCAAATTCCGGATCGCGGTCCGCTTCGAACTTGACAGTGCGTTTCAGTTCCATGCTGAACCTCGTTCTCCCGCGGATCTCAAACAAAAGCGGGCGCGGCCGCCGAAACCAACTTCGCTTCGCATCGCATGTCGATGTTCAAGATGCCCGAGACCGGACACTCGCGGCGAGCCAATTCCACAGCCTCTTCGAACCGGCCGAATTCGGAATCGCCGGTTCGCGCGGTTATATTCAGTTGTGCCCCAACAATTCGCAGTACCTCGCCCACGAAGTCCACGGTCAAAGCGGCGTCGGTTTCAACCTGGAGAGGCCTAATTCCCGCCTTGGCCATTTCCACCGCGACCATTCTGGACATGCTGGAGGCGATAGCAGCGGCGAGCATCTCGGCGGGTGAAGTGCAAGCCGTCAGGCCCGTGAGCGACCCGAAATTGTACTTGCAGTTGTTCAACACACCGCTCGGAGTAGAAATCGCGCCTCCACCCGTGTAAGGTCCGTCCTTCCAAATTGCATGTGCTTCGCGCAGCATCTGCCACCTCCCGATATTGAGGACCGTTCCGGTCCAATTGCAATATCGCGGCGGACGGAGAGACTCTCACCGTGCCATGGGACAGCACCGCAAATGCATTCCGCCAGCTCCTGACTGCGTCCGCGTCGGACGTGACAGGAAAACTCCAGCCAATCCTGACGGTCGATTCGCGCTCCCGAACCGCCTTGAAACCGGAGTAGCGATATTGCCGCTTGCAGTATCGGCCTGTCGCAATAACCCAAGGGTTATCTGTCGCTTACATTTGAACTACCCAGATATGACGCTAAACAATCGCTTTTGCCAACCAGAACACCTGGCGAGGATTTCAGTCGCCGTTGCCTCCTAACGGAGTTAAACTTCTGCAGACAGAGAGTTCCCGTTAAGGCGGGAGGACCCAATGGCCGGTCCGGAAAGCTCAAGTCGTCTTCGGTTTGGAGGGTTCGTAGTCGACCTCGCTACTGGAGAACTATTCAGCCATGGCGTAAGAATCCCCCTTCAAGACAAGCCTTTCCAGATACTCGCGCTTCTGCTTCGGCGGCCGAAACAACTGGTGTCAAGAAGCGAGATCATCCGGACGGTCTGGCCGGGCCTTTTCATAGAGGGAGACTTGTGCCTCAACGTCGCCATTCGCAGGTTACGCTCCGCCTTGCGAGACGACACAGCTCACCCGCACTTTGTGGAGACCGTAGGGAGTCATGGATACCGCTTCATCGCAACCGTGCACGGGTCGCCTGCATCGGAACCGTCCTCAGCCAGCGGAGGCCGGCCCAGACTTGCCGTGTTTCCATTGAAATGCCTGATGGAACTTCAAGCGGATTCCCTGCCTCCTTCAATGACCGAGCAGGTGATCACGGAACTGCGGCGGATCGATCCTCCTTTCGTCATCATCACTCCTGAATTCACCACCGAACGCTCGCCCAAGGGGAAAAGCACCATGACTCTTTGCCGTAAGGTTTCGGCGGATTATGTGCTGGTGGGGGCAATCTGGGGAGCGGGCGGACAAGCGCGGGTGACCGTAAGACTCCTGAACTGCCATACCCAGACTTGCTTGTGGGCGGAGAGCTATACCATGCCCGCCGACGCTCTGTTCGCTGGCCAGGAGGAAACCAGCCGCAAGATCGCCGCCTCCGTGGTGCGATCAATCCCGTTTCCGTTGCGCCCTTCGCAGTTGCAACTGATTTTTCCAAACGCGCATGAGAACTATCAACAGGGATCGCATTTTCTCGCGCAACTCACTGAGGGGGCGATTGAGAGAAGCATTCCGCTCTTCGAAGACGCGGTCCGCGAATATCCGCAGTTTGCGATGGCATGGGCCGGACTGGCAAATGCCCATTGTGTGCGGGCGCGAATGGGAATGGTTCCGTCGCGCAAAGCATTTCCTGAAATCAAGTCTTGCGCTGACAAGGCGTCCGAAACTGAAGATCTGCCGGAGACAAGAACTGCGCTCGCCTACTACCATCTGCTCTACGAACATGATTGGAGTACCGCGGAGACGTCTCTGGTGCGCGCGTTGGCGATGGATCCGGGATGCGCGCCGGCGTTAGGAGCTTATGCTCAACTTCTGGCTGCCGTCGGCAAGCACGAAGATGCGGTCGCCATGATGAGGCGCGCTTGCGATTTGGCCCCCTTTTCCGGTTACATCGCGATCATGTTGGGATGGGCCTTGTACTACGCCGGGGACAACGAGGCGGCTCTTTCCCAGCTCAAGCATGCCTTGGAATTGGACGGCTCGCTGTGGATCGTCCACGTAGGCACGGGCATGGTTCTGGAGCAATTGGGGAGGACAGACGAGGCGATCGCGGAATTCAGCATCGCGGTGGAACATTCGGATCATAGTTCCCTGACGAGGGCACATCTGGCATACGGTCTGGCCTGCCGAGGCGATCAAGGGGGAGCAGCTGAAATTCTAGATTCGTTGCTGTTACTGCGGCGAAAACATTACTTCAGCCCATATTGGTTTGCCGTCATCCACACCGCGCTCAATGAGCCTTCAGAAGCCTTGAGGTGGTTGGAGACTGCAAACGCAGAACACTGCAGTTGGTTCGTATTCGCACATGAAGATCCGAAGTTTGCGGTCCTGCGCTCCGATGCGCGGTTCCAACGACTGCTGGAGGCGGGAAGAGTTGTTCACAACTAACGAGAGGGTCCATCCCTCCCAGCACTGCCGAAACTGCCCTCACTTCGCGGACTGCAACCGTTGCAGGTCGGCTAGTACTTCCTCGCTGTGACCCTGCGGATTGACCTTGAGATACACCCTTCTGATTACGCCAGCGGGATCGATCAAGAAGGTGTTGCGCGCGGCCAAAGTCATCCCGTTGTATTCCATGACCGAGCCATACTTTTGCACGACCGCGTAGTTGGAATCGGCGAGCAGCTTGAAGTTCAAGCCTTCTTTGGTGCAAAAACTCTTATGAGAATCCACATTGTCCACGCTGACGCCCAGGATCACCGCATTTTTCTGCGTGTATTTATCGATGTCCCGCTGGAAATTGTGAGCTTCGACGGTGCAACCCGAGGTGAAGTCCTTGGGATAGAAGTACAGCACAACCCACTTACCTTTGAACTGATCAAGCGACACCTGTGCCCCTTCCTGATTGGGCAGGCTGAAAGCGGGAGCTTGATTGCCCGCGGTCGGCGGCTGAGGTTGATCCGCGGCAGCCGCAAAGAGCGCAGCTAGAACTACAGTCAGGAAAACAACCGAAAAAGCCTTCATAGGGATCCTTTCGAGTTGCCCGTTATGATAAAGATGACCGCTGGGCTTTGGCAAGTCGAAGGGCCAAATGCAACGCGCAACCCGGTCATTGAGCCGATTAACGCGGCTCGCCCGTGGATTCAAAACTCGCTCCTGCCACAGGCTTACCCGATGCCAGGAGGTTGCGAATCTTTTCGCGGTTAGGGCCCGCACGGTTGATAGCCTCCGCCACGCTGCGCAGCGCTTGCTCGACCGGCGTGCCTTCTGGCAAGCGGAAGATCCAGGGAATGTTGGTCGTGGTCAGCGTGCGGTCGGAAGAGATGGCTACCACGGGAATGAACGCCTTCACGCCGATTTGTTCCGCCAGGTGGCTGGAAGCGCGGTCGAGTGCGATCAAGGCCAGAGCGTGATCCTGATAGACCGCCTTTACGAGTTCGTCGGAAGCCTTTCCCCAGGAAAGCTGCGACGGAATCCCTATCAGAGATATCGGTTGGCCTTGCCCGTTCATCGCGCGAAGCAAACCTATCACCTCAGCGGAGTGGACGATTTCATCGGCGCGCGGTCCGAAAACACCGATTTGCAGCGTGTCAGTTTCTTCATCGGCGAGCGGCGGACCTGAATACTGCACTCCGTTCTCTCCCACGCGAGCATATGGCTTCTGCATCGTGATGCGGCGGTACTCGATTTTTCCATTGTGCACGCGAGCAAGAAATAGCGGAGCGATATTCTTGCAGTTAGGGTCGAATACCATGTCGCCGGTCACACCCTTATAGTTCTCAATGCCGGTGAGCGCGTCGCGGATACGGCCGCGGTTGAGGCCAGCGCGGCAGATCGCATTCAGAAGAATCTGCATCGCATCGTAAGCCAGAGATGCGAAGTGGTCGGGCTTCTCGTTGAAGCGCGCCTCGTAGTGGGCGTTGAAGTCGAGCCAGCGCGGGTCGCTGCGGGTTGGATCGTACGGAAAAACAGCCTCGAAGCCTTCGGCAGCAGAACCGGCCAGCCCCACGAGATCGTCGTCGCCAGTTCCACTGATTGTGCGATGACTGCCAAACACGCGCTGCTTCATTCCGAGCTCTTGCATCTGCTTCAAGATGGCGGCGGCGTAGCCAACGTCAGTCCAAAGAACGATCCCGTCAACGCGGGAATCTTCGATCACCTGCAGTTGGTGGCGGAAGTCCGTATCGCCGGGACGGAACTTCTGCTCGATCACCACTGGATGGCCCAAACGGCGCGACGCGTCGCGGAACTTGAGGACTCCGAAGCGGCCGTAACGATCGTTCACACGCAAGATCGCGATACGCTTCAGTCCGATTTCGTCGTAAATATGACGCGCCAGCGTGTATCCCTGTTCACGGTCGTCTTGAATATCGGTGAAGTACCAGGGGATGATGGTTTCAGGGATCGTGGGATCGGTGGACGCGCTGTTCACTAGCGGAGTCTCTGCTTTCAGCGTCAGGCGAAGGGCGATGTGCGTGGACTCTGCGCTAAGGGAACCGAACATTGCCCAAACTTTGTCGTCATAGATCATCCTGACGGCATCGTTAGACGCCGCGCCCCAGATGGCGGAATCTCTTGCAACGCCAGCGGCGGCGCTGCTGTTCTGCCAATTGTTATAGTCGTTGTGGAGCACGAGGCGGAAGGGTTTGCCACAGTAACCTCCGGCGGCATTGGCCTCGTCAATTGCCATTCTTGCGCCATTCAGCATGCGATTGCCGAGCACTTGGTCGGGGTGGTCGTAGAGCGGCGCCAGAAATCCAATACGAATCTCGTTCAAGTCCTTAGGGTTGGGATCCGGGATGTCGCGAGCAGCGCCGTTGTATTCGATGAGATCTTGATAGTACTCGAAGTAAGGTGTGGTGTACTTCGAAAACGGCCGCAAGTCATCAGGCGCGCCCGTGTAAGGCTTCAGCGAACGTGGCGCAGGCCGACCCGGGGGATTGCTCCCGCAAGAACACGGCGAGGACGTCTGGGCCGGCGCCGTGGAAACGAGCACAGCAGCGGCCGCAACGAAACACACAAGCACGCGACGCATAAGCGCTACTCCTTATTGTTACTCCTTGGGCGATTCGCGGCGGAACATGGCAATCGCTTCGATCTCAACCAGTAAGTCGGGGCGGCAGAGAATCACCTGTATGCCGGTCGAAGCCGGCAGAGGATTGAGCTTCTGCTCCTGGTAGAATGCAGTCCGCTCTTCGTTGAACTCCTTGTAGTCGCGCTCGATATCCCGGAGATAGCAGGTCGTGCGCACAACGTCATGCCAGGTCGCTCCCTCGGAAGCTAGTAGCCCGGTGATGTTATCGAACGTGCGGCGCGTCTGGGCGCGAAGGTCGCCTACGTGCACCGTTCGGCCCTCGTCGTCGATGCTGGCTGTGCCTGAGATCAGTAGAATGGTCAACCCATTCAAGTCGATCCTCATGCCGCGTGAAAAAGCGCTGCCATAAGCGTAGGCCTCATTCAGCACCGAGTGGTTGGTGATGGCGCGCTTGACTACGGGCGCCGTGGTTATCTCCGCGAGTAACTCTTGAACGTTCATGGGTAAGACTCCTTGAGAAGCTACTTGTTCGGTATTGACTCCCCTTGTATTGACTTCTGTATCTGTGAAACTTGTGCGCTTTCTGTGGAACCACTTTCTGCAGAACTACGCTGCCGAATGCCGTGGCTTAGGCCCTTCGCGGTCGCTACCCATAGGTCATCTCCCTGAAAGTCAACCCCAAGAATGTAGTTGTGTGCCGGCGCGCTTTGCACGTCTATCTTCTTGACGGTGCCCGCCGCATCTCGCACCAGCATCTCCGGCTTGTGAGTGTCGAGCGCAGGGCGATAGACGGCCCAGTTCGTGCCATCGTAATAAGCTAGCCCCTTGTCGGTCGAGAACCAGGCGCGATTACCGTCGACGGCCTTGACCTGGCTCAGGAAGTTACTCGGCAAGCCGCTGTCTTTCTGCAAAAAGTTATGCCAGTAGCGGCCGTCGTAACGGCTGGCGCCGAAGTAAGTCGCGACCCAGAGAATCTTGTCGACATAGCTGACCGATGTCGTGACTTCGTGAATCAACCCCTGGTCCTTCATTAACACGATTTCGGTTTCGCCGTCGGGATCGTTGTAGTCTTTCCAGTGCTCGGTCTTAACGTCATATTCGAGCACTCCGCCGCCCCACACCGCGTAGTAAACCTTGTCTTCCGCTGGACTGACGGCATAGGTCCAGATCTCATACATCGGAGTATTGCGCTCGTTGAAGAGCATCCACTGGCCGCTGCGTGTGTTGAGGCGGCTGGCCCCGGCGGCGGTCGCGACCCATAGGAAATCTCCCTGCACGCCGACTCCGTAGACGATGTCGTTGCTCAAACCGGAGTTGAGCTGGGTGAAGTTATCGATGCGTCCGGCGGAGACACGGCTCAACCCGCCCATCGTGCCCACCCAGAGATCGCCGGTACGTTTGTCGAGCGCGAGGGACAGGACAGCCTGGTGCGCCAGACCGTCGGCGGGACGGTAGATTTTCCATGCGCCGTCCTGGTACCGGCCAAGCCCGTTCTCCGTGCCCGCCCAGATGCGATTCCCGTCCACGAGAATGCAGAACACGTGATTGTCGGGAAGGCCGTTGGCGGTGGTAAAGTTCTCCCAACGGAAGCGGGGCATATCAATATCTTGTGCAGTCGCCAGCGGAATCCCGATCGCAATGACAACGACCGCAGCCAGCGCCGCAAACAAAATTCCCGGTGTTATCTTCATAACGTTTTCAGATATTCCACGAGATCGTTCAGTTCTTCTTTCCTGAGATCGTTGCTCACGCCGTGCGTATCTTTCGGGTTGAACACAGTCCAGATTTCTTCCAGCGAACGCGCCGAGCCGTCGTGCAGATAGGGCGCGGAATAGACCACGTTGGGAAGCTGCGGCACATCGATCACCGGCGAACGGTCAGTGGACTTGCCGGTACCAACGTCGACCTGCTGCTGGTTCGTGTACTTCGGGCCGCTGTGGCAATACGCACACTGGTTTTTTTCTGGAATCGGATTGCCGTTCTTGTATTTCGTTCTCTCAAAGATCGCCTTGCCGCGCTCCTGCGCCGGCGTCAGCTCTCCATTCGGCAAGCGATAACGATTCGGGCGATACGGAAGCGAGTAAACAAACTTCACGATGTCGGTAAGTTCCTGCGAGTTATAACTCTGGGAGCGATAGAAAAATTTCTCTGTGCGAGGCCCGCACTCGGTCGGCATGTCGGGATTGCCGCCGTTCCACTTAAACGGCTCAGTGCCCGCCAAGTCCTCCAGCGATCGATTGTCCACGATATCTCTGCCGAAGCCGTCGGGCTCGAGGTCCCACTGCAACCCGTCAATGGTCGCGTCCAGATGGCAGTTCGCGCAGCCGAACTGGCCTTGAAATGCATAGTCGGCGGTAAAGAAAAGCTGTTCTCCACGGCGCAGCGCGGTGATGGTCTTCGGGCCGCCGAGGTCAATCGTCGAAACTACCTTTTCGGATGACGTATCGATGACGGAGACGTTGTCATCGAGCCGGTTCGCCACATACAACCGCTTGCCATCCTGCGACAACAAAGCGCCACGCGGATTGCGGCCAACTGGAATCCTCGCGGTAACATAATTCGCCGCCGCCGAAAGATCATTCACCAGACCATTCGTGGACGACTGCCGAGCGCCGGCCGAGTTTGTGGTAAAGCGCAGTAACTGTCGCACGTCGATAACCGTCACGTTCTCGGATCCGGCCGTGGTCACGAATATCTTCGACTTATCCGGAGTAATAGCCACGGCCCAAGGCAAAGCGTAATAGCGGTCAAGTTCGTCAATCGGCACCTGGACCGTTCCGTCGATGTCGTCGCCGAACAACGTCAGCGAATCGCCGAAAGCCCAGCCATGCTCGACATGCGCCAGGGGAATCAGATTCTTGGGACGGAGTTGGGCCGCCACGCCCAGCTTGCCGTCGGCAGAAAGCGCCACATGAAAAACGCCAGCGACGTTGTGCAGTTGCTTGCGCTCGACTACAGTCCGGCGCGCTGTGTCGATAACTGTGATTTCCGAATTCGGCTGTGTCCGGAAGGCTCCGGCATTCGGATAGATGTGCGTGCCGTAGACCCACTTTCCATCCGCGGAGAGAGCAAGGTAACTCGCGCCGCGCCCGGCCAGCAGTCGTTTGATTTCCTGCCCGCTGTTCACATCGATCACGGAAATGTCGTTACTAAGGCGGTTCGCGACGTATAGCGTCTCGCCGGTCCGGTCGGAAACGATGCCGGTCGGTTCGAAGCCTGTGGGCAGCGTACGCAGAACTTTCAGAGTTGTAGCATCGATCACCGATACCATATCCGACCACGCGTTGGTCACGTAAATCTGCTGGCCATCGCGCGACAACACGATTCCGCGCGGTACGTGGCCCACTGGGACCGTGCTCACGACCTTGCCGGATTGAATATCCACGACCCGCAGTTCGTCGCTGCCCTGGCACACGACATAGAGCAGTCGGCCATTCGGTGAAAACGCCATCTCGATTGGCGATAAGTAGCGCTCGCTGAGTTCAGCGTCAGACCGCGCGGCTGGTTTAGCAGCGGGCGCAAGCAACAGCAGTGCGAGAGTTACAGCGAGAGTTAGTGCCAGCGCAGGACCGGCACTTACTATTAGCTTTGCTTTGCTGCGCCATGTAGTCGCAACTTGCATCTACGGCTCCTCCACCGTGAGCACGCGATCCACCGCCAGATTCTCCAGAACCTGCTCCCGTCCGCTGGGCCAATGGATGGTAAGCTTATCGGCTTTCGCCGCGCTGCCCAAGCCAAAATGAACGCGGCCGTCGTCCTGCGACAGATAGCCCGATCCTGCGAAGCGCTCTGCGATCTGCTTTCTTCCGCCGGAGAGTAACTCCAGATGCGCGCCGATTCCGTCGCGATTGCTCTTTTTCCCTTTCAACTTCACGGTCAGCCAGTGATTGCTGTTCTGGGTGACGTTGTGCAGCAAAGTGCCGGGCGCGCCCAGATTCACGACGAATGCGTCGATCTTGCCGTCATTGTCGTAATCGGCAAAGCAGGCGCCGCGCGACACCGTCTTTACGTCGAGCGCCGGACCCGCGTCGCGCGAAACATCGGCAAACTTGCCGTTTCCCAGGTTGCGAAACAGCGACTGCTCCTGCGGAACCAGGTGGATCAAGCCGCCGTGGAAGATCATGATGTCGGGCCAGCCGTCATTATCGAAGTCGTAAACGCCCGTGCCCCAACTGGTGTATTGCGCCGTGGCCTGCGAGATTCCCGAACTCGGGCCGATATCTTCGAATCCGTTTTGCCCGATGTTGCGCATGAGCCGGTTGTACTTCGAGTCGGTCACCCAGAGATCCACGCGGCCATCGCCGTCGATGTCGGCAAACACCGGGCCCATGGCGGAAGTGTTCTCTCCGTTTTGGCCGTAGGCGACTCCGAGATCGCTGGCGATCTCTTCGAACGTGCCGTCGCGCTTGTTGTGGAAGAGGAAGTTCTCGGTCTTGTCGTTGGCAACATAGATGTCGGGATAACCGTCGCCGTCAAAATCCGCGGCCGTAACGCCCATGGCGCGGCCCTTGTAGGCGCCGATTCCCGACTTATCGGTTACGTCGGTGAAGGTGCCATTGCAGTTGTTGTGATAGAGACGATTCGTATCCGCGGCATAGTCGAGCGGGCCGGGATAGTTATCGGCGGCGTAGTAGTTGCGATACTTTGGATCGAACTTCACATAGCGGCCGACGAAAAGTCGACGCAGCCGTCACGATCGTAGTCAAGCCACGCGGCGCCGATCGACCAGCCGTCAACCTTGATGCCGGCTTTCTCGGTGACATCCGTCGAACGTGCCGTCGCCGTTGTTGTGATAGAGGATCGCGCGTGCCATAGCCGGTGACGAACAGATCGATGAAGCCGTCATTATCGAAGTCGGCGGCGATCGCGGCCATGCCATAGATGTTGGCGGCAACGCCGGCCTGGTCGGTGACATCGGTGAAATGTGCCGTCGCCGTTGTTTCTGTAGAGATGATTGTGCGGCGCGACTGCCGGGGGCTGCTTCAGCGGGTAAGGATGCATTCCCTCTTCGAGCGGCTTCCCACTGACCACGTAAAGATCGGGCAATCCATCATTGTTATAGTCGAACCAGACGCAGCCCGCGCCGGTGCTTTCGAGCAGCGATCCCAGTTCCTGCGCGCCGAAGCTGTGCGTGAATTGGATGCCTGACTTCGCCGTCACATCGTCAAAACGAATCGCGCCCGGAGCGCTTACCGGTGGCGATTGCGCCAGCAGAGCGAAAGGTATTAGGAGGAATGCGGAAAATCGAGCTATCAATTTAATGTCCTCCTGAAGAGGCGTGCGTGCTCGCGCCCGTCATGTCGACCGGAGTCGTGGATCTCAGCAAAACCATGGGAACTGCATTCTCAGGCGCAGTTTCTGGGCCGGCGTGGCATCCCACGCATGCTCGTTGTTCGCCGCGGCGCATCCAAAACCAGCCAGCTTCCCGCTTCAATGTCTTGCCGGAGTTGTCGAGCAATTCGATCTGCAACGGATGCTCCGTCGGAACTTGAACAAAAAACGATCCATCGCGCTCCACTGGCGCCGACCCCAGCAGCTTTGTGGTACCCATGCTATCCCGAGTGTACAGCCGAACCGAGTGGATCGATCCGGCCGCAAACTTGTATTTCGAGGTGTAAGCATTCAGACAAAGAAGGTTGGCATTCGGCCAGTCATGCAGGCCCGAGGGATGCCGCTTCGGCACCGTGCGTTCCACCATCAGCGTTGGCTGGATCACGTTGGCACTTGGCTCTGCAACCACGGACAACAAACCGCCGTTGCCCGGCCTCCAGCGTTTTACCTGAAAGTAGCTCTTTGCATCCGGCCGCCAGGCAAGCAACCAATCGCCCGACGAAGTCTCAGCGGCGTCCCCGGCGTATTCTCCGGCGGGCGCGGAGATGGGAACTTCCTGTGCCCGTGCTGACGTGAACCGGCCCAAGCCAGAAGCACCGCGGCCAAACCCAGAGGTGAAGACGATGTCGCCCGACGCGACTTGCCTGCCGGAGTAGCGCGCTTTGCCATGATCGCAGCGATAGGACTCCACTCCACTGCCATCCGAATACACGGTGTAGAGTTCCGGCGTGCGAGTGCTTCCGAGCGGATACGTCGCTTCAAACAAGATGCGGCCGTCGCGCAGAACATCGGTTGGCAGCGAGTTTCCCGGGCCATAGGTCAACTGGACGGCGTTGCCCTCCGCCAGGCTGGCGGCTTCAATGACAAAACGGCCATCGGTCTTCTTCGCATATACAACGCGGTCGTCCGGCAGGTAGAAGGGACGAACGCAGTCCTCGGCGCACGACGTAACCTGCCGGGGCGCGTCGCCAGTCGTCCCTATGTCCCGGGCCGGGGCCAACTCAACTTCCCAGATCTGCCAGTGATCCTGCGCCTTCTGCTTGCCCGCGAACAACACCCTCTTCCCGTCGAACGAAACGGTGGGATCGGCGGAAGCCACAAAACTCGGGATCAGACGATGCCGGCCGCTCGCGTCTTGAAAAAATATGATTGCGTTGGAGCTGAAGCGATCCGCGCCACGGATCCATGCGAGCGCTTCGTACCGTTTCACAACGGTGTACAGGAGTGGCGGCGAGTCCGAAGGAGGGGGCGACCCGAAATCCGTATGAACAAATCCCACAGCCATCAACAAGAGCCAGCCGAGCATAATGGGACGCACCGGCACTAATCGGCTCCCCGCGCCCCGACCAGCTGCGGACCAAGCTGCCGGGCAGCATCCCGGATCGCCAGATAGGGTTGTAGATCGTCCATCATGTCGCGGAACTGGCGAAAGGTGAGCGACTGCGGTCCGTCGCTCATTGCCTGATCGGGCGACGGGTGCACTTCGACCAGCAGCCCATCCGCGCCCACAACCGCGGCGGCCCGCGCCAGCACCGGAACCAGGCTGCGCACTCCGGCGGCGTGACTCGGATCGACAATCACAGGCAGGTGCGAAACTGTCTTCAGCACCGGGACCGCGGCAATGTCCAACGTATTGCGGGTTGCAGTCTCAAACGTCCGGATACCGCGCTCGCAGAGAACGATCTGCCGGTTCCCATTCATTGCGATCACTTGCGCGGACTGCAGCAACTCCTCGAGCGTCGCGGTCATCCCCCGCTTCAGCAGCACCGGCCGCCCGCATGCGCCCAGTTTTTCCAGCAGCGCATAGTTCTCCATGCTGCGTGTGCCCACCTGCATGAGATCGGCGTACTCCGCGATCAGGTCGACGTCTTCCTCGCTCATCACTTCAGTGACAATCGCGAGCCCGGTCTCCTCCCGCGCTTTGCGCAGAATCTTCAGACCTTCGACACCCAGACCCTGAAACGCATAAGGCGAAGAGCGCGGTTTGTAGGCGCCTCCGCGCAGCATACACGCACCCGCCGCGGCCACGGCCTCCGCCGTTTGCAATAACTGCCGCTCCGACTCGACCGCGCATGGCCCAGCCATCACAACGAAATCGTCGCCGCCAATTTCGACATTGCCGGCGCGAACGATACTGCGCACGCTATCGGCGGTTTTGGCGACGAGATCGAAGCACGAAAACTGGCCATTCCACTTAGGGTTCATGAGATGCACAGGAAATTCTACCCAGCTGCGAGCAATCAATCAGTAGTACGAAACTACTAAACTTTAAGAAATAGTCGATTTGTGATGTAAATCACAGGTGAGTGTGATGGTCGTCGCCTCGCGCACTCAGCGGCCCTTCTGAAAGCAGGAGTTATCACCGTATCTTGACCATTTCTTTTTCTTTGATCGATTTACTGTCTGCCTTACGAGCCGAAACGAATGCCCTTCTGCTCGCGTCCCAGCGCCACCACTACTGCCGCCAGCGTGAACACCACAAATGCAGTCAGGGCCATGGCGTTGGCGTAGCTGGTATGCTCGGCGAGAATCGCCTCCACGTAGGCGACCGAACCAGCCATAAGCACGCCACACTGGTAAGCGAATCCAGGAAGGAATCCGCGCACCGAGTCGGGCGATAACTCCGAGAGGTGCGCCGGAATGATGCCCCACGCGCCCTGCACCATGAACTGGATCAGGAAAGCTCCGGCGACGAGCAACGTCAGGGACGGAGCGTAGGCCCACAGAGGAACACACGCAATCGCAGAAACCAGTGCGGTAATCATCGCCCGGCGCCGTCCGAGGCGGTCGGACAACGAGCCAAACAGCGTGCCTCCCAGAATCGCTCCCACCATGGAGATCGCCGTGATCACCGCGCGTTCGGTCGGCCTCATGCCCCACTGGCGCTGCAGGAAGGTCGGGAACATATCCTGCGTACCGTGCGAGGTAAAGTTCATCATCATCATCAAAAGGGTCAAATAGAGAAACAACTTCCAGTGGGAGCATATCGCGCGGCCCAGACTGCTCCAGTTCGTGTGGCGAGTCTTTTCCCACACCTCCGATTCCTTAACCCGGAAACGGACAAAAACCCCAAGCAGGGCGGGCAGTCCTCCGATGAAAAACATCGGCCGCCAACCCCAGCGGGGGAAAACAAAGTAGAAACAGCCAGCCGCCAGCAGATAACCGAGAGCGTATCCCTGCTGCAGCATTCCGGATAGAAACCCGCGCAATCTGGGTGGAACTTTTTCCATGGCGAGAGAGGCGCCCACTCCCCACTCTCCGCCCATGCCGATGCCGAACAGCGCCCGAAGCACCAGGAACGTACTGAAACTACGCGCGAAACCAGTTGCCACCTCGACCGCGGAGTAGAAGACAAGGTCGATCATCAAGGGGAGACGGCGCCCGTAGCGATCAGCCATCAGTCCAAAGATGAACGCGCCCACCGGACGGAACACGAGGGTGAGCGTGATGGAGAGAGCAATCTCTGCGTCGGACCGATGAAACTCCTTTGCAATAGCCGTCAGCGAGAGGACAACCAAGAAAAAATCGAAGGCGTCAAGCGTCCAGCCGAGGAAGCCGGCGAGTACGGCTGGGCCGTGGCCGTCTTTGGTCAGCGAAGGGACCGGCGGAGTGCTTGGCAGAATCGCATCGTCCTCTGGCACGCTCGCATCCTCTGGGGCGCTCAAGTCTTCTCCTTTGGCCGCGGCGAAGCCGTCTCTCTACAGGATCTCCGCGACAAAACAACGGCAATGGTGAGCGCGGCGCGTCAGGTCACGGACGTGGGCAGAATCGTCCCCCGGCAACTACCCAGCCCGATGCGGCGGAACCCGTCTCGCTCGCAGAAGCCCCGGAGGATGACTTCGTCTCCATCTTCGAGAAACTTCCGCTGCTCTCCAGTCGGCAGCGTGACCGGATCCTTGCCTCGCGAAGTAAGTTCCAACAAGCAGCCGCGCGCCGTTTTGTCCGCGCCCGAAACCGTTCCGCTGGCCAGCAAATCGCCAGAGCGCAGATTGCAGCCATTGCTCGCGTGGTGCGTCAGCATCTGCGCCATCGTCCAGTACATGTCGCGAAAATTGCTTCGGCCCAAAACCACCGGACCGATGCCAGCCTCGCGCATCCGCGCCGACAGCAAAGAAACTTCCAGCCACAAGTCGAGACCGCCGCTTTCCCGATCAGTTTGACTGAAAAGGTAAGGCAAGGGCGCCGGATCTCCCTCTGCACGCGCAAAGGCAGTCGTACGAAACGGAGCCAGCGCTTCCATCGTGACCACCCAGGGCGAAAGTGAAGTCGCAAAACTCTTCGCCAAAAATGGCCCTAGCGGCAGATACTCCCAAGCCTGAATGTCGCGCGCCGACCAGTCATTCACCAAGCAGATTCCGAAAATGTGTTCTTCCGCTTCGCTGATTGGAATGGTTTCTCCCCACCGATTTCCCGCACTCACAAAGAACGCTAATTCCACTTCGTAATCCAGTGCCCCAGTCGGCCCGAATTTCGGAGCATCAGCTGGATTGCCCTCGCCATCGCGTGTCTGACCGAAAGGCCGCCGGACCGGCGTTCCCGAGGGCACCAGCGACGACGCTCGCCCGTGATAGCCAATCGGAATGTATTTGTAATTCGGCAGCAGCGGATGCTCGGGCCGAAACAACTTCCCGACGTTGGTGGCGTGGAAGATCGACGCGTAGAAATCCGTGTAGTCGCCGACCACTGTGGGCAGAAGCATGTCGACATCCACCTGCGCGACGAGATGGCGCGCAACGGCCTGCCGATCAGAGACGGAGGCATCCTGACGCAAAACACAGTGAAGCCGTCGGCGCAGCGCCCGCCGAGGATCGCCCCCGAGCGCCATCAGGAGATTCAGCGAATCGTGTGCGCAAGCGTTCGCCGCCAGCCGCACACTCTCCTCCGCAAGCAAGCCTCCGCTCTGCATTCCGTCGAGGTCAAGAATGCGGTCCCCGATCGCAACTCCCACTCTCGCTTCGGCGCCAGTATTGCGTCGCCGAAAAATTCCGAAGGGCAAATTCTGAATGGGGAAATCCGAGCCCGCATCGTTGGCGGATTCAACCCAACTCTGCGCTTTGGAATCATGGGTCTCGTCGAGAACGGGTTTCATCGCAGATTCTTCGTATCAGGGCATCGCTTTAGCGATGCCAAAAGTGTTCCGCACAAGTCGCCCCTTTAGGGGCTGCCGCCGCAACGTCGATCTTGTCACCTGCCCTAGCCGCCCGACCCCTTGAACTTTTTCCGCAATCCCTGCCAGCACTCGAAGTACTGACGATCGAGTTGCGAAGTCTCCAGCGCAAACTTCGTCGGCTGGCACACAAAGCGAGTCTCGAACATGAACGCCATAGTGTCGCCGAGATAGACCGGCTTCAATTCGCCCTTGCTCGCTTTCTCATAAGTCTCGGCGTCGGGCCCGTGACCCGCCATGCAATTGTGCAGGCTGGCGCCGCCCGGCACGAATCCTTCCGCCTTGGCGTCATATTCCCCCCGGATCAACCCCATGAATTCGTTCATAAAGTTGCGATGAAACCACGGCGGACGAAACGTGTGCTCAGCGACCATCCATCGCGGCGGAAAAATTACGAAATCAACATTGGCGGTTCCCGGTATCTCCGAGGGCGAAGTCAGCACCGTGTAAATCGACGGGTCTGGATGGTCAAAGCTCACGGTGTTGATGCAATTGAAATTCGCCAGATCGTACTTATAGGGCACGTAATTCCCGTGCCAGGCGACAACGTTCAGCGGCGAGTGATCGATCGCCGCCGCCCAGAGTTTTCCCTGAAACTTGGCCACAATTCTAAAATCGCCTTCGCGATCTTCAAACGCAGCGACCGGAGCCAGAAAGTCGCGCGGATTCGCCAGCCCGTTCGCGCCAATCGGTCCCAGATCCGGCAGACGAAGCAGCGCGCCGTAGTTCTCGCAAATGTAACCGCGCGCTTCTTTCTCCAGAAGCTCAACGCGGAAACGAATTCCCCGTTGAATCACCGCAATCTCGCCAGGACCGGCTTGGAGAACGCCCATCTCCGTGCGCAGCAGCAGCCGTCCCGTTTGCGGCACGATCAACATCTCTCCGTCGGCGTTGTAGAAGAAGCGATCCGTCATCGAGGCGTTGGCGACGTAGATATGAATCGCGACGCCCGCGTGCGTATGCGTGTTACCGTTGCCCGCCATGGTGATCAGCCCGTCGATCAAGTCGGTCCGCTCTAAAGGAGCCGGGATCGGAATCGGCGCCCAGCGCAACTGGTTTGGCGATGTCGGCACCTCGTCAAACGGCGCGCTGCGCAGCCTTCCCAGGCTGATAGGTTCGAACGGCTTGTGCGCCACCGACGGACGAATGCGGTAGAGCCAAGTCCGCCGATTGACGGCGCGCGGCGCGGTGAATGCCGTGCCGCTCAGTTGTTCCGCGTACAACCCGTGCGCGACTTGCTGAGGAGAATTCTGCCCGCGCGGCAATATGCCTTCCACCGCCTCGCTGGCAAACTCGTTGCCGAATCCCGACTGGTAACGCAACTCGGCCTCCCCTTTCGCGTCCTTCGTTTTTGCGCCGGTCGTTTGTCCGTTCGCCGTTCGCGCTTTCGCCATCGCCTACAGATTCCCTCGCCGCGCCTGCTCCATTTCGATCGATTCAAACAGCGCTTTGAAATTCCCTTTGCCAAATCCGCGGCTGCCCTTGCGCTGGATCACTTCGAAGAACACCGTCGGCCGATCCTCTACCGGCTTCGAAAAAATCTGCAAAAGGTAGCCTTCCTCGTCGCGGTCCACAAGTATACCGAGCGAGCGTAACTCTGCCAGCGATTCCTCCACCAGACCGACCCGCGATGGCAGCAGGTCATAGTACGCATCTGGAACGCGAAGAAAATCGAGCCCGTTGCGCTGCAGTTTGCCGACCGTGTACAGAACGTCCTTGCACTGCAGCGCGATGTGCTGTGCCCCCGCTCCTCCGTAGGCTTCGATGTATTCCTGAATCTGGCTCTTGTTGCGCGCCGGAGCAGGTTCATTGATCGGAAATTTCACCGAGTGCGAATCGTCCGACATAACAATGCTCATCAAGGCGCTGTATTCGGTCGAAATGTCCTTATCGTCAAAAGTAATGTAACGATGGAATCCGAAAACGCGAGTGTAGTAATCTGCCCAGTACTGCATTTTGCCGAGTTCCACATTCCCCACGATGTGGTCAATGCGCAGGATGCCGCAGTCGTCGCCAGCCAGCGGCGCAGCCGCAAAACCGGGCAGAAACGGCCCCTTGTAATCCTTATATGAAATCAGCGAGTGGATCGTGTCGCCATAAGTGTGGACCGCGGCCCGGCGAATGCCGCCGTGTTGATCCCTTACGTCATGCGGCTCTTCGGTTGCCTGCGCTCCTCGACCGACCGCTTCGGCAAACGCCTGATCCGCGTCCTCCACTTCCAGCGCAATATCCCGCACGCCATCGCCATGCTTTCGGATGTGATCCGCGGCGAAATCGTCCGGCGTCATAGGCGTAGTCAGAATGAAGTTCGCCTTGCCCTGACTCAGCACATAAGAAGCGCGCTGACGCTGGCCGGTTTCCAGTCCGCTGTAAGCAACCTGCGAAAAGCCAAATCCCTTACGATAGAAATAAGCTGCCTGCCGGGCGTTGCCGACCCAGAATTCGACGTGGTGAATGCGTCTCAGCTTAAGTGGATTCTCCATCCGCTTCCTCTCCCGGATTCCATCTTCGCACACCGTCGCGCGCCTCAATCCACACGTGCCGTGAGATCACTCAGTGCGCTTCAATCGACACCAATTCCCCTTCGTGCTTTCCCATCGCGCGATAGTTCACCGACACGAGCCGGTTTTTCCAATCGCAGGAAAACTGATCCTCGCCAATCACCAGCAGCGACTTATAATCCGAGGCATGCATTTTATAAGTCGTCATGCCACTCAAGATAGTAACCGTAGCCTCGGGAGGCTTAGTGCAGTCGCTGCTTACAATCTTGCCCTTCAGAAATTGCACCGGCCCAGTCGTCCCCGGCTTGGGGGGCGCTGATTTCGGCGCCGCATCGGAATCATCGTCTTGATCTTGCGCGGAGCTCGCAGCGACCGCAGGCGCGTTCGTCCCTGCCGAAGGACTGCTGGCCGCGCCCGCCGGAGCTGCGCTTTCCCCCGCTCGCTGCGGACGCACTCCATATTTCTGCAGCGTCTCTAAGTCGTCCAATTGTTGCTTTGCCGCTGCTGCCGCCGCCCGATCTGGTCCCGCCTTGAGCCGCGTAAACACATAGCAATACGTACCCCGCTGCCGCGCCGACGACGTATTGCTATGCTCTGCGCGTCCTGAAAGAAGATGGCCAGCCCTGGACCCGGGGCTGCCGGCGTCAACCCGTGCGCTGCGGACGCCACGCTGGAATAGGACTTGCCGATTCCCTGCTCGGAGGCCGAATGACTCGCACCGCTGCCAGCGCCAGCCGTCCACCGGCCAGCTTTCGGGCGCCTGTCATGGGCCGGCTTTCCTCGAGTCACCCAGGTGTGGCGACGGTTCGGCTGAGCTCGGTTTTGGAGCCGCTGACGCGCGGAGCGCCACAAAGGAAGCTTCGTTGCCGGGAAGGCTTCCGGCGGTCCTACTCCATAACCAACACGCGACTTGTTGGCCGTAGTTGTGCCGGTAACTGCTCTGGGTTTCCTGGTCCCTGCCGAGCGGCGGAATCGAAATTCGACGCGCGCTTCGGGCCGCGGTCAGGAACCGTTGGGGCGGTTGCAGCCTCGACAATTGCGCCGGGGGGCACTGTCTGGTGCGCGGGTGGCAGGGTTGCCTGTGTCCGCGCTGAGAGGCCGGCCTCTAAGCTAACCAGCGTGGTCCGCCCGAATTGGGCCACGGGCGCCGGATACCGTCGGCCGGCAGCCCGCGTCCGGTTCTGCGGCGGCTTGAGCCGCCCGCAAATCGGAGGGCCTGGATTACTCGTCAGTCGTTGACATGGTTTTTTACCGCCATGCCTTGCTGAAGAGCCTACTTGCACTTGCGTCGGAGGTGAGCTGCCCGTTCCGCGGATGGATGCGGCAGCGGAGTCTCTTGGTGCATCGAAAGCGGGTAAGTAACCGAGAGTTTTTTCCGATTCACCCGTCTCGGCGCTCCCTCTGATCTCGCCTGCATCCACAGCGGATCGGTTAGAAGCCAAATCGCTATCGGAATTGCCCATCGATGCCAGCAACAATTGCCACCCATCCGAAAGCTGTCCGCCGCCGGAACCGGGAAAGAGAGGGTGCTCTCTCCCCAGGTGCTGGGAGCATCAGGGTATGGCGCCCAATGCCCGCTGGAAGCACCTCCGGGATAAGACGCCGGAGTTCTTCCCGGCAAGATTTCGATTCCGGCAGCGACGGCCATGCCCTCGCGTAAAGGCCGGTGATCTGCCAAAGCCATCGGCCGGCAGGTTAAAACCTTGTCACGATTTGGAGCGGCGGTGCTGAACTGGGAAGTCGATGCCTGTCGCCGTCAAGAATTCTCTCAACTCTGGCGCATCTTCATTT
>CAVRNL010000034.1:0-27006 GCA_963722485.1 uncultured Acidobacteriaceae bacterium
TCTTCCGGACGCCCGCGCGCGGTCAGCATCAAAATCGGGACGTAATTTTTTTCTCGCGCAGCAAGGCCGCGACATCAAAGCCGCTCTTGCCCGGCAGCATCACGTCGAGAACCACGGCGTCGAAGCGTTCGCTTTTTTCGACCAGCCTTTCCAGGGCGGTCTCGCCGTCCCCGGCAACTTCCACCGCGTGTCCTTCGGCTTGCAGGTTGAAGCGCAAGCCCTGCGCCAGATGCGCTTCGTCCTCCACCACCAGGACGCGGCTCATGCCGCACTCACTTTTCTAGGCAATTCCAGGGTCACGGTCGTTCCCTTGCCTGCTCCGTCGCTCTGCGCGAATACACGGCCGCCGTGCTTGCGCGCGATCGCGCGCACGATGAATAATCCGAGGCCAGTGCCCTTCACCTGTGAAAGCGAACGCTGCGTCACCCGGTAAAACCTCCGGAAGATATGTTTCAACTCCTGCTCCGGAATGCCCACGCCTTGATCGCGCACCCGCAGCGCCAGTTGCTTCTCATCGTTAGCGTCCAACTCCACCGAGATGTGAACGCCATCGGGCGAGTACTTTACGGCGTTATCGAGCAGGTTCGACACCGCGGTCCGCAGTTCCTCCGCATCGCCCAGCACGCAAGCTCCGCCGCCGTTCTGCAAAGACAGAGATGGAACCTCGCGATATTCGAGATCGGCGGCCTGCAAGTGATGGCGCACTCGCGCCAGTTCCATGCACTCGCGCACCAGCGTGTTGAATTCCACCGGCAAGCGCTGCCGCGGACCTTTCTTATGCGCCGCCTCACCCGCTTTCAACACCTGTTCCACGGTGTGCAGCAGGCGCTCGGTATCGAGCAGCATCAACTCGTAGAACTGCCGCCGCTGCGCTTCTCCCACTTCGAGTCTCTGCAAGGTTTGCAGGTAGAGCCGGATGGACGCAATCGGCGTCTTCAATTCATGGGTGACCGCGTTGATGAAGCTGTCGTGCTGCTCGTTGCGGCGAATTTCGCGGACCAGAAAAATTGTATTGAGGGCGAGGCCGGCGATGATTACTAGAAAAAGTATGGCGCCAAAGAAAAGTTTCAGTCCTTCGCGCCAGTACAGGATGACCCAGCTGACGTTCAGCGCGACGGCCGCCGCAATCAGGCAAACGCCCAGCGTGATAACGAAGTAGATCGCCTTTCGCCGGCTGATGATCCGCACAAGGAGATTGTAGCGGGGCAGGTGTCAGGTGTCAGGTCTTAGGAAAGGCAAAAACTAAACCGAAGCAAACGCTAACTCATTCCCGTAGAGATGCGGCTTGCCGCGTCTCTCGTGAGCACTGTCAGCGATTCGGGGCGGCGATACCGACAATTAGCCTGAGTAGGATTTTCCTGAGACCTGACAACCTAAGACCTGAGACCTGCGTTTCAGTCGTTGCCCGCAGCCGCAGCCAACACCGCAGCCGCCTGCACATCACGAATCAGCGGAGGTTTCGGCGGCAGGTGATCGAGTTCGACTTTGTACACATGCCGCGCCAGTCCGACTTTCTTCAGCGCCCAGATGCAATACCAGTTGGTGTCGATTTCATACCACGCCAGGCCATGACGCGCCGAAACCGGGTGGGCATGATGATTGTTGTGCCAGCCTTCACCAAAGGTCAGAATCGCCACCAGAAAGTTGTTGGTGGAAAGGTCTTTGGTGGCGAAACGCCGCGAGCCCCACAGGTGTGTGACCGAGTTTACCATCCAGGTAGAATGCAGTCCAACCACCACGCGCGCGAACACTCCCCACAACAGCCATGGCAATCCGCCGATGGCATAAAGAACGGCGCCCAAAATAATGTTTGAGGTGTAGTGATACTTGGTCAGCCAGACATGAACTTTATCTTTGGTCAGATCGGGGACGTAACGAGCCAGGGTGGTGGTGTCGTGATGCATCGACTTGCCCATCAGGATCCATCCCATGTGCGACCACCACTTGCCGTCGATCGGAGAGTGCGGATCGCCCGTCTCATCCGAGTACTGGTGATGAATGCGGTGCGTCGCTACCCAGAAAATCGGCCCGCCTTCAAGCGCCAGCGTGGCGCACCAGGTGAGGAAGTACTCCACCCACTTCGGCGTCTTGTATCCGCGATGGGTCAGCAGCCGGTGATAGCTCATTCCGATGCCGAGGCTGCCCGATACCCACCACAGGAAACAAGCGACGAAAAATGCCGACCAGGTAAAGAAAAATAGCGCCGCGATTGCGCCCGCGTGAAAAAAGCCCATAGCGATCGCCGTGCCCCAGTTGAAGCCATCCCGGTTCGCCCGGTCTCTGCGATTGGAGCCTTCGCCGGCTTCGCTCATAGCCTGACTCAGCCTTTCGCTCCCAGTCTCGCTCGTCTTCTCGCGCACTGCCTCGCTCGTTGTCGTTGCCATTGTCTTTCTCTCCCCACAACCGTTTAGCTGAAGTGCCCCTGAAGACAATAGCAAGAGGCCACGCGCAACGTTGTAATACTTCTGTAATTGCAGACGGATAAAGGGGTTACGAGCGTAATCCATTGCCGGCTAAGACTGGGTCGCGACGCAGCATTAGATCACGGGTTGCGGTATCATGCGTGATTCCTCGGCCTTCCTCAGCCCGCAACCTTTTCGTGCACGTTCCCGCGCCGTGGAGTATCGTTAGTTGTTTCAACCGTGTTGCCGAACCGGAGGTGTGTATTGAAAAAGAAATTTTGGAACCAACAAGCCTTCAGGAAAACTCCACTGGTCCTTCTGGCATTGCTCTTTTTCGGATTCGCATTATGGGCGCAGAAGGATCAGCCCGCCGAATATAAGATTCCCCCCGAAGCAGCCGCCAAGGCAAATCCCGTCAAGCCGACAGCGGAGTCGCTCGCCAAGGGCAAGAAGGTGTATGGCGTCGACTGCGAGGTGTGTCATGGAAAAGGCGGCGACGGCAAGGGCGACATGGCGTCGGATATAAAGAACGTCACCGATTTCACCAATCCGGACGCGTTGAAAAACCGCACCGACGGCGAACTCTTCTATATTATCCGGAATGGCAAAGGCGGGATGCCTCCCGAGGGCGACCGCGCCAAGAACGATGACATCTGGAACCTGGTGAACTATATCCGCTCGCTGGCGAAGAAGTAGGGCAATTGCAAAGGTCAGAGGTCAGATTGCAGAGGTAGAAGCCCTGGATTTCAACCTCTGACCTATGCGATCCCTCACACCGCCCCCTTCACTTCGACCCCTGCCCATTTCTCCAGCAGAGTAAGTGTCGCCGCGTAGTCCAGATCCTGCTGCCCTTCCTCGGCGGCGACGTCGTAGACCTCTTCCACCGCTTCCAGTCCGGGCAGGCGCACACGCGATTCCTTGGCGGCATCGAGCGCCAGGCGAATATCCTTCAGCATCAGCCGCAGCGGAAAATTGGGCGAGAAGTCGCGTTTCAAAATGAACGGAGCTTTGTAGTCCACCACTCCGGAACGCACCATCGATGCCTGTATCAGTGGCAACAGCCTTTCCACGTCGACGCCCAGCTTGGCGGCGAGCGTGAGCGCTTCAGCGAAGCCTTCGTAGATGAGCGCTATCTGCAGATTCATGACCAGCTTTGTAGCTTGTCCTTTGCCCGCTTCGCCCATGTGGAACACCTGCTTGCCCATCGCCTGAAAAAGCGGCTGCAATCGAGCCAACGCAGCTTCGTCGCCGCCCACCATAAAAATCAGGCTTCCCGCTTCGGCGGCAATCTTCGAGCCGGTCATGGGAGCGTCCACGTAGTCGACGCCGCGTGCCTTCAGGCGTGCCGCAAAGCGGAGCGTGGCGGAGGGAGAAATCGTGCTCGAGTCCGCAATCGTCATGCCCGCGGTCAGAGCTTGCTCCACGCCGCCCGGACCGAACAGGACAGCCTCAACCGCTCTTGTGTCGGAGAGGCACATCCACACCACTTCCGCGCCCTGCGCCGCATCCGCGGGAGAAGCCGCACTGCGCGCGCCTTCCACGTCCTTGCCGCCGCTTCGATTCCAGACTGCGACCTCGTGTCCCGCTTTGACCAGGTTCGCGGCCATCGACCGGCCCATAATTCCTAAACCAAGAAATGCGACACGCATCGGCGTTGGTTCCTCCAACGTATTTTTGCCTGACCTCTGGATTATAAATACGACCGGTAAAGTAACGGTTGACGAAAACAGGTTCAACGAAAACAAGATTGCTTACAGCGAGAATCAGCCAGCCAGAAAGCACGGCCCGAAGAAATCCAGTCGTCCGGGCGTCGATGTCGGTGTCTGGAGCATCTAAAGTAATTAGCGACTTGAGCAAATAAAGCGGATACTTACAGCAGTGGTCCGCGTTTCCATCGGACTCGCCGAATCCAATCGTACCGGCTTAATCGTACTGGTCTAATCAATGTTAAAGTCCTCATTGAAAAATCCCGCGCTGCGCAAACGAGCCAGTCAATTCACGCGTCTGGTGCGGAATTCCGCGGTCACGCCTCGCACCGGCAAGACTCACAAACCGAAACTGGTTTTAAACGGTGAACTGGGCGTCACCTTCATCGGACATTCGAGTTTTTTTCTGCAAATCGGCGGACAGAACGTCGTCATCGATCCCAACTTCGCGCGCTGGCTGTTCGTTCTTAAGCGCCTGCGTCAACCGGGATTGAACCTGCGCGACCTGCCTCCCATGGACCTGGTCCTGGTGACGCACGCGCACTTCGATCACTTGCATCGCCAGTCGCTGCGCGCCATCGCCCGCCAAACCCGACGCCAGACCGGAATCGCGCCCACCCTCGTCGTTCCTCATCATTTATTCGATCTCGTCTCCGATCTGGGCTTCGACCAGATCGTCGAACTCGAGTGGTGGAACACCTATCGCCACGGCGCGCTCGACATCACGCACGTCCCCTCGCGGCATTGGGGAGCGCGCATCATCAAGGATTCGCACCGCGGCTACGGCGGCTACGTGTTGCGCAGCGGCAAACACTCCGTCTACCACGCCGGAGACACCGCCTACTTCACCGGCTTTCGCGAGATTGGACGCCGCTTGTCGCCCGAACTCGCGCTGCTGCCTATCGGCGCCTACAATCCCGAGCACTTCCGCAACGTACACACGAGTCCCGCCGACGCCACGAAAGCCTTTCTCGATCTGAAGTCGCGCTGGATGGTGCCCATGCATTATGGATCGTTTCGCCTGTCGCATGAGCCCATCGAAGAGCCCCTGCAGTTGCTGGAGCAAGAAGCGCTGGCCGCCGGTGTGCAAGACAAAGTGGTCGTCCTCGAAGAGGGCGTCACCCGCTTTTTTTAGAACATTCTTCCGCTGTCATAGACGCAATCCAACGATCGCGGAGTATCCTTCACTCATGGACAAGAAGGAGATCAACTCCCCAAAGTTGACCGAGCATTTTCTCTTCTGGATTTGTGGCCTCGGACTTTTGCTGCTGGCGATTCTCTTTGCTCATTTCGTCTACCACGTTTTTTGAAGCGGGTGGATGTGCCGATGCGGCTGGCCTCGATCTGGCTCCGGATAGCGGCTCGCCGCATTCGGCCGGCCGTCGCATCGGGCAAGATCACAATTCAACGGCGCCAGCGGCCTTTGGGAGCGTGGCAGCACAGGCATCAGTGATCCCCGTCACTGCGCGGCCATTGCCCGACCTTGTAAGCTACGCTGGCTCCTTCCCCCATTTACCGTCAGCCTGCATCAGGGTTCCTGCACCAGTCGAGAGGCACTTCCATGAAGCCTTCTTCGGTTGGCCGTTTCCCCCGCGGCTTGTTTTTGACGTGGATCATCATCGCCGCTGTTCCGATCAGCCTGCCCCAGTCGTTCGCCCCGCGGCCGCTACATAGTACGGCCGTTCCCGCATGCCTGCCTGGATGTGAAGGACAACCGCGAGCGCTCACCGGGGCCGTCTTGTGCTGCGGGAGCGAAATTCGCTATCTCGGCGTCTATTCGTCGGACGGAAAATTTAGAACGACGGCGCCAGCCGATCGTAACAACTTCTCAGGCTGGGCCTCGTCCTCTAACCTTTCTCCGGGTTCGTCGCGCCCCAGCGAGGTTCCCGATTTCATCAATCTTCATCCCAGGGAGCGTATCGAAGAAAACTATGAACCTCCTGCCCATGCTGTAAAACCGGTAAAAGGGCAGTCCCTGCTGGCGTCACTTCGGGACAACATTGTGACCTTTGTCTACGGACGGGAACGAATTCTTCTGGCGCCCCATCGCGTGACCGTTGACTCCCGCGGACGCATCCTGGTTGTTGACCCGGAGATCCATGCCGTTCACGTCCTCGGGGACAGCGGTTCCTTTCGTATTGCCGGAGGCCCGCAGCGCCGCCTGCGGTTGCCGAGTGGAATTGCGGTGGACGCGGCCGACAACATCTACATCGCCGACTCCGAACGCGGACTCGTTCTGGTGTATGGCCCCGACGGGAAGTTCGTCCGCTACATCGGCAAACGCGGAGACGAAAGTCTGTTTCACTATCCAACTGCGATTGCAATTGACCGCAACGGTGGCCGCCTGTTTGTGCTCGACACGCCTCGTCACGTTCTGTTTGTGCTCGACCTCGAAGGCAACATCCTGCAGCGCGTCGGCCGGCCTCGCCCCCATGCGTTCGGAAGAATCAGCGGCGAGACCATCCCGATGGACCTTGACGATCCCACCGAGATCGCCATCGGGAACAACGAACTGGTGGTGGTAGACTCGGCCAATGCACGCATCCACGTCATGGATCTGCGGTGTCATCCGGTGGCGCAATTCTCGATCTCTGCCACCTCAGGCCCGCCCATGCTGGACCAGTTCGGACTCGGCGTCGACCTGGCCGGCAATATCTATGTAAGCAGCACCAGCGACTCACATATCCGGATTTACGGCCGCGATGGTTCCCTGCTCAATTCTTTTGGCCGATCCGGCATGGAGATTGGAGAGTTTAATTCTCCCGCCGGACTGTGGATTGATGGCGCAAACCGCCTTTATGTTGCGGACACCAACAATGGGCGCGTCCAGGTATTTCAGATCAGCCACGACTCTGAAAACGACACCGAGGCAAAAGCAACGAGGTAGCCCGTTGGAACGCTTTCCTTGAGTCTTGCGCATTCGCAGTTGCTGCTTCTTGACCAAGGCCAATGAGTAACCGAAGGACGGTCTAGCGGGCGAATGGCGCTGCCGAACTTAGCTGCCGGCGGCGGCGCGGGCGGCCCTTTTGCTGGATTCGCGCGCGGCCACGGTGAGTTCTTTTTCGATCGAAGAAAAACGCTGGAAGACTTCGTGAAGGCGTAGCGCCATGTTGCGGATGGAATCGGCTTGCGCAAGGACCGTGGCGGGCAGTCCCGGCTCGAAAACGAGAAGTTCGGCGTTGCCGAGCACGGTGGTGAGAGCGTTGTTGATGTTGGTCCGCATCTCGACCATATAACGTCCGAGAGTGGCCTCGGCTTGGGCGGCAACGCAATTTTTTTCGGCTTCACGCGAGCTAAACTCGGCTTGGACACGGCGAAGAATTTCGCGTCCGACAAGGCCTGCCACCGACGGCCAGAGTCCGGGCTCGCGACGCAACTCGAGAACCGCTCCTTCGATGTTGTAGAGACCGCGCGAGGGATCGGAGTGAATCAGGATGGCAGGCTTGCCAGCGGCGGCGAGGGACTGCTTCAGGTCCTGGTGCAAGCGTTTGTTCAGGGGTCTGCGCTTGTCGTTCTTGATCTTTTCAACCGAAGAGGCATCGGCAATCGCCAGATCGTAGTGGCTGCCTTGAAGACCGCTAGAGAAACCTTCGTCAAGCACGATAAATTCAGGACCCCGGGGATGGGGAGAAAGATCCTGCGGCCAATGTGCGGTGATCTCGCGCGCGAACGCGGGGTCGCTGGCTAGGATCAGGATGGTCGGGCGATTTGTAATCATCGGCGCTTTCTGACTCGGCAAATTGGACCGCAGTTGCCCAGCCCCAGAAGGGAAGTCTGATTTCCCGTGGAGACGCGGATTGCTGCGTCTCCTGAGACGGGGCAAGCCTGTCTCAAAAGGCAGAAGAAATTACTCTTTCGTTCCTCCGCCGGATTTTGCGGACGCGGCGGCGCTCGCGGCCAGCGGTTTGTTGTGCGCTCCGTTCTGAAGCGCGTCGTCGACGGCCGCTCGCAGATCGACCAACATGCGCAAGGGCTGGCCCGAGGAATATTCGGCGTGGAACATCACTTTCCAGGACTGGCAGATCATGCGCAGACGTCCGATCGGTTCTTCGGCGGAGAATTGCGCGCGGCGGCAATCGATGGTATCGACGCTGCGGCGCTCCAGTTCGCGCAGGCCATCCTGGATGGCGTTGAGATCCTCGTGCATGAGACGGAAAAATATCCGGCGGATCATGAAGCTGAAACGGGCAAAAGCCACCATGGCCGAGGGCTCGAAGTAGCGGGCCGCACTCTGCGTTTTGAGCTTGCGCCCTTGCTCGAGCGCGCCGCTGTGCAGCAGTTCGCTGAGGCGGCGGCAACGCGTCGCCGACTGCATGATGGTTTCGAGCGAAGCCAGCCAGGCGGGAAGCTTGGGCTCTTGCGGGCCGAGCACGGGCTCCAGCACCTGGGCGACGTAATCGAGATCGAGGTCGGCGTCTTCCAGGCCCGAGGGCGCGCAGAGCGAAAAATACTGCACCAGCAGGAAGTCAGTCTTGTCGCGGTCGCTGCTCGACTTCGCGGTCTTGTGCATGTGATGCAAAAGAAGATGGCGCAGCACGAGTTCGTTGGCCAGGGGCGTAGTCTGGAGAAACTGGCGCAACTGGTGCACCTGGATCTGCACGTCGACCTGCTTAAACCAGGCTTCGGCGTGCTTGACCGACTCCGACGAAGATGTGAAAGCGTCGTCGATGGGGCAGGTGGAAACCTCAATCACAAATTCGCGCACCAGCGCAGCGTACATGGGTTGCAGAGCACAGAGTGTGGCTCCCTGCTCTTCAAATGAAGTTGGGGCGGATGCAGTCATGATTTCACAATCCAATTGGGGACATCTTTAAGGAAGCGGACAGCAACCACGGTCCGCTCCGGATGATACTGAACCGCGACCACGGAAGCTTCGGCGTGAAGCCAGCCGTCGTGGCTCTCGACTAGGACGCGATCGGCGAATTCCAGAGGACGGTTGACCGCAAACAGGACTTCGCGCGGCGTGCCAAACTCGATGACGGTTTCCTGAAAAAAAACACTCTCGTTTTCGTGAGCGGCGATGCCGCTGCCGTTGCCGTTAGTGCCGCTGCTGCCATTGGTGCGGCTGAGCTTGATGGGAATCCGCATCGGCGTGGCATCGGGAAAGAACCTGGCCAAGCGGCTTACGATGTCTGGTTCAAGAGCGCGAGCAGTTGCCTGGTTGGGCACGAAAACCTCAATCCCGGGGGACTTGGAGCAGACGAGCCTCCCCTCCTCCCGGTTTGGAAGAGCTGCAAGGAGACTCGTTCTGCCTTATCGCCATTCCCTAGTGCACGGGTGCCACCAAAACCTCGAAGGTCATGGCCCTAAGAGCAAGTGAAAGAAGGACAAGCTAGTTAACGGGGCCACATGGAGGTCGAAGCGCGTTAATTCTTGGGGGCACGGGCAGAGCGCGTCTCACTGTGAAACAAGTGTCTCAGTTCAGGAACCTAATTGCGCGGGTACTCACCGAAATGACTCAGCGCCGCGAATGAAGTCGTGCCCTTCCCAAAGTCATCGGTTGACATCAATATCGGCTTCTCATTGCAACGTGGTCGATTGCGGAGGCTCTTCGCGGGCGCCTATGTTGTAGCGCTTCAGCTTGCGATAGAGCGTGGCGCGGCTGATGCCCAGCATCCTGCCGGCGACGGCTTTGTCTCCCTTGACCTGGGAAAAGACCCGCTCGATGGTGGCGCGCTCGATATCTTCGAGGTCGGTGGCGCGGCCGGAGAATTCCTGCGCAGCGGGCACATGGGTTTCGACTTCCGCGTTCGCGATGGCCGGGGGTAGATCGCTGACTTCGATAATGCGCTGATCGCCGAGAGCTACGGCGCGCTCCAGGCAATTCTCCAGTTCGCGGACATTCCCCGGCCAGTCGTAGGCCAGCAGGGCTTTCATGGCGTTGCTGGAGACCTGGACGCCGCGTCCGGGAGCGAGGCGTTCCAGGAAGAACGCGGCCAGGATGGGAATGTCGGAACGGCGCTCGCGCAGCGGAGGCAGAGAAATGGTGACGACATTGAGGCGGAAATAAAGATCCTTGCGGAAGGTTCCTTTCTTGTATTCGGTGTCGAGATCGCGGTTGGTGGCGGCCATGATGCGCACGTCCACTTTGACTTTCTGATTGCTGCCCACGGGGCGGACTTCTTTTTCCTGGAGAAAGCGCAGCAGCTTGGCTTGCATTTCCAGAGGAAGTTCGCCGACCTCGTCGAAAAAAATGGTTCCGGTATCGGCCGATTGCAGCAGGCCGGACTTGGACCGAAGAGCGCCGGTAAAGGCACCTTTTTCGTAGCCGAACAATTCGCTTTCGATGAGGGTGGGGACGAGCGACCCACAGTCCACGGCAACAAAGGGAAGGTTGGCCATGGTGCCGCGAAAGTGCAGGGCGCGGGCAACCAGTTCCTTGCCGGTTCCGCTTTCGCCGGAAATCAGGACGGGAGTGCGGGTGTCTTTAAGGCGCGAGATGAGGCGCAGGACGTTCTGAATTCCGGTGGAATTGCCAATGATGCCGTGCACGGCAGTCTCGGTTTCGGAGCGCTCGCGGAGATAGAGGTTTTCTTCGACGAGGCGGACCTTGTCGGCCATGCGGCGCAGGAAAAGACGCAGTTCATCGAGCGGCGCAAAGGGCTTGGAAATGTAATCGTAGGCGCCCAGTTTCATGGCCTGGACCGCGGTTTCGACCGATCCGTGGCCGGTCATGACCGCGACTTCGATGCGGGGGTGAGCGCGCTTGACCTGCTCCAGAAATTCGATTCCGGACATGCGCGGCATGACCATGTCGGTGAGCACCATGTGGACCGGTTGCTCCTCCAGCAAGGCCAGGGCGGCGTCGCCGCTCTCGGCTTCAAGGCAGAAGAATCCCAGCGATTCGCCGACGGTCATGCAGAGACGGCGGATGGTCTGCTCGTCATCGACGATCAGCAGTCGGATGCGGAAGTCGTCCTTAGTCAAATTCATCGAATTCTGCGTCACGAAGCGGCCCTGCCCATGGTTTGCTCGACCACGGAAATGAAGTCATGGACGCGAAACGGCTTTTCCACGCAGGGCGCACCGGTACGGCGCAGCGTGGCCGCAGTCTCCTCGTTGGCGATGTCGCCGGTGATGAACACGAGCCGGGAGGCGAGTTCGGGTCGATGAGTGTCGATCCAGGCATAGACCTGAGCGCCATCGACGCCCCCGGGCGTGCGCATGTCGGAGACGACGCCGTGAAAATTGCTGTCCGCGAGCAGGCGCAGCGCTTCGGCTCCAGATTCAGTCGCAACTACGGCATATCCGCGTCGCTCCAGGACTCCACGCACGAGAGCCATGACTGCCGGTTCATCTTCAATCAGAAGCACAGGCGCGCAAGCGGGATTCGTTCCAGTTTGCGTCATTTCAGTTTGCGTCATTGGGGATGCACTCCTGCAACGGCTCCAAAAGATGCCGTCTCGGAGGCAATCGGGAGGCGCACCATAAAAGTCGCTCCTTCAGAGTCCGAATTATTGTGACAGATAATCTCGCCGCCATGTTCGCGGACGATACCGTAGCAAATACTCAGGCCCAAACCAGTACCCTTGCCGACGTCTTTGGTAGTAAAGAAAGGATCGAAAATGCGCTCGGCGTCGGCAATGCCGATGCCATTGTCGCGAAAAGAAATCTCGATGAAGGCGCCGGCGTGGGCGCTCATAACCTCAATCCGCGCGGCCCGCGTGCTTTCGCGGACCGCGTCGTAAGCGTTGTTCAGGATGTTGAGAAACACTTGCTGCAGCTGGTGAGAATCTCCGACCACCGTGGGCAGGGATTCGTCGAGACGTTCGACCACCTGAATGCCATGACTCATGAAGTCGTAAGAGCGCAGGTGCACGGTGCGTTGCAGGATGGAGTTGATCTGAACCGGCTGGCGCTGCGGCGGCATCTGGCGGGCAAAGCTGAGCAGGTTTTGCACAATCCGCTTGGTGCGCTGCGCTTCCTGCAGAATCACCTTCAGATCGCGGCGGGCACTCTCGGGGAGTTCGGGGTTTTCCATCAGCAGATCGGTGAATCCGAGGATGGCGGTGAGCGGATTGTTGACTTCGTGGGCGACACCGGAGACCAACTGTCCAACGGCCGCCATTTTTTCGGCGTGCACGAGCTTGGCGCGCAACATGGCGGAGTCGGTCACATCGGTCATGACGACGACGATGCTGCTGACCCGGCCGTCTTCGCCGTTGATGGGACTGAGATTGACGGAGAACTGTCCGCTGACGCCGTCGCCGCGAACCAGGGGCAGATCGAAGTTATCGACTTGCTGGCCGCGAGCCACGGCGGCCAGCGCTTCGCGGAGAGCGGCACGGCGCGTGGGGGCGCACAGGTCGGGCAAAGGATGCCCCAGGATCTGGTTCTGCTGAAAACCGAGACCGCTCCAGCGCCGGTTGGCATAACTAATCACGCCTTCTGTATCGGTGACCAGAATCAGGCTCTGGGTATGACTGAGAATTTTGCTGGAGAAATCGCGTTCTTTCTGCAACTCCGTTTGCGATTGGTGGAGGCCGGTGACATCGAGCATCAGGCCGCGGTGCTGCAGGATGTTGCCGGCTGATCGCGCATCGCAAAACAGTTCATGAAGACGTGGACGGGCGATCCATCCTTGCGCCGCAGAACTTCCTGGTGATTGTGCAATCCGCCTTCGCGTTGGAGCACTTCCGCAAGCTCCTGCCGCCGCTGCGGAGAAAAATAAACTTGGGTGGGAATGTCGAGTTGCAGGACTTCGTCGCGGCTGCTGTAGCCGAGGATGCGAACCAGCGCGTCATTGACTTCGATGAAGCGGCCCTGGGGCGAAGAGACATAAATTCCTTCCTGAATGTTGTTGAACAGCTCGCGATAACGGCGTTCGGCTTCGCGGCGGTCGGTGATGTCCTTGAGCACATGCACGGTTTGCAACTGGGCGCTGCTGGCGGCATGAATCCGCGAAGTGGAAATCAGGTAGGTGCGTTCGAGTACGGGATGCACGTATTCGTCGAGTCCCTCGCCGGTGCGGCAGAAGGGACAGGAGTGCGGCGAAGCGGCTGTGGAAAGGGCATCGAGCGCCCGCATATTGATGCCGACCAACTGGTCGGGGGCGATGCCGACGAAATCGGCGAGGGACCGATTGACGCGGAGAATATTGTGCTGCTCGTCGTGGACCACGATGAAGTCGCCAATGGCATCGAAGACTTCGAGCCAGTGGCGGTTGGCCTGCTGCATGCGGGTAAACAGGCAGGCATTCTCTAGCGCAATGCTGGCATGGCCGGCGATGGCGCGCAGCAACTGGTGGTCTTCGATGGCGGGCGGAGGCACCGCGATCGGCGAGACAAAGCACGCCCACCAGTTCTCCCGCGGAACCGGCCAGCCGGACCAGAGTGCAATCGGTCCATCCCAGGCTGGAGGCTAGAGCGGTCCCCAGAATATCGGTGGCCGGGGCGAAGGCGACATCGGTGGGGTATTTGGGCAGGGCCGCACTCAGCGCCTGACTGAAGCGGCGGAGCAGCGGCTTATCGTCAACTTCGGCGGCGCCGCACATGAGGACGGTATCGAGTTCCGCGGTCTGAAAAAGGCAGAGGGCAACGGAGCGGCTGCCGAGCAGGCCGGCGGCGCGCCGAGCGAAGTTGCGCATGAACTCGGGCAGATGCAGGACGGTGTTGAGTTCGAGCGCGATGGTGACCAGAGCCTCGGCGCGGCGGCGATGCTCCTCGGACTGGTGCAGATTACGGGTCAGTTCGAGAGCGATGGCAACTTGCGCGGCTAAAGCGCGGGCGCGGCGGACGTCTTCATCGTTAATCGGCCCGGGCTCGATGCGGTCGAGGACGCCGAACATTCCCAGCACATCGCCATTCGAACCGAGCAGGGGCACAGCCAGGAGCTGGCGGATTTTGAAAGCGTCAACAAAATCCAAATTCGCGCCTGGAGTTTTGCGGGCGTCCTCGGTGAAGAACACATTCTTCTTCTTCAGGGCGTGGCTGGCGGCGCCATCGTAGAGCGGGATATCGACGGGACGAGCGACTCCGTTCTCGACTCCCCAGCGAATATGGAAGGCGGCCTCTTCGAGCAGTCCGATGACGCAGCGCTCGAAGCCCAGAAAACTGGCGGCGCGGACGACTGAGGTCTGCATGAACTCGTCGAGTTTTCCGGCGGAACCGAGTTCGAAGGAAATTTCGAGGATTTCGTGGAGTTCGTGGGCCTGGGCACGGGCCATGCCGTACAACTCGGCGTTGGCGATGGCAACCGCGCCGAAGCCGGCCAGGGCGGAAACCAGGGTTTTGTCTTCGTGAGTGAACGGATTGGCGAGACGGGGGTAAACCAGAATCGCGCCGTGCGAGCGCGAGGTGCGAAAGGGTGCCGCGATGAGAACTCCCGGCGGCGAGTCTTCTCCAAAATGAGAAGCGCCGTCGATACTCACCGTAATGCGCTCGCCGGCGGCGACCGCGCGAGCGGCGATCTCGAGCGAAGAGCGCAGGTCGCTCTTCTCGAAACGCGAGCGGATGGAAAGAGCGAGCTTGGGAGCCTCGGTCGACACCGCCTGCAACTGGAACACTTTCTCCTGTTGCACGAACACGAGCACCGCGGGCGAATGGAGCAGGATGCGGAGGCGGTCGGCGATGCTCTCCATCACGGCCGCCGTGTCCGGCAAGCCATGCAGGGCGGTGGCGACCTCGACCAGAATGCTGGCGCGGCGGTGCTCTTCGCGGGAAAGCTGGTTCAGACGGAGGGCTTCGAGGGCGGTGCCGAGTTGGGTCGCCAGAATGGTGACCTTGGCCACGGCATCGTCGTCAAAATCGGCATCGAACTCCGTCCGCACAAACGCAATGGCCCCCGCCACTTCTCCGGAAACCAGCAGAGGCGCGGCCATGGCGGTATGGGCGTGGCAGTCGGCCAGCCACGGGTAACGGGCTACGTCGGCATGGTCGAGGAAGAAGGGGCGACGCTTGTGAACCGCCTCCAGGGCGATGGATCGGGGAGCTGGATGGATCCGCGGCGCGCAGGCGAGTGCCACGAAAATCATCGGCGTGCTCGCCATCGGCTTCGGCGCCGATGTAATCTCCGTCGGCGGAACAACTCCAAAAGTAAGCGCCGCTGGCCTGGAAGAAAGGGCGAGTGAGAACGCAAAAAGACCGGATGAGTTGGCTGGGATCGCTGCTCTGAAAAGCGGCCCGGGAAAACTCCAGGAGAAGCTTCTGAAATGCCTCGTCAGACTGAGACGAGTCGCCGGGACCCGAGTTTCCGGTGCGGATAGTCAGTGAAACACCCATCTGCCAAGCTAAGCGGTTGAAAACAATTGAATTACACAGTAAACGTACGCTTGATTCTCAAATTGAGTCAAGGGAATATGCAGGGGCGGTGCCGACTTGTGAAATGGCACCAAAGTGATACGGCGTCTCAAGGTGAACATCGGGCGATCGGGCGATGTAAAAGTCAAGAGCCCTCGGGTTTCAGGTTTTAGATCACCCGATCACCCGATGACCCGATGGTTCATCTCTTTGCGCATATCACCAAAGTAATGCGCAGAAAGAACTTTTGGTATGCGCTGGTGGGTTCCCTGCTCGAATATAGGGTAAATGCACAGCGACAAGGGAGGAACCGTGCCATATCAAGCCCTGAATCGTGCGATCGCGGTGGGTCTGCTGCTGATTGGCGGATGGGCTGCGACCAGCGCTCCCCTGGCATGGGGACAGGAAGAAATCAATCGAAAAGCAAAGTTCAAGGTGGCGCCAGTGTATCCGGAACTGGCGAAGCGCATGAGCATCACAGGCGTGGTGAAGGTGTTGGTCACCGTGTCCGCCAACGGATCGGTCAAGGACGCAAAGCTGGTTGGCGGGCATCCGGTGCTGGCCAGCGCCGCTCTGGATGCGATCAAGAAGTGGCGTTTCGAGGCGGCTCCGCAAGAGTCAACGGGGATTGTGGAATTTCGCTTTGATACTCCCCAGTAAGTGGGCGGGTGCGAGGTAGTGGGCGAGGAAGGGTTAAGTATGAATATCAAAAAGAAGCTGTACTGGAGTTTTGGCGGCATTCTCGTGGCGTTGCTGATGCTCTTTATCATCAATATGTATGGGGTTCATCGCGAGCAGGAAGCCAAGGATGCGGCCCAGCGCTCCGTTAACATGACCGAAGCCACCTCGCAAGTGCGCTTCCAGATGATGCAAAACCGCCTTCATCTCCAGAACTACCTCCTCAGCGGTGACACCCGCGACGTAGAGAAGATGAATGATGGAGAGCGCCTGCTCAATGACGATCTCCACCTCGCCGGGGAGTTGGCGAGTTCCACGCAACAGAAGACGAATCTCGAAAAAGTCCAGGGCCTCGAACAGTCTTGGGCAAGCGACTTCGCGAATCCTCTAGTCGACAAGCGCCGAGCCGTCGACAGCGGCAACGCTACGGTCGCCGAATTGCAGATCTTTTATCTGCAGAAAGATCCCAACAGCTGGGTCGTCCGTTCCAGCGACGTAGTCGAGGATGTCGACAAGGAAAACCATCAACTGCTGACCGTACGTCAGGGGGACGACAAGTCGGCGACCAACTACACGATTATCTTCGCCGTCGTTAGTACCGCGCTCGCTCTTATACTCGGCGGTCTGATCGCCTACCGGACCGCGCGCGGAATTACGGAACCGTTGGGCCGCCTGATTCAGGTAGCCGACCAGATTGGCCAGTCCGGAGATCTGGAACACTCCATTGACGTGCACGGTACGGATGAAATCGCACAGCTGGCCAGGACTTTCGATTCCATGGTGAAGTACCTGAAGGAGATGGCTGGGGTTTCCGAAGCTATCGCTGGAGGCAATCTGTCGGTCGAAGTCCGTCCGCGCTCGGCCAACGATACGTTGGCGAACGCCTTTACGCGCATGGTGGAAGGCTTGCGCGGCATGGTGCGCAACGTGCGCGACGCCGCCTCGCAGGTGGCCAGCGCCTCCACCCAGGTGGCCAGCGCTTCCGACGAGTCGGCCAGAAACAGCCTGCAGACTTCGTCGGCCATCGACGAAGTGACGAGCACGATGCACGAGATGAGCGTCAACGTGCAAAACATGGTGAAGAGCACGCAGACGCAGGCCTCGAGCGTCAGCGAAACTTCGGCCTCCATCGACCAGATGGTGACCTCCATCCAGCGGGTTGCGGATACGGCCAAGGTTCTGCTCGATATCTCGAATCGTTCGCGGGAAGAGGTGCACAGCGGTATCGGCACCATGGAAAAGGTGGCCGACGGGCTGAATCGCATCAACACCACGACCCGGTCTTCGGGCGAGATTATCGACTCGCTGGGCACGCGGGCTGACGACATCGGCAAGATCGTCGAAGTGATCGACGATCTGGCGGAGCAGACCAACCTGCTGGCGTTGAATGCCGCCATCGAAGCGGCGCGGGCGGGCGAGCACGGCCTCGGATTCGCGGTGGTGGCGGACGAAGTGCGGAAGCTGGCGGAGAAATCCGCGCAGTCCACCAAGGAGATTTCCGAGCTGATTGAGAGCATTCAGAAGGAAGCGCGCAAAGCGGTCGAGAATATGGAGAAGAGCACGACGATCGTGAACGAAGGACTGAACCTGGGACAAGAACTGAATGCCGCGCTGCGAAAAATCTCGAACGTGGTGACCGAGGTTTACAAGTTCGCGCAAGAAATCGGGGCCGCCACCAACGAGCAGTCGCACGGATCGTCGCAGATCGCGCGCGCCACCACGCGCTTGAACGAAATCACGCACGAAATCAACTCGGCGGTGGAAGAACAGGCTTCCGGGGCGCAGGCCGTGGTCCAGGCCATGGAACGTATGCGCGAACTGGTGCAGTCCTCCACGTCGGGCTCGACCGAACTGGCCGCTTCCTCCGATCAGATGTCGAAGATGTCGCGGGGTCTGCTGGATTCGATGGACCGTTTCGCGCTGCGGCCGGACGACAAGTCGAACGACAGGTCGAACGAGGATACGCCAAGGTACGGGAACGCCAGCCGCACCGCAGCGGCGGGATCTCGTTGAGGGAATTACATTCATGAGCCGCGAAACACACATTGTGGGCTTCCGATTGGGCCGCGAGACCTACGGCGTGCCCATCACCTCGCTGCATGAGATCGTCCGCGTGCCGGAGATCACCGCGGTGCCGGACGCGCCCGATTATCTGGAAGGGGTCATCAACCTGCGCGGGAAAATTGTCTCGGTGGTGGATCTGCGAAAGCGGTTCGGAAAGCCGTCCACCGCGCTCGACCGGCGCAGCCGCATTCTGGTGGTGGAGCACCGGGGCCGGCTCGCGGGCATGATCGTGGACTCGGCGTCCGAAGTCCTGAAAATTCCCGAAAGCGAAATCGAAGCCGCGCCCGCCATGATGCAGGAAGGCGGATTGGACTGCGTGACCGGCCTGGGCAAATACCAGGGACGGCTGATCATTCTGCTGGATATCAGCAAGGTGTTAGCGGCGCCTGAGGCGAAGAGATTTGTCCGCCGCCGGCCCGGCGGCAGCCGCTACGGGCAAGGCGGGGAGCCCAGCGGGGACGGGGCAGCCACCAAGAGCGCCTCGGCCGGAAAGTAGCAAGCAGAACCGAACCTACATGAACACGAGCGAAACACCCGCACTCACCGACGCAGAATTGAAGCTCCTGCAAACGCTGGTCTATCAGGAGTGCGGCATGCATTTCGACGATCGCCGCGACCCACTTCCTGCAGGACCGTTTGCAGCGCCGGTTGAAGGAGTGCCAGCTGGATTCGTTCTACAGCTACTATCGCCTGCTCATCAGCCAGCAGGGGAAACAAGAGCTGTCGCGGCTGCTGGAAAACCTGACGGTCAACGAGACCAGCTTCTTCCGGAACAAGGCGCAGTTGGACCTGTTTCAGCAGCGAGGTGATGGAGGATATTCTGCGGCGCAAGCAGGAGCGCCGGAGCTACAACTTGAGAATCTGGAGCGCGGGCTGCTCCACCGGACAGGAACCCTACACCCTGGCCATGCTGGTGGCCGATGCGCTGGCCTACTACTATCTGCGCAATCCTCTGCCCTTCGAATCGCCCCTTCCGAAGCCTATGGTGCCTCCCCCCTGGCGGGTGGAGATTTTGGCTAGCGACATCAACTATTCGGTCTTACGCGCGGCGCAAGAGGGCTCTTACGGCGAGCACCAGATGGCGGGAGTCGATTATGGCTATCGCTTGCGCTATTTCGACAAAATGGGCGAACGCTACGCGGTGAAGAAGAACGTCAAGGAACTGGTGCACTTCGATTTTCACAACCTGAAGACCGAATATTTGCCGCAGCGCAACGACATCATTTTCTGCCGCAACGTGATGATGTATTTCGACGAAGCCGAGCAGAAGCGGTTGATCGAGAAGTTTTATCGCTGCCTGAATCCTCAGGGATACCTGTTTGTCGGCCATGCCGAAAGCCTGCTGGGGTTGACGGAAAAATTTCAGATGGTGCATCACAACAGCGGCACGGCCTACCAAAGAGTCGAGGTAACGTGTGAGCGTCTCCCCCGAGGACCGGATGACTGAACTCCGCCAGTTGTTTTTTGAAACCGCGGCGGAACTGGTCCAGAAGTTGAACGACGAAGCGATGCGGCTGGAGAAATCGCCCGGCGATGCGGAGACCGCCCGCAGCCTGCGGCGAACCGTGCATACCCTGAAAGGGGACGCGGCCGCCTGCAGTTTCCGGGAACTCAGTGAACTGTGCCATGAGTTCGAGGACGTGCTGACGCTGGAGAACACGGCAGCAGCGGCTTCCGTGCCTGAAATCGCATTGCGCGCTGCCGACGTGTTTGCCGCTTTGCTGGAAGCGTATCGGAAGGGAACGAAACTTCCGAGCATCCAATCTTTGCGCTCGGATATTGCGCGTCTGGCCCACCCGGCGCCGGGCCGCGCCGGCAAGGCAAAGAAGACGGCCAAGAAAGCCGCGGTGAAAAAGATCCTCTGGTCGGAATACGAGCAACTGGCAATCAACCATGCGGTGGCGGGGGGCAAGCGCGTTCATCACGTGGTGGTGCAGATCGACCCCCAGTGCGGGATGCCGATCGCCGCGCGTCAGATGGTCCAGTTGGCCATGCCGGGACTGGGCGAGGTGCTGGCTCTCTATCCGGCCGAAGGCAGTCACGAACCCGTGGACCGCATCGAAGCGGCGCTCGCCTCGGAACGAACGGTGGAGCAGGTCCGGGCGAAGTGCAGCATTCCGACGATCGCGCTGAAGGTCGAAGTAAAGGTCTTGCGCGCTCAGCCGCCGTCGCGCTCGTTGCCAGCGGCTGCGGCTGCCGGTGCCAAACTCCCCGACTCTCCACTCTCCGATTCTCAACCCGCCGATTTCCAACTCAAGGACGAAGCAGCGTCGCCCGCTGCCGACGGGGTCGCGGACATCGAGTCGCGGCTGGCTGCGGAAGCAGCGGCCACGGCGCCCGCCGTGCCGGGCGCCCCCGACAATGTCCTGCGAGTGGATGCGGAAAAAATCGACAGCGTTCTCAATCTGGTCGGGGAACTGATCCTGGCGAAATCGATGTTGCAGCAGGCGCTATTGGAATTTGGACAACGCTTTCCGAAAGACGTCTTACGGGGAAAGTTCGCCGATGCCATGGCCTTCCAGGGACGGGTTTTAAATGACCTGCAACACTCGGTCATGAAGATTCGCATGGTGCCGGTGGATCAGTTGTTCCGCCGGTTCCCGCGCATCGTGCGCGACGTCGCCCAGCAGTGCGGGAAAGAAGTGGAATTCGTCATCCGGGGCGGCCAAACCGATCTCGACAAAAGCATTCTGGATGCGATCGCCGAGCCGCTCACTCACCTGATGCGAAATGCGGTGGGCCATGGCATCGAGACCGCCGAGGAGCGCGTGCGCGCCGGCAAGCTGCCGCAGGGAATATTGCGGCTGGGCGCCTACCACCAGGGGAACCAGGTGGTCATCGAGGTCTCCGACGACGGGGCTGGCATTGATGCGGAAAAAGTCCGCGAGCGCGCCCTGTCCCAAGGACTGCTGAGTGCGGAGCAGGCAGCGCGCCTGACCGAAGCGGAGACTCTGAATCTGATCCTGCGGCCGGGATTTTCGACGGCGGAAGAGATCACCGAACTTTCCGGCCGCGGCGTGGGACTGGACGTGGTGCAGAGCGTGCTGGGCCGGCTGAAGGGAACGGTGCAGATCGAAACCGCGCCGGGACGGGGAACAACCTTCCGTCTGCGGCTGCCGCTGACGCTGGCGATTATACGGGCGTTGCTGTTCCGGGTGGAACAGCGGCTCTACGCCTTGCCGCTGAACGCGGTGGCGGAGATCGCGCGCGACCGTGGAAGAAGAAATCCACCAGGTGGAGCACTACGAAGTGCTGCAACTGCGCAACGACGTGCTGCCGCTGCTGCGCCTGGGCGCGAAGCCTCCGGGCGGACCGGAAACGGCGCGACGCAAGGTCTTCGTGCTGGTGATCAACAGCGGAGACCGCAAGTTCGGGGTGCATCGTGGACGCGCTGGAAGGCGAAGAAGAACTGGTGATCAAGGCGCTCGATGATCACGCCGATTGCGACCGACCTGGTGAGCGGGGCTTCGATTCTGGGCGATGGAAGGGTGGTTCTTATCCTGAACATCATCGCCCTGATGGACCGCTTCACCCGCGTACGGGCAGATGCAAAAGGCATGCGGACGGCGGGTTTGCTGTCGAGTGTCGTGCCCTTAGAGTCGAGCGCCGGTGGAATCGCGATGGGCGCGGTGCGGGTCCGTGGCACGGCAGGGGGCCAGGCATGAGAAAGCCGATACGGGTCCTGGTGGTGGACGACTCGGCGCTGATGCGCAAGCTGATTCCCAAGATCCTCGAACGGGATGACTCGATCGAGGTTGTAGGCACGGCGATGGACGGCCACTTTGCGCTGAAGAAAATCGAGGACTTGTCGCCGCAAGTCGTGACCCTCGATCTGGAAATGCCCGGGCTGAACGGGATCGATACTCTGAAAGAGATCATGCGGCGCGGGCGGCTCCCGGTCATCGTGGTCAGCTCGCACAGCACGGCGGGGGCCTCGATCACGCTCAAAGCGCTGGCCCTGGGCGCGTTTGATTTCGTGGCCAAGCCGCAGGATGTTTCCGCGCGCATGCCGGAAATTGCCGATGAATTGATCAAGAAGATCCACGCCGCGGCGCAAAGCGCCGGGGTGCAGACGCAGTTCCTGCCGGGGGAGACACGCACGGTGAACAGCCGAGCAAGCTGCAGCCTGTCGCGCCCACGCGCATTGTCGCCATCGGCGTTTCCACGGGCGGTCCGAACGCCTTGCAATATCTGTTTTCGAAGCTGCCGGTGGAATTTCCGGGCAGCATCCTGGTGGTGCAGCATATGCCCGACGGTTTCACCGAAATGTTCGCCAAGCGGCTGGACGATAGTTGCCCCATCCGTGTAAAGGAAGCGCAATCGGGCGACTTGCTGGTCGCCGGGCGAGCGCTGATTTGTCCGGGGAACCGGCACATGAAAGTGAAGAAAATGCCACTCGGCAATGTGGCAGTGCTGGCGGACGAGGGCCCGGTGAACGGGCACCGTCCTTCGGTGGACGTGCTCTTCCACAGCGTAGCCGAGGGGTTTGGTGCGCAGGCAATGGCCGTGTTGATGACGGGCATGGGAGAAGACGGGGCGTTCGGCATGGGGGAGATCCGGGCGGCTGGGGGATTTACGGTGGCGCAAAGCCAGGAAACATGCGTGGTTTTCGGCATGCCGAAGGCGGCCATCGAACGGGGCTTCGTGATGCGAGTCGCGGACCTCCAGGATCTGCCCAGTATTTTGCAGGCACAATGCCCGCTCGACCGTGGCCGAGGAGACACTCCCGACGTCAAGCGGGCGACCAGTACCGGAAGTAACTAGAGTTATCTATCGAAAGTGTGTAGATCGTGATTAAGTGATACTTGGGGAGGAGTGCCATGGAAAAGTTTGCGCCCGTAAAACGGAGCGAAGACGGACAGCCGGTGCGCTATCTGATCGTGGACGACTCCGTGTTTGCCCGCAAGAACCTGGCCCGGATGGTCGAAACCTTCGGGGGACAGGTAGTCGGCGAGGCTGGCGACGGAGTTTCTGCCATCAGCGAGTACGAACGGCTCACGCCCGACATCGTTCTGATGGATATCACCATGCCGCAGATGGAAGGCATCGAGGCGGCGGAGAAGATCGTGCGCGATCACCCGAACGCCCGCATCGTAATGGTGTCGTCGGTCGGCTACCAGGAGAATATCGTGGCTGCCTTGCAGCGCGGCGCGCGCCACTTCGTGCAGAAACCGGTGAAGCCGGAAGTTCTCTATGAAGTCATCAAGTACGTGATGCGCGACGACGGAACGACGGCGCACGGCGCTGGAGCTGGGGCCTAGTCATGCGGATGGATCTGATTCAGCCTTTCATTAACTCGGCCGACGCCGTCCTGGCGCAAGGGCTGGAGTCGCCCATTTCCATCGAGAACCTGAGCATGGAAGAGGAGGCGTACCGGCGGAAAGGGGTCGCTGCCGAGGTCTTCCTCACGGGCGAGATTGAAGGGCGGATCATTTTCGATGTGGACCTCGGAACGGCAGCACAGCTCGCCAGCCGCTTGGCCGGCATCGAAGTATCGGAGGCCGACGACGATCTGGTGCGCGAGGCGGTCTGTGAGCTGGCCAATCAGATTATTGGCAACTCCATCACCACGCTCAACGATCAAGGATTCCACTTTCACGTTCGTCCCCCAACCGTGCACACCTCCGAGCAGGGCAGCAAGAGCAGTGAAGACACCGAGGCCCTGGTGATGTGCTTCAATACTTCCAGTGGAAACGTGTTCATGAATGTGGCGCTGCGTTACAACCGCCGCCGGGCGGTGGAACGAGCAGTCGTCGCGGGATAGGAAGTCGGCGCAGGCCGCTGCTCGCTATTCGCTCAACACTACAACTCATCCGATCCTATCAACGCCCACCTCGCCTCATGCGTTCGGATGTGATCCTGTCCTGCCTAGCACACTCAAATGCAGAAGCTCTTCCCTTCGGATCCGCTCGGGGGCAGGACGGAAATACTAGGCTTACGGACCGGCAATCAGAAAAACCGGATTCTGCGGCGGGTTCTGCGAACTCGGCGGAATTGGCGCGCGCGCACTGGCTGGGGCGGGCAGATTCTCGATGTAGTTGTCGCTGGTGGTGTCGATGATGTTGACATTGCCTCCATCGCAACTGGACAGGTAGGCGCGGGAGCTGTCGCCGCCGGCCGCCATCATGAAGCGGAAGCGCGCGTTGGCGCAGGCTTCCACGTAGTATTGGGAACCCTGGATGGTGGCGTCCGGAAACGGCGGTATCCCGATCGTGGTCTTGATTGTGTTCGACGTCGCCCAAACCACTGTGACCTGCGGAAAAATGTTGTTGCCTGTGCCCGAACCCGACACGGGGGTCGCGGCGAGCACTGTGCTGTTGGGTGCCTGGAAACATGTGCCCGGACAAGCAGCCGTGCCACTCACAACCGCACTAACGATAAACGTTCCGTCGAATCCGGTCACTTGGGATGAGTCGGTCCCGGTGACAGTAATCGACACACCTGGGGTCATGTCATGCCCGGACGTCAAGGTGTAGGCGTAAGTCGCCGTGGTTCCGTCGCCAGAGACAGCGGAGATATTGAGTTGGCTGGTGACCGCCGCATAGGAGGTAACGTAGGCGCGGGTTCCGTCGGGCAGAGCCGCGACGGCAGTCGCATTGGCGGGCACCGTGGAGTTAGGCGGACCGAGGGCAATGGGTGGGATGGGAATCGTCGCAAGAGGCTGTGGCGCGGACTGCGAAACATCGACGATCGCCATCTGCTGTCCGCCTGCAATATAAAGCCGGATCAGATTGGGGTCGTAGGTCATAGTGGTTGCGCCCGCGACCTGGATCAGCGGACTCGAGGTCACGGTCAGGATGTCGGGGCCAGCGGTTGAAGAAGTATCGAGCCAGGCGAGCGTTCCATCTGACTCCAGCACGTACACCGCCTGGCTGTCGGAACGAGGCGACAACCAAATCGGCGCTGAAGTCAAGGTGCCGGTGATCGGCCTCGCAGACCGGTCAGCGGTATTGAAAGCGCTGAGCGTGCCGTTGCCCTGGTTCACCACGTACAGTCTGCCTTTGTCGGGCGTAACGGCCAGGGCATTCGGAGTGGGTCCAACCGGAATCGTCCATATCACGCTGTTGGTAGCGGTGTTGACCACACCGACCGAAGGAGGCACGTAATCCGGCAACGTCACATACGCCAGAGTATCCGTCGGGGCAACGGCCACAAAATTCGGCGCCGAATTCGCCGGCAGACTGATGGTGGTGGCGCTGTTGATCGTCGTACTGCTGAAGTTTAGCTTGGTAATCGAATCGGCCAGCGCGCCGGTCACGGAATGGTTTACAACCAATACCTGGCTGGCGGTTTGCTGTACCGCGTGGACGGGAGCAAGGCCCACGTTGGCTTGGCTCACATCGGTGTCGCCGGAGACATCGATCGCCATGGCGCTGCCCGACACAACGGTTCCGTTATCGTTGATCGCCACCACGGTGTGGGCCGCCGCCGGGTTCGGAAACGTCGGAGGATTCGGGATGATAATCGGGCGGAACGTTTCGCCGCAGCCGGTACAGATCAGATAAACGCACAGCACGAACCCCAGCCAGAGAAACCGCTTCATTCAAACTCCAGAGAAAAAGTTAGTCTTGCGCGGAATCCGATATTGTATCGGGAACCGGGCCATGAGGGGAAATCACTGCCCTGAATCACGTAGGGACGGCCGCCCTCGGCCGTCCGGGCGACGGAAACTCACCGGTCTCCGCTACTTTGGTGAGAAGCCCGCAGACGCAAGTTTGGTTGCCGGGGCAGTTTTCCCAATCAATGCAAAGACGCCTGGCTCTGGAATCCTTGGGCTATGAACCCGCCACGGCTTCACTGCTCCAGATGCTCTTCGTCAGCCTTGAGGTTCGCGGCGTAATGCTCAATCTTGCCGGGCACAATCTCCACCCGCTTGCACATTGGCAGAGATGAAACCTCACTAACAAACACATCGTAGAACCCCGGCGGAAGCGAGGTCTCGAAAAAACCGTCAGCCGTGGGCTTCAATACCGTCGACGACTCCCCGTTATACACAGGGCGGTAGCCGCGCACCAAAACGAACGCATTTTTGGCCGGCCCTTGATCGTCTCCTGTGGTGACGGTCACGGCAAGAAAGCCCACTCTCTCATCCTTACTAGCCCCAGACACCGTGATCGGCCGGTAGAGGAGCAGCAAAAGTAATAACCAACTCACCCACCTAGCATCGTTTCTCATAAGAGTGCGTCCTCCGACGCGGCTTGAGCCTCTCGGGGCCGAATAGAATGCCGGACACAGCTCGCAGGAAACGCGGAGACGGGATTCAGGCGCGTCCGCGGCGTGTCTTCTGTTGCTGCTCGCCGGGCATCTCCGTAACTTTTTCCGACCCGGCCGGCTTCTTCGTTTGCGCCAGGCTTTCCTTCAGCGCCGCCATCAGATCCACCACCGGAGCCAGCTTCCTCGGTTGCTCCGCAGCTTCGACTTCGCCGCCCTCCAGTTTCGTCTCAATCAGCTTCTTCAGATTTTCCTGAAACGTGTCGTGATATTTCTCCGGATCCCACTCCCCCGCCAGCGCTTCAATGAGCTGATGCGCAACCTTGATCTCAGCCTCTTTAATCTCCACATCGGGAGCGCCGAACGACTCGACCTCGCGCACTTCCTCCGCGTAGTACATGGTGTGCAGCATCATGCCACCCTTATGTGGACGCAGGAAAACTGTGTATTCGCGGTTGTGCATGGTGAGTTTGGCGATGGCGACGTACTCACTCTCCTCCAGCGCCTTGGTGAGCAGCGCATAGGGACGGCGCCCCGCTTCCTCGGGAACCATGTAATACGACGACTCGAAGTACACGGGATCGACTTCACTCGACTTCACGAATTCCAGGATCTCCATCGTCTTCGCGGTCTTGGGTTCGATCTTCTTGATTTCCTCGGGATCGATGATGACGTATTCGTCTTTGCGATACTCGTAGCCCTTGACGA
>CAVRNL010000035.1:0-30234 GCA_963722485.1 uncultured Acidobacteriaceae bacterium
GGACCCGAACGGACTGCCCGAGACGGTGCGCGACAAGGTGCTGGCGCGGGTCGCGCGTGCGAAGGCGGCAAAGGGCGAGTAACGAAGGATTGCGGTCCACGAGGTGGGGGCGGACGCCATGCCTGCCCCGGTCCTAACCCGCGAAAGCCGACCGCCGACCGCGCACTGGAGGACCCCGTGACAATCAAGGCCATCGTGTTCGACGCCTATGGCACCCTATTTGACGTAGCCTCGATCGGGCCTGCGATCGAAGCGGCCTTCCCGGCAAAGCCGAGATCGTTACGACCATTTGGCGGATGAAGCAGCTGGAGTATTCCTGGCTGCGCACGATGATGGGACGCTGAGAAGCTGGACCGTCACCCGCGACTCTCTTGCTACACGCTCGATACGCTTGGGCTGTCCGCCGACGTCGCGACGCTGGACCGCCTGGTAGATGCGCAGGACAGCCTCTCACCGTACCCCGAAGCGGAGCAGGCGCTGGCTGGCCTGTCCGACTACCCGCGAGCGATCCTGTCCAACGGCTCGCAGCCTATGCTGGATGCGCTGGTCGGAAACAGCGGGCTGGGCCGGCATCTGGAGGCGGTGATCAGCGTCGACCCCGCCCGTGCTTTCAAGCCGGACCCGCGCGCCTATGCGCTGGTGCAGCAGCGGTTGAGGGTGACGCCGGCCGAAATGATGTTCGTCACCGGGAATGGATTTGATACGGCCGGCGCTGCCAACTTCGAATTCAAGGTTGTCCGTATCGAGCGCGTTACAACAGATGCGATCCGCCGTAACTTCGTCATCCCTGTCGCCTGGTCCGGCCGCATTGTTCAAAGCTCTCAGAATGAGGCCAGAGACTATCGGCTTCGAGCCTGCTGCCGTCGTTGCCGGGCTGATCGAGTTACCGGCAATCGCCCGCCAATTCTGACGCTTCTTCCGATGTGTGACGGGTCGGTCGGCGGTGAACCGGCTGCATGTGTGTCGGTGGCGTCGTTGATAATTTGACATGGCGCCAAGCATGCCCGGACCGACGCCGATGGTCGGCGAAGCCAAGCCGCCTACAGGCGCGCCTCGACGACCAACTCATCCCGCACCGGGGTGTGGCGCAGCCCCAGCGCCTGCGCCACTGCCATGCACTGCACCCGTCCGTCATGCACGTTCAACCCCGCCGCGAGATGCGGGTCGTCCAGCAGCGCCTGCCGCCAGCCCTTGTCGGCCAACGCCAGCACGAAGGGCAGGGTCGCGTTGTTCAGCGCGAAGCGTCGAGGTGCGCGCCACCGCGCCCGGCATGTTCGCCACGCAGTAATGCACGACGCCGTCCGACGACATAGGTCGGGTCGAGTGCGTGGTCGGCCGGCTGGTCTCGAAGCAGCCGCCCTGGTCGATCGCGACATCGACCAGCACCGAGCCCGGCCGCATCGTCGCGAGCATCGCGCGCGTCACCAGCTTGGGCGCCGCCGCGCCGGGCACCAGCACGGCGCCGATGACCAGATCCGCGCCCAGCACCGCATGCTCGATCGCGTCGGAGGTGGCGAAAGCGGTGTTCGCGCGCGGGCCGAATGCAGCGTCCAGTTCGCGCCAGCCGGGGCAGCGAGCGGTCGATGACGGTGACGTCCGCCTCCAGGCCGAGGGCCATGCGCGCGGCGTTGGTGCCGACGACGCCGCCGCCGAGCACCACGACCTCGCCGGGCGGCACGCCAGGCACGCCGCCGAGCAGGATGCCGGCGCCGCCTTGCCCTTCTCCAGGCATGGGCGCCGACCTGGATCGCCATGCGGCCGGCGATCTCGCTCATCGGCGCCAGCAGCGGCAGGCGCGCCCGCGGCGATCGGTGACCGTCTCATAGGCGATGCAGGTGCGCGCCGCTTTCGCAGCAGCGCCTCGGTCTGCTCCGGGTCGGCGGCGAGGTGCAGGTAGGTGAACAGGACCTGGCCGCGGCGCAGCTGCGGCATCTCGGCCGGCTGCGGCTCCTTGACCTTCACGATCATGTCGGCGGCAGCGAAAACGTTCGTCGGCCGTCGGCGCCACCGTGGCGCCGGCGGCGCGGTATGCGTCATCGGTCCAGCCGATGCCCATGCCGGCGTCTGCCTCGACGAGCGACCTCGTGGCCGTGCTGCGCCAGCTTCGCGCACCGGCCGGGGTCAGGCCGACCCGGTATTCGTGGTCTTGATCTCCTTCGGCACCCCGATGCGCATCGACCAGCTCCGCTCCGGCTGCCGCAAATCCTGGCCCGGCATCGTCTCGAGCCTGCATCCCATCTCCAGCATCCAATACCGCCCGAGGTCGCCGCCGATGGACACGTACTGCGCCGCCGCCTGAAGCCGAGATCAAGGATGCCCTCTCTGTCTGCTCAACCAGTAGCAACAAGCCCACGATCATGGACATGCAGGCAGCCTGCACACCTGGTCATGGCAGGCCATTCCCTGAAAGCAAAGACTCAAGCAATGGAATCCAATTCTTCATCCACTACATAGCCTGCACAGTCACCCAGCCACTTCAAAACTCGATATCGATGCTGGATCTGAACTGTAATCCAGCATCCAGCAGTATGGCCACCCGGGAGATGGGGCAGGGCCATGTCTCCCTCACAGGTGATGAGAGAGAAACCAGCAGCACCGTCTCGCCACCGGGAAGACGACATCCAAAAAGAAGAACCCTACGTCATTGCCATCAAAACTCAGCATTGCCCCCACTTCACCCCAAGCTCTACCACACAGCCCACTCACAAAAATACCTCCAAATACAAGCTGGCAGTGCCCTGAAACAGCAATGCCAATATTCCGATACCTCACAAAGACTCAGCCAGCAGACATACACAAGCTGAAAATTTTCACACAGTCATGATGGTGACAGCAACACCCACTTGCAGCCCAAGGACCAAGGACAGGCCTCTACCTGGATGGTGCCCAAAATGAACATAGCCACAGCCCAAGATGCTTGTCCACCGATCTGCAACTGGACTGCGTGAGACCCAAAAGGCCAGGCCCAACGGGAACTGTCGCCAGTGCTCGTCGATCCGACCCAGCCAGCCACGGGCCGCCTTGGTCTTGGCCTCCACCGCGACCCGACCTCGGTCCATCAACCGGACATCAACCGGAATCCCGTAACCACCATGGCGGCGGCCCGGCTACCACTCCCAGCAATCCTCATGCCTGACCCCACAAGCACGGCTCATGATGGCCCGTCACCCGCCAGCACCCACCCCTCCCCAGCCTCCCTGGCCGCGCCCGGCCCTGTTCCTGGCTGCCCGCACCTGCCACGTAGCGGCAAACCCGACACAACTCATCAGGTATCGCTCGCATCGTACCCACCCTTAGCCACGGTGTTCACACCTATAAGCAAAGCAGTCGAGCAATCAAAAACAGCGCTGTCAAAATACGTTCAAACTTCTCACACCACCACTCGGGCCTGCCCGACCCACTCCTCCCCGCTGACCACATCGGCCTTCGGCCTCGGCAACCCAGCCCAGGTGTGATCGTGTCACCAACCACCGCAGAAGAGAGGGACGTGGGAGGTGGCGGAGCGGAGTCAGTTGGGCTGCGGTTGGCGAGCGGGAAAGAGTTTGCTGGTTTTCCCGCCAGTTGCCGACTGATGTCGCCCTGACCGCGAGTGCGGTGGCAGAGCGCTACGGCATTCCGTTCATGGCCAGCGAGTTCCTCGGCGCCGAGCCTGACGGAGCGGGGTTCAAGTGGTTTTTCCGGCCGACGCCGATCGGCACGGATTTCGGCGCGCCTACGCCTCATTCCTGGCCGACATGAAAGCCCACGGTCAAAAGATCGAGAAGATCGCACTGGTCAATGAGAACACCGAGGACCGGCACGTCCACCGGCAATGCGATTGTTGCCGCGCTTGGCGACAAGGGGATGAAGGTCGATACGCGCATCGCGTACAACGCCAACTCCAGCGACGTCAGCGCCCAGGTGTTGCAACTCAAGAACTTCGATCCGGATGTCGTGATCTTTGTCAGTTACACATCCAATTCGATCCTGTTCGCCAAGACGATGCGAACGCTGAACTGGAAGCCGCCGATCCTGATCGGCGACGACAGCGGCTTTTCCGACACGGCGTTCATCGCCACGGTCGGCGACGCGATGCAGGGCGTGATCAACCGCAGCTCGTACAACACCGGCAAACCGGGGTCGGCGTCCTACATCGTCAATGAACTATACCAGAAACAGGCCGGTCACGTGCTGGACGACACGTCCGCCCGTGGGATGCAGAGGTTCCTCGCGCTGATGGAGGCGATCAACCGTGCCGGCTCGACCGACCCGGCGAAGATCCAGGCGGCGCTGCAGACACAGGACCTGAAACCGGACCAACTGATGATCGGCTACAACGGCATCAAATACGACGCCAAGGGCCAGAACACGCTGGCGGCCACGCTGCTCGTGCAGTTGGACGGCGCGAAATACGTCGCCATCTGGCCCGACAAATCGGCCGCGCATCCGCCGGCGCTGCCATTCAAGGGGTGGACCTGATGAATACCGACCTGTTCGAGATCATTCGCACCACACGCTCGATGCGCCGGCTTAAGCCGGACTCGGTGCCGCCGGCGCTGATCCGGCAAATCCTGGAAGCCGCCACCTGCGCGCCGAGCGGCGGGAATATGCAGACGTGGCGGTTCATGGTGATCCGCGATGCCGCGGTTAAGGCGAACGTTGCACAGTGGTACCGGAAGGGCTGGCACGAGGTTGTCGGACCGCGCTACGGCTCCAGCGCGCCGGCTCCCGGTTCGTCGCGGGAGCGGTTCGACCGCATGCTGGCCGCGGCGGAACACCTGGCCGACCACCTGCATGAGGCGCCGGTTTGGATCGTGCCTTGCCTGGTCGGCGGCACGCATTCGCGGACGTCGGGGTCGTCAATCTACCCCGCGGTGCAGAACATGCTGCTCGCCGCGCGCGCCCTCGGCCTGGGGGCGACGCTTACAACTCTTTACCTTTTGTTTGAAAAAGACGCCGAAGCCGCGCTTGGACTGCCGGAAGATGTGCATAGCTATGCCATCATCCCCATCGGCTATCCGTTGGGGAATTCGGCCCCGTTGCTCGCGTGCCGCTGCAGGATGTGGTGTTCGGCGACAAGTGGGGGGAAACCTGGGCCGACGCCTGAGACAGGAGCACGCGTTGTGATCACCGCCATCGTGCTGTACGACCTGCCCCCGACGATAGACCGGGAGGCGTGCCGGCGGCACTTTCACTCGATCGCACCAGGGTTCCTGAAAGTCCCCGGCCTGATCCGAAAGCAATTCATCTGTGCCGCGGACGGCCGCGAGGCAGGCGGCAGCTACCTGTGGGAAAGCCGGGCGGCGGCGGAGGCGTTCTACGCGGGGCCGTGGCTGGAAGGCATCATTCGGCGCTACGGTGCACCACCCCGCATTTCGTTTTTTGATACCTTTGCCATCGCCGATGTTCCGGCACAGGCGGCAACGCAATTCGCCGACTGATTGACCGGCGCTCGAACTTAATTTCAGGAGTGACGGACATGGCTTTTACGATCCGGATCAATGGCGCGATCCACACTGTGGACGTCGACGGCGCGATGCCGCTGCTATGGGTGCTACGCGATGAACTCGACCTGAAGGGCAGCAAATTCGGCTGCGGAGCCGGGTTGTGCGGCGCCTGCACGGTGCACCTGAACGGCGCGCCGGTTCGTTCCTGTACGCTACCGATTGGCGCGGTCGGCAACGCGGATGTGACAACCATCGAGGGGATGGCGGCCAACCCGGTCGGCCGCCGCGTGCAGGCGGCATGGCGGACGCTGGACGTGCCTCAATGCGGCTACTGCCAGGCCGGGCAGATCATGAGCGCGGTCGGCCTTCTGACCCGTACGCCGCACCCGACCGATGCCGACATCGATACCGCCATGTCCGGCAATGTCTGCCGCTGCGCGACCTATACGCGCATCCGCCAGGCCATCAAGCACGTGGCGGAGACGGAATGATGGCAACGATGCAGTCCTCCCGGCGGTTTTTCCTCCAGGCGACGGCCGCCGTCGGCGGCGGCCTGTTGCTGCGTGTCGGTCTGCCGCTCGGCGCCGAGGCCGCACCGCAGGCCGAGACGACTCTGAATGCGTATATCCGCGTCGCCCTCGACAACACGGTCACGATCCAATCGAAGAATCCGGAGATCGGCCAGGGCATCAAGACGATGCTGCCGATGGTCATTGCCGAGGAACTCGACGTGGATTGGTCGCAGGTGCGCGTCGAACAGGCGCCACTGGATGAGGCGAAGTTCGGTCGCCAGTTCGCCGGTGGCAGCATGGCGACCCCGCTGAACTACGATCCGCTGCGCCGGGTTGGCGCTGCAGGACGGCACATGCTCATCGCGGCCGCCGCGCAGACCTGGAATGTGCCGCCCGCCGAATGCACGACCAACGCCGGAAGCGTGAACCATCAGGCTTCCGGCCGCTCGCTTAGCTATGGTGACCTGGCGACGCAGGCTGCGACCATGAAGCTGCCCGACCTGGACAGCGTGACACTGAAGGACCCGGAAACCTTCAGGATCATCGGCCAGCCGATTCCGGGTGTGGACAACCCGAAGATCGTGACCGGCCAACCGTTGTTCGGCATCGACGTCAGCCTGCCCGGCATGCTGTGCGCCGTGTTCGAGAGATGCCCGGTGTTCGGGGGCAAGGTCGTCAACGCCAACATCGATGCGATCAAGGCGCTGCCCGGCATCCACGACGCCTTCGTCGTGCGCGCCAAGCCCACCGGCGACTTCCAGTCGTTGCAGGATGGCGTGGCGATCGTTGCAAAAAGCTGGTGGACGGCCAACAAGGCACGCCAGCAACTGCGAATCACCTGGGATGAAGGCCCCACCGCGGCGCAAAGCTCCGCCGGCTTCGCGCAGCAGGCGGCGAAGCTGGGACAAAGCGCGCCGGCCAAATGGCTGCGGCAGGACGGCGACGCGCGGTCCGCCTTGCACCAGGCGGCAAAGCGCGTCGACGCTGCCTACAGCTATCCATTCCTGCCACATATCCCGCTGGAGCCGCAAAACTGCACCGCGCATTTCCAGGACGGCAAGATCGTGCTGTGGGCGCCGACGCAGAACCCCGGCCCGGGTCGCAAACTTGTTGCGAAGACGCTGGATATTCCCGAGGACGACGTCACGGTCAATATGACGCGTGTCGGCGGTGGCTTCGGTCGGCGTCTGCGCAACGACTTCATGGCCGAGGCCGCCTGGATCGCGAAGCAGACCGGTGCGCCGGTGAAGCTGCTGTGGACCCGTCAGGACGATATCCATCACGATTTCTACCGTCCGGCGGGCTTTCATTTCTTTGAGGGCGGGCGTTACGAGGACGGCAAGTTGATCGCGTTCAGGGATCATTTCGTCTCATTCGGCCGAAAGGGCAGCTCGCGAGTAGGCGGCGATGGACGCGACCGAGTTCCCGCCCGGCTTCTGCAAAATCTGCAATTCGGCGCGTCGGTGATGAACTCGGCATCCCCACCGGTCCGCTGCGCGCACCGCGCTCTAACGCGTTGGGCTTCGTCTTTCAGTCCTTCATCGACGAACTGGCGCACGCGGCCGGGCAAGACCCGGTCGCGTTCCGCCTCGCACTGCTGGGCGAACCGCAGGTGCTGTGAAGCGGCCCGGCCCGTACGCCGACTTCGACACCGCCCGCATGAGCGCGGTGCGTCGAAGGTTGCTGAAATCTCCGGCTGGGCGGACAGGCGAATTCGTTGCCGCCACGCAGTGGCAAGGGTGTTGCGTTCTACTTCAGCCACGGGGTACTTCGCCGAGGTGGTGCAGGCAACGGTCACGGACGATGGCGACATAAAGCTGGACCATGTCTGGGTCGTCGGCGACGTCGGCAGCCAGATCATCAACCCGAGCGGGGCAGTAAACCAGGTGCAGGGTGCGGCACTCGATGGTCTGGGTGCGGCGCTTGGCCAGGCGATCACGCTCGACCGCGGCCGCGTCAGCCAGGGCAATTTTGACACCGTCCGGCCTCTGCGTATGATCAGGCGCCGCCGGTTGACGTGTCCTTCCTCTCACTGACCATCCGCCCACGGGACTTGGCGAACCGGCGCTGCCGCCGGTGATCCCGGCGCTGTGCAATGCCATCTTTGCCGCCACCGGCAAGCGCATCCGTTCGCTGCCGATCGACACCGGGGTTCTACGCGCCTAGCGTCCGGTCCAATCCAACAACCGGAGGCAACGCCGATGCCCACTGACGCTTTGCGCAGCCTCCTGCCGCATGTTGGCTTGTCCGCGGACCGCGCCTTCGCGGTTGCCTTCTCGGGCGGCTCCGATCCGGTCCTGCCGACCCCGTTCCGCATCGGCGCCGCGGGCGCCGCGACCCTGGCCGCCACGGGCCTCGCCGCCGCCGACTTGTGGGAGACCCGCACCGGTCGGCGGCAGCAGATCGCCGTCGATCTGCGGCAGGCCGCGGCTTCCTTGCGCAGCGGCACCTACATGCAATTGGGCGAGGGAAAGCTGTCGTCGGCCCGCAACTCCACCATGGGGGTCTATCCGGCGAAGAATGGCCATTGGAGCTACATCCACGCCAATTCCCCCAACCACCGCGCCGCCGCGCTGAAGGTGCTGGGCGTGCCCGAGGACCGCGCCGAGGTCGCCCGCGCCGTCGCCACCTGGGATGCGCGGGATCTGGAGGAGGCCATTATCGCCGCCAAGGGCGCTGGCGGCATGGTGCGCACGATGGCGGAGTGGCGGGACCACCCGCAGGGGGCTGCCATTGCCGCGCTACCTTTGCTGGAGGTGATCCGCATCGGCGACAGCCCGGCCGAACCGCTGCCGCCGGGTGATCGCCCGCTATCGGGCCTTCGCTTACATGGATCTGACGCGCGTGCTGGCCGGCCCGACTTGTGCCCGCACGCTGGCCGAACACGGCGCCGAGGTGATGAAGATCACCGCCGCGCATCTGCCGAACCTCGGCTACCAGGAATGGGACACCGGCCACGGCAAGCTGTCGGCACAGCTTGACCTGCGGGATTCGCGCGATCTCGATACGCTGAAAGGCTTGGTGCGGCAGTCCGACGTGTTCTCTCAGGGCTACCGACCCGGCACGCTGGACGACCGCGGCTACATTACGATCATCGAGGGATGCGACAAGTTCTGCGCCTATTGCGTGGTTCCCTATACGCGCGGCAAGGAACGCAGCCGGACTTCTTCCTCTGTTCTTGACGAAGCGCGGCAGCTGGTGGACCTTGGGTATACGGAGATTCAACTGCTCGGGCAAAACGTGAACTCTTATCGTGATCCTGGTGGAAAAAAAAGCTTTGCAGAGTTGTTGGCGGCGGTGGCATCGGTCGGGGGGATACGGCGGGTGCGCTTTACTACGTCGCATCCGCGCGATTTTGTCCGTGAGATTGTCGATGTGATTGATTCCGTGCCCGCTCTCTGCGACCATGTGCATTTGCCCGTCCAGAGCGGATCTACGCGGGTGCTTGAGGCGATGCAACGGCTTTACACTCGGGACGAGTACCTGGAACGCATCTCCTGGATTCAGGCGGCCCGGCGCGATATATCTCTCACCAGCGATCTGATCGTTGGATTTCCGGGTGAGACGGAACGGGAATTTGAAGAGACGCTTAGCTTGATGGACGAAGTTGGGTATGACAGCGTGTTTACGTTCAAGTACTCTCCGCGGCCGAACACTCCGGCTTTGCGGCTGGAGGACGCGATCCCTGACGCTGAAAAAGCCCGGCGACTGGCTTTGCTGAATGACAAGCAGAAGAAGATTGGGGCCGAGCGCAATCGGCGGCATGTTGGGGAGGTGCTCGAGGTGATGGTGGAAGGGAAGAATCCCGCGCGCGGACAGTGGATCGGGCGGACATCGCAGATTAAGGTGATGAACTTTACGGTTCCAGAAGGCGTGGAACTGAAGACGGGGAGCTACGTTAGGGTGCTGGTTACTGGAAGCTTCCCGAACAGTTTGGTCGGAAAGATGGCCGGCGTCTGATTTCCTCCAGGGACGCGGCTTGCGGCGTCTGCGGCCGCAGGCTGAGACGGGGCAAGGCCCGTCTTCTATGGGTAGCTTGTCTTTGAGGTTCATATGGAAGTTGAAATGAAAATTCGCGGACTCATGATGGATCCGGTTTCGAATATGCCGATTGTGCTGCTCAAGGACGTGGGCAGCGACACGGTGCTTCCGATCTGGGTGGGCGTGTACGAAGCCAATGCCATCGCGCTCGAAATCGAAAAGGTCAACACGCCGCGGCCCATGACCCACGACTTGATCAAGAACGTTCTCACCGGCCTCGACGCGCTGGTGCACAAGGTGGTGGTCACAGAATTGAAAGACGATACGTTTTACGCCGTGATCTGGCTGGAAAGGGAAGGGCACGTGGTCAGCATCGACTCCCGCCCGTCGGATGCGCTGGCGCTGGCGCTGCGTGTGGATTGCCCCATCTTCGTTGAGGACGAGGTTCTGAAGAACTCGAAGCAGACCGCCAATCCCGTGCCCGCGGTTACCAGCGATGAACTGCGCAAGTGGCTGGAGGATCTCGGCGATGATGACCTGGGCAAGTACAAGATGTGAGACAGCCGTCAGTCGTCAAGCATCAGCTCTCAGTTTAGAGGCGTGATGTTTTATCTGAGACTCAGGCGCCAGATGAGATCATTCGTCGTGGGCTTATTTGCTTTCGTGGTGGCCGCAGGATTCTCTTCGGCATGGTTGACGAGCCAAGTAAATTCGGCAACTCCTGATGCGCCCCCGAAGATTCCAGCTTCCGGATCTACGATTTCGCTCCACGCATCCTCGACCATGAACGTCGCTTCGGAGATGGGCGGCGCGTTCATGAGCGGCTCGAAGTGCGACGCCGATGGCAATCTCTATATTCGCAAGTACGCGATCGATCGGCCGCTGCTGGGGCCGGTGGTGAAGATCGATTTAGAGGGCAAGCGCAAGGCGCTGTTTGACCCAACGGCGTTTTCTCAGCTGGCGCTTGACCGCGCAGATGCCTTCTCGCCCGCGTCCGATGGCGGCATGTATCAGGTCGCGCAGAGTGGCATCTTGAAGCCGCGTATCTACGTGCTGCATTTTTCTTCCGACGGATCGCCTTCGTCGGCGACGCGTCTGGACGCCGATTTTGAGGTGTATACATTCGCCGCCTTTGCCGATGGAAATTTCCTGCTCTCGGGCGTGCAGCGCGATGTGCAGAATAAAGACGATCGCGGCCGCAACTTTACCGCCGTGTTTTCCGCGGATGGAAGGGAACTGGCGCAACTTTCTTTCGAGGAACCCCAGGGACCTGCGAAAGCGGATGCCGGCGGGCATCGGAATGATGTGCAGAAAGAAGCTCCGAAGGCCGCTGAGAAGCCAGCGCCCACGCTCGATCTGGCGGATGCCGAAGTTGGAAGCGACGGCAATCTCTACGTCATGCGAACTTCTTCGCCGGCGCTGGTCTACGTGATCGCAGCGAGTGGAAAGATCACGCAGACGCTGAAGATCGCCGGTCCGTCTCGTGGCGCCGTGGCCAGCGTGTTTCATGTTTCCGGAAACCGGCTGGCAGTTTCGTTCTGGAATGAGGAAACCCAGAGCCAAACGGTGGTGGTGGCCGACGCGCAGACCGGCCGCAAGATTGCCAGTTACGCCGATCCCACGGGGCTGGCGCTGGCATGCTACTCGGCCAACGAGGGGGTGTTCACCTTTCTGAATCTGGGAGAGGGAAACGAACTGGAGGTCATCCGCGCCGCGCCGCAATGACCGGCCCGTAAAGGGGCATCTGATTTCGATCGACCAGCGGTATCGCTAAAGCGATACCCTGATACGAAGCCGGAGTTTCACTGCTTCGTGTGAAGCTCGCAGCCTCGTGTGGTTCAGCCTTGGGTTTTCAAATTACCAAATTACAAATTACACAATTACAATTTTCCTCCATGCCCGATTCCGCCGAACAGCTCCAGCGGCTTTACCTTGCGGGATTCCAACTGCAGACATTTCAACGCTATCCCAAGTGCATTGGCGTGGTGCGTGAGAACTGCGTCGCGTTGCTCGTCCCGGGGGTGGACGGCCTGCAAATCCTGGGCGCGCCGGGCTGGCGCATGGGCGAAGTAATGGGCGTGCTCACCGAAAAGGAAGGGCGCAAAGTGTTTCAGGCGAAAAACGAAATTGTGGAGGCCACGGCGGAGCGGATGGCGCTACTGCAGAAGTTCCGGCAGGACCTCGCAGAATCGATGGCATGTCACGGTGGGTCATAGGTTCCAGTTAATGTTGCCTGTAGGATGCCGATAGTACGCAGGGATACGTATGCGATTAACACTGAAAGGGCGTGGGTGAGGGGTGTTTTTTTGCTTTGTAAATTCAGTTAGTTCAGAACTGTCAGACATGGATGCTAGGAGGGAAGCGATATGCATTCTGAAACACAAGGCAGCACCCCTGAGGCAAGTACGAGTGTTGTCACCGGAGCTTTTGGCTTCAGCGGCCAGCAAATCGCGAAGAGATTACTCCTTCGCGGCGAGAAGGTTCGAACGCTGACCAATCATCCCCAGCCCGGATCACCGCTCTTTGGACGAGTTCAGGTCTCCCCGCTTGACTTCGCGGACACGAAACAGATGACAGAATCGATGAGAGGCGCGAGCGTTGTCTACAACACCTATTGGGTGCGGTTCTCTTATGGCGGGTTCAGCCACGAGCGCGCGGTGCAGAATACGAAAGCGCTGATTCATGCGGCCGAAGCCGCCGGCGTGAAGAGAATCGTTCATGTCAGCATCACCAATCCTTCAATCGATTCGCCCCTACCATATTTCAAAGGCAAGGCCGAATTGGAGCATGCGATTCGATCGTCCTCGTTGTCGTATGCAATTCTGCGACCGGCCGTGCTTTTCGGAGAGGGAGACATTCTCATCAACAACATTGCCTTTATGTTGAAGCGGTTTCCGCTGTTCGCCATCCCCGGAAGCGGCGAGTACCACGTCCAGCCCATTTTTGTGAATGATGTTGCAGAACTGGCGGTCGATGGCGGACATCGATCGGATAGTTACACGGTGGACGCGGTTGGTCCCGAGAACTACGCGTACACCGACCTGGTGAAAATGATCAGGAGCGCCGTCGGAAGCAAGTCGTGGTTGATTCATCTTCCTCCAGCATTCATACGGCTTGCCTCTGGAGTCTTGGGGGCCATCCTCAAGGACGTCGTCCTTACAGAAGACGAGATCAAAGGACTTATGGATGACCTTCTCGTCTCCCACGCACCGCCGCTAGGGCGAACGAGCCTGAAAGGCTGGATCGCATCGCATGCGGAGACGATAGGGAAGTCCTATGCGTCGGAACTCGCGCGCCACTATCCTTCCGGAGACGCTGGGAGGAATTCGTGCCCGTCGTTACCGTCGTAATGCTTTCCAGTAACCACCTTGGCTCTACGTTGTTCTGTTAATGTTGAAGTTGACGGTGCCGATACATCGAAGAGCGGAAAGCACTTTTATGGCGGGAGCCGTGACCCGTGCGGGGCAGCCAGAGAACGAGCCTGAGCCACCGGGGATCAAGTCGGCCAGCGGGACGCCACAGCGCCGCGCGCAGGCGTGGATCGAAATGCGAATCTCTTCGCGCACGGTAATCCTCGTCACCTGCGGCCTGCTCCTGACGCAGATTGCGGTGGTCTTCCATTTCCGCGACCGGGCGTTGGGAGGGCTGCTCTCCAATCTGATTCAGTTGTTGCTTGGCCTCCTGTGCGTGTTGAGTGCAGTGCAGGCATTTCGCCGTTCGGGCGCCACTGGACGAGATTACTGGCGATGGCTTGCCACTGCTTTCACGATTTGGGTTGTGGCGCAAGGCTTTGGAGCCTACCTCGACGCGTCCCCGCTAGCCGCCAATGCCCGGCTCCAGAACGTTGACGACTTCCTGTTCTTCTGTTCGCTGCTCCCGTTCGGCATGATGCTTTTTCTGGATGCCGAACACGAGCCCGGCCGGTTTGACCGGCTGCACCTCCTGGATTTCCTGCAGGTCTGCGCCTTCTGGGGAAGCGCGTACCTGTTTTTCCCCAGAGGATATACAGAAGAAACGGTAGTCGGGTGGCGGTGGTTCGGCTGGACTCCCAGCTTACTGATCGACGGAGTGCTGGCAACATCGTTCTTGCTGCGCGCCATTCTGACGGACTCCGCAGTGGATCGCGCGTTCTTTTCGCGGATGGCGCCGTTCATCGCCTGCTCAGGAGTCGCGGATTCGTACGCCAGCTTTGTTCCTAACCAGTCGGGCGGGTTAGGGTATTGGTTGGCCTTGGTTTGGAGCGGCTTGGTGGCCATACCGTTGCTGATCGCCGCCACCTGGGATCAAATGGAACCTGCCTCGGCGGAGCCACCGGCGCGAGCCCATAACGTTGTGGTGCAACAGTTCTTTCCGCTCCTGTTTCCCTTTTTCAGTTTATTGCTGCTGGCCCAAGTCGCGCGCACCCGCGCCGCCTTGGCGTCCGCCGTTATGATCTTGTGTTTCGCGGGGGTGGGCGCCCGCGTCCTCATCATTCAGCATCGTTTGGCTCGGGCGCAGGCTGCCCTGGAGTTTGACTCGGCCCATGACGCGCTCACCGGTCTTTGGAATCGCGCCGCGATCCTTGAATTTCTTGACAACGAGATCGAACGCCAGAAGCGCACCGGTGAGCCGCTCGGGGTGATGATGGTAGACGTGGATCACTTCAAGGCCGTCAACGACACCCGAGGGCACCTGGCCGGGGATGCGGTGCTGCGCGAACTGGCCAGACGGCTGGCGGCTTCGGTCCGAGGCTACAACCTTGTCGGACGTTACGGAGGCGAGGAGTTTCTGATCGTGAGCCAGAATTGCGACGCTCCCGGCATTCTCAGCAGCGCGGAGAGGTTGCGCCAAGCGGTCGCTGAATCCCCGATGGGAACGGCCGGGGATGCGATCAAGGTGACGGTGAGTGTGGGAGTCGTATCGAGGGCGGGCGGTGACATTGGGCAGGATCGTCTGACGATTCTCCGCGCCGCTGATTGCGCGCTCTACAGCGCCAAGAGTGCAGGGCGCAATTGCGTGAGAGGGGTCGATCCGGCGGTTGAACCGAACTCCGAAACGGCGAACCGCACGGTGAGCGCCCGTAATTCGGGATAGAGAGAACTTGCGATAGGTGGCGGGGATTCAGTAGAGTTAACATAATACCTGTTATCGGACACTGACGACATGACGGGCTCCCCTAGCGAGACTTGAGGACGTACACCGCCCAAGGCGCAATCTGCAGCTCACTCACCCAAGCGTACGGCTCCTCTGCTTGCGCCAAGGGCTCGTACTTCCCTGACACTCGCAGGCAGGCTTCTTCGAAGACTTCGCGGTACGACTCATCGCTCCACACAATGTCCTCGACCGGCCGCGGGTCGTCGTGGTCGGTCACGATGATGCGCACTTTGTCCCCCGCCTTCGCCAGCTGATTCTCGGGAAAATCCTTCGTCGAAAACGACGCCCACTCGTGGGTGTAAATTTCCGGCCGGGAAACGATCAGCACCAGCTTTCCTTCACGGCTTAGGAGGCGGCCGAGGTCGCGCAGGATGCGCAGCTTGATTTCCCGGCCCGCTATGTTGTCGAAGGTGAAGGCAGCGAGGACCAGATCGTAGTTCCCAGAAGGAAATGCGCTCAGGTCGTCGCCCGGAACCAGACGGTAGTCGCCGGCGGGGTCCAGTTCCCGCGCCTTGCGGATCATGTCCTCGGCGATATCTACGCCCGTCACCTCGAAGCCCAGCTGGCGCAGGAAGCGCGTCGAGCGTCCGGTGCCGCATCCGAAATCTACGCTCTTGCGGCCGCGAACATGCTCGCCGAGGATGGCGGGGATGTCGCGATACGCCAGGTGGTAAGTGTTCTTGAACTCCAAGGTGGCGTAGGCTTCGGCGCGAGCGACATCTTCATAGCAGTTGGTGAAGGTCAACGGTTTCCCTTTCGGTGCAGACTCAACTAATCCCCCCTGCGCCGGAGTATACCGCCCATCGCGGTCTGCGTCTGTGAGTTGTGCTCAGTCCCGACGGGGCGGGACGCCCGTCGCTCCACTGCATCGAGTCATTACCCGGAAAACACAATCCTTGGGTGGAAGAGCGTCCCTGCGATTCTGGTTGCAATTGCGATCAGATCTCGTTGACCGTAAAAGACTTTTACCTGTGGAGCGCGCGACATTTCCGGCAGATTCACGGCGCGGCCACTGCGGATGAGGGCGGCGCTTTCTTCGTTGGCAGTGACGCTGGGCAACTGCGGTACCAGCTTTCGGGGATGGACCAACAACGACTCAACGATTCCCTGCTGCATCGCGGCCTGCAAAGCTTCGAGCGTGTGCGCATCTTCGATGGCGAATTCGGCGACGGCGGTGCGCCGCAGGGTGGCCAGATGCGCGCCGCAGCCTAGCTTCTGGCCCATCTCGTGAGCCACCGATCGTATGTAGGTGCCCGAGGCCACGCGCGCACGAAAGGTGGCTCGGTCGGCGATGGTATCCAGAATCTCGAATTTTTTGATTTCCACTGCCACCGGCTTGATCTCGACCGGCTGTTTCTTGCGGGCCAGTTTGTAGGCCGGCACTCCGCCAATTTTCTTGGCGGAGAAAGGCGGCGGCATCTGTTCGATGACGCCTTGAAACTGGGCCGCGAGGGCTCGCGCTTCGTCGAAATTCAGCTGCACGTCTCGCAGCGGAGTGGTGGGCTCGCCATCGGCATCGTAGGTATCGGTGGCGAAGCCGAAGCGAATCACGCCTTCGTAGGTCTTCTCGGAATGGGCGTAGAACTGCGCCAGGCGGGTCAGGTTGCCGAGAACAATCGGCAGGACTCCGGTGGCCGAGGGGTCGAGCGTCCCGAGATGGCCGACCGCGCGTTGACCGAGAATTCGGCGCACGCGATTGACCACGTCGTGCGACGTCAGCGCGGGCGGTTTATCGATGACTACGACACCGTTCATGAAATTTTGTAATTTGGTAATTTGTAATTTGGCAATTTGCGGACGGCGGCTGCGAACGGTGCCCACAGTGCCCTCTCAAATTACCAAATTACAGATTACACAATTACCAATTTCCTATGATTCCTCTTCGGGACGATCAGCCCACTTTCTCGACGCCGTTCGTCAACTATTTTCTGATCGTGCTGAATGTGGTGGTCTTTCTGTGGGAGCTTTCGGTCGGGATGCAGAGCCATCGAGAGCTGAATGCATTCATGGTCGAGTTTGGCGTCGTTCCTCATCACGCGCTGGCCGTGCTGACCGGACACTCCTACGCCCCGGTAGCTACGGCCATTCTACCGTTGTTCACCTCGATGTTTCTGCACGCATCGTTCTTGCATGTGGCTGGGAACATGCTTTTTCTGTGGATCTTCGGCGATAACATCGAAGACTATCTTGGACACTTTACCTATCTGGTGTTTTACCTGGCCAGCGGAGTGGCGGCCGGCGTCACGCACATTCTGTTGAACCAGGGTTCGCGCGTACCGAGTGTGGGTGCGAGCGGCGCGATTGCCGGAGTGATGGGCGCGTACTTTATTCTGTATCCGAGGGCGCGGGTGCTGATCTGGTTTCCTCCGATATTTTTCTTTCACGTTCCCGCCTGGCTGATGCTGGGCTACTGGTTCGTGGGAAATTTCCTCAGCGGCACGGCTACGGCGATCGCCGAAACCAGCCAGACTTCGGGCGGGATCGCTTTCTGGGCGCATGTGGGAGGCTTTGTCGCGGGCGTGGTCATGATTAACATATTCCGTGAACGACCGCAACGATACCGGTATGGGACCTGGTAGATGGCGCCTAGCAAGCGGAACGATGGGCTCGCTTTACGGGTCGTGAACCCAGGATGCCGCGAGTGTAGTATGGTAGCCGCTTCGAGCCGAAGTAACTCGATAACTAACCTGATTACGAACTCGAAACTGAAAAGGGCAAAAATGAGAGACCACATTTGGCTGTTTGTTATTTGCACTGCAATTACGCTTGGGCTCCTGGGGATTCCTTGCCACGCACAGCAAGAAGAGGATTTGTCCTACCAGAAGATGTCTGCGACCTTCTTCAAAATATTGCAGCAGGGCCAGGGATCGGAAGCGATTGACTACCTTCTAGGCACAAATGCCGCCATGAAAAAGGTGCCCGACCAGACGCAACAGTTGAAGTCACAATTGGCTTCCTTAGGGCCACTGATGGGCTCCTATATTTCACATACCAAGCTGGCGGAGACCAGAGTCGCCGGCATGTTCGTGTATCAGCATTATTTTGTCGCCTATGAGCGGCAACCCATTTCGATCCGAATCAAGTACTACAAACCCGGTGGCGTCTGGCTCTGCTATGGAGTGCAGATCGACACGGACCTTCCGGACATGATCCAGAAAGAAACCGACGAGAGAATCTCGCTCGATGTGAAGTAGCCAGCTCGGTTGCGAGCTAGCGGGGAGATGAAGAAGGGTATTTTGGCGGGCGGAAGTGTCAAGAGAAACGCGTCTGCTAGATTGATCTATGATCTATCGCCGCGGTTCTGGCGCGGGACCTGGAGGCAGAATCTCCACGTCTTTGGAATTCGAATCAGAATTGGAGTCAGAATTGTAGCTGTCCTCGGAGTTGGCACTCAGCTTCTGGCGCGTAACGAACCATACGGCTGCGGTCCAGGTGGGAAAAAGGTCGGCGGCGGGGATGAGTTTCGCCGCTGCTGTCGGCAAGAAGGCCCAGTGCCATCCAAGCAGACGAATCATCACGAAGGCGACGATCAAGTCGAGGACTGAGTCGGCGGGAGATAAGGCGCCTTCGGCGAAGAGTGGAAACGCGGCGATTTGGAGGGTGTCGGCGGCGATGGCTACACCCCACGCCAGGCGATGCTCCGGCTTCAGCGAGTTCAAGTAATCGAGGAATGACATGGTAGCTCTCGGCCGTCGGATTTCAGTCGCTAGTCGTTAGTCGATGGTCGTTAGCGAACGACAGACCATACCCACTGTTTATTAGATGCTCAATCAAGCACCGGCGTCAAAGCTCGGTGAGTCTCGGGTAGGGACGGGGCTTGCACCATCTCACTCGGCGGCAGAAGACGCGGCAACCCGCCTCTCTAACTGAGCCAGACGAGCTTTCTCCGACCGGTTACAGTGTGCCGATTGACGGTCTTAGCACGATTTTTTCTGCGGTCGTGTTTTCGGGCAAGAGCAGCGCGCTAACCACCGTGCGGGCGACGGCCTCAGCGGACATCATTTTTTGCCTGGGCGCTTTTGGCCAGAGCGCGTCCCAGATTGCGGTGTCGGTTGCGCCGGGCAGGAGGGCGATCACGCGAATGCCCTTCGGCCGCAACTCCTCGCGCAAGGTGTCGGTAAATCCGAGGGCGCCATGCTTCGACGCATTGTAGGCTGCCGATCCCGGGAAGACGCGCTCGGCGGCGATCGACAGATTGTTCACGATCGTGCTGCCGCGCTTCATCACCGCGAGCGCCGCCTCGGTCACGAGGAACAGGCCGTTGAGATTGGTGTCGATCACTTCGATCCAGGTGGGATACGGCAACTCGCCGATGGCGAGATTGGGATGTCCAATGCCAGCGTTGTTGATGAGGACATCGAGGGGCTTACGCAATCCGCGGATTAGCGTAAAAAGGTAGTCGACGGAGTCGGGACTGCGGACGTCGCAGGACTGTGCCAGGACGTGAAGGTGCAGGTTCGCCGGCAGTTTCTCCCGCTGGAGTTTCTCCAGTTCGACGCGCGCCTTGGCCAGGGCACGCTCGTCGCGGCCTGTGATGACGAGATTGCAGCCTTCTAATGCCAGCGCTCGGGCAAGGGCGAGACCGATGCCGCGGTTGGCGCCGGTGATAAGGGCGAGGCGGTCGGAGAGCGTGGGTTCGCGGAATCTGGGTTTGCGTCTTGGCATTCGGCGTTTTTCAGCTTATTCCAGCCGCCGTTATCTTGCGAGGAGGGAGTTCACAATTGGTCAACAGCTGCACGCGGGGATCGCCGTCGGCCCACGCCTCGAAAACGCGAGACGTGGGGCATCCATTTTTCGACATTACAAATCACAAGGCATTCGTGCGCTGGCGGATCAGCGAAAGGAATTCGGTGCGCGTTTCCTCTTCGTTGCGGAAGCAGCCGAGCATGGACGAAGTTACGGCCGAAGAATGCTGTTTTTCGACGCCGCGCATCATCATGCACAGGTGCCGCGCCTCGATGACCACGCCGACGCCCTGCGGCTCGATGGTGTTCTGGATCGCCTCCGCAATTTGCGTGGTCAGCCGCTCCTGAATCTGCAAGCGCCGCGAGAAGGCTTCGATGAGGCGCGGTATCTTGCTCAGGCCGATGACTTTTCCGTTAGGGATGTAGGCTACGTGCACCTTGCCAAAAAACGGCAAGAGGTGGTGCTCGCACAGGCTGAACATCTCGATGTCTTTCACGATCACCATCTCGTCGTAGCTGACGGTGAACAGCGCCTCGCGCAAGAGCGCTTCGGGGTCGTCCTGGTAGCCTTTCACGAGAAAGCGCATGGCTTTTTCGACGCGCTGGGGCGTGCGCGACAGGCCCTCACGATCCGGATCTTGACCGAGGCGGACAAGCATTTCGCGGACCAGTTCTTCGTAAGTGGCGCTGGTCAGGGTGGCGGCTAAGGGCGTGGATTTCATAGGTTCTATGTCGTTGGTCGATGGTCGTTAGTCGTTAGCGAACCAGAATCTGCAAACGACTAACGACCAACGACTAACGAGCGGACTCCCCACGGTATTCAAACGAATTCATCATGGTTTCTTCGATTCGTACTTTCTCTAGATGAGCGTTGTGGAAGCCGCGCTTCATAATTTCGTAGATCGCGATGCACAGGTTTTCCGTGGTCGGAACCTGCTTCACGAACTCTGAAAGCAGGTTCAGGTTCTGATGGTCGTAACGTTCGAGGACTTGGTTGTGCACGAAGGCATCCAGATCGGCCAGGTTGCAGACCATCCCGGTCTGGTCATCGACCGGTCCGCTGACGGTAACCTCGATCGTGTAGTTGTGACCATGCCCATAGGGATTATTGCACTTGCCGTAGGTCGCGCGGTTTTCTTCCTCCGACATTTCGTCGCTGTGCAAGCGGTGCGACGCGGAAAACATGTACCGCCGGGTCAGGTGCGCTTTCATGCTTCTCCGTAAAAATCGACGAACAGGTCGGGCGTTTCGTATACGCGCACGCGATGCAGTTGGGCCGCTTTGAGTTTCGGCGCGAGGCGCTGCCAGATGGCGATAGCGAGGTTCTCCGTGGTTGGGATCTTGGTCAGGAACTCAGGCACCTCCTTATTCAGGAAGCGATGGTCGAAGGCGTCGAGCACTTCCCTGCTCATGACATCCTTCAACTGCTTCAGGTCGACGACGAATCCGGATTTCGGATCGACCTCGCCCTTCACCATGACTTCCAGGGTGTAGTTGTGCCCGTGTCCGTTGGGATTATTGCACTTGCCGAAGACGCGTTGGTTCTCCTCCGAAGTAAATTCCGGATTGTGATAGTAATGCGCTGCGGAAAATTCGGCTTTGCGCGTGAGATAAACCATAGAAATCAGTTCTGAGCTTTCAGTTCTCAGTTCTCCGTACCTGACACCCAATGCTCAAAATCGCTTATGCTGCCTTCTTTTCTCCAGGCGTACTTTCACTTAAGAGGCCGACATCGTAAACGCGGCCCTTCCAGGATACTTGTCCTCTCGCGTGCGCCTTCCTGGAGCGCAGCAGCAGGTAGGCAAACATCGGCAGACCGCAAGCGATGGCGATCAGGTTATTCGCGGCCGTGAAATGTGCCGCGCGAATTCTGCGATACACCAAGAGCCACAAGGCAGCAAACGCAATCCACGGGAAGTGTTGGCTGATCGCGCCAAACACGGCAACGCCCAGCGCCGACCATGCCATCGTCCACAAAAGCAAACTCTGGAGCGCCAGCCGTTCGGAGTGAGGGAACAACTGGGCCAGATTTTTCGTCCAGCCTTCGCGAAGCTGAGACCAGTTGCGGTACATGCGTGTGCGCACGGCGTCTCCGCCATAACGGAAGTAGACGCGATGGCCGGCGGTGCGGAACAGACGGGCGAGGGCCACGTCTTCAAGTATTTCCGTGGCCACGGAGGCGTGCCCGCCTACGGCATCGTAGGCGGGGCGGCGGACAAGAAGATACTGGCCGTTCGCGGCTGCGATTGCCGAGCCTTGTCTCGAACCTCGTCTCGAAATATGCTCGCGCACTTTATGAGGCGGGTACTCGGCCGCAAGTTCCGCGAAGACTACCGGCATCACCGCTCTCTCGGCAAAGGTAACGACCACCTGCTCGGGAGAGTACGACAACAAATCGGCTTCTTGTTTCTTTGCTTCGTTTAACGCCCGCGCCAGCGATCCGGGCCGATGCACGGTATCCGCGTCGGTGAACAACAGCCACGGCCCCCGCGCTTCTCTGGCGCCGGCAACAACCGCGTTGTTCTTCCCTGTCCACGCCTTCCCTGTCTGGCCCTTCGCCGTCGAGTCCTGGGGCAGACGCTCTGCGGAAATCACGCGCACTCCGGAAAAACTCTGCGCGATTTCGCGGGTGCGGTCGGTGGAGGAGTCGTCGACTACGATGATCTCGAAAGCCACGCCGGTTTGGGCCGTCAGGGATTGCAGACATGCGCCAAGGCTGACCTCTTCGTTCCGGGCAGGAACGATGATCGAGACCTCCGGGATCGACAGAGGAGCGGATGGGTATGAACTATCCATCGGATTTTCGCTATTATAGCGGGGTGAGACGAACGCTCCTAACCTCAGCGGCTAAAGCCGACGCCGAAGTCAGACCAGTTGTCGCAGCGCTGAAGCGCTGCGCCACCCAAAATCAAGTGCAGGATCAAGTTGTTTTGCGAGCCGTGAAGTCGTGCCCTCCCCGAAACAGCTCGAATCGGATTCTTTCCGCAGCCTGTCTAGCCATTGGATTGCTGGCTGCCCTGTTCGGATGCTACAGCGGCGGCCATCCTCCGCGCATCGGCTCGAATGCCCCAGATTTCACGGTGCAGGATTCCGATCACAAGGTTACGCTCAGCCAGTTTCGCGGGCAGGTGGTGGTGCTGAATTTCTGGGGAACTTTTTGCCCGCCTTGCATCGAGGAGACTCCTTCGATGGTTCAGATGCAGGCGCGCCTCAGAAGTAAAGGAGTAGTGGTGCTTGGCGTGAGCATCGACGTCGACGACGCCGCGTATCACAAATTCCTGAAGGACTTCAACGTCAACATGGTGACGGTCCGCGACGGAACGCAGAAGACTAGCTCCTTGTATGGGACCTTTGGCTGGCCCGAAACCTACGTGATCGACCGCCAGGGAGTCATTCGCCGCAAATTCATCGGAGCCGTGGATTGGAATAGCCCGGAGGTCACGGACTATTTGAGCAAATTATAGTTTTTCTCCACATCTTCCGTGGGTTGTCATCCCGAGCAAAGCGAGGGATCTGTAGTGCGCCGCAATATGCAGATCCCTCGCTTTGCTCGGGATGACAAATTCTAGTGGACCTACAACTTCACCTTCCGCAATCGCAGGGAGTTCGTGATCACCGACACGGAACTGAAGCTCATCGCGGCTGCGGCTAGGATCGGGCTCAGCAGCAATCCGAACGCCGGATATAGCACGCCTGCGGCAATTGGCACTCCGATGGAGTTATAGATAAAGGCGAAAAAAAGGTTCTGCCGGATGTTGCGCATTGTCGCCTGGCTTAGCTTGCGGGCGCGCAGAATTCCTTCAAGGTCTCCTTTAAGGAGCGTGATGCCGCCACTCTCCATCGCGATGTCGGTTCCCGTGCCCATGGCAATTCCGACTTGTGCTTGGGCGAGCGCGGGAGCGTCGTTAATGCCGTCGCCAGCCATGGCAACGATGCGGCCTTCGTTCTGCAGACTCTTGACGATGTCGGCTTTCTGCGCGGGCAGAACCTCGGCTTTGAAGTCTGCGAGATCGAGGCTCCTCGCAATCTCCTGGGCCGTGGACTGATTGTCGCCGGTGAGCATCACCAAGCGGATTCCCTGGGCTTTCAGTTCGCGCAGAGCATTCGCCGTGGATTGCTTCAACGGGTCGGCGACCGCGACGTCGCCAGCATACTTGCCATCGACTGCGAGATAGATCACGGTGGAACCGGCGGGTTTAAGAACCGAAACCGCCGTCTTGCTGCCGAAGGCTCCGACCGCTCGCATCAGGGCCCAGTTTCCAGCCGCCACGCTCTTCCCTTCTACCGTCCCGCGCACGCCTTGTCCCGGCACGGATTGAAAGTTGGCAGGCTCGCTCAGAGCCAGCTTCAGTTCATTCGCTTTCGCGACCATCGCCGCGCCCAGCGGATGCTCGCTGGCTCGCTCCAGACTCGCCGCCAGACGCAGAATCTCATTGCCTGAAATGCCCGGCAAATTCTCCGAGGTCGAGAACGCCACCACTTTCGGTTTGCCCTCGGTCAGCGTCCCGGTCTTGTCGAAGACGATGGTGTCCACTTTCTCCATCGTTTCGAGCGCCTCGGCATTCTTGATGAGCACGCCCTCACGGGCGCCGCGTCCGGTGCCGACCATGATCGCCATTGGCGTCGCCAGGCCCAGCGCACACGGACACGCTATGATCAGCACGGCCACGGCGTTCACGATGGCATGCGCGAAACGCGGCTCCGGTCCGAAGCTCGCCCACACGATGAAGGTCACTACCGCAGCCGCGATCACCGCCGGAACAAACCAGCCCGCGACTTTGTCCGCCAGCCTTTGGATGGGGGCGCGGGTGCGCTGCGCCTGGCTGACCATCTGCACGATCTGCGCCAGCATGGTCTCGCTGCCGACGCGTTCGGCGCGCATCACGAGACTTCCGTTGCCGTTTACGGTTGCGCCGATCACGCGCGCGGACGCCGTCTTCTCGACGGGAAGGGATTCGCCGGTGATCATGGACTCGTCCACGGCGCTCGATCCGTCCAGTACCACACCATCGACGGGGATCTTCTCTCCGGGACGGACGCGCAGGCGGTCTCCCGGTTTGACCTCTTCGAGCGGGATGTCGCGCTCAGTTTCAGAGCCGCCTTCGCTGCCGTTTTCGCTTACCGGAATCAGGCGCGCCATCTTCGGGCTGAGATCGAGCAGTGCGCGGATTGCGCTCGACGTCTGGCTGCGGGCGCGCAGCTCCAGCACTTGGCCCAGCAGGACGAGCGTGACGATGGTGGCGGCGGCCTCGAAGTAAACGTCGGGGCGGTCCGAAAACGTAAAAAACGAGGCAGGAAAAATCCATGGGAACAACATGGCGACCACGCTGTAGAGGTACGCGACGCCCGTGCCCATCGCGATCAGCGTGAACATGTTGGTGCTGCGATTTACTACCGATGTCCATCCGCGCTGAAAGAACGGCCAGCCGCCCCACAGCACCACCGGCGTGGCGAGCAGCAATTCGAGCCACGGCAATCCCCTGTTCCAGGATGATGCCATGAATCTGTGCGGCCACAACATGCCGCCCATGGCAATCGCCAGCAACGGCGCCGTCAGCGCCAGGCTGATCCAGAATCGCCGGGTCATGTCGCGCAGTTCGGGATTCTCTTCTTCTTTGACTGTCACCGTGCGCGGCTCCAGCGCCATGCCGCAAATCGGACAGTTCCCCGGCTCGGCTCTTACGATCTCGGGATGCATCGGGCAGGTGTACTCACGCTTGGTTGCGGGGAGCGCCGGCGACTCGGGTTCAAGCGCCATTCCACACTTGGGACAGGGGCCCGGCCCAATCTGCCGCGCCTCGGGACACATTGGACAAACGTAGGTGCGCGTGTCTTTCGGTTTGCCCTCGCCCTTACTTTCGCCAACGGCAACCGGAGCGGCGGAGGTTGGCGTGGTCAGCGTTGGCATGATCATTTTCGGAATACCAACCGGGGTGCCTAGCGACACCAGTCCCGACCCCATCGTCATCGGCTTGGGTGGGGATGACAGAATCGTCGTTGGATCCGCTTGAAACTTGGCGAGGCAGCCGGCGCTGCAGAAAAAGTATTCTTTGCCATTGTGCAGCGTCCTGTAGCGAGCGGTTGCGGGATTCACATCCATGCCGCAGACGGGATCTTTGGCCTTAGCGGAGGGCGGTGCGGCGTTTGGGACGTCCGGGGGGGTGAGGTGGTCCATAGTTTCGCTGCCAGAAGTCTATATCGAATCCAGAGTTGCTGTGGCTACAGCTGCCGAGCTTCGCCCGTCCCTCCACTGGCTCTGCTCTTGGCGGAATCGATCGCTTATTAGATACTCAGAGAGTAATGCTCGAACTTTTTATTCCTGGGGAGAAATGAGAATGACGTACCTCGAAGTCGTCTACCGGTACCAGACTCCGCCCGGAGAAGCTGAGTTGCGGGCCCTTGACAGCGTCCGCGAGGTCTATGGCGTCCAGCGCATACAGTTCAACGAGAAGGAGCGGACGGTGCGGGTGCGGTTCGACGCCTCGCGATTGAACGCCGATGCGGTCGCCAAGTTGCTGCGCCAAGCTGGAATTGACGTTCAGGAACAGCTGGTTCTTGCCTGAGGGCTTCGCGGGAAAGAGAGTGGCGGAGCAAACGGCACTCCGCCCGGTTTCCCTGCTCATCCTCACTTCCAGGGAGGATTCTTCGGGGGAAGGCCAGGAAACTGAGCAGAGTGCCCGTTGCTCGGCAAACGGAGAATGCAAAGGGGCATTCGGAAAGACCTCTGGCCGAAGTGATTTCCCAAATGCCCCGGTGCGCGCCACTTCGTCTGTCCCGGGGAGAAGCATGTCGGGTGCCATCGCTAAGGCATTGCCAACATGCATACGTAGAACGCCGAGGCGGGTAGGTTTTGCGCTGGGGCGGAAACTTTTACTCTAATTTACAAACCCACGGTTCCGGCAAGCGTCCCGCCAAGGCCGCCGGTTTCCCCAGCCAGCACGGGGTTTGGCGGGAAGCGAAAGCGCAATCGAACCCGGATCGGCGTTTTACGGCGAGCGCAAACAGCAAACCAGGTTGGGCGAAACGATTCTGTTTCCGTTATAATTCAAAAACGGTTCACGATAATGCGCCCGTAGCTCAATTGGATAGAGTGCTTGGCTACGAACCAAGAGGTTGGGAGTTCGATTCTCTCCGGGCGCACCAGTTCCCTTTCGGGCAGCCCCAAACCGCTCCCCGGATTGGTCTAGCCCTGTTTCATCTTCAGCTTGCTCTTGTTTTCTTCAATAAACGCCTTAAGATCGGGAGCAGCGTCGAGCAATCTTGTCCACTGCTCGTAGTAGAGGGTGACCGGAAAACGGCCCAGTCCGTAGACGCTGACGCCGCCCTTCTCACTGACGCGGAACTCCATGGCGCCGCTTCTCTTTTTCGTTTCCACCTGTTTTTCCAAGTCGGCCAGGCGAGCTTTCAATTCTTCATAACTTGGTTCTGTCATCAATGCACCTCGAATGCTCTCTTTTGTATCACAGTATGGCAATCGTCGCCTGACAGGGAGGGAGCTACCGTCGAAGCCCGCCTTCTCAACTTGCCGAAAAAAGTCCGGCCCCGTCTCACACAGCGAGCAAGAGGCGGCAAGCCGCGTCTCTACCGGAGATCCTAAGTCGCTTTAGGCGGTCGGATCGGCCGCGGCATTCTCAGCTTGTCTCAGAAGAATCGGCCAACCTCGAAGAAGAACTTGCGGTGCTGGTTATCTCCAAGGCTCCCACCAAAGAACATGGGCCCGAACACAGTCTGAAATAGAACTCCGACGGTTCCGTCTTGCGCCACCTTCGGAGTGCTAGCCGTTTGATCATAAGCTTTTCCCGCCTCATACATCGTAAGCAGATAAACATTCTGCTTCAAGATCGGCGAAATTTCCCACAGCTTATAGAGGAACGCCGGTTGCAGCAGAAAATACTGGTTCGTCAACAACTCATTCGTCCCGTACGCGGACAGGCGCAGCGGGCCACCGAGGCTAAAGGGCGGGAATCCGGTGTCCCGGGTCGAGAACGCAGTGCCTCCCGATGCGAAGAGCAGTACTGAAGATCTTTCGCTCGTCCGCTCCGCCAGCCCGAGTCTCAGTTCTTGGGTCGGCACCACGTCCCGCGTTCCCGGAGCGGTGTCATAAAACTTAAAGGTCGACTCCACGCGCGCTCCCCGGCGTGGAATCACAGGATCGTCGAAGCGTTCGAGCCGGTAGCGCATCGACGTTACTCCGTACCGTCCGTGGACCTCGGGCGCCACTGGAGTCCCTATATCCTCGTTGATCTTCTGATATCCCGCCTCGTATCCCACGCGCAGTTCCGCACCGCGACCGAAGGTGTAGCCCAGATCCAAGCCTGCACCCGTCAAGCGATTGCGGTAGTCACCCAGCAGCTTGTCGCGCTGGTAGACGAAGAATGGGCTGCTGTCGGCCGTTCCATGCGCGGCAACGAACCAGCCGGTATAGGAAGTGAGAGGATGAAAGTATTCAGTCTTCAGTCCGTACTCGGAGCCCGCGATAAAATCGTTACGCCACTCCGACCCGAATCCACCGACATCAAGGAACGTGATACGTGCTCCCACTTCGAAGAGCACATTCTTGTAGTCTGACCCATCAATGACGAATGCAGGATTCACCGTCGGCGGCGCATAGTCTTTCTCCTGGGCTTCGACCTGCAGTCCATGCTGCCCGTCCCGCTCCACGTCACGGTACAAGGCTCGGGCGAAGCGCCCCAGACCGGTGACGTCCATCATCTTCTGATCCAGTTCCTGGGGATCGATGGGCTTACCCGCCAGGCCGGACAGTTCGTGCTGAAGGCCCTTTAGGACGTCGCCTTGGGCGCCGGTGACTTCCACAAACTCGGGCACCGGCACGGATCTGCGTTTGCTCATTCGCGTGGCCACGATCCGCTGCCATTCTTCCTCGCCGACCTGCAGACGGGCAAGCAGCGCGGTTTTTGCCTGCGCAGCTTTGTAGCCTTCGGCCTCGATCTTGTCGAAGAGGGTGTAATCGGTGGCATCGAATTGCGAGACGTCCGCCGTCAGCAGGATGTCGGCCTGCTCCATGCTGCGCAGTTCGTTGATAGCGATGGTCACGCTTGCCGAGCGCTGCAACACGCCAACCGAGGAGAGGACGGTCTTCGGATCCATGGGCGGTGTGGTCAAATGAACTGCGATCACAATATCGGCGCCCATCTTACGGGCTACGTCCACGGGTAAGTTATCGAGCAGGCCACCGTCCACCAGGACGCGCGCGTCATCGCGCACGGGAGAAAAAAATGCCGGCAATGACATCGAAGCCCGCATGGCTCTGGCCAGGGAACCATGGTCGAACACATAAGGCGTTTCCGATACCAGATCGGTCGCAACACAACGAAACGGGATCGGCAATTGGTCAAAGCTCGTCATCTGCGAATACGGCAACCCGACCCGGTCTAGAATCAATCCCACCTGCTGTCCGGAATTGAAGCCACTGGGAAACTGCGCGCCGTGCTTCAAACCGAATTCGAAGGCATTCAGATAGCTTCGCCGGTCTTCTTTTCGGCGGAATGACAAATCTCGGTAGGACGTAACCCCGCGTAGAACTTCGTTCCACTTAATGCTGCGGATCAAAGCGTCGATCTGGCTGGGCGATTCCCCGGTGGCGTAGATTCCTCCAACCAGGGCGCCCATGCTGGTGCCGGCAATTACGTCCACCGGGATGCGATTCTCCTCCAGCCACTGGAGTACCCCGACGTGCGCCAAGCCGAGCGCGCCACCGCCTTCGAGCACGAGGCCGATGCGTGGCCGCTGGCTGCCGGACGCGACTGCGGCGTCCTTGACTTCCGGTTGGACGGCGTCGCCATGAGTTTGCTGTGCCCACAGGCTCGATAGAAACACCACGTAAACGGCAAAGCGGCAGAGTCTCATTGCACCTCCGAGAGGAAATCTAAAGATGCCACGTCAGGCTGAAAAAAAACAGGCCGACAGTCAATAGCCGTCAGCGGCGACGCAAGCACATTGCCGGAGACTCCCCGGACTCTACGCCTGCGGACTCTTCCCTATAGGTGAAAAACTCTGCACAATCATCCTTCCTAGTGGGCCCTTAGCCCTCATCTCTCGCAGCCGCAATGGGTTATGGTGTCCTTAACGGCGCCGGGAATGGAAGCGCAAATGCTGGTATGATGCAAGCAAAGAGTTTCGAGTGGAGAATGCAGAATGGCAAAAAAGAGAAGCTCACTTCTTGAGAGCATACCCGTCCTGGTGCTGCTGGGGGTGCTCGCTGGCGCCATAGGGGGCTTGGGAATCGGCCTGATCCAGTTGAAGGCCGCGTCGTCGTCGGCAGCCAGCGCCGCTGGCAAGTAAGCTCCAGTCAGCGCAGAGAATCAACGAAGGTCTGGAGCGCTCTCTCCCCAGACCGAACTCAGCTCGCCAGTCGCGCTCAGGGCTCAGACCAGCTCCGCGCAGCAGTCCGCATTGCTCCCAAGGATTGAGGATCGAAGCGATCACCCGGCTCCCATTACACAAGCAATACGACTAATAAGTACAGGGACATAACAG
>CAVRNL010000036.1:0-39159 GCA_963722485.1 uncultured Acidobacteriaceae bacterium
GATGTATTGCTGACGGCTACAAGTTTCATGTCACCGGCTTGACCCACGACGAACGCGGCTATCCCAACATGACGCCGCAGGTCCAAAACAAGCTGGTTCGCCGCCTGCAAGACAAGATTCTCAACGCTGTCGACCGCATTACACTGGTCGAAGAAGAGCAACTCGACGGCGCCGATGTCGTGGTCGTTTCCTACGGAATCACTTCGCGAGTAGCGCAACGAGCCATCGAGGTGGCTCGTCAACAGGGCCTGCGCGTCGGCAAATTGCGCCTGATCACCGCCTGGCCGTTCCCCGAGAAAAAGATCCGCGAACTCGCAGCCAAGGTGAAAGCATTCGTCGTCCCCGAACTCAATCTGGGCCAGATGGTGCGAGAAGTGGAGCGGGCTGTCGCCGGCCAGGCCAAAACATTCGCCGTGTCGCACGCGGGCGGCGGAGTGCACAACCCCGAAGACATCCTCAACGCAATTGTGGAGGCCGCGCGATGACCGAAAGCTTGAATACCGATATTCTCAACCCAGTCGAGCCCTTTCTACGCAGCGATCGCATGCCTTCGATCTGGTGTCCGGGATGCGGCATCGGCACCACCGTGAATTCTTTCGCCCGCGCCCTCATCGAATCGAAAATCGATTTGCAATCCCTCGCGCTCGTCTCCGGCATCGGCTGCACCGGGCGCGTGGCGGGCTACGTCAAACTCGATTCGTTCCATACCACGCACGGCCGCGCCATTCCCTTCGCCACCGGATTGAAACTCGCCAACCCCAAGCTGAACGTCGTCGTCTATTCCGGCGACGGAGATCTTTCGGCCATCGGCGGCAATCATCTGATTCACGCCGCGCGCCGCAACATCGATTTGAAAGTCATCTGCGTGAACAATCTGATCTATGCCATGACCGGCGGCCAGACCGCTCCCACCACGCCCGATCACTCGACCACTTCCACCAATCCCTACGGCGTGTTCGAGCCGTCGTTCAATTTGCCGCACCTGGTCGAAGCCGCGGGCGCGGTCTACGTCGCGCGCTGGACCACCTTTCACGTGCGGCAACTGTCACGCTCCATCAGCGAGGCCTTCCAGAAAAAAGGCTTCTCCTTTATCGAAGTGATTTCGCCCTGTCCCACGCTCTATCAGCGCCGCAACAAGATGGGCGATGGTCTCGACGCCATGAAGTTCTACAAAGAGAAGAGCAAGGTCCGGAACGGCGCGCCCACCAGCGAAGTCGGCCTGACCATGACCGGCGAGATCGTCGTGGGCAAGTTTGTCGACCGCGATCGCCCCGACTATCAGACGATGATGCGAGCGCAATACGCCGATACGCTAGGCGCGAAATTCGTCGAACAACAGGAGATGGTATGCGGCTAACGGAAATTCGTCTCGCCGGCTTTGGCGGCCAGGGAGTGATTCTCTCGGCCATCGTCCTCGGTAAAGCGGCCTCGATTTATCAAGGCGCGTTTGCCACCATGACCCAGAACTTCGGTCCAGAAGCCCGCGGCGGCGCCTGCAGCGCGCAGCTTGTCCTTTCCGACTCGCCCGTGCTGTACCCCTACGTCACCCAGCCCGACATCCTCGTCGTCATGTCGCAAGAGGCCTATGTGCGCTTCGGCTCCGAGTTGAAAGACGGCGGCATCATGATCGTCGAGCAAGATCTGGTGCGAGTCTCCAATCTCAAACAGGGAATCCAGGTCTACAGCATCCCCGCCACCCGCATCGCCGAAGGACTCGGAAAACGTATGGTGCTGAATTCCGTGATGGTGGGTTTCTTCACCGCGATCACCGACCTGCTGGAGCCCGATGCCGTCCGCAAAGCCGTCGCCGATTCCGTCCCGCCCAGCTTCCGGGAACTCAACCTGAAGGCCTTTGAAAAAGGGCTGGAGTACGGGGCCACTGCCTTGACCACCGGCGCTAACCCTGCCGATGCCAAGCTACAGATGCAGTACGCGCGCGAATAGGATATTTACTGTTGCATTCTGCAATTTTTGCTGTTGCGACATTCATCATAGGTCGGTCGAGCCGTAAGTCGCTGATTCCACATCGCCATTCTTGATCTTTACGTCTAAATATCGAAAACACGAGCATTAAACTGTTGCGATTTCCATCAAAACGGCTGTTGACAATCTCATCGCGAGACCTTGATCCACCAGACCTGCCTGCGGTCTATCTGACTCATTTCAAAGAAGATCGACACCTGCAGGCTTCCTCACGCGCAAATCGCTTCGTTCTGGCATGGCGATTGCTCTTAGAAGACTGCTGAGTGGCTCGCTCGACGGCCCTCCAGCCACGGTGACTTATGACAGTCTTACTGGTCCTCTTCTTCTTCGCGACTTTCCTGCTGATTGACCATTTCCGCAGCCGACGCGCCATGGCACCCGCGTTGCAGGTCGCCCCGGCAAAGCATGAAGCGCTGCCACGCTTACAGCCTGCTCTTGTCGGCGGCTTCGCTGTCCCAGAGAACCTGCGCTATCACCCCGGCCACACCTGGGCCTTGAGCGAGAGCCCCACCCTAGTGCGCGTCGGCATGGATGACTTTGCCTCTAAGCTGACCGGCAAGCTAGAACGCATCGCGCTGCCGCAACGCGGCCAGTGGATTCGCCAGGGCCAGAAGATGTGCACCCTTTATCGCGACGGCTGCGCCGTTGACATGGTTTCGCCGATCGAAGGCACGGTGTCGAATATCAACCAGACACTGGTGGATGATCCGAAGCTGGCGCTCAGCGATCCCTACGGCGAAGGCTGGCTGGTGACGGTGCAGGCGCCCGACGCCAAGACTAGCTTCCGAAACTTAATCGGTGGCGCACTCGCCCGCTGGTGGACGGAAGAGTCGGCAAGCCGCTTGCAGCGCCGTATGCCGATGGCGCTGGCCGGTGCGCTGGCCCAGGATGGTGGAGTAGCCGTGAACGACCTCTCCGCCCAGATCCCCGACCAGGAGTGGCTGCCGCTGGCAAAAGAATTCTTCCTGTCATAAGTCAAACTCGCAGCGATGCGAGTCACGTCGCCGAGGGCGCAAGAACACCGGCCGTCCGGATCCAGGGCTGAAAAGCCAGGGACAGTGGGCGGCAGGTGTGCGTTTGGACCGTCCTTCCGTTTACATCGTGCCGCTCAGAACGTCACCTTGGCCGCCAATTGAAAGGCGCGCGGACCTCCTGAACCAAACACTCCGCCCGCTTGGCTGACCGGAGTGCCAAAGGCGGAGGAGTAATTCGGATTGTTGCCATCGGGCACCAGCGTGTTGAAGAACCCGGAGTAATTGTTCTTACTCGTCCCCAGGATGTTGGTTTTGTTGAACAGATTAAAGGCTTCGCCGATCAGTTGCAGATTGAATCGTTCGCTCAGGCGGAAATCTTTGGAGAGCCGCATATCGAACGAATTGAAGGTATCGTCGAAGCGGGCGTTCGGAGAAACCAAGGGAAATGGGGTGCCCAGCGTCCCGTTCAAGTCCCCAGCGTTGTTGAGCTGTGTCAGGAAAGCGTTCAACTGCGTTCCCGTGTGAAATTGACGTCCGCCGGCATTGCGCCCGAGCTCTGGAACTCTATCGCCGCTGCCGTCGCCCAACAGAATATCCATCGGAACTCCCGACGCGTAGGTCCAAAGCGGAGAGAACCGCAGGCCCCAAGGCAAATCCACCGTTCCCTGCAGCACTAAGCGCTGTCTTTGATCGTTGGGCGCGGGTCCATATTCCCGGTGCAGATCTGTGGGATCCACCGGCGCATAGCCGAACGGGATCTGGTCATAGTTCGCATAGTCGCTTGCCTTCGAGAAAGTATACGCACTATGAAATTGAAAGCGTTGCGCGAAGCGATGGTCCACCGTCACCCAAAGCGCGTCGTAATGAGTGCTCGCAGTGGATTGCAAATCGGTCACGGTCTCCGGACCTCCGGAGTCGGGGTTGTACACGGACCCAAGAGGTACCCCAATAATGAAGCGCGTGCCGAAGTCGTGAATCCCATCAACTTTGAGAATCCAGTTCCGGGCAAACTCCGTCTGGATGCCTAAATTGAATTGCTGCACCCTCGGGTTCCGAATATCGTTGTCAATCAGGTTGATGCCTTCCGATGCGCCTCCCGCTCCCGGAATAATCGGACCGCTAAACGGATTGGAAAGAGTGGGCGCGCCGGGCAAAAAATTTCCATTTGCATCCAGGAAGCTGGCGTTTCCCACCGTCACGTTGATCGGCAGCGCGCGGCCGTCGAGTCCGCGCTCCAGCGATTCAATCTCAAGCGTGACCCGATCGTAGTAAATCCCGTATCCGCCGTGCACACTATACTTCCCGCTCTTGGCCGCCCAGTTGAAACCAATGCGCGGGCCCCAATCGCTTCCATCCTTGTGCCGCGTGCCGCGCAGAAACGGCAGCAGAATGGGATTGATCTGACCGTAGTGCCCAACGTCGTTCACATCGGTATCAATCTCATAGCGCAGCCCAAGATTCAACGTGAGCTGAGGATGAACCCGCCAATCGTCCTGGAAGTAGCCGGCAATGTGATTATTGTCGGCATCGGGAATGATGAGATCCTTGTTGGGCGTGCCGCTGCGAATAGCAACCGCGAACAGCAGGTCCTGATCGTTGATCACGCCGTCGCCATTCCGGTCCTGATTGGCAAAGTCCTGAACAAACTCGACCGCGCCGCTGCGGAAAACTCCGAGATCGAAAGCCGCGCCAATGCGCTGGAACTCTCCGCCAAAATGTACGTTGTGCTTGCCGCGCGTCCAGTCCACTTCATCATCCCATTGCGAACGCTTTTGCCACGTGAGCTGCGGCGAATCATAGGAAGCGCCGTCGGCCAGGCTGGGAAAATCCAGCTCCGGGCCGGGATTCACCGGATCAATCACGTTGTGGAAGTTGTTGAAACTATAGCTGGCCCGGTTGAGCAGAGTCGGGCTCAGCACCCGGGTCCAGGAAGCCTGGAATGTCTGGAAGCGGTTGTTCGAGTCCTGCCTCTCCGACGCAGAACCGATGGGCTGATCGGCAAGAAAGGGAGTGACGCCGGTCGCGTCCTGCCGTTCGATGTTGTAGTGCAGCGAAAGCGTATCCTTGCCGGAAATCTTCCAATCGCCGCGTAGCGTGCCCATGGGATCGGTCAAAGGCTCCGGCGCAAAGCTGTCGGAGATCGTTCCTCCTCCGCCCGTGGCATTGGGATAGCGAGTCGCGACCTGCAAGCCGCCTAATTCATTGCGATATTCAAACCCTGCAAACCACCACGCTTTGTCTTTGACCAGCGGGCCGCCCACCGTGCCCGCATACTGCTGCCTGCGAAAAGGAGGCAAAGCGCCTTCCGTGGACGATGGATTGAAGGTCGCGGGCAGCGCCTGCAAGCTTTGGTCTCGTTCGTAAACGGAGGCCGATCCGTGCAGGGAATTCGTGCCTGACTTGGTTACCACATTCACCACCGTGGAACCGGAGCGTCCGAGTTCCGCGGAAAAGCGATTGGTGGCGACCTGAAATTCCTGCACCGCATCTTCCGGAACATTGAGCAGCATGCCGCCCACAACGTCGTCGTTGTCGTCCATACCGTCAATGCTCACGTTGCCACCGCGCCCCAGTTGCCCGGCGGACGAAATCACGACCGTATTCTGCTTGGTCGGATCAAAGTTGGGAGCGATCGTATTACCCGGCATCAACAATGCCAGCTCCAGGAAATTGCGACCGTTCAGCGGCAAGTTATCGACTTGGTGCGCATTGACCACGCCGTCCACAACCGAAGAGATGGTGTCCACTCTCTCCGTTCCGAGGTCGCTGACATTCACCGTAATCTTTTTTGCCTCAACGCTAAGCGCGACCTTCAGCGTTTGCTGTTGTCCCACTTCCAAGGAAACCGGTGCGGCGTAGTCCGCAAAGCCCGGCGCTTGCACCCGAATTTCATAAGCTCCAGGCGCCAGGTCGTTCAGCACGAATACGCCCGAGTTATTCGTGGCCGTGCTTCTTTCTATTCCCGTAGCACTCTGGCGCGCGGTTACGGGCGCGCCCTTGACCACCGCTCCTTGCGGATCAACAACCGTGCCCTCGAGCACGGCCGTTCCTAACTGCTGAGCATTGGCGACCGCCGCCACGAGTCCAATCGCCAATCCGGCCAAGACCGCTTTTCGTACTGAGTTATAGATCCGACGACTACGCAAAATGTCCCCCTCTATCGTTTCGCGGCGAACTTAGTGTCCGCGATTCTGTTGTATTAGAACTGGTCTCAAAAATGGCTTTGGGTAGGGCACGGCTTCAGCCGTGCCGCTCAAGGCCAATAAAGACGAGGGCTTTAGCCCCTGAGGGCCGAACCGCCTGCTCGGAGAACCATCTATCGGACCAGTTCTAATTCTCAAGAGCTCACAAAGTAACGAAACCGCGGCCTGCGCGCAATAGTGCAAAAGCAATAGGTAGTTATCGCGCAATAATGTAAAAGCAGTATGTCGTTAACGGGGATAGGTGAAGTTGGAAACTGGCGATGCGGGACTGTTCTTACGCACGAAGAGATCTTAGAAGTTTCGCGCCGACGAGACCTGCGTCATCGGTGTTACTACGCCGCGGCAGGCGGTGCACAGTGTGCTTTCCTTGAGATCGATCCACTCCACGGCGTGGGAGGGCGCCATGGCGCAGCGGTAATCCTCGCAGTGCGTCAGGTTCAGAGTGTGGCCCAGTTCATGAACCGCTTCCTTGATCACGCGCTCCCGAAACAGTTTTGGGTCGGGCGGAAAGCCGTAGAGCTCCTGGCGCAGCCGGTGCGATGAAATCACGGCGCAGGGGCCGCCCATTTGCGCCTCGCCGAAAACGAAAGTAAGAATCGGGATGTAGAGATCCACCGAGGCAATCCCCAGCATTCGCCAGGAGTCCTCGGTAAGCAAACTTTGCATGCGATGCAGGATTTCGGACGAGTGGTACTGCTGCCGCTCTCCATGGTAGGCGAACTCTGGATCCAGCCGGACCGGAAGCACCTTACACGGAACGCGGAAGGTTTCTTCAACGGCGGGACGCAGATCCTTCATCAGCCCGTCATCCACATTCCCGATCGGCAACAGTTGTAGCAGCTTCATCAGGTCAGTTCTCAGTTCCCAGTTCTCCGTTCTCAGCGCCGAGTCGAAAAACTGAGAACTGAGAACTGGGAACTGAGAACTAGTGTTATCGCGTCTCAACGGGATTGCGAGTCCAGCCGTACTTTTTCAGCTTGTGATAGAGAGTGACCCGGTCGATATCGAGGATCTCCGCGGCCCGGCTCTGATTGCCTCCGCATTCCTCCACCACCCGCAGAATGTGGGCCCGCTCCATTTCCTCCAGTTTCTTGCCCGAGCCCGAGCCGTTAGAAACGCTTTGCGCTTTGAAAATGAAATCCTGTTCGTGCAATTCCGGTTCCTGTCCCACCACCATGGCGCGCTCTACCGCATTTTCCAGTTCGCGGACGTTGCCCAGCCAGGGCTGCTGCTGCAACTGGTTCATGGCCGCGGGTGAAACCCGGGTCATGCGTTTGTTCATTGCCAGAGAAAACTTCTGCACGAAGTGGTTCACCAGCAGCGGGATGTCCTCCGGGCGCTCGCGCAGCGGCGGCAGTTCGATGCGGAAAACATTGAGCCGGTAGAACAGATCGGGACGGAACTTGCCTTCCTCGATCAATTTTTCCAGGTCCTTGTTGGTGGCGGCGACGCAGCGGAAGTCCACCTTGATAATTTGATTGCCGCCGACGCGGGTGATTTCGCGTTCCTGCAAAACCCGCAGCAGGTCGGTCTGTGTCTTCAGCGAGATGTCGCCGATCTCGTCCAGAAAAACCGTTCCGCCCTCGGCAATTTCGAATTTGCCTTTCTTGCGATATTGCGCGCCGGTGAACGCTCCTTTTTCATGCCCGAAGAGTTCGCTTTCCAGAAGCGTCTCCGTCAGCGCGCCGCAGTGAATAGCAACCAGCGGATGAAATCTTCGCGTGCTGGCGTGGTGGATCGCCCGCGCCACCAGTTCCTTTCCCGTGCCGCTTTCTCCCGTGACCAGCACCGTAGCGTCCGTGGGACCAACCGTCTCAATGGCGTCGAACACCTTGCGCATGGGGCCGCTCTGGCCGACGAGGTCCCCGGGCCGCGCCACTTCGGCAACCGTCTCGCGCAACAGGACGTTCTCCTGCGCCGTCCGCTTATGCGCCAGCGCGTTCTTCACCATGTGCGCGATCTCGTCCGGGTCCAGTGGTTTGGTCACGTAGTCATAGGCGCCGTTCTTCAGCGCCGCCACCGCGGTATCGACCGAGGCATAGCCGGTCATAATGATCACGATGAGCTCGGGGTCGATTTCATGCATGCGGCGCTGCAGTTCAATCCCGTCGACGCCGTGCATCTTGATATCCACGAGGGCCGCGTCCCAGCGTTGTTCCGCCAGCCGGGTTAGCGCGTCGTTGGCGTTTTCCACCGTGGTGACTTCGTAGCCTTCTTCGTGGAACCATTTGCCGAGCGAATCGCGCACGCTCAGTTCGTCGTCCACGATCAGCAGTTTTCCCTGTGTGCTCACTTCACTCACCTCGTTTTGCCGCGGCATTCCCGGCGCTGACGCCCGCCGGCGGAGCGTACGGACCCTGACTGGGCAGAGTTACGGTGAAAGTTGTGCCCCGGCCCAGCTCCGATTGGACGACGATGCGCCCGTTGTGCCGTTCCACGATGCCGCGGCTGATCGCCAGGCCCAGTCCCACTCCGTGCCCACTCTCTTTCGTCGTCAGAAAAGGTTCGAAGATATGCGGCAAGACCTCGGGGCGTATGCCCGCTCCGTCGTCGCGCACCTGCATCTCGATTTCACTCTCATCGTTACTCACGCGGGTCTCGATCCAGAGATTCCCACCGCGGGGCATGGCGTCCCTGGCATTCATGATTAATGTCAGGAACACTTGTTCGATCTGCGCCGGATCGCATGGCACGCGCGGCAGGTCTTTCGCATAGTGCAGCTGAACTTCGACTCCGCCGAGCTCCAGTTGATGCCGCACCAACAGCAGGCAACGATCGATCACTGCATGTACGTCGGTGGATTGCACGTTCATGGGCGCGGTTCGCGACAGCGTGAGCAAGTTCTTGATCAGGTCGCCGCAACGCCGGCTCTCCGCGGCAATCAGTTCCAGACATTCGATTGCCTCCTCATGTTTTTCGTGCTCGGTTTGGCCCGATCCCACCCACTTCCGAATCAGCTTGGCGTAAGTGAGAATCCCAGAGAGCGGGTTATTCACCTCGTGCGCTACCACGGCCGCCATCTTGCCGATGGACGCCATTCTCTCCGAGTGCAGCAAGTGATCGTGGGCGCGATTGAGTTCCCTCGTCTTCTGCTCGACGCGATCTTCGAGCGTCTTTGTCCAGTCGACGATTTCTTCGTTCGCCGCGCGCAACTGCACGCTCATTTCGTTGAAGGAATGCGCCAGGTCGCCCACTTCGTCATGGGATTGCACCTCGATCTGATAGCCAAGATTTCCCTGGGAAAGATGTTCCGTGCCGTTCTTGAGCGCCTTGATGGGCTCGCCCACCACTCGCCACACGAATAACCAGCTCAATATCGCCACAATCAGCATTGCTCCCGCCGTGTAAGACAACATGCGGGCGCTGCTCACGGAAAGCTGGGCATCGGCATTCGCCAGCGAAACGTTGGTGTCCAGCACACCCAACACTTGCTGGCTGGCAGGATGCGCGTGACACTCGGCGTTCGAGCAACTGGGTTGATTTTCGATGGGAGTGATGATTCCCAGCACGCGTTGCCCGCCGCCAATGCGATAAATGCGAAAGCGGTCGGGGCGATTGAGGCGCGTCAGCGGCTGCGACTGATTGTGACATCCGTAGCAGGCCTCCGCTTTTTTGTCGAGAACGTGGCTGACTTCCGCGGCATCCGTGGAGTAGCTGATCCGCCCCTCTTGGTCGAAGATGCGGACCTTGACCATGCCGGGCTCATCCGCGATCGTTTGGATGGTGTGGTAGAGCCCCTCGCGATCGTTGCGCAGCATGTCATAGGTAGTGCTGCGCCGGATCACATCGCTCACCCGCTCGGCGCTGGCCAGCGTGCTCTGTTCCAAATGCTGCCGATGCAGCCGGACAGTGAGAAAGCCCAGCAGACCGAAAACCAGCGTCATCGAGACCGCCAGCAGGAAAACAAGTTTCACGCTGATACTGTTCGCCCAGTGGGGACGGTGTTCCATCGTTAACGCACTTGAGTCAGGATCCGGCATGGGTCAATTCCGGCACAGCCCGCGGAGCTGCGGCGGACGGAGCCACGACCCGTGCGGACTGCGCTAAGTGGGTTTCCCGCGCCGGCGGGAACACTGGAAGATACTTCACCGCCAGCCAGAAGATCGCGAACGCCGCGGCCACTAGGCTCAGTGTGATGGCAAGTTCCGTCCACTTCGGAAAGTAGTAAGTGCCGGAACTGGCCTCCATTCCTGTAATCGCGACGTTCATCCGGTTGGTCACGAATCCAAGCAAGGTTAACACCGAACAGAAATAGAGGGCCGTGGGGTTCTGGTGGATGCGCCGCTGGAATAGAAGGAGCATCGGTATCAAAAGGAGCGCAATCTCCAGCAGGAACAGATAGGTTTCGGTCCGCGGCAGCAGCAGCAAATGAAAGACGCCGCGATGCACCATATCGACAAAGCGCAAGGCCAGGTAAAACGACAGCGCGACGGCCAAGACCCGGCCGAGGCTGGCCAGCAGAGACTGCTCCAATTGTTTTCCAAACGCCTTGCGGCTATGCCAGGACTCGAAGACCGTCATGGCCAATCCCGCGCACAACGCGGAGACAAAAAAGAACACCGGCTCCAGCGGCGAGTACCACAGCGGATACAGCTTGCCCGGAACGATGAGGTAGAGGCTGCCCAGAGACGACTGGTGCAGCGTGGAGAGAATCACGCCCAGAATCACGACCGGAATCATGACGCCTCGCAGCCAGACCAGCGCCCGTTGCCATCCCAGGCGCTCCAATACTGCCGGAGCGAACTCCAGGGCCAGCACCGTGGTGTACAGCATGACGCACCACGCGATCTCGAACATGACCGAGTGGTCGTTCCACATCACCACCGGATGCCAGATGCGATAGGGCCTTCCCAAATCAATGATGAGGGAGCAGATGAATGCCGAGTATCCCAGGAACGCGGTGAGAATCATGGGCCGCAGGACAGGACGGTACCGCTTCAGGTTGAAGATATGGACAACCGCAGCGATCGTGAACCCTCCACCGGCCAGGGCCACGGCAAACAACTTGAACCCGATCCAGAGCCCCCACGGGAACTCATCGCTCATGTTGGTCGAGGCGCCCAATCCCCGCGCGAACCGCAGGATCAGAGAGTAGCCGCCCAGCACCATAACTATCCAGAGAATGACACTCCAAAATCCGAATCTAGGCTTTGCCATTTTCGTCCTGGCCTCGTTTCTTGTCCGCGCAGACGGATTTCTTTTCGCTGTCCTCGGCGGCCGCCACGTCGTCGCGCCGGCTCGTAATCCACCAGATGCCTCCCAGCAGCACGCCTCCGAGCATGACCACGTCGGGAACTTTCGACAGCACTCGAGAAGTCAACAAAGGCATAGGTTCGGTGAGCATGTCGGCCGAGTAGCCAAATTGATCGAAGGGAACCCCGGAGAGCAGCAGCACCGAAGTTCCGCCCACCTCGTTCAAACCAAAGATGTGCTTCACGTACTGGCCGGGGTTGTCGCGAATGCGCTGCTGCGCTTCGTTGATAAGGTCGTCGCGTTCGCCAAACTTCGTGGCGCCCGTCGGACAGATTTCCGCGCACGCCGTTTGCTTGCCCGCTGCCACCCGATTCGGACACATGGTGCACTTGCGCACCCGCGGAAGCAGCTTGTTCCATTCGTACTTGGGAACGTTGAAGGGGCAGGCCAGCATACAGTAGCGGCAGCCCATGCAACGGCTCTCTTCATAGATCACGGGGCCCGCTGCCGTCTTGCGCAATGCCGCCACCGGACATGCCGAAGCGCACGCAGGGTCCTGGCAATTCATGCACAGGCGCCGCATGAACTTATCACCTCTGGTGAGGACCGCGGTGAACTTGTGCTCGGATTGCTTCTGCTCCGCCGCGATGCTGTCGTTATAGGGCAGGTTGTTTTCAGTGGCGCACCCTTGCTCGCACTGCTTGCAACCGATGCAGATTGTCGCGTCATACAGCAGGGCCTTACTCATGGGAATTGCTCCTCGGAATCTTCCCCGTCGCTCCCAGGCCGCACTCCCGTTGTGACAGAACGGACTCGGGAATCGCGCCGAACATCCTTGCCATGCCGCCAGCAAAGAGAAAAAAGAGAAACCTGAGTCCGGGGAGGTCTGCACCCGGACCCAAGCGGGCTGTTCCCTGGGGGAGAGCGAACAGGGAAGAAGATTTCCGTCGGGCGACGGATCGGCCAGGAGTCCGTTCCGTCCGCCGAATTGAGCCGGACATCCTCATACTCTCCTTCGCGCCTTCTTCAGCCGCAGTCCGCAGTTACGTGACAGCGGCGATGCGCGAAGAAGGACAGCCCATTACCACAACCGGCCGCTACTTCTGCAGGCTGCGAACGTACGCAACCACAGCCTTCACGTCGTCGGCAGCCAGGCTCTTCACTGCGGGCGTGTGCTTCGCCGTGCCCGTAACCGCCTTGGCCAGGTCGGCATCCGACAGCTTCTTGGCATCGTCCGAAATCAGGCTCGGAGCCTTCATCGCGGGCTTTCCCGCCGCATCCGCTCCGTGGCACATCGCGCATTTTCCCTTGTAGATAGCGGCTCCGTCCTCAGCCCACGACAGATTGGGAATCAGGATGAACAGGGCGACCGCGATTGTCATTACCAGCATCACCAGCTTTGTCGTCTTCATGATTTCGTTTTCTTCTCCTTGTGAGATTTTGCAACTCCATCAAGTTTGCGGCCCCTCTCGCAGTGCTGTGCGTGTTGCGAAAGTAACCACCGATACGGCCCTCCAACAAACTGGATGCAGCAGAACTCAGCAGCTCCAACGCTGCCCAGTTGAGAGTTTCAACGTTGGCAGGGACCACCCGCAGTGATCCAGGTCACCCTAAGCCGTGACTACCGTCGAGAGGGGCACGCGCGAAAAGCCAACTCCAGAGTCCACGGGTTACATTGACCGGTGACTCCGGTCACAGCGTCGCCCGCGATCCGGACTGACAATCGATCCCAGCAGTGAGGTGTAGATATGCCGATACTCCTGATGGCTCTGCTCGCGCTGGTGATCTTCGGCCTGATTGGGATTCTGCTGACCACCGCGATGGTCATGGAGCATTCCAAGCGCAAACATTTAGCCCAAGGTAACGCCGCGCACCCTGCAACCTCCGGCGCTGCCTCATCGCTTGACCCGAAACTTCGATAGACCGCGTGGCGACGGCGCGGAATCCGTCCGCAAAGGAGAGAACTGATGAGCACGATTGTCTTTGATAAGAAAGCTGACTTGGCTGGGCCCGGAATCGGCGACTACAAGGAATTGGAAAAAATTCTGCCTCGTGATTACCGCTCCCTGCTGACCCCGAAAGAGACGCAGCAGGCCATCTTCCAGGTGAAACGCCATATCGAAGACAACCTGTGCAAGGAACTCAATCTGACCATGGTCGAAGTGCCGCTCATCGTCGACGTGGAGAGCGGCGTCAACGACATGCTCGATCGCGACGGCTCGCGCACCCCCATTCAATTCCATATCTCGAACGATCGCGACCAGCATCCCATCGACGCGCAGGTCGTGCAGGCCGCGACCAAGTGGAAACGCGCCGCTCTCAAGCAGTTCGATTGCAAAGTTGGCGAGGGCATCTGCACCGACATGCGCGCCGTTCGTAAAGACTACTTCCTCGATCACGACCATTCCGCCTACGTCGATCAGTGGGACTGGGAGCGCGTCATCACCGACGAGCAGCGCAACCTGGAGTTCCTGAAGGCGATTGTCGCCAAAATCTGGAAAGCGATCGTCGGAGCGGGAAAATTCGCTCAATCCCTCTTCCCGCAATTGAAAGACTCACGCTATCCAGATCTTCCGGAAGAGTTGAAATTCCTGCACGCCGAAGAAATCCTGGATATGTATCCCACCCTGCCGCGCAAGCAGCGTGAGACCGCGGTGCTGCAAAAGTATCCCGCGATCTTCATTATTGGGATTGGCTGGCCGCTGCAGGATGGTTATCCCCACGAGATGCGCGCTGCCGATTACGACGACTGGGTCACCGACACCCAGGATCAGACCGGCAAAGACACGCACGGCCTGAATGGCGACATCCTGGTATGGAACTCGGTCACCAAGCGCCGCCATGAGCTGACCTCGATGGGCATCCGGGTCACGGCCGAGACCCTGAAGAAGCAGCTTACGATGGCCAAGCAGTTGGATTTCCTGAAGCTGCCGTATCACCAAGCCATCCTGAACAACCAGATTCCGCTTTCGATCGGCGGAGGAATCGGGCAGTCGCGCACCTTGATGCTGCTCCTCCGCAAAGCCCATCTCGGAGAAGTCAGTGTCACGGTGTGGCCGAAGATCTTGAAGGAGATGTGCGCCAACAAGAATATCTTTGTGCTGGAGTAGATCGGCTGCTCAGAAAAACCTAGAGGGGGTGGCCGAAGCGGCTGCCCCCTCGTTGTTTGTCTCCCGCGAAATTGCCGTGTTCTCTATGCTGACGGAGCTGATTTCCCGGCGATGCGGCGTCATTTCTGAGTATCGACAATGTAGATACATTGGGTTACACTGTATACTATTGGGAAGGAGTCTACGTTCATGAAGACGCAGATGGTGAAGTGGGGCAATAGCCTTGCCGTGCGCATTCCCAAGCCCGTGGTGGCGGAAGCCCGGTTGAAGGAAGGCGATTCGCTGGAGATCGAAGCCGCCGATGGTCGCGTCGAACTGCGCCGGGCAACCAAAATCCCTACGCTCGCGCAACTCATTTCCCAGATCACTCCGGAGAACCGCTACTCCGAGATTTCAACCGGAGCGGAAGTGGGAAAGGAAGCCGTCGAATGGTGACATGGTGACATGGTGAGATGGTGAACCCCTACGTTCCCGAAGCCGGAGACATCGTGATGATGGACTTCGATCCGCAAATCGGCCGCGAACAGGCCAAGCGGCGTCCCGCGTTAGTTCTTACCGATCAGCGCTACAACCGCGCCAGCGGACTCGCCGTTGTTTGCCCGCTCACGAGCAAGCGCAAACCCTACCCCTTCGCGCTGCCCATTGCCGTTGACCGGGTGGAAGGAGCGGTCCTCGTCGATCAGTTGAAGAGCATGGATTGGGCCGGCCGTAAAGCGAAATTCCACTCCAAGGCCGATCCCGCGTTAGTCGTCAAAGTGCGCCAGTATGTCGCCGTTCTGCTCGGGCTTCGCTGACATAATTCGCCGACATAAATCGAAGTTTCCGCGAAACCCATCAGGCCGACGCGGAGGAGTTTCTCTCTGTTTGCCTCATACCCGCGGCGGATGGTACAACCCTTCCGAGGCCACTACTCGTGAAAACGCTCGTGAAAAAGTTCATGAAACAGTTCGTGAAAGACTTCATGAAAAGGTTCGCCGTCGTCTCCCTCATCGCTCTATCCGCGCTGCTCGCCGTGTTCGTAGTAGCTCGCGCCGCCGACCGCTCGCGCCGCATCAATCTCCCGACCAGCAAGACCCTGACCCTCCCCGTCCCCGGCTACCTCGCCCGCACCAACAGCTTTCCCGCAACCATCGCGCTCAGCCCCGACGGCCATTACGCCGCGTTGCTCAACCAGGGATACGGAACTCAGGAAAGCGGCGCACGCCAATCCATCGCCATCCTCGATCTCAGCAACAATCAGTTGCACGATTTTCCTGACGACCGCCTGAGCGACGACTATTCCACGCGCCAGAGCTATTTCATCGGTCTCGCTTTTTGAGCGACGGCAAGCACCTCTATGCCTCGATGGGATCGATCACCGATCCCACCGGCGAGAAGCCCACCAGCACCGGCAATGGCATCGCGGTGTATAAGTTCGCGGAAGGACAGGTCACTCCCGAACGCTTCATCAAGATCCCGCCGCAGCGCATCGCCGAAGGCAAAGAAGTCGCGTTCGGCCTGCGCAAAACTCCCGCCGGGAACCGCGCCCCCATACCCGGCTGGATTTGCAGTATTGCCCGGCCGCGAGAACGAAAACCAAATGGAGCGACGGGCGTCCTCTCCCGTCACTTCCAGAGGTGATCGCCTGCTCACCGCCAACAATCGTTCCGACAATGTCATCGTCCTAGACGTTAATTCCGGCAAAATTCGACAAGTCTGTTCGATCTAAGCCGCAGTCGCTACATCCCCAGGCATACCCTACACGGACTCGCCAACAAAGCCGGAACCAAAGCATGGGTGTAGCCTGTGGAACGGGTCTCGCTATCGCCGAACTGAATCTTGAAACCGGTAGACTGGTGCGCCGGATCGATCTGTGGCAACCGAATGACCCCGTCGCACCTGGGCGCACATCCTACTACCATGTTGCTGAACCCCAAAGAAGACACGCTGTACGTCGCAATGTCCAACGCAATCCTCAGCGAAGAGGGTGTAGCGGCCGTCGATTTGCGAGTTGGAGTTCCACTGCACCTATATCACACTAATTTTGAGGAGCACGATGCTCCTGGTTCGGCCGCTCTATCAATCGCCCTTACACCTGACGGGAAACGCCTCTACGCTGCGGCTCCCTCCCTTGACGCTGTAGCTGTTTTCGAAGCCAAGTACGATGAATACGCCTCCGATTTGGCAGTTTTTGAACGTCCCCTCGGTTTCATCCCCACCGAGTGGTATCCCAGCGCGCTCGCCATCGCCGGCAACGACCTCTTAATCGCCACCGCCAAAGGCGAAAGCAGCGGCCCGAACAGCATGTTGGGCACCTTGAAAGGCGAGCGCAAAAGAAAAGAGCATCCCTATATCCCCACCCTGATCGGAGGCTCCATCCAGCGCCTGAGCCTAGCCGACATCGACAAGAACCTAGCCGCCTACACGCACCAGGTCGAAGAAGACAATCTAGTCCGCTCCGACGGCGGCAAGTTCGAATTCGCCGGAGGGAGCAATCCCATCCGCCACGTGATCTATGTTCTCAAAGAAAATCGTACCTACGATCAGATCTTCGGCGACCTGCCGGTTGGCGACGGCGACCCATCGCTGACCATGTACGGAAAAGACATCACGCCCAACGAGCACAAGCTAGCCCTGCAGTTCGGCGTGCTAGACAACTTCTACGACAGCGGAGAAGTTTCCGGCGACGGCCACATCTGGTCAACTGCCGCCACCACCAGCGACTACAACGAGAAAACCTGGCCCATCGGCTACCGCAGCAAAGAACGCACCTACGACTCCGGCGGCAGCGTAGCCGAAGAATTCCCGCTAGAGCAGGGAATCCCCGACATAGACGATCCCGCCACCGGCTTCCTATGGGATAACCTCGCGAAGAAAGGCCTTACCTATCGCGTCTACGGAGAATTCATCGCCGCCGTCTGGTGCAAAAGCGAAAACACGAAGTCGCCAACGACAAAGATGGGCTCGCCGAAAAAAGGCACGCCGTCCCCCAGTTCCGCAACCTGCCCCGTTTCCGAAATAAAAAAAGGCGAGCCTCTGCCGACGAACGTCGGCAACCCGCATGGCGGCCCGAGTCCATGGCCATGGCCGATTCCGCAGCTAAAGCGCATGCGTCCCACCAAAGCCGCCCTGCGCGATCACTACGATCCGCAATTTCCAGATTTTGAAACCGATTATCCCGACCAACTTCGAGCCGACGAATTCCTCCGCGAATTCGACGAGTTCGTAAAAGCCAAAGGAACCGCCCAAGAGCTGCCGCAGTTCATCCTCCTCTATCTGCCCGACGATCACACCGGAGGCACGCGTCCCGGCAAGCCCACCCCGCAAGCCTCGGTCGCCGACAACGATCTAGCGGTCGGCCGCGTAGTCGATGCCGTCTCCCACAGCCCCTACTGGGATGACACCGCCATCTTCGTAATAGAAGACGACGCGCAAGACGGCGCCGATCACGTCGATGCCCACCGCTCCATCGCCCTGGTCATCAGCAAATACGCGCAAAGCACTCCGCAGCCGTTTGTCGATCATCAGTTCTACACCACGGTCAGCATGATCCATACCATGGAGGCGTTGCTAGGCCTTCCCCCGATGAACTTGTTCGACGCCCACGCGCCGCTGATGTCCCCGCTCTTCGCAGGCCCAGGCACGCAGCCGCCCTACCAGGTCGACGACCAGAATCTGCGCAGCGGCTTAATCTATCGAGTGAACGCGCAGAAAGCCGCGGGAGCCAAGGAGTCGTCGCAGATGGATTTCACCAAGCCCGACGCAGTCGATGCCGCGAAGTTGAATGCAATCCTGTGGCAAGATGCAAAAGGCAACGTCCCTATGCCTGTCTCAGATCGTAGACCTTAAACAAATCACGTAGGGACGGGCGCCCTCGTCCGTCCCGCGGAGCGCAGCTCCGCAGCGGCGTCTCGCTACGCTACAATCTGCAAGTGGGCTCTCCCATCGAGTGCGTCAATCTGCGCAAGACCTACGACGGCAAAGTCGAAGCCGTCCGCGGCCTGAGCCTGCGCATCGAGGCTGGCGAGTGCTTCGGCCTGCTCGGTCCCAACGGAGCAGGGAAGACCACGACCATAGAAATCCTCGAGGGCCTGCTGGCCCCGACTTCCGGAGAAGTCCGCATCTTCGGACACACCTGGGACGATCACCCGCGCCAGTTGCGCGAGTGGATCGGCATCTCGCTCCAGGAAACGCGCCTGTCGGAAAAACTAACCGTCCGCGAAACCCTAGAACTCTTCGCCAGCTTCTACCACGATCCTCGTCCCACCACCGACATCCTCGAAGAACTCCAACTTACCGAGAAGTCCGACGCCTGGGTCGGCAAGCTTTCTGGCGGCCAGAAGCAGCGCCTGGCCGTAGCCACCGCGCTGGTAGGCAATCCGCGCATCCTCTTTTTGGACGAGCCCACCACCGGCCTCGATCCCCAAAGCCGCCGCCAGCTCTGGGACATCGTTCGCGCCTTCCAGAAAAAAGGTGGCACCGTCCTGCTAACCACGCATTACATGGACGAAGCCGAGCGCCTCTGCGACCGCCTAGCCATAGTCGACCATGGCGTAATCATCGCCGAAGGCACTCCCAACGACCTCATCGACCGCCTCGGCGGCCATCACGTGGTCGAGTTCCAAGTTAGTCAAGTTAGTAAGAACGCGAGTAAGAACCCCAGTAAGAACGGAAACGCCGGCAACGGTAACAACCCCGACAAAGAGAAAGACAAAGAGAACGACAAACAGAATGACAAGCAAAATGATAACTTCGACCGCTGGCGTTCCCTGCCCAGCGTAGAGTCCGTCCGCCGCGAGGATTCCTCCGTCTGCCTAAGTGTCCGCGAGCCGCACCTAACCATCCCCGCTCTTCTGGACGCGGTAACCGCTGACGGCCGTCAACTCGAGCACCTAAGCACGCGCCAAGCCAGCCTCGAAGATGTCTTCGTGCAGCTCACCGGCCGCCACCTGCGAGAAGAATGAATGCCAACCACAGAAACCAACCCGCCCCAGCTCAACACCGATGCCGGTAAGAATCGGCAGCCCCTTCCCGTCCCCTCGGCGCGCCACAACAGCCGCTGGTCCGGATACCGTCATCTTTTGGGGGCGCGCATCCTGGAGCTAAAACGCGAGCCAGAAGTCGTATTCTGGGTTTTCATTTTCCCGTTGCTGCTGGCGGCAGGCCTGGGCATAGCCTTCCGCAACAAGCCCGCGGACATCACGTCAGTAGTAGTGATCGAAGGCGCGGGCGCCAAGAAAACGCTAGCCATGCTCCAGGACTCGTCCGAAAAAAGCACGGCCGAGAAAAGCTCCGCCCACTCCATCATCCGAGTCACCATCCTCAGTCGTGACGCCGCGCTCAAGGCCTTCCATTTCGGCAAGTTCGATCTCGCCATCGAGGCGAATCCCGACGGCAGCTACACCTACGATTACGATCCCGCGCGTCCCGAGAGCGTTCTCTCCCGAGCCGAAATCGACGCCAAGCTGCAATCCGCCGCCGGACGCAAAGACGCGCTAGCCACCACCTCGCAATCCTCCAGCGAGCCCGGCTCCCGCTACATCGATTTCCTCATCCCCGGCCTGCTCGGCATGAACCTGATGAACTCCGGCATGTGGGGAGTAGGTTTCGCACTGGTAGAAATGCGCCAGCGCAAACTGCTGAAGCGCTTCGTAGCCACGCCCATGCGCCGCAGCGATTTCCTGCTGGCCCTGACCAGCAGCCGCCTGGTCTTGATGGTGATAGAAGTAGGCTTGCTCCTGGGCTTCGGAGTCGTGGTCTTTCACATGCGAGTGCAAGGATCGATCCTCTCGATCACGCTGCTGGGAACGCTAGGAGCCGTAGCCTTCGGAGGCGTAGGCCTGCTAACCGCCTGCCGGGCGCAGAAAATCGAAAGCGTCTCCGGCCTCATCAACCTGGTCATGATGCCGATGTGGATATTCTCCGGCGTCTTTTTTTCCTACGACAGATTCCCCGCGATCTCCCACCCCTTCATCAAAGCTCTTCCCCTAACCGCGCTCAACGACGCGCTAAGATCCACGATATTAGAAGGCGCAACTCTGGGCTCACAGTCGGGACGACTGCTGGTCCTGGCAGTCTGGGGAGGAGTCTCGTTCATCCTAGCCCTGCGGTGGTTTCGCTGGACGTAAGAAGCCATCAGCGGATGCCCCATCCTTGCGCGTTCTTTGCGCAAGGGTGGGATTCCACGTTAGCATCCAATCTGAAATTGTCATCCTGAGCGGAGCGAAGGACCTGCTTTTTGCCATCGCCACTTGCCCCGTCCAAGTTGTCATCCTAGCGGAGCCGGGACTTCACGAAGTGAAGTCCCGGCGCAGTCGAAGGACCCCTGCATCGTTCGCGCGCAGTAAAGACGAGCCATGGAGTTTCTCCCCGTAGAGCAGAGCTTTCAGCAGTCAGCAAAACCATTTAGTGGAGAGACGGGCGACCTCGCCCTTCCAGCGGCGAGAAGGTCGATCACGTGACGGAAACTTCGCCGTGATCCTTATCCCTGCGCGCCGGCCTAACCGAAATCTCGACGTCCTGCCCCAGGGCAGTAAGAAAATCCATAAGCCGCTCAACGGAGAAACTACCCGAGCGGTTGCGCATCAGCAAAGAGACATGCGGCTGCTTGATGCCGAGGATTTTGCCAGCCTCGGCTTGCGTCAGCTCGCGCCGCTTGACGAGGCGGTAAATCTCAAGCGTCAGCCTTGCCTTTAGGAGCTCCTGTTCAGGATGCGGAAGCCCAAGGTCTGCAAAGACATTGCCGCCGCTCTTTTCCGCGCTCATGGGACTCTTCCTTCTCGTAGCCATGTTAATTCTGCCTTTCTCGGTGGAGTCGTTCGGCCTCAGCCAAGCGCTGGCGAATGAGGTCAAGGTCCCGCTTCGGCGTGGCGACACCGCTCTTCGATTTCTTCTGGAAAGCGTGCAGTACGTAAATCACTTCGGAATAGCGGACCGTATAGACCCCACGCCACGTGTTGTCTCCGTGGTCCGCAATGATTTCAAGCACAGATCCTCCGCCAAAGCCTTTCAGGGGTTTGGCCGACGGATCGGTTTCGCCCTGCTGCGCAGCATAGAGGGCCACGCCGATGTCGCGCCGGACCTGGCGCGGGAACCCACGCAGGTCTCTCCTGCTCGAACCGACCCAAACGATCTGGCGCTCCGATCCTGCCACTATACATATATACGTCTATCGGTATGCTTAGTCAAGAGAGCAGAGTCGCCACCCGTCTTGCGTTGAATGCACCCCGGTCGAATGGCACAATGTTGTGCATGAAACCTCTCTGTCTGACAGCACTTTTCTTCGCACTATCCTTTTCCCTTCACGCACAAGACATCCGACGAGACGGCAATTGGTGGAAGGAGCAGGCGCACTCTGACAAGATTATGTACATGGTCGGATTTTTCGACGGAATGGATCTCGGACGCCAGTTCAGCTTTTGGAAAAATATCGATGACAAGGTTTGTGCCCCCAAGATCGTGGATTCGTATGAGTTCTACAATGACAAGTACCTCAAGAATGTGACCAACGGCCAACCAGTTGATGGTCTGGATGACTTCTTCAAGGACTATCGAAACCGAAGGATTCGAGTTAATAACGCCGCGTGGCTTGTACTGAATGCTATTGCAGGCACCCCTCAAGCAGAACTCGACAAGAGGATCGAGAATTTCAGGAAAAATCCCGATTGAACTGTGCTATGATGTGCGTGAGGGAAATACTCCTCCAATCAGGCTTGAGTGATGGGCTCCTCGCCGAAAAACAGAGCCCAAACCTAAAAACCAACTTGACGACGGTCTCCTTGATGGAGGTGTATGCCCATGACTATTGCATTTCAATTCAGGCTTCATTGCCCGCTGTGTAAGGAATCAATCACCCTTCCCCGTCGCAGTCCTGTGGGGATACAGCAGACTAACAAGTATGATCCCACTCCGGGTTCGTGGCCGATAACATTGATATGCATTCCCTACGAGCTCGTGTGCAAGTGTCCATACGATAAGGTCGAGCGTATCGATTTTGAGGAGCAGGGCCGTAACGAGTCGCCTGCGGCAGTTTGGGAGATCGTATGCGGGTGTGGTCGAGAAAGCTGCGACACGGGTTTGACAGCTTGCACGTTATGGGATTTGGCGGAAGCCAGCAGGGACCAACTGCTAGACCGTATTATAAAAGCCAGACCCACAGCGTCGTGTTCTTCAGGCCACGATATAGAGTGGAAACCCGCGAGAATGAAGGCAACGATGTTACCGTTTTAGGCACGACGAGTTCAGAGATACAGGTGCTCCATAGTGCGAACCATCCCCACCTCAGAGGGTGGCCAGCCCAAGATTCGCTTGGGCGGGGCCTTTCTCTTCTTTTCATCACAAACGTCCGGCCCACCCATCACAGACGTCGAACCCCTCAAGCGCGATAATGAACATCTGATTGGGGCAGCAAAAAGTGTGCCAGTCTCCCAAGACGGCCCTAGAAGCTGCCCCAAACCCATTTTCAGCGCTCTTTAACAACCTAAGTCATTGATTTATAAATATTTTAGCAATAAGTCCTTTAAACTCAAAGATTTTGCGGGAATTTCCGCCTAACTCTATGATTCCACTAGCAGGGGGGAGGGGGGGGTACCCGATACTAATGGGTTAGTAACCACAACGTTAACACCAGCGGAATAGCAACGAATGTAAAGCCGCAGCTAGAGCATTCCAGCTCCGCAGCCGCGAGTTTTCTTTTCCTGCCTCTCGCGCAGCTGCCTCGGAAACGAATCTCCAGCCGTAACCTTCCCCGGAAAATAACGGGTAACTTTCCGACGTTACCTTGCGTCCAACTAGGTGGGAACTGCCGTCTACTCCGACTTGCTATCGGGGGTATAATCTTCTCACCGACCGGGTTCCCGCGGGGTGTGCAAATGTCGTTCCGTAATTCGCTGATCTCCCTGAGTTTACTAGCGTTGATGGCGTTGCCCGCGTTGGCCCAGGATCAAACGTCCCAGGCTCCAACCGCGCAGCCACAAGCCTCGCAGCCCCAAACGACCCAGCCATCCAGTTCGCCGTCCGGCACGACGACCCCGGCTTCGCCGCAAGATCCTTCGGCAACCCCCAGTGCAACCCCGGCTTCGCCTGCGGATTCTTCTTCGAGCAGCACCGGCAGCGACGCCGCTCCCAGCGGCCCGCCTCCCATCCAGGAGCCCGACGACAGCAAGGTCAAGCACGACGGCGGCAAGGACGACGTGGACGCCATTGGCAACCGCAAGGTTGGCGGGCGCGGCCTGGGCGACTGGTACTCGCTCGAAACCGAAATCAAGATCGGCAAGCAGTATTCGATGCAGGTCGAGCAAAGCGTGAAGCTGGTTCAGGACCCGGTGGTGAACGAGTACGTCAATCGCATCGGCCAGAATCTGGTGCGCAATTCCGACGCGCAGGTGCCGTTCACGATTAAGGTCATCGACTCCGACGAAGTGAACGCATTCGCGCTCCCCGGCGGATTTTTCTATGTGAACTCCGGTCTGATTCTGGCGGCGGACGAAGAGGCTGAACTGGCCGGCGTCATGGCGCATGAGATTTCCCACGTTTGCGCCCGCCACGGGATGCGTCAGATGACGCGGGCGAATTGGGCGAACATTGGCACCATTCCTTTGATTTTTGTTGGGGGGGGCATCGGCTACGGCATCTACGAAGCCGCCGGCCTGGGGTTGCCGCTCACCTTCATGAAGTTCCAGCGCAATTTCGAAGCTGAAGCCGATTACCTCGGTCTGCAATACATGTATAAGACGGGATACGATCCGCAGGCTTTCATCAGCTTCTTTGAAAAGATTCAGGCGAAAGAGAAGAAGAAGCCGGGCACGATCGCCAAGGCGTTCGCTTCGCACCCGCAGACCCCCGACCGCATTGAGGCGTCGCAAAAGGAGATCGCGACCATTCTTCCGGCGAAGTCGCAGTACATCGTCTCCACATCGGAGTTTGATGACGTGAAATCGCGGCTCGCCACCATTGAGAACCGTCACAAGGTCATCGAAGAAAAAGATAGCAGCAAGCCCAGCCTGCGCCGTACGTCAACCAGCGATAAGACGAGCGGCACGGACACCTCGAGCGACGACGATCGTCCGACGCTGAAACGCCGCGACGATAATCCGAACCAGAATTGACACAAATCGGGTCATCGGGTGATCGGGCCATCTGGTCATCGAAAAACTACTTAGGTTTTCGATCGCCCCATGACCCGATGGTTAGATGACCCGATTGCCTCACGATCCCGCGGCCACCGATTTTACCGCGATCGTCGTGCCATCCACGTCTCCGGTTACTTTTGCCTTCGCTCCCGCCAGATCGTTCAGCTTATCGAGCGCGGCCTTATCCGAGGTCTCCAGCGTATAGACTTTGTCCCCGACCACGAGCGCGTATTTCGAGCCATGCTGGATGCACCCGCGCGTGCAATCCGCAGCCTTGCCGGCCATTTCATGTTTCGCTCCGCACATGGCGTCGCTCACTTCGCCGGTCAAGGTCTGGCTTTTGCCGGCAGCCAGCGCAGGAACCGCCAGCCCGGCCAACATCTGCATCCCAAGAACCGCAGCCGCAATTCGATTCACTTTCATTGTGATTTCGTCTCCTGTGAAATGGGGTGATGGTTCCGAAACGCACAGCCCATGATTCCGCTGCCATGCCGTCAGTCTAAAGATTCCCGGACTGCCTTCGGGTTACAAAATATTTGGCCTTCATAACCCACTGTTTTCAGCGCTACTGCTGCTTGAAACGAATCTCCACGTCGACGGTCTTGTCCTTCACGTCCGGCGTTTCATGAACGCTTATGGCCCACTGCACGCCGCGTGGAACCAGATCTCTGGTATCGTCCAGATATTTCCTGGGATAGTCGGCATTGTAAGGCTGCCCTTCGCGCAGCCTCCACGCTGCCAGCATACGAGCTTTGGCCTGCGTGTCGAGCCCCACGATCTCCAACTCTCCCATCTTGTAGAGGTCGCCTTCGACGACGTTCAGGTCGTAGCGCACCGTGCTTTTCTCTTCGTCGAACTGGGCGTTGGATTTGATCCGCACCATCATGTAGCCGCGGCTGCGGTACAGCTTGTTCAGGCTTTCGATGTCGCGGAGAAGACGCACCGCATCGGCGGGCTGGCCAGCCGGCATGTGTATGAGGGCCGCGACTTCGCCGGTGGCGATGGCAGAGTTGCCCTTCCATTCGACGCTGGATGTGGAATAGACCTTGCCCGGCATCACCGGCACGAGCGCATCCACCTGAAGTTCGGAATGAAGTTCGGCCGGACCTTGCGCATCGGCAGCAGCGGCGGGCTGCGGGACCACACGCGCGTCGGACGGCGCGAACGCGGCCTTCAAATATCCGCGCTGCAGGTACACCGGCAGCAAGTCAAACTTAGCAGCCGCGGCGAGAGTAGATCGTCCGTATTCCGCGCCTGTGAAGCGGCGGGCCGCGGTTGTGAGCAGAGCCGCCTGCTCTGGCGTTGCTCCGGGGAATTCGACGCCGCGAATCCGTATGCTGACTTCCTCGACCCGGTAAATAATCGCGCTAAGGGCGCCGCTCGACACTTCTTCCGAGCGTAAGAAATCTACACGCCCTGGAAATTGCTTGTCGGTGAGCATCGCCTGCAGTGCCTCGGAAACCCGGTCGGGGAGATTGCCAGCAATCGGCAGCACATCCTTGAACAGCGGAACCCGGCTTTGCAGCTCGGTGCGCAGTTCGTCGTCGGTGAACCAGACAAAGTTTTCAAAGCGCGCGGGAACCAGCTTGCTCTGGTCGGTATCGGCAAGCTGGAATTCGAGTCTTACTCCCGCATTTGAAGAGGAATACGAATAGACAACGTTGCTGAACACGCCGGAATTGCCCAGGCGCTGCACTGCCTCTTTGAAATCGCCGTCGGCGGCGTTCTGGCCCATTTGCATGCCGCTCGCGGCGAGAATCTCCTTGTCGGTGTAGCGCGCCGTTCCCGTGACTTTCAACGCGATGAGCTTGTAGGGGGTCACTGGGGAAGCTTTGCTGGCGGCGGATTGCTTCTGGGCCGCGGCAGGTGAGAGGAGCAAGGGCAAGCAGAGCGCGAAACGCGTGACCCGGTTCATTTCGATCGCTTCCCAGCCCCGGCCGCGGAGAAGTTCTTCTGCTTGACCGCGATGTCCATGAAGGCTTTGGCGGCGCGGCTGAGCGATTTATCCTTGCGGAACACGAGCGCGAGGTCGCGCCGAATTTGCGCGTCGGCGAGCGTGATTGCGACCAGGACATTGGCCCGTATATCCTCCTCGATATTCGAGCGCGCGATAAATCCCACTCCGACATCGGCAGCCACAAAGCGCTTCAGCAGTTCACTCGAATCGAGTTCCATGGCCAAATTCGGCTTCAAATGATGGTCATAGAACAGCGCATCGAGCGCGTCGCGAGTGTGACCCAGTTTGGGCACCACGAGCGGATAGGTCGAGACTTCAGCCACGGTAACGCTTTTCTTCGACGCGAGCGCATGATGCGCGGCAGTGATTACGACAAGTTCGTCGCGATGAATCATCTGTGCCTCCAGCCGGTTGTCGGTCACAGGCAGCGAGACCACGCCAAAGTCCACCACGTTCTCCAGGATCGACTCGAGAATCCGGGCGTAGTCGGAGCGCTTGATGCTTACGGAGACATTTGGGTAATCCCGTTTGAACTGCGCAAACACCTCGGGCAATATGTGCAGGCAGGTGCCTTCGTTCGCTCCCACAACAATCTCGCCGCGAGGCACGCGTTCGGTTTCTGCGATCTCGGTGAGAATCGTCTTGCGCCGCTCGATCGTTTCCTCGGCGTACTTGAAAAATAATTTGCCCGACGCGGTGAGCGAGACGCGGCCTCCAGAGCGGTCGAGCAGCCGAGCGCCCACTTCCTCTTCAAGCGCTCGAATCTGGGATGAGATGGCGGGCTGAGTGCGAAAACGCTTCTCCGCCGCGCGGGAGAAGCTGGAGAGCCGCGCCACTTCCAGAAAAATTTCGAGCTGATCGAAGTCCATGCTTTCCGATTTGAGACTGCTGGCCTCACACACTATAGCGAGACTGGGGCGATGACGGAAGAGAAATCAGAAATCGCTGGAATGGAAGGGGTGTAGTTATCGGGTTCAAGGGTGCAGCGAAGGGACAGGTTCGCCGGTGGTTTCACTATCCACCCAATAACTCTTCCTGGCGGTCACCACCAGGTTCGGATGCTCCTTCAGCTGCAGCTGGATCGAATGCAGGCCAGGATGCGGAGACTTGGGCTGAAAGCTCAGGACATATCGATTGGGAATGTGATTGGAGATCGTGAGCAAGGCCTTTTCCAAATTGTGAGTGTTGCTGAATCCAAAATATTCGCCGCCGGTAAGGTGCGCCACGGTTTCAGGAGCGTTGCGATGCAAACCCTCGACGGCGGCAATGGCCGCCATTCTTACAACTGCCAGCGGAGGCGCGAGTTGACCGAGGCAGTCATATGCCTGCGAGAGTTTGTTTTGAGATGTTCCGGGATCGGCGTCGGGATCCTTCGCCATGCAGCCCCCGGGATGCTGAGGATTTGGGTTCGACAGGCCAGTGCCGCCGCTCCATACCGTCGGGAGCTCTTCAGAAGCGTAGTGGCGCGCGTCAGACTTAGGCGAGGAAAAGCCCAGGCTGTAGATGGCCGTGTTCGTGTCGCTGATGGCACGCAACGCCTCATCCATTTTCACGCGGCTTCCATGGTCGATGGTCTCGCTGAGCAGCAGAATCGCGCGCCGGTATTCGGGCGGCTGGTGGCGCAGCAAGTCAACCGAAAAGGCTAGAGCATCGAGGATCGCGCCTCCACGGTTCCGGCTGCCCGGGTTCAGTCCACGAATGGTGTAGTCCACCACATTTAGGTTGGGAGTGAAGTACTGGAGAAGTCTCGGTTTGCTGTCGAAGCCTACCACCGCAACTTGGCGCGAAACATTGCCCACCACCGACTCCATCACCGTGGCTAGATGGCGATACTTGTCGAGTTGTTCAACGCCGGCGCCGCCCGTCTCAATGGCAATCACCAGGGCCAGCGGTTCACTGTCCGTGTCCTCCTCAAGCGTAACCTTCTGCTCCACCCCATCATCGGCAAGCACGAAATCGTTGGCGGTAAGGGTCAAGACAAGTTCTCCCGCCTTGGTTCTCACCATGGCTGGAACAAGCACCAAGTTCGAATGCGCACTGAAGGCAGGGGTGGATGATGTGGAGGGGGCCACGGTCTGCGCCATTGTGAACGCCGCGCACACGAGCGCGATAACTGCGCTGACCCTCAAGATCGGACGCCCAGAGCTCATCCCGGCTGACTCTGCACTGTTGGAGACGGGCCAATCCCCGTCTCCACAGACGCTTTCACCTAGACGTTAATCACCGCGATAAGTTCTCGCACGGCGGCAGCGCTCTTATCCAGGGCCGTTTTCTCTTCCGCAGTGAGTTTGATCTCGATGATCTGCTCAATTCCCTTGGCGCCGAGCTTCACCGGGACGCCGACATAGAGCCCGTGGATGCCGTACTCTCCGTTGAGATAGGCGGCGCATGGGAGAATCTTTTTCTTGTCTTTGAGAATCGCTTCGACCATTTCGGTGGCTGCCGCCGACGGGGCGTAGTAAGCCGATCCGGTCTTGAGATATTTGACAATCTCGGCGCCGCCGTCGCGTGTGCGCTGGACGATGCGATCGAGAGTGGCCTTGTCCATGAGTTCGGTAATCGGAATGCCGGCGACCGTGGAATAGCGCGGAAGCGGAACCATGGTGTCGCCGTGTCCGCCGAGCACGAAGGCGTTCACGTTCTCAACGCTGACTCTGAGTTCCTGGGCGATAAAGGTTCGGAAGCGGGCGGAGTCGAGCACGCCCGCCATGCCGATGACGCGCTCCCGTGGAAAGCCGCTGATCTTGTAAGCGGCTTGCGCCATGGCGTCGAGCGGATTGGAGACGATGATGAGAATGCAGTTCGGCGAGTGGTGCACAACCTTGCCGACTACATCGCTCATGATTTTGTAGTTGGTATTCAGAAGATCGTCGCGGCTCATGCCCGGCTTGCGTGGAATTCCAGCAGTGATGACCACGATGTCGGAGTTGGCCGTGTCAGCGTAGTCGTTCGTGCCCAGAACGGCGGAGTCGCGTTTCTCGATCGGCATTGCCTCGAGCAGGTCAAGACCTTTCCCCTGCGGGACGCCTTCCATGATGTCGATGAGCACGACATCGGCGAGTTCTTTCGATGCGATCCAATGTGCGGCGGTCGCGCCAACGTTTCCCGAACCAACGATCGTGACTTTATTGCGCATGAAAATTTCCTTTCTTGATGCTCAGTATAATTACGTGTAGAGACGCGGCTTGCCGCGTCTCCACATGAACCCTATGTCCTCAGTCGGCTGCTACTGCGACGCTCATGTTCTCGATCATGCAAGTAGCGAACTCGCTGGTCTTGACCTTGGTCGCGCCTTCCATCAGCCTCTCGAAATCGTAAGTGACTTTTTTCTGTTCGATCGTCCGCTCCAGGCTCTGCTCGATCAGATCCGCGGCTTCGGTCCATCCCAGGAAGCGGAACATCATAACGCCAGAGAGAATAACGGAACCGGGATTGATGACGTCCTTGTCGGCATATTTGGGAGCGGTTCCGTGCGTAGCTTCGAAGATGGCGTAGCCGTCGCCGATATTCGCTCCAGGAGCGATGCCGAGGCCGCCAACCTGCGCGGCGCAGGCATCGGAAATGTAGTCGCCGTTCAGATTGGGCGTGGCCAAAACGCTGTATTCATCGGCCCGCGTGACCACTTGCTGGAAGATGGAGTCGGCGATGCGGTCGTTGATCATCAGCTTTTTCTTCCATGCTCCTTTGCCGTGCGTGGCGTAGATGGAATCGAGACGCCCTTTAACTTCTTTGTAGAGAGCCTGCCGGAAATCGTCTTGGGCAAACTCCAGGCCGGGTTCGATGAGGTTCGCGTTCTCTTCGACCGTGAGACTCGGATTCTTATCTTTGTTGCCGATGATCCAGCTCTCACGCTCGGTGACGACCTGGTCGCGGAATTCTTCGGTTGCGAGTTCGTATCCCCACTTGCGGAACGCGCCTTCGGTGAACTTCTGGATGTTGCCTTTGTGGACGAGAGTGACAGCTTTGTTCTTGTTTTCGAGAGCGTGCTGGATCGCCATGCGCACCAGGCGTTTTGTGCCAGTCACGGAAATAGGTTTGATGCCAATGCCGGAGTCGAGGCGGATTTGCTTCTTGCCGCCTTTCAACATGTCTTTGTTGAGGAATTCGATGAGCCGGGCGCAATCGGCAGTGCCTTCTTCCCATTCGATGCCGATGTAGACGTCTTCGGTATTTTCGCGGAAGATGACGATATTCATGCGCTCGGGATGCTTCACCGGCGATGGCACTCCAGAGTAATACTTCACCGGCCGCACGCAGCCATAGAGATCGAGGATCTGGCGCAGGGCGACGTTGAGGGAGCGGATACCGCCTCCGACAGGCGTGGTCAGCGGGCCTTTAATGGCGACGCGAAATTCGCGGATGGCGCTGACGGTGTCGTCGGGCAGCCAGTTCTGAAATCGGGCTTTGGCTTTCTCGCCGGCAAAGACCTCATACCACGCGACGGAGCGCTTTCCGTGATACGCCTTTTCGACAGCGGCGTCGAATACGCGAACGGAGGCTTTCCAGATATCGCGCCCCGTGCCGTCGCCTTCAATGAAAGGGATGATCGGGTGATCGGGAACGCGATATTTGCCGTTGCTGTATTCGATCTTCTGCCCGTTGGATGGGACAGGGATTCCGTTGAACGACGCCATGCACTTGCCTCCAGAGGCGGGGAACGGCCCGAATCATTATAAAGAATATTACGAGTGGAGCGGCGGACGTCCCCGCCCGCCGGAGGGCGAGACGCCCGTCCCTCCACCGATTCACTCATCACGCAGTCACTGCCCTAGCGTTCGATTTTTACCGACTTCACTACGACATCCTTGTGGGGACGGTCCTGGCGGTTGCGAGGAGCCTTCGAGATTTTTTCCACGACTTCGTATCCCTCGACGACCTCGCCGAAAATCGTGTGTTTGCCGGTGAGCCAGTCGGTGTTGCCGACCGTAATGAAGAACTGCGATCCGTTGGTGTTGGGGCCGGCATTGGCCATCGCCAGCTTTCCCGACTTGTCGAAACGATGCGGGAGAGCCTTTGGTTTCGTCTTCAAACTGGTAGCCGGGCCGCCAAAACCGGTGCCCATCGGGTCGCCGCCCTGGATCATGAAGTCGGGTATCACGCGATGGAAAATAGTTCCGTGATAAAGAGGGTCGTTGGTCTTCTTGCGGGTGGTGGGATGCGTCCACTCGCGCTTGCCTTCAGCGAGGTCGATAAAGTTGGCGACAGTCTTGGGGGCATCCTTTTCGAACAGGCGGCAAACGATGGTGCCCTCGCTGGTTTCAAATACGGCATAGGTTCCGGGTGTGCGGGTCATAGTCTTCCTCGAAAAATCTGAATTTCTTACGCGTGCTGTAGAGACGAGGCTTGTCTCTCGTTATGGCTGTTGCGCCGGCTCGTCTTCAACCAGCGATGGTTTCGGTGCGGCGGCCGATGGCTTGGCGGAGCGCCCGCGGCTCATGGATCTCGATGTGCGTGATCTTGACGGGGCGCAGCGGGCGTTCGCCGTCCGTGGCCATGCGGGCAATTTTCTTAACCAGTTCCACAGCGGCGTCATCGCATTGCCCGAAGATGGTATAGCCGCCATTGAGGCTAGGGTAGGGAACTTCGGTGATGAAGAACTGCGATGCCGTTGGTGCCAGGTCCGGCGTTGGCATAAGCGAGACGCCCGGGGCGATCGAACTTGACGGCGGGTGAAGTCTCATTCTTGAACTTGATAGCCGGATATCGCCGCTGCCGGTCCCGGCGGGGTCTCCACCCTGAATCATGAATTCGGGAATAACACGGTGAAAGATGGTGCCGTCGTAAAGTGGGACGCCGTGTTTCTTCGCGCCAGACACGGGATTGGTCCAGTCCTTCGTGCCCTCAGCCAGCCCAATGAAATTCTCGACGCCGATCGGCGCCACCTTCGGAAACAGCGTGCAATGGAGGTCGCCAGCGCTGGTGTGGATGATAGCAGTAGGCTCGGCGGTTGCAGCGGGCTTGGCCGCCTGCGCGGCGCCGAACATAGAGGTGAACAGTATCAGGACAAGCGTGTGCAACAGAGTTCGCATAGTTTCTCCTATAGGTATTTTTGGCAAGCTTTGATTGTACGACAGTCGATCTCAGCTTGTCGGTGAGTGCCACGCGGTGGAGTGCAGGACGGTGGAGTGCCGCGCGTCCCCGCCCGGCCGCCATACTGCCAGCAGGCGAGACGCCCGTCGCTCCACCGTTCATCTACCGGCTTGCATTTCGCGGCTGACGCGCTCCGCCTCGCGGAAGACGCGGAGCAAGTTGCCGCCGAGAATCTTGCGGATGTCGTCGGCGCTGTAACCGCGGTCGAGCAACGCTTGCGTGATTCTTGGCAGGTCGGCCGCGGAGTTGATACCGGCGGGAGTCGCGCCGCTGACACCGTCAAAATCCGATCCCAGGCCGACGTGATCAATGCCGGCAACTTTGGCGATATGGTCAATGTGATCGATCAGCGAACTCAGCGGAGGGCGCGGGATTTTCGCGGCCCATTCGCGCTCGATGCGGTCGGAGTCGAGATAGGTAACGGTTTTTCCGGCGGCCTTGAGTTGGTCGGTGTAGGCTTTGACGGCGGCGTCGCGATCTTTGGCCTGCGCTTCGGCGGCCTTGCGGTAGTTTTCATCGATGAAGGCGTTGTAGAAATTTACCTGCACGACACCAGCATTTTTCGCGACGGCACGGAGCATGTCGTCGGTCATGTTGCGCGGATGATTGGTCAAAGCCCGCGCGGAAGAATGTGACGCGATAACAGGCGCTTTGCTGACAGCGATGGCATCGTAAAACGTCTTGTCGGCGACGTGGGAAATGTCGACCATCATGCCGATCCGGTTCATCTCCAGGACGATCTGCTTGCCGCCCTCGGTGAGTCCGTTGTGGTGCTCGACTTTGGGATTGTCGATGTCGCCGGAAGAGTCGGCCCACTCGTTGGTGTTCGACCAGCTCAGGGTCATGTAGCGAACGCCAAGGCGGTAGAAATCGCGCAGCAGGCGAACGTCGTTTTCGATGGAGTGGCCACCTTCAATTCCCAGCAGCGCGGCGAGTTTGTGCTCGCGGTGGGCGCGCTCGATGTCGTCGACACTGAAGGCCATCATCATGCGGTCGGGATGGCGGGCGGCCTGCTCGTACACCGAATCGATGAGATCGAGCGTGTGGCGGGCGAAGTGGCCCTGGTTGGTCTCCGGCTCGACCCAGATGGAAAAAAACTCGGCTCCCAGGTTTCCCGCCTTAGCTTTGTCGAGGCTGATATGGCCGGGATCTTTGGGATCGGTCGATCCGATGTCGTAATTTTCGTCGAGAAAGCGCTGCGGAGTATCGGCATGCGTGTCGATGACGATGGCCGAGTTCTGGATCTCGCGGGCCTTTGCGCTGATGGTTTGCGCATGTACGGAGACGACACAGGCGAGCGCAATTGCGACGGCAAGAGTACGTTTGTTCATCGTGACCTTTATGTTGAACAGAATTCTATACGATGCACGTTCAGGACAATGATGTGATGGCGGGTCTTCGACTCGCAACGGGGCAGAGCTCCGTCAACATACGAGCAGAGTTCGCGATTTAAGATGCATTTACGGCGGCGAGCCCCTGTTCGACGCACTGCTCCAGCGCTTGGTCGGTAGAGATCGTCGTCTTGGGATAGGTGATCGGTTCGTAATGAGCCTTCACTTCGAGGTAGAGCGCGAACGTTCGGTTGTGCGCGGGGTGCGAAGGGTTGGGTTGAAGGTCGAGACGCCGGCGAGCGGATTCATCGGAACACACGCATTCGACGATCGCAAAGGGCTGCGCGAGTTCGCGGGCAAACTCGATAACGCGGTCGATCTGATAGCGGCGCGAAAAAGTGCGGCCGTCGAGGAAGATCTTGCGAGTCGGAGTATTTTGCAGCAGGAAGCGGGCCGCGTCGAGCATTATCTCCATCACAAAGTCGTCTTGCCTGACGGAGTATTCAATATCTTCCGGCGAGAACAGGGCGTCGCGGATCTCGTCTTTGCTGAGGAGCGCGCCGTGCGTGCGCTGGGCCAGTTCGCGAGCCAGCGTCGTTTTGCCGGTTCCCGGAAGGCCGGCCATCAGAACAATCATGCTGTGGAGATTGTAGCGGAGGCGGAGTCTGGCTGGAGGCTTAGTCGGAGGCGCTTACCGCAGTGGCCGCAGCAGTGACAGTGCCCGGCGGGGTAACAGGCCCTTCCACTGGCGCAATCGGGAAGATGGTTTGGCTCTGGCGCCAATCGTTGTAGCGGTCGGAGACCATGATATGGAAGCACCAATGCCGGCGCTCTTCCTCAGGTTCGACTAGGCCGAGAGCATTCAGATAGAACAGGTAGTGCTCGACGAAACGCATCTGCTCCATCGTCATGCCGCGGCGCTGTAGATCGACCGTAATGCCGGCCAGATGAGACGACGCGGTGTCGCCTTCGGCGGGAGCGGCGTTGCGATTGCGGCGGCGAAGTTTCTTCTGCACCTTGACCGTACGGACGGCGGAGTTCACCTGGATTTGCGCGTGGAACTGGCGGTAATAAACTTCGGAAAGATCCTGCACGAAATCGCGTGTCCACGGACGACAAAAGCGGCGTGAAGGATCGAGACTGGGTTCAATCTTCAGAGATTCGCTCGCCTCGATGGGCACCAACTCGCCCGAGGCCTTGAGCGCTTCCAGTTCGGCGTCGTCCTGAATGCGCGGCAGTTCGAGGCGGTTGATTTCTTCGTTTTGCCGGACCAGGGAATCGTGTGACGGACGGAACATCGGGTTCCAAAGCAAGCCGCGAAGCCCCCGGAAGCGGAACGTGTGCAGGATGCGGTGGTGGCGATGAGTGTCGACGCGATGCAGCCCGAACGCGGTCCTGGGCGCAGCGAGCGTAACGAAAATCGCGAGCACAACCAGCCCAACCGCCAGCCCACTCGGCGACATTGAACTAATCAAGCCTCGGGTTAGCAATCTCGGTGCTATCAGTCCTCGCGTCATTGCGATGGCATCATTGCCCATTTGAAGCACCCTCGGAGGCTGTGGATAAGTGCCCATCTGCCGAGAGGAAGCTCGATTGTAAACCACAGGTGAACAAATCTGTGAAGCAAATCGGCCTAAACCCCCTTACTTAAGGGAGTTGCCGATGGTTACCCACCGGCAATCGGCTGCTATTGAGGTGCCGATGCCGGAAAAGGCAGTTTGGGAAATCGCGGAGTTGTGTCCCTGACAGATTGCGGAAAAATACTGAGTTTCTGTAGCCCGCAAATCGCCATCACTTTCGGAACAGATCTCCGAGCGCCTGCCTCATGACCTGGCCACCGACTTCGGCAATCGACGTGGTCAGCGGGATGTCCTTCGGACAAATCTCCACGCAGTTTTGCGCATAGCCGCATTCCTGTATGCCGCCGTCGCCCATGAGCGCCGACAGACGCCCGCGCTTCAAAGCCTGGCCGGTCGGATGCGTGTTGAACAGCCGCACTTGCGAGATAGTGGCCGCGCCGACAAATCCAGTGTCCTCGTTGAACTGCGGACAGGCTTCCATGCAGCAGCAGCACGAAATGCAGCGCGAGAGCGGATACGCCTTTTCCTGGTCCTCGGCGCTCATGCGCGGGCCGGAGCCGAGGTCGTAAGTTCCGTCGATGGGAATCCAGGCACTGACCTTCTTCAAGTTCTCGAAGAGCACGCTGCGATCCACCGACAGGTCGCGTATGACGGGAAATTTCGAGAACGGCTCCAGCTTGATTGGCTTATCGAGTTGGTCGAGCAGAGCGGAGCATGCCATGCGGGCGCGTCCGTTGATGATCATGGCGCAGGAGCCGCAGACCTCTTCGAGACAATTCGAGTCGTAGGTGATGGGCGTGGTCTTCTTGCCGTCGCGGGTGACGGGGTTGGCCGCGATCTCCATCAGCGCCGAAGTGACGTTCATGTTCGGCTTGTAAGGAATCTCGAACTCTTCCCACGACGGCTTGGCGTCGGGAGTGAGTTGGCGTTTGATCTTTAGGATTACGGATTTATTATTTGCCATTTAATTTTCTAACTTTCAGTAATTGACATTATGCGCAAGCCGAATCTACGTGGTCGCCAATGTAGCGCCAAATGCTATGGTCAAAATCTGCCCGTGGCACCGAGGCCAAATCTGCGGCGCGGTTGATAATTGCTAGCGCGGTGCTGTAGTCGGATTGGCTGAGTGAAATTCCAGCCATGCCTAAGAACTTTAGGAGGCGACGATCAATGGCCGCACCTTGAAACCCAACCATGAGCCTGAAGTAGTCAACGGTTTTCGGCCCAATGCCGTGGATGGCGCGCAACTTGTGGAGATTGGGGCCCTTTTCAAGCCATGTCCGAAAGTCGGATTCACTTTCTACCCCTTCCCGCTTTAGCAAGAGAAGGACCTCACAAAACCTATCAGCACGGTCTTTGCCATTCCAATCCAGAAATTGCACTGCCGGAACGGATTTCAAAACATCAAGAACGGCGGTAACGGTATTCTCGTGCGGCCACCGCGCGAGAATACGTCGGATTCTGGGTGTAACGCTGGAATATCGGTTGTTTGCTTGTAGTATAGAATCCGCTATTGTTGCCCCCATATGTCCATAAGGCGGATCGACCTTATGGTAGACAAAATCACGACGCGACTTGATGTAATCGACCAATCGTTGTGCCGCCTCGTCGGTTGTCACGCGGTGCTCCTTTTCGTCTTAATGATCAGATCTCACGGCGCGAGTGGGACTCGTACCCTTCCGGGTTTCCCGATGATCATTAAGCGATCAGTAATTCCTTGAGCCGGGCGGACGAATGCGTCCGCCCCTACGTACTTCAGTACTTCCTCGGCCGCGGCGGAATCAGACTCGCATCCACCGGCTCAAACTCAAACTTCGGCTCGTCCAAATCGGGCGCGAAGGTTGCTTTCGTGGTCTTCATCCAGTTTTTGTCGTCGCGCTCCGGGAAATCCGGCTTGTAGTGCGAGCCGCGAGACTCGTCGCGCATGGCAGCTCCCTGCGCGATTACTCGCGACAACTGCAGCATGTTGTAAAGCTGGCGCGCGAACGCGATAGTCGTATTCGCCCACTGTGAGCGGTCGCTGAGGTTGATCTTCTGGAAGCGCTGCAGCAGTTCCACGACCTTGGCGTCCGCGGCCTCACACTTCTTGTTGTAGCGGATGACGGTACAGTTCGCGGTCATGACCTCGCCGAGTTCGCGCCAGATCAGAAACGGATTTTCGCTGCCGTCGGCTTTCATCAGCCCGGCGTTGATGTCCTGCTGGCGTTTTCGCTCTGCCTCAAAATGTCCGTTGCTGGGCGCGGCTTGCAGATTCTTCGCGTACTGCACCGCGTTCGGGCCGGAGATGAAGCCTCCAAAGATGCACGACACCAGCGAGTTTGCGCCCAGCCGGTTCGCGCCATGATATTGATATTCGGCCTCGCCAGCGGCGTAGATTCCAGGAATGTTGGTGGCTTGTTTGTAATCGACCCACAGTCCGCCCATGGTGTAATGCATGCCCGGGAAAATCTTCATGGGCACGTCGCGCGGATCGTCGCCGACAAATTTCTCGTAGATTTCGAGAATGCCTTCCAGCTTGCGATCGAGAGTTTTGCGATCGATGTGCGTGAGGTCGAGATACACCATCGGCTTGCCGTCGATGCCGAGGTTGTACTCGTACACTACTTTGAAAATCGCGCGCGTGGCCACATCGCGCGGAACAAGGTTGCCGTATTTCGGATACCACTCTTCGAGGAAATACCAGCGTTCTTTCTCAGGGATGGATTTCGGATCGCGCTTGTCGTTCAGAGTCCTCGGAACCCAGACGCGTCCGCCTTCGCCGCGCGCCGATTCCGACATCAGGCGCAGCTTGTCTTCGCCAGGAATGCAGGTGGGATGCACTTGAATGAACTCGCCATTGGCGTAGTAGCAGCCCTGCTGATAGAGCGCGGACTGCGCCGATCCCGTGCACACCACCGAGTTGGTGGACTTGCCGAAGATGGCGCCACAGCCGCCGGTGGCGATGATGATGGCGTCGGCAGGGAATGTGCGGATTTCCATCGTCCGCAGATCCATCGCGCAGATGCCGCGGCAGACGCGGTTTCCGTCCAGCACCGCCGAGAGAAACTCCCAGTGCTCGTACTTCTTTACCTTGCCTTCGGACTCGTAGCGGCGCACCTGCTCGTCAAGCGCGTAGAGAAGTTGCTGGCCGGTCGTCGCTCCGGCGAAGGCGGTGCGGTTATAGAGCGTGCCACCGAAGCGGCGGAAGTCGAGCAATCCTTCGGGCGTGCGATTGAAGGGAACGCCCATGCGGTCGAGCAGATCGATGATGCCGGGAGCGGCTTCGCACATCGCCTTGACCGGTGGTTGATTGGCCAGGAAGTCGCCGCCGTAGATGGTGTCGTCGAAGTGTATCCAGGTGGAATCGCCTTCGCCCTTCAGGTTCTTGGCGGCGTTGATGCCTCCCTGCGCGCACACCGAGTGCGAGCGCTTTACCGGGACGATCGAGAACAGGTCAACCTCACCGCCCATTTCGGCGATCTTGATGACGGCGGAGAGACCTGCCAGGCCTCCGCCCACTACGATGATTTTCGGAGTTGCTGCCATGCTGTATGAGTCCTTTTCAGTCGTTGGTCGCTAGTCGTTGGTCGTTAGCAAACATTATCAGCAAGAGCCTTCGGTGATTCTCGATTCGCCAACCTGCATCGCGC
>CAVRNL010000037.1:0-16700 GCA_963722485.1 uncultured Acidobacteriaceae bacterium
GGTTCAGGCGCCGGGACCGGCGATTGGAGTTTCACCGCGGACTGCTGAGCACTCCGTGATTTGCAAATCGAAATTGCGGGCCTGGAGTTGAAGGCTCCAAATTCAGAATAGTGTGCTGAGGGCGGGAGGCGACATGACTAAGAGTGAGAAGCGCTGGTTCGAATGGTTGCGATCGGGGATGCTGATCGGAGTGATAGCGTGGACCGCATCCGGCGTCGCGCAGGAAGCCGCGAATCGGACAAAACCGACTTCTCCCGGGACATCGAACGACTCGGTCAATGATTCGGTGCGCGAGTTGCGCGACCAGGTTCGCGAATTGCAGGCTGCCATTGCCGGCATGCGCTCCGACTGGCAGGAAGCCCGCGCGGAAACGGCGGAACTGCGCCGGGAGTTGGACGAGGTCCGCGGCGGCCGAGCACCGCGGAATGCTGGGTTGAGCGACGTGGTGGAGAGGTCGGCCGTCACCAACTCAGAGGCGTCCCCTGACAGTCCGCAGAATGTTGTACAGAACGGCGCGCCAGAGAATCAACTTCCGGGAGGTCAGAAAGAAGATCAGAGAGAAGATCGAAAAAAAAGCGACCATGCCGCCAGCCTCGAAGAGGAATACCAACTGCTAAGCGGGAAGGTCGACGATCAGTATCAGACGAAAGTGGAAAGCGCTTCGAAGTACCGGTTGCGGCTCTCGGGTATCGTGTTGATGAACCTGGTGAGCAATCAAGGTGTGGTCGATAGCATCGATCTTCCCACCCTCGCCTACGCCAGGCCCGCGGGTGATTCAGGAGGGAGCTTCGGCGCGACGTTGCGACAGTCGGAGATCGGATTCGAGGCATTCGGTCCGACGGTAGCAGGCGCGAAGACGAGGGCAGATTTGCAACTCGACCTGGCGGGCGGGTTTCCGCCGGTTCCTAACGGGATCAACTCGGGACTGGTGCGCTTGCGGACGGGCACGATGCGGATGGATTGGACGAACACCTCGATTGTGGTCGGGCAGGATGCGATTTTCTTTTCACCGAATTCGCCGACGTCGTTTGCCTCGTTGGCGGTTCCGGCGCTCTCCTCCGCAGGGAACTTGTGGGCCTGGGTACCGCAGATACGCGTCGAACACAGAGTGGCTTTGGGAGAAGGATCGAGCCTGATATTTCAGGGAGGGATTCTGGATCCGGTGAGCGGGGAAGTGCCGACGACAGCGCAGGGGGGATATTACCCGCCGGCGGGGCCCGGCGAAGCGTCCCGGCAACCAGCCTATGGCACACGGATCGCATGGACGCGGAATGTTTTCGGTCAACCGCTGCGCCTGGGAGTGGGAGGCTTCTACAGCCGGCAGGATTATGGTTTCAGCCGGAACGTCGATGGCTGGGCCGGAATGACCGACATCGAAGTGCCCCTCAGTCGCCAGTTTTCATTGAGCGGAAAGCTCTACCGCGGCCGGGCGCTGGGCGGACTGTACGGCGCAGCTGGACGCAGCGTGTTGTTCAGCGGCGATCCCACATTGGCCAACACGCAAGTGCAAGCCTTGAATTCGATTGGCGGCTGGGCGCAATTGAAGTACCGTCCCGCGAATAAATGGGAGTTCAACGCCGCGTTCGGTATGGATAATCCGTATGCTGCCGACCTGAAATATTTCGAGTATCCGCAGTCTTACGGGGACGCGACGCTGGCGAGGAATCAAGGAAGCTTTGCCAACGTGATTTATCGCCCCCGGTCGGACCTGTTATTTTCTGCTGAGTATCGGCACCTGACGACGTACACCATTACCAGCGGCGGGAACAGTGCGAGCCACCTCAATCTGATGATGGGAGTTCTTTTTTGAGGCGATGATGGAATCGGATGGTAAGAAGCCACGGCAAGAAGCTAACATGAGCCATCAGCGGTGAGTTATCAGCGTGAGTTTATTATCGATGAGCCATAGAGGGATCCTGATCTGGGCTGCGATGTTATGTTCCGGCGCGACCGGTTTGCACGCGCAGGCCCCAACGCCGGTAACGGCAACCACAGTGCGGGGGCGCGTCGAGGTCATCGGTGCAGGAGGTGCGGGCAAGACGCGGCATGGAGCGATACCCGAGACGGTGGTGTGGCTGACGCCGTTAACAACGACCGGAGCCGCTGGCGAGGCGACCACGGCGACGCTTGGTCCGCAGGGAAGCCCGTCCGCGAGTCCGGCGCAAAACCCGCGGCTGGTGCAGAAGAACAAGAGTTTCGAACCGCACATCCTGGTCGTTCCGGCGGGGTCGATGGTGGAGTTTCCCAATCGCGATCCCTTTTTCCATAACGTTTTTTCACTCTTCGAAGGCAAGCGCTTTGATCTGGGTCTCTACGAGGCGGGCACTTCGCGGATGGTGCGTTTCGATCGGCCTGGAATCAGCTACATTTTCTGCAATATTCATCCCGAGATGAGCGCCGTTATCATCACGCTAGCAACGCCGCTGTATGCCATTTCAAACGCGGACGGGCAACTCACGCTGGCGGGCATTCCCTACGGGCGTTACATGTTGCACATCTGGAGCGAGGGCATGGGTCCGGAAAATGAGCAGCCGCTTAGCCGGGAGGTCACGATCGCGGAGAATGCTTCGTCTCTGGGAGTGATAAGAGTTCCGGCAGCGACGGGGCAGAGCGTGGCGCACAAGAACAAATACGGCCGGGAATACGACGAACCAACGCCGAACAACTCTGTCTATGAGCAGCAACACTAGTGTAGTGCATCAAACAGATCGACCTTTTATGATCCGCTGACTTCCCCCGTGATCCTCTATGTCCCCCGTGGTTAAAGCCTTTGACTTCCTCGTCAAACACCGAATTCGTATCGGATCGAGACGAAACATGCCCATCGCTATCTTCAACGCACTGTAGTAGGTAGAATCGTCTAACGTGAACCCTATGAAAATCGACAAACTGCTTAAGCGCTACCGCATCGAACATGGGAAACATTTCCGCCTAAAGGACCACGACCCCGCGGACACCCACGGGCTGGGGTCGGAACTGAAGCCGCAGGCGAAGAAACTGCTCGCGGATGGCGTCAAAGAACTGAGCGTCCTGCAGGACGTTCTCGCGGCGCAGGACCGTTGGGGCCTGCTGCTGATTGTTCAAGCCATGGACGCAGCCGGAAAAGACGGAACCATCAAGCATGTCATGTCGGGTGTCAATCCGCAGGGCGTGGATGTGTCGTCGTTCAAGGCGCCGTCGGCGGAAGAATTGCACCATGGCTATCTCTGGCGCTGCATGAAGTGCGTGCCGGGGCGAGGCCGGATCGGCATCTTCAATCGTTCGTATTACGAAGAGGTGCTGGTGGTTCGCATCCACCCCGAGATTCTGGAAAGCCAGAAACTGCCGAAGCCGCTGGTGACGAAACATATCTGGCAGCAGCGCTTTGAGGATATCAATAACTTCGAGCGCTACCTTGCGCGGAACGGCATTGCGGTAGTTAAAGTCTTTCTGCATCTTTCAAAGAAAGAGCAGAGGCGCCGATTCATGGGGCGGCTCGACACGCCCGACAAGAACTGGAAGTTTTCTTCCTCCGATGTGAAAGAACGCCAATTCTGGGACGCATACCAGGAGGCGTATGAGGACATGATCCGTCATACCGCGAGTGAGCACGCGCCCTGGTACGTCGTGCCGGCGGATAACAAGTGGTTCACCCGGTTAGTGGTAGCGGAGGCGGTGGTGGATGCGTTGGAGCGCATGAATTTGAAGTTTCCGAAGGTGAGTGGCGAGCAGAAGGCTGCTCTGGCCGAAGCGCGTCAACAACTCGAGAATGAGTGAGGCGTGAGTTGTTGGTGGAGAGCCGGGCGTCCCCGCCCGGCCGCAAAACACTGGATGGGCGAGAGACGCCCGTCGCTCCATTGCATCATTTCAGCACCACGGGCAACACCTGGTCATAGGGTTGAATCGCGACGGTCAGAGATTTGCGCTGATCGAAGGCCTCTTTCGTGACCTTGAAACCGACAATGATCGTTCCTCTCTGTTCGACTCCAGCTGGCAACTTGGTTTCGGGCGAAAGCGGCGGCTCGGAACTCTCTTTTAGTACTGGGAACCCGTGGTAATAGCGGTCCAGATCCACGGCTGAAGCAGCATTGTCCCCGAAGGTCGTGCCGTCGGCGGTCGTGAGCTGCGCTTTGAGCGTGTGAATCCACAGCGGTCTGTCCGTCGTATTTCGCAGCGTGAAAGTGATGGCGGCCAGGATCATGTTCTGGCCGGGCACTTCGGCGACAGCGACGAAATTGATGGAACCCGCTCCCTGCGGCTTCGGTCGTTCCTTGAAAGCGAAAATTCCGACAATGACTGCAACCGCAGCGATGCAGATCAGGACAATGCCAGCGGGCGGAAGATTGCGCTTGGCGGTTCCGAATTCGTCGCCAATGTGAAACTCGGTAATCGGCTCGGGCGAGGTTGAAGGTGGCGGAGGCGTTGGTGGATCGGACATTGGCTCGGGCATGAGGAGATTGTAGATGACCGTTGACTTCTGCCATCGCACTTCTGCAACGTACGCTCCGACCAGCCTACGCGATTGGACAGAGGCACATGTCCGAGCAGTGCAGTGACTTTGGTTACCTTGCCTCGTATGACGGATGCTGCGACGATGCGGAAGATTTCCTTTTGGAGGTACTCAGCGGTGAAACGTAAAACTCTCTTTGCCGCGTTGGCTTGCGCGCTGCTAGTCTTCAGCATGCTGGGCTGCAACGCCTTACAAACCACCAACCACCTGCAGTCCATCACGCTTGGCGCTAGCTTGATCAACGGAGTGGCTCCCACCGGTCAGTCTGGATTCTTCAGCTTAGAGGGTAACGGGGGCACGATCCAGTTACAGGCGATCGGCAACTACAGCAGCGGTAAGACCAAGGATCTGACGAACGAGGTTACCTTTACCATAATCGTTGATCCGGTCAACGGCGTGGATGCATTCGGCAACCCGCTGCCTGCTCCGTGCTATGGTGTCCCGTGCCCACAGAGCGCAACCCAGGGGACCGCTGAAATCAGCGTCACCGGTTTGGTCACCGCAGTGGAACCCGCCACGTGTACGTGGGTGGATGTCTCATCGGACCCGAAAAGTCCCGCTTGGGCCTATACCGGCGATTACGAGGTAACAGTTGCGTTTGAGGGAATTACATCCCAGCCAGTGTATATTCCGGTTGCGTCGTCGGCCGGTAGCCCCGTTTACCCATGGCCGAGCGGCATCGCCAACAACCCCACCGAGCAGTGTGGTCCGGCGCCGACGTCTTAGTGTAATGGCCGTTGATTCTTTGACTCGCGGGGACGGCTGCCTGGCTGCCGTCCTCGTCTCCTTTTAGATCCGCTGTGTCGAAGCCGGTCATTTCTAGCACCCATCTGTTTGAGCGTCCTGCTCGCAACCCTTATAATTCTAAGCTTGCTCGTGAACCCGGTCGTTGCCTATGCTTTTCACTCCCGCGATTGAAATCGTGCCCGGATGAAGGTTCGCACCGGAATTGAACTCTCGACCCAGTCCGACATTGGCTGCCTGCGCCAAAACAACGAGGATTCGTTTGGTTATTGGGAGCCGGAAGACGACCGGCAATTCCTGCGCAAGGGGCGGCTGGCGGTTGTAGCGGACGGCATGGGCGGTTACGAAGGCGGCCAGGAAGCGAGCCGGATGGCGGTAGAAACGCTACTGGCGGTCTATCGCGACTTTGCCGGCGACGACCCGCAGCAAGCGCTAATCGAAGCCTTGCAGGCGGCCCACCAGCAGATCCGGCAATACAGCTTTGCTCATCCGGAATTGCGGGGCATGGGAACGACCTGCACGGCCGCTGCGATCGTCAGGGGTGCGCACCGGGATGCGGACTCTGACGCGCTCTATTACGTGCATGTTGGCGACACGCGGCTCTACCTGATCCGCGACGGCCAGATTACGAAGGTAACGCGCGACCACTCCTATGTAGGGCGACTGGTGGAGTCGGGGATGATCAGCCCGGAAGAGGCGGAGCATCATCCGCAACGGAACATTTTGACCGCAGCTTTGGGCACGAACCCCGATCTAGTCATGGACTCGCCCGGGTACCCGGAGCCCCTGCGCCCCGAGGATGTGCTGGTGATCTGCACCGATGGATTGTGGGGGCAGGTGCGCGACCCCGAGATTCTTGACTTGGTGGAGAACAAAAGCGCGGAACAGGCGGCTCGCGAGCTGATCCAACTGGCTCGGGACCGCGGCGGCCCGGACAACATCACGGTCGAGATTTTGCGCTTGCGCTGAGCCCGTTCCCACCCTGAAAGCAGCGCCCGTCAAGGCAAGTCCCACGTCCCAAAAGTGCAAAGCCTTGCACAAGAGCGCCCGGATCGAGTCACTCTTCCAGCGGTAACTTACTGAAATCACAGGACTGGCCCAGGCGGGGAGATTTAGTGCTTTGGCCTTGCGCTTGCCTTTTCTATAATGCCTATCAGTGACATAGGGATAGTCGGGGGAGAGGCGCTGTGAAGATTTCCCAAAAAGGGCTGTATGCATTGCAGGCGATGATAGTGCTGACCCGGCGTTACACGCAGGGCGCGATCCGTATTCGCGACATCGCTTACGAAGAGAATCTGCCGGAAAAATTTCTGGAGCTGATTCTGTTGGAACTGAAGAACGCGCGCCTCGTCGAGAGCGTACGCGGCGCCAAGGGCGGATACCGTTTGCGCCGGGCGCCATCGGAGATCCGGTTGAGCGAAATCATCCGTTTGATTGACGGGCCACTGGCGCCGTTTGGCGATGCGGATCAATTACGCGTCCTGATCAATCGCGATGCGGACCACAGTGCGCTGTATAGAGTGTTTCTGGAAGTGCGGGACGCGGCCGCCAAGATTCTGGAGAATACGACGCTGGCCGACCTGATCAGCCGCGAGCCTGCCGGCTCCCATCCAAACGTCAGCCACCGGAAGATCGGGAACAAGAAGATCGGCAAGAAGAAGAAAGCCGAGCCCAGTGTTCTGCCGATGGTGGCGCGAGGCGTGGGCAATGACTAAGCGGAGTCTCGTCGCTTCCGTCTGTTCGTTTTTCTTGCTCGGCGCATTGGCCGGGGCCCAGACTGTCCTGCGCGTGGGCGCATTTCCCAATATCACGCATCCTCAGGCGATGGTGGGCAAGAACAACGGGTGGTTCGAGAAGGCGATGGGGCCCCAAGTCAAGATCGAGTGGAAAAGTTTCAATGCTGGCCCCTCGGCGATTGAAGCCTTATTTGCCGGCGCGATTGACATGACGTATATCGGCCCGAACCCGGCCATTTCCGGCTACGTTCGCTCCAATGGAGAGGCGCTGCGGATTGTGGCAGGTGCGACCAGTGGCGGAGCCTCGCTGGTGGTGCGCAACGATTCCGGTATTCAGAAGCCCGAGGATTTTCACGGCAAGAAGGTTGCTTCCCCGCAGATGGGCAACACGCAGGACGTGGCGCTGCGCGCGTGGTTGAAGGCGCACGGCATGAAAACCACCGACAAGGGCGGAGATGTGCAGGTAATTCCGCTGGCGAATCCCGACCAGCTGACGCTGTTTCTGAAGAAAGAGTTGGATGGCGCATGGGCACCCGAGCCCTGGGCAACGCGGCTGATCAAGGAAGGGAATGGCCGCTTATTCCTGGACGAGCGCACTCTCTGGCCGAACGGCCAGTTCATTGCCGCTCATCTGATTGTCCGCACGCAGTTTCTGAAGGAACACCCCGATCTGGTGAAGAACTGGATCAGGGCGCACGTGGAATTGACCGACTGGATCAACGGACATTTGCCCGACGCAAAGAGAATTCTCAACCAGCAGATCGCGAAAGAGACGGGAAAAGCGCTGCCGGATGCGGTGCTGGATGAAGCATTCGGGCGTATGACAGCGACGTATGACCCGCTGCGCGGGTCGCTGATGAATGCCGCGAAGTCCGCATTTGACGCTGGTTTCCTTGGGCGCCAGATGCCCGATCTGTCGAGTCTGTACGATCTGTCGCTCTTGAACCAGGTCTTAGCGGAAAAAGGGAAGAAGGCAATCCAATGAGCACGAGTCCTCAAAAAGCGTATCCCGTGGCAGTCCCAACTGGTTCTCGCACGGCAGTGCGCGCGAATGTGTTTCACGGGAAACCAGCTTCCTCGGTAACTGCGTTTCCGTCGCGCCCGGTCGCAGAGGTGGTTGTTCCGAAGGTCGCGCTGGATGCCATCTCGCTCAGTTACAAGACGACTTCGGGGGAGCGTCTGCTGGCGCTCGACAATATCAGCCTGGAAGTGAAGCCGGGAGAGTTTCTTTGCATCGTCGGTCCTTCGGGATGCGGCAAGTCCACGCTGTTGCACCTGATTGCGGGTTTGAATCCCCAGACCTCGGGCAAGGTTCTGGTGGATGGCTCGCCGGTGAGTGGCCCAGGTACCGATCGCATCCTGATCTTTCAGGAACTCGGCCTGTTTCCCTGGCTCACGGTCGGCGGCAACATCGAGTTCGGCATGAAGATGAAGAACGTCCCTAAAGCCGAGCGCGAAGAGAGGGCGCAGTATTATTTGCGGCTGGTTCATCTTTCGAAGTTCAAGGACAGCTACATCCATCAGCTCTCCGGCGGCATGAGGCAACGCGTCGCGTTAGCGCGAGCCTTGGCCACTGAGCCCGACGTCCTACTGATGGACGAGCCCTTCGCCGCGCTCGACGCCCAGACTCGCGATCTGCTGCACGACGAGTTGGAGCGCCTGTGGGCCGAAACCGGGCGCACCATTATTTTCGTTACCCACAATGTGCGCGAGGCGGTAAGGCTGGGAGACCGCGTGCTGCTGATGACATTTCGCCCGGGGCGCGTGAAGCAGGAATTTTTGGTGAACCTGCCGCGGCCACGTCATATGGAACAGGCCGATGTGGCGCGTACGGCGGGAGACATTATGGCTTGCCTGCGCAGTGAAATTAACAGGTCCCTGGAAGCGGAGTACGCTGATGAAAAAGTTGGCTAAACAGATAATCTTCTACTCCGCGCTTCTCGGCGTCTGGGCCCTCCTCGCGAAGCTGCGTATTTGGCCACCGTATCTTTTTCCTCCGCCTTGGGGAGTCGGGCACGCTTTGTGGGACGGCTTTGCCGACCACAGCTTCTGGATTGGCATCGCCGTCACCATGAAGCGCATGCTCATCGGCTACAGCTTGTCGGTCGTGCTTGGCATGATCCTGGGCCTAGCCGTATCGAGCAACAAGTTCTTGGAAGACACGCTGGGCGGTTTGCTGGTGAGCTTGCAATCTCTGCCCAGCATCTGCTGGATTCCGCTCGCTGTTCTTTGGTTTGGCCTGACGGAAAAAGCCATCCTCTTTGTCGTGCTGATGGGCTCGCTGCTCTCGGTGACCATCGCCATGGAGGACGGCCGCAAGCAGATGCCAAAAATCTACGGCATGGCCGGGCGCAACCTGGGAGCAACCGGCTTCCGGCTTTTCTGGTCCGTATTGTTGCCGGCGAGCCTGCCGTTCATTGTGAACGGGATGAAGCAAGGCTGGGCGTTCGCGTGGCGCTCGCTGATTCAAGCCGAAATGATTTTTCTCAGTCTCGGATTAGGCCAATTGCTGATGATGGGTCGCGACCTGAGCGATATGAGCCAGGTTTTGGCCGTAATGATCTTGATCGTTATTCTCGGCTACATGGTGGACGGCCTGATCTTCCGCACCATGGAGCGGCGCCTGCAAGAAAAGTACGGATTGACGCCCGCTTAACAGGTTTCAGGTATCAGGTCGCAGGTCTCAGGAAAACCCCATCGCCGACTAAGGTTCTCCTGAGACCTGACACCTGACACCTGATTCTCGTAAGATTCCCTGTGCTCGTCTTCTGGGTTCTCTTCAACCTGTTTGTGTTGGCACTGCTGGTGCTCGACCTGGGCGTGCTGAATCGTCGACCCCATCGCGTCGGCTTTCGCGAAGCGCTGGCCTGGTCCGCCGGCTGGATCGCGCTGGCGGCCGCGTTTGCCGTGCTCGTGTTCTTCTGGCATGGACGGGCCCAAGCGCTCCAGTTCGTGACCGGCTACGTAATCGAGTTGTCGCTCAGCGTCGACAACTTATTTGTGTTTCTGGTCATCTTCCGCTATTTCAAAGTACCCGGCCAATACCAACACAAAGTGCTGTTCTGGGGAATTCTCGGCGCGCTGCTCATGCGCGGTGCATTCATCTTGGCGGGTGTGGGTCTGATCCGCCGTTTCACTTGGATTACCTACGCCTTCGGCGCTCTGCTCGTTTACTCCGGAATCAAGCTGCTGCGGCAGGGCGAGACGGAAATCCATCCCGAGAAAAACCCTGTTCTGCGCCTCTTCCGCCGAATTTTCCCGGTGACCGAGGAATATGTGGGTGGGCAGTTCTTCACCCGACGATTCTTCGCGCCCAGGACTCGACTCTATGCGACTCCGCTGTTTGTAGTGCTGCTCGTAGTTGAGACCAGCGATATTTTTTTTGCAGTAGATTCGATCCCGGCGGTAATCGCGATCACGTTGAACGCCTTTATCGTCTACACCTCGAACGTATTCGCCATCCTCGGCCTGCGCTCAATGTACTTTGCCTTGGCGGGCATGATGGACTTGTTTCACTACCTGCATTACGGACTCTCCGTGGTGCTGATTTTCATCGGGCTCAAAATGCTGGGGTCGCATTATGTAAACATCCCCACGGGGTGGGCACTGACGATCGTGCTTCTTGTTTTGGGAGCCTCCATCCTCGCCTCGCTGCTGGATCGGCGGAAGAAAGCGCCGTGAGCGGAACTTCGAGCCGCGAGCTTCGAGTTTTGTACAAACGATTCATGCTTGCCCGCAGCCCGCAGCTCGAAGCTCGCAGCCGTTCCACTGGGCCGCGTGCGCGCAGACGCCCATGCGCTATGATGAATGTTCATGATCCGCATTCCAGTCGTCACGCCATCGCGTTCCTACGAAGTGCTCATCGGAAGTGGCCTGCTCGCCCGTGCCGGAGAATGCCTCGGCGAGATTCTTGAAAAGCGCCGCGCGTTTGTGGTCACCGTTCCGCCCGTCCGAAGTCACTGGGCAAAAGTCCTGCTGAAATCGCTGTCCGCCTCGGGAATCGAAACCGTCCTTCTCGAAATGCCCAATGGCGAGCGCTCGAAACGCCTCACGACACTGGAGACACTGGCGGAGAAACTCATCAAGCAGGGCGCCGATCGCGACGTAACCCTGATCGCACTGGGCGGCGGCGTGGTCGGCGACGTGACCGGATTCCTGGCCTCGATCTATATGCGCGGCGTGGATGTCATCCAGGTACCGACAACCGTGCTAGCGCAGGTGGACGCGGCCATCGGCGGCAAAACGGGCGTCAATCTTGTGTCGGGAAAGAATCTGCTAGGAACTTTCCACCAGCCGCGCGCGGTGATGATCGACCCGTCCGTCCTCGAGACGCTCCCTGCGCGCCAATACCGTGCCGGCCTGTACGAGTCGCTGAAGTGCGGCATTATCGGAGATCCGGGACTGTTCCGGTTGTTTGAGGACCGCCGCCGCGAGATTCTGGATCGCGACCCGATGGTGGTTGAGAAAGTGATTGCCGATTCGGTGCGCCTGAAGGCATCGGTGGTCAGTGCAGACGAACGCGAAGGTGGTGTGCGGCAAGTGCTCAACTTTGGCCACACCATCGGACACGCGCTGGAGGCCGAGACCGGCTACACGCAGTTGCTCCACGGAGAGGCCGTGGCGTGGGGCATGATTGCGGCCACGCACATCGCTCTCTCCACCGGCAAACTTGACAGCGTGACGGCGGGACGCATTACGAACTCGGTTCTCGGCTTTGGCAAACTGCCCCGCATGACGTGGCGGACCGAGAGCATCGTGAAACGGTTGCGTTCCGACAAGAAGACCAGGCGGGGCGTAGTGCACTTTGTTCTGCCGCGGGAGATCGGCAAGGTCGAGATCACCAGCGATGTGCCGGAAACGGTCGTCCGCTCAGCAGTCGACGAGATTCGTAACCTCGCGCGGAATTGATGGCCCCAACCACAAGATGATCTCGCGATGAATCAAGAAACAAATCAGCGAATCGTGGGCGCGGCTCCCGTTGGAGCGCAAGACCGCGACTCGGCGGCACAAGCCGTTCGGGAAATGTTCACCTCGATTGCGCCGCGCTACGACCTGCTGAATCACGTTCTTTCGTTCAACATCGACCGGCTATGGTGGTGGCGCACCGCCCGCAAGTTCGATGCGATTTTGAAACGTCCCGATGCTCGTGTACTAGATCTTTGTTGCGGCACCGGAGACATGACTTTCGCATTACGCCGCCGCGCTGGGTCGCCAACGCAGCAGATTTTAGGCGCGGACTTTTCTCGCGCCATGCTGCAACGCGCCGCAGCGAAGGCGACGGAGAAAGAGAAGGGAAGCTGCGCGACGCTCCGCTGGGTCGAAGCCGACGCGCTTCGCCTGCCGTTTCCCGATGGATATTTCGACCTGGTGACCTCGGCATTCGGTTTTCGAAACCTGGCCGACTATGATGCGGGCTTGCGTGAAATTGCCCGCGTGCTCCGTCCCGGCGGAGAATGTGGCATCCTCGACTTCGGAGAGCCCGGCGGTTTGCTCGGACACGCCTACCGCATCTACTTCAAGAAAGTTCTGCCAGCGATCGGGACGGTGCTTTCGGGTGTGCGAGGCCCATACGCGTATCTTCCAGCGTCGGTCGAGCGCTTTCCGGCACCGGATGAAATGCTCGGCCGCATGCGGCAAGCGGGGTTTCACAAGGCTTTCTGGACTCCGTACACGTTTGGCGTGGCGGGACTATACCGGGGAGTGAAGAGCGTTTAACCGCCGAGACGCAAGGGAATTCAGATTGTTTTCTCGAAGATTCTCGGCGCACTCTGCGTCTCTACGGTGAAGTTTCTTTGGAACGAATCCGTGAACGCCTCCAAATTCGTTTTCGCAATCACCCGCTCGTAGTCGCCGCCAAGAAACTTCTTCAGCCGGTCGGTGTTCATGGTGTACTGCCCGGTCATATAGGGCACCGCGTCCGGCGGGATCGCCGAGATGTTCCAATCCCACAAGAACTGCAGCACGCGGCGCATCGACCACTGTCCAGGGACTCTCAGCAGTTTAGCCTGCGCCAGTTCAATACACTGCCCGAAGGTCAGAGCATCGCCGCGTCCGGCAACGTTCAGGATGTTCAGCCGCTGTGCTTCCGGTTCCCGCTTCAGTATCCACGCGAGCAACCGGGCCATGTCGTCGACGTGCACGAATTGGATTTTGTTATCGAGATACTTTTGGCCGTAGGGCATCATGCAGGGCAGGCGTTTCTCCTCCTGGCGCATGCGGGCGGCGCGCGCCCCCTTCCCATTGGGCGTTCCGCGGAACGCTCCCATTAGGTAATTTTCGACGGTCGCTCCCGCAAAAATGTGGGGTCGCAGAATGAAGACGCCGCACCCGCGCAGGGAAGGCGCGCGTTGCTGCACCACCAGATCGCTTTCTTTCTTGTGGATCGCGTACGGCAACGTGTGCGCCTCAAGTGGCGCGTCTTCCGTGACCGGCACGGGCAGGTCGGAGCCATACGCCGACACGCTGCTGGGAAAAATAAACTGCCGGATGGTGGTTGCGGCCGTCCGGTTGGCTTCGGCAATGGCTTCCATCACACGGGCTGTGCCGGCCACGTTGATCCGCCACATGCGGTCGACATCCACCACCCCCGAGCGCTGCGGATCGATCACAAACGCCATGTGCACGAAAGATACCGGCTGCACCTCGCGCAGCAGCAACAGCAATTCGCGAGTAGATTCTTCTCTTCCCAGATCAAGCGCTACAAAGCGGCCAACCGAAGAATGAGTTGGGGGCTTGATGTCGATGCCCACTACCGTGTAATCCGAGAGCAGCGGCAGGAACCGCTGCCCAAGATTGCCCGAAACGCCTGTAACAACAATGGTTGGCTTTGCCGTATCCATTTAGTCGGGGTCTTCGGCCGGTTGGTCAGACGGCTTTGCTCCCATGGGGCGTGGCGGCATGGCAGGTCTTGCGGTGCTGGGACCGAAGTAGGCTTCGTTCAGGTCGACATTGCCCTGAAATCCCTGCATGCTGTCGCGATAACGTTGGCTGGAGATTAGGTTGCGAATCTCCGGCTTCACGGTTTCTAGAGATAGGGTCTCCTTACTGATCAGCTTGTAGATGTAGTGGCCGCCGTTGGGATCGGAAATCACTTCGGATACTTCGCCCGGCTTCAGATCCATAACCGCACGATGGTTCGCAGGCAGCGTGCTGCGGCGCACTTTTTCCATCTTGGTGGTTTGTGGATTGCCCGGGAGTCCGGCGGCAACGAAAGCCTCTTTTTGCAGAGTTTCGGGGTCTTCACCCTTAACGGCGCGGGCGCGAAGATCGTCGGCGACTTTCGTCATCGCTGCTTCGCCAGCCTTTCGTTGCGCATCGGCCTCAGCCTTCTTCGTCTCCGCTTCGCCAGCTTTTTTCTCTTCCTCTGCGTCATCGTCCTTTTCCGTCGCCTTGGCTGCGGACTTGACGGCTGGAGATGCAGGTTGCTTTGTGCGGGGAATAAAAATCCGCGCCAAGCTGGCTTGCTCGTACGAGGTTTCGTTCTTCTTGTAATAGTCCTCGATGTCGGCGTCGCTAACCTTGCCGGAATCCTCCTGCAGAGTCCGGCTCAGTTCCTGGGAGAGGATTTGCATGCGCGCGAAGTTCATCTTTGCCTCGAACGACGGGCCTTTGTCGAGGCCGCGTTTTTCCGCCGCTGTGGACATCCTCAACATTTGCGAATAGACGCTGGCTGCTCGGCGGCGGATTGCCGGTGACATTTTCGGCTGCAGCGCTTCGGCGAGCTTTTCAAATTGCGCGCGTGTGATCACGGTCTTGCACGCGTCGCCCTGCAGGCTGGAATCGGTGCAGAAGCCTTTCAGCGTGATCACGGGATCATCGGGACCGACTTTAATTTCGGGCGCCTTATCGGGAACGACGGAAACGCTTTGCTCCGCCTTTGCTCCGGCGGCGGCAGGTGTAGCCGGTTGCGCAGTCTGTCCGTACGCCAAGCCGGCGAGCAGGAGACACACGAGGCACGAGAAACGCATGAATCAGGATCCTCCAGGGAGTAATTGCGACGAATCTCATCGTAGCATGTCCGGCTGGGAACCTGGCAAGGGCGACGACGGGTTGGCGGCGGACGCGTCCAAAGCGATAATGACGTTTATGGCAGAAATTCAAGCCACCTTCAGTTCCGGGTCGATGCGCCGGGAAAAACGAGCCGTTGCCGGAAACTCAGTGTTGGCGGCTCTGGTAATCACCATCCTGAAAATCGTCGTGGGGATCGCGACCGGCTCCCTGGGAATTCTGTCGGAAGCGGCGCACTCCGGATTGGATCTGATCGCGGCGGTGGTGACATTTTTTTCGGTGCGTGTTTCCGACAAGCCGGCGGACGCCGATCACCAGTATGGACACGGCAAGTTCGAGAATTTTTCTGCCTTCATTGAAACCGGCCTGCTGCTGGTAACGTGCGTCTGGATCGTCTACGAATCGATAAGCCGGCTGTTTTTTCACAGCGTGGAAATTGAGCCGAGCGTGGCCGCGTGCCTGGTCATGGCGTTGTCGATGGCAGTCGACGCCTGGCGTTCCCGCGCCCTTGGTCGCATTGCCAAGAAGTATGACAGTCAGGCACTAGAAGCGGACGCGCTGCACTTTTCGACCGACATCTGGTCAAGCGGAGTAGTGATCGTGGGCCTCGCGTTGGTTTGGATGGGGCGCACCTATCAGGTGCGTTGGCTGCGCCAGGCCGATCCGATTGCCGCGTTATTCGTGGCCGGCGTGGTGGTTTCCGTGGGTTGGCGGTTGTCGCGCAGAACGGTGGATGCGCTGCTCGATGCGGCGCCGGTCGGCGTGCGCAGCCAGATCCTCGATCGGATCAGGACCGTCAATGGCGTGCTGGAAGTGGAGCGGGTCCGCTTCCGGAAAGCTGGGAACCGCTATTTCGCGGACGTTTCGGTCGGGCTGGAGCGCAACTTCACATTCCAGCGCTCCGAGCAGGTATCCGATGCCGTGAGGTCGCGCGTGCGCGAGATTTTGCCCGACGCCGACGTGATGGTGCACACGGTTCCGCGAGCGCGGCGGACGGAAAATATCTTTGACCGCATTCGAGCCGTTGCTACCCGGCACAATTTCAATGTGCACGACATCAGCGTGCAGGACCTGAACGGGCAGTTGCACGTGGAACAGCATCTGGAGCTCGACGAGCAGCTCACCATGAAGCAGGCGCACGATGAGGTGACGCGCCTCGAAACCGAGATGCGCGCCGAGGTCCCGGAAATTGCCACCATCCTGACGCATATTGAGAGCGAGCCAGCAACGATTGAGCGGGGAGAGCAGATCGTTCGCGAGCCCGAATTGGAACAGCGGCTCAAGGATATTGTGAAGGAGTTTCCCGAGGTAATGGACGTGCACGAATTCCAGTTTAAGAAGGTGCGCGCGCGGCTCTATGTTTCCTGCCACTGCACGCTGCCCGACGATATGCCGCTTTCGCGAGTGCACGACGTGCAGACATCGCTCGAAATCCGCTTCAAACACGACGCCCCGGAACTGTTCCGGGTGTTGATTCATCCCGAGCCGATGACGGATAACCGGCGATAGGAAGCGACCGCTGTTCGCTGTTTGCCGATCGCCATACCGGGCACCGCGAACAGCGAACGACGAATAGCGATCAGTGGGACAACGAAAGGACACGATGATTGAAGCTGCAGTCAATTGGACGGACAAAGACCGCTACGTAGGTTCTGCAACTTCACGCCATTCGATCGTGATGGATACCGCACCGGAGAAGACCGCGAACACTCCGATGGAGTTAT
>CAVRNL010000038.1:0-119903 GCA_963722485.1 uncultured Acidobacteriaceae bacterium
CGGTGATTTCATCCAGCAGGAAGGGATACTCCTCGAGCGACGAGTTGACGGTATCGAACACCTGATCCAACTGCACTTTTTGGGCTGCCAACTGGGTCTGAAAGTTGGTGATTTCGGTCGTAAGGGAGGTCTGCTGGCTCGAGTTCGAGGCAAGATCCTGATTCAGAATCCCGTTCGCCGGGTCCGTCAGATTGGTGAGGTTGGAGTTGAGGTTGTCGGCGAACCCGGTCGAGTTGGTATTGGTGAAGAAATTCTGCACCCCGCTGAGGTTGCTGGCGAGCACATCGGACAACCCCGGTCCGGTAGCGGTGGCGGTTTGGTTTACCGTCAGGGTTCCATCGTTGTTCATGACGATGCCCAACGCACCCAGGTTGGTTAAGCCGCTGCTGACCGAGGTCGGGTCGGTGGTCGCGTAGGTCATGTCGGTGGCCAGGCTGGATTGCAAGACGCGCAAGTCGGTGTCGGAGCCGAGCGGCCCTTGCTGGTTGGTGGTGGCGTTGACGGCGAACTGGGTGTTGATGTCGCCGATGACGGTGTTGTATTCGGTAACAAAATTGTCGATGGAGTTGGTAATGGAGGTGGTGTCGGGGCCCACGGTTATGGTCACTGGCGTGTCCTCATCGGCGCTCACCAGGTTCAGGGTCACGTCCGGGATCGCCCCGGTCACGGTATTGGTCGTGCTGGCGTAGGGGATGCCGTTGATCGAAATGTCGGCATTGGTGCCGCCGACCGGCGTCTCAAACGTCAGATTCGTGGTGTTACTGCCGGTACCGGCGGTCAGGGATAGCGCTCCCGCACTTCCCGTCGCCTGGCTATAGATGGCCAGATGCGCGCCGTTGGCATCCGTCACCACGCTCGCCGTGACGCCCCATTTGTTGGAGGCGCTCTGCGTATTGATCGACTGGGCGAGGGTGGTAAGAGTGTCATTACTGCCCGCCGTGATGGCAATGTCTGCCGTTGTGCCCCCCGTGCCGTCCGATCCTCCGATCTGAAACGAGAGGTTTCCGGTGGTCTGGCCGGTGGGAAGAATCGACGTGGTCGCGCTGGCGACCGAATCGGTGTAGAGCGTCCCGGTGGATGCCAAGCCGGTCACCACCACGGTGTAGTTGGCCGCCGTGGCTCCAGACTGGGCCGTGGCGTTTACGATTGCCGACTCCGACGAGGTGGCCGTAACCGCCGTCAGCGCTCCGTTCGCACCTGTAAGTCCAGAGGCGGCGGCCGCCAAATTGGACAAATCGGTATTGATTTGGGTGAGGGCGGTGGCTTGCGTTTGCAGCGTGGTTACATCTCCCTGCCAGACCGTCAGTTGCCCGCTCTGGCTGGCCTGGATCTGGGACACGACCGAATTCACATCGATGCCGTTACCATTCAACAGATTCGCGGCGTTAAAGCTGATCCCCATGAGTTTTTTCTCCCTTCACCGAATGGTTATTTAGTTCTTAGCCTCAGGATTCTGTGCACTTCGACAACATCCTGCGGCGATTTGAAGGTGGAGGAGACATTTTTCGCAACGGTATTTTCTTGTTTTGGCAGAGCTCCCGAAACGGGCAGCATCATGACCGCAGCGGCTGATAACCGGCGTTTATCATCCCTCCAAGGCCTGTCATCTGAACGAAACGAAGGACCTATGCATTTCATTAGCGGCAGCAGAATGCAGAGGTCCTTCGCTTCGCTCAGGATGACAATTCATAAGAAAAGGAGGCGGTTACCCGCCTCCTTAAGTTTGTCGAAACCAGGGCTTACGTCAAGAGTTTCAGAACAAGCTGCTGTTGCTGGTTGGCCTGGGCGAGAGCGGAGATACCGGTCTGCTCCAGAATCGAGTACTGCGTCAGGTTGGCAACGGCGGTCGGAATGTCGGCTGCCGTAACGTTGTTTTCCGCCGCCGTCAGGTTCTGCACCTGGTTGTTGATGACGTTGGAAGCGCTTTGCAAGCGGTTGACGGTGCCACCAATATTGCCGCGAAGTGCGGCAACCTGGGCGACAGCGCTATCGATGAGCGTCAAGGCGGACTGAGCGTCGGCACTGGTCAGCAGATCGCTCGGCACTTTGCCGCCTCCGGTGAACCCAGCCGTGGTACCTGTGCCAAACGAGAGGTCCGGCACCGTTCCCTCTGGGGTTGCGGTGGCAACCAGAGCGTTGCCCGCGGTTCCGCCCTGGGTAGCCGTGAAGACGACCGAGAGTGGCGTAGCGGTGGTCGCCGCCGTGACGGAGGCGTTGGCGACGGTGTTACTGGAGTAGGTAGTGCCAGCGCCAGTAGGCGCACCGTTGACGGCATTCGCCAGGTTGGCAAAAGTCGCAGCTTCGCTAGTCCCCACTACAATCTGATTGGCTGTGGGGGTGGTGCTGAGCGCAGTTACGAAGTTGTAGGTTTGGCCGCCGACATTCACGGCATCGCCTGCCACAACGTTGCCGCCAGCGTTAATTTGAGCGGCGCCTCCACTGAAAAAGCCGGTAGCGCCAGCAGTGTTCGTCAAAACGATGTTGTTGCCCGTGACACCAGTAGCGATGGCCGTGAAAGTGAGGCCCGATGCCGCTGCCGTTCCTGCCGTGGCCGAAGTGTTGGCAGCTCCTTGTGAGTAATAACCAACGCCGACGCCACCACTTCCGGCAGTATCCGTGTTGGCATTGTTGACGGCGTTCGCCAGATTGGCCAGGGTGGCCAATTGGCTTGTGCCGATTAGCACTTGGTCGTAGGCGTTAGCATTGTTCACCGCACTAACGAACGTGTAGGTTGTGGCGCCCAGCGTCACCGTGCTCGGGTTGCCGCCGCCAGCGAAGGTAGAGAAAGTGCCGACGCCCGCGGAGGATACCGTCGGAGTGGTACCGTTGAGCGTGGCGCCCGCCGCGAGTGCCGTGAAGGTAAGCACCCCTGCCGCAGGTGTCCCTGCACTGACCAGAGTGTTTTGCGCCGTGTTGGCTCCGTATTGGCCTCCCACTCCTTCATCTCCACCTTGTGTGTGGTTGACCGCTTCCGCAAGATTCGTAAGCGACTGTGCGGTTGAATTCCCTACCAAAACCTGATCCGCGATACCAGCATTGGTCGCGGCATTGGCGGCTACGACGCTATCCAGGGCAGTCACGAATTGGTAGGTTGTGCCGCCAATGGACACCGTGCTGCCAGTGGTGCCGCCAGTTAAGGATCCCGAACCGCTGGCCGTAAGCGAGGCCCCGACGTTGGTGGTGACTGCAAGGGGAACAGCAACTGCGCCATTCGCCCTTGACGTGAAGGTGGCAATGTTGCCTGCCGCCGACCCGGAGGCGGTAGCATTGATAGCAGATTCCCAATAGGCGCCGCCGGCCGCAGTGAGGGAGCCCGCGGAGAGGTTGACCGCCGCGACAAGATTGGCCAGGGCCGTCGCACCCGACCCACCGATTTGAACCTGATTGTTCGCAGCAAGTGTAGTCTCGAATGTGTAGGTTGTGCCGCCCACTGTCACTTGGTCGCCGACGTTCGGTGTGTTGCCGTTTGTGGTCACGGTGCCTGTGGCCTGAGTCGATCCCACAACCGTGCCCGCGGTGAATACGCTGGTCGCGGTGCCGGCGGTGAACTGGCCCCCGGCCAGGTTGGCGGTAGCGGCGGCGGCATTGACTTCCCCTTGCTGGGTCAGGGTAGCGGTGGCTTGCGTGCCCCCTACGCCCAGGTCGGTGGAGGACAGCAGGCCGGTGGCGACACCGATGGTGCTGCTGCCGGAAACGCTGCCATCACTCAAGAACACATTAAGAGTGTTGTTGGTGAAAACCTGCCCGCCGTTGTAATTGGTGGTGGAACCGATGCTGTCAATTTCAGCCTTGATGGATTGATATTCGGAATCCAGCGCGACACGCTGCGTATTGGATACAGTGTCGGTGGCGGATTCGGTGGCCAGCGTAACGGCGCGGTTGAGCAGGGTGGTGACCTGAGAGAGTGCGCCGTCTGCAACCTGCAGTTCGCCGACGCCGTCGGTAGCGTTGCTGGACGATTGCGTTAGCGCCGCGATGTTCGCTTCGAGGCCGTTGGCGATGGCCAGACCAGCCGGATCGTCAGCGCCGCTATTGATGCGTGATCCTGAAGACAACTGCTCCAGGGTTGAATCGAGGCTGCTGCTGGTGATGTTCAGCTGGTTTTCCGCAGCAATAGCAGCAATATTGTTTAAGATGGTAAGTGCCATTGAATTGCTCCTTTTTGGTTCCGATTCTGGGATCCGTCCCCGAAACCTTCCCGGAGCTCGTTCCGTTTGTCCTGCGGAACCCAATTGCTTCTCACTGTGGACCATCGGCTTGGCCCGTCTGGGCTTTATTTCCACAAGTGCCGTCCGGCATAATCCTTAGGTAATCCGGCTCTTTTCCGGTCGTTTCTCCCCGTCATCAACCTTTCTGCCGATCTTCATTAATGAAGCCCTATTTAGCGGCGGGCCTTCTTCCGTCCAGTTGTCGAACCTCAGGAGCCAAACCAATGATTCAGCTCACCCGCCTCAACAATCACCCGCTGGTGGTCAATTCCGACTTGATCAAGTTCGTCGAGCAGGCGCCCGATACCGTCATCACGCTGGTGAGCGGCGAAAAAATTGTGGTGCGCGAAAGCGCCCAGGATGTCCTCGAACGGGTGGTGCAGTTCCGCCGCTCGGTGCTGCAGGGGGTCAGGCTCTGGGCGGACAACACATCCGCGCTTCCGCCCGTCGTCGTCCTCGATGGCAAGGGCGAGGGCAAACGCCAACCGGCCAATGAGGAAGAGGAATAGGAGTCCAGGTGGATAAAGCAACCCTTGTCGGGCTGGTGCTGGCGATCGGCGGCATCCTGCTCGGCTTGAAGCTGGAGGGCGGAAATCTCGGGCAAGTGCTCCAACCCACCGCAGCCATGATTGTTTTCGGAGGCACGCTGGGCGCGATCCTGATTCAGTATCCCTTGGCGGTGGCGCTGCGCGCGTTCCGGCGACTGGCGCAGGTATTCGTTGAGCCGGCGCAGAGTGCGCAATCGACGATCGAGCTCCTGGTCAAGTACGCCAACCAGGCGCGGCGGGAAGGCATCATCTCACTCGATAAGGAACTCGCCAGCATCCACGAACCTTTCCTGCGCCGCGCTCTTATGCTGGCGGTGGACGGGACCGATCCGGAGGAACTCCGCAAGATCATGGAGCTCGAACTGGATAACAAAGAAGAACAAGAAGAAAAAATTCCGCAGTTCTTCGAATCCGCGGGCGGGTTTTCTCCGACCATCGGCATCATCGGGGCCGTGCTCGGTTTGATCCAGGTGATGCAGCACCTGGACAAAATCGACGAAGTCGGGAAAGGGATTGCCGTTGCCTTCGTGGCCACCCTGTATGGAGTGGGCGCGGCCAACCTCATCTTGCTGCCCGCGGCTGGAAAACTAAAAATTCGCATTCGCGACGAGCAGATCATCCGCGAAATGACGCTCGAGGGCGTGGTGTCCATCCTGGAAGGGATGAACCCACACATACTGGAAGAGAAGCTGCTGGGGTTCCTCACGAAGGCTCACGAACCCGCCGCTGTCGCTGAGGAGTCCAACGCATGAGACGGCGCAAACGACGCTCCAGTCACGTCAATCACGACCGCTGGCTGGTTTCCTATGCCGACTTCATCACGCTCATGTTCGCCTTCTTTGTCGTGCTCTACGCGTCGTCGCAAGTCGACAAAAGAAAAGTTGGAATGCTGGCTTTGGCCATTCAGGTCGCGTTTCAAGAGATGGGAGTCTTTGAGGCTTCCACCACAGAGGTGCCGATCGATCTCGCCACGCCCATGCCCTTCAGCACCGCGCAAGCCATCGAAAACACGCAGCGCACGGCGAGCCTGGGCCGGATCGCGTCTCGTCCCGATGGCGCGCTCGGCACCGGCGTAGAGAACGGCGATCTGGCTGAGCTGCAGGCCGAACTGGCAACCGCGCTCGGATCGGAGATCGCACGTAAGGAAATCGCCATGCGCCGCGAGCCTGACGGCCTGGTGATCAGTTTGCGCGAGGTGGGATTTTTCGAGAGTGGATCGGCCGAGATGAAGTCGGCTTCGCAGGCTGCCGTTGACCGCATCGCCGGAATCCTCCGCCAGCGCGATTATCGTTTGCAGATCGAGGGTCACACCGATAACGCGCCCATTCACAACCTGCAATTTCCCTCGAACTGGGAGCTTTCCACGGCGCGGGCAACCGAAATTGTGCGGCTTCTTATTGTCCGGGAAGGGTTCGCTCCCGATCGTCTCAGCGCTGCCGGATACGCCGAATATCATCCGGTGGCATCCAATCGCACCACCGAGGGCCGCGGCATGAACCGCCGTGTCGATATCGTCGTCCTCGGGCACACCTTGGCCGGGGCTCTTACCCAGACTGGGGCCCAGACGCCAGCTACGCCCCCCGCCGCGACTGCAGCCGAGAAGAAGACAGCGCCGCCACCCCCAGTGGCCGTCCTCAAGCCCGCGGTCGTGCGGGCCGCAGGCGATGGTTCACCGCAGTAACTCCATCCAGAACGCGCGTCCATTTTGCAGTGGATTGCGCCCGGCACACTCGGACGATTAAGATTCCTGCACTCCCATGTCTGAAGTAATTTCAAGCGATCCCACGGCTTTGCATCCCGCTTCCACCTCCGCCCCCGAAACTTCCGTCGAGATATTCGCGGTTTACGGGGTTGAGCCCGAGATCCAGGCCTATGCCATGGCCAAGTATTCGCGCTCCTCCCTCTCGATGAAGGAGTCGCTGAAGGAAATTACGCTGCAGAAGGCGGAGAAATTTCTCAACACGTTTTACTTCCAGTACGGGCACCGCTCGATCGCCGATCTCGCTCACATTGCACTCGCCATCGAGCGCCTCTCCATCCTCGCCGCTATCGTTGTAGCCGACGAGCAGCGCTGGGATGGCCAGGAACGCTCCACTCGCTACCAGGACTTCAGAAAGAGCGGGTATTTCACGCCCCAGTTTCAGGGCGATGCCTCCGCAACGACTCTTTATCGCGAAACCATCGAGTGCTTGTTCACGACCTACGAAAAAGTTTCGCAGCGGACGTTCGAATACCTCGCCAGCATCACGCCGCGTCCTGCTGAAATGAAGCCGGAGGCATACGAGCGCACGCTGCGCGCCCGCGCCTTCGACATCTCACGCTATCTGTTGCCGCTTGCCACTAACACTTCGATCGGGGAGATCGTCAACGCCCGCACGCTGGAGAACCAGATCGCGCATATGCTCTCGCAGCCGCATAAAGAAGTCCGCGACCTGGGAGCGCGGCTGAAACAGGCCGCGGTTTCTCCCGCCTATAACGCGAACGAGGAGTCGCTGCGAGCGCTGGTGGCCGAGATTCGCGCTGTGTCGCCCGAAATCGCCGAGCGCGCCGAACGCGAACTCCTGCACGAGGTGCGGGTCGCGCCCACGCTGGTCAAGTACGCCGATCCGAATCTCTACGAAATTGAGACTCGCCGCGAACTCCAGCAGGCCGCCGCTGAACTGATGTGCGGGGCTGCTATCGAACCCGCGCCGCTGGTTGATCTGCTGGACGTTGATCTGCTTGACGTTGATCTGCTTGAAAATGATCCGTTTGAGATCGAACTTGCCACGACGCTCCTTTACGGCCACTGTCATTATTCCTACCGGCAGCTTTGCCGGGCGGTCGAAGCGGGGGGCGAGGCGCGCCGCCGCGAGATCATCGACCTCGGTCTGCGCCATCGCGGCCCGCACGACGAGCTGCTGCGCCCTTTCTCCGCGGGCCAGCAGTTTCGCTTCGACATCCTCATGGACATCGGCGGCTTCCGCGACATGCACCGCCATCGCCGCTGCGTCCAGATCATGCAGGATTTCACGACCGTTCACGGCTTTGACACGCCGCCCGAAGTCGAAGCTGCCGGAATCCGCTCCGATTACGAAGCTGCGATGAAGCGCGCCGAAGCCGCTGTGGGAAAGCTTTCCGCGATCGGAGGCGAAGAGGCCCAGCAGAACGCGCAGTACGCGATTCCGTTCGCTTTCCGCAAGCGCACGCTGTTTAAGATGGACTTCGCCGAGGCCGTTTACATCTCCGAGCTACGCACCACGCCCGCTGGACACGCATCCTATCGCAACGTGGCCTATGCCATGTACGAGGCCGTCGCTGCGAAATATCCGGCGCTGGGAAAACATTTCCGGGTGCACGATGTGCGCGAGCCGGTGGATTTGTTGAAACGGTGAACTGTAGTCACGAAAGCCACGAGAGAACGATAGAAGGCCGATTGGAACGGATTACCGCAATCCCCGCCCTTCCAGCTTAGGGCTAGCATTGCCCATGTCGAGGACGACTTTCCACCGTCCATCGCTCTGCTTCTTCCAGACAGTCGTGTACTTGCCATTCTCGACCGCAGGCTTGCCATCTTTGCCCTTCGAACGAAACTCGTAGACGCCGTAGGAGTATGCAAGATCGCCCGACGCTGCCACATCCACATGCATAGCCGTCCACGTCAGGCGATTGTCTTTGTCGTTAAGGAAATCCATCGTCTTGCGGATATTCTCCTTCCCTTGCAACAGCGGTGCGCCGGCGGGAAGTTCCACCGCATCATCCGCGTAAAAAGACAGGTAGCCGTCCGCGCCCTTTTCCTCCGCCGCAGTCATCATCGCCACTTCCAGCAGCCTGATCTTGCCCACCTCGGCGCTGGTCTCAGCCGCGCCGGGAGCAGCCTGCGCGGGTCGCGAAGTCTTAATCGACAGCACAAGCGCTACAGCAGCGACCAGCACCACGATAGATTTTATTTTCATTGCGAATCCTCGTCGTCTAACGAACCGCCTCGCATTTTACATCCAAACGCTCTTACGTCCTTCTTGCCTGACGAAGTTCGGACACCTCGTGTATTGGCGAAATAGTGTATCGACGAAATTGACGCCGATGAATCTCGGCCTCTAAAATCACCTCACCCATGCCCAACTACGAATACCTGTGCACGAAGTGCGGACATCGCTTTGAACAAATCCGTAAGTTCTCCGATAAGCAGCTGCGCAAGTGCCCCGAATGCGGAGGCGTTATCGAGCAAGTGATCTCGGCTCCAGCCGTGCGGTTCAAAGGCTCGGGGTGGTATGTGAACGACTACGCGAAGAAAGGGGCCGGTTCCGCGTCGTCCGCCTCTTCTTCGGAAGGCGAGAGCAGTTCTGCAGAGCTTAAGGAAGCGAAGGACTCCAAAGACACGAAGGTCTCAAAAGACGCCAAGAAAGACGACAAGCCCAAGTCCGACAGTTCGCACAAGAAACACAAGAAGGACTGAAAGATCGGGCGATCTGGTCATCGGGTCATCTGGTCATTGGGTCATCGGGAGATCAAAAATCGAACAGATCTTTCGACGGCCCGATCTCCCGATTACGCGATACCGCCCTTCCGCTCGGGCAATCCGACAACCAGGGTTCGCCGGCGCGGCAGTTCGTCCTCGGAGATTTCACCCACGAATCGCAGGCTGAGGCCCAGTCGCTCGCATTCCTGACAGGCCGCTTCGTTGAAAAAGTAGACGATGTCTCCGCCGAAGCGATCCTTGGCTCGGCGGCGTTCATCGAGGTCGAATGGGCTCACCGAATACACTTTGATCTCGGGATGTTCGCGCAGGATGGCGCCTAGCTCGCGTTGGAATCCGAGCGCTCCTTGCCGCACTTGCGCCATGGTGAAGGAAACGACGCGATAAGGCATAGGCTAGGTTCTAATGTTGGACCTGACGTAGGCAGATCGGGCCATCTGATCATCGGGTCATCGGGCCATTGAAAATCGGGTTCTTGATGGCCCAATGGTCCGACCTCCTGACTGAGGACGGCCGCGAACTGCTAGGCGAAGCATAACAGCCTTTGCCAGCGGGCAGTTCGCGCATGGTCAAACGACTATCGACCAACGGCTAACAACGGTTCTGCCCCTGAATCCTTCCCGCTCCCTCGACATCTAAATGTGTTGAGATAGTCGTTACAACGACTAAATAGGAGCGAACATCATGATTACTGTTCGGCCGAGCCAGGAGCGTGGCGGCGGCGACTACGGCTGGCTTAAAACCCGCCACACTTTCAGTTTCAACGATTACCACGATCCCAAATGGATGGGCTTCCGTTCGCTGCGCGTGATCAACGAAGATTGGGTCGCGCCCAACGGAGGTTTTCCAACGCATCCCCATCGCGACATGGAGATCATTACTTATGTTCTGTCCGGCAAGCTTGAGCACAAGGACAGCCTGGGTACGGGCTCGGTGATCCTCCCGGGCGATGGGCAGCGCATGACCGCCGGGCGTGGCATCCGCCACAGCGAGGCGAATCCGTCGGCGACCGAAGCCGTGCATCTGCTGCAGATATGGATTCTTCCCGACAAGCAGGGATACGAACCCGGCTACGAGCAGAAGAGTTTCCCGGAAGCCGAGAAGCGCGGTAAGCTGCGCCTGATCGCCTCCAATGACGGCGCCGACGGTTCGGTGGAGATCAATCAGGACGCGAAGCTGTTCGTCACTCTGCTTGCGCCCGGAGAAGAAGTCACGCATGCGCTCGGCGCCAAGCGGCACGCGTGGCTCCAGGTCGCTAAGGGCGAGGTCGAACTGAACGGCCAGAAGTTGCGTCAGGGAGACGGCGCGGCTATCAGCGACGAAAAAAAGCTGACCATCAAGGCAAAGGAAGACGCGGAAGTTCTGCTGTTCGAGCTGGCGTAAACAGATCGGGCCATCGGGTGATCGGGTCATCGGGTGATCGAACGTCAAAGGCTTTTGAACTTAGATCGCCTGATGACCCGATACTATTCATTGCAGCCTGATTCCCGCCGCGGCCATCATCCTCCCGGTCACGCCTTTGTCGGCGCGGAAGCTGAACAGCAGTTCCGAATGGCACGCTGTGCACGGTGTTGCCGTGTCAATATTCTTCGCCAGCACTCCCGCATCCAGCAGTTGCCGGCGGTTGGCTTCTGCCAGATCGAGAAAAAGTTTCACCGGCAACTCGCTGTGTCCCGGCGCGCGCGCCGTCAGGAAGAGCAACGGATATTTTTCCCGCACCGGGTCAGACTCTTTCACCTCGCGGAACAAGCTGTTGGCGTAGGCAAACTGAGTTTCAAACTTAGCGCGAACCTCTTCGCCCACTTCGTAGCAGCAACTCCGCACGCCCGGCCCAATCGCCGCCACCAGGTTCAGCGGATCGCTTTGGAAGTATTTCCGCATCTCGCCGACGCCCTTCTCGGCAATGCGCTTGACCGTGCCGCGCCAGCCGGCGTGAAAAACGCCAATGGCCCGCCGCTTCCGATCCACCAGAATGATGGGAAGACAATCGGCAGTCTGTACGGCCAAGAGCAGCCCCGGCGTATCGGTGACGAGGCCGTCTCCAGCCAGAGGACGTTCCGGTATGCGGTCGACTCGATAAATCAAATCGGAATGAATCTGGCGCAGCGAAACCAGCGGCCAGATTCTGCGACCATTTGCAACGCCCAGCTCCTTGAGGAAAAGCTGGCGATTGCGCTCGACGGCCGCGCGCGAGTCATGCTTGGTGAACCCAAGATTCAGCGCATTTCCACCGTAGGCGCGCGAGACTCCGCCATGCCGCGTCGAAAAAGCATGTACAAGCCATGCCAGTTTGCCCAGCTTCTCGGAACGCAATAGTTGTAGTTTGTTGTTTGCGACGCAATTGGTTACCACGGTTCGATCATACCCTGAGGTGCTCTCGTTCAGAGGATCGGGTCATCGGGTGATCGAAAGTCAAAGGCCAAAAGGTTCTAGATGGCCAGACGGGCCGATCACCCGATGACCCGATCACTTACTTCTTCTTCACGATTTCCGCATCAATCTGAATCTTGACGTTATCTCCAACCATCGCTTCTCCGGTCCCGAGCAGCTTGTTGTAGAGCAAATTGAAATCTTTGCGGTTGATGGCCGTGGTCGCGGAAATTCCGCGGCGCGAATTGCCCCACGGATCGGTCAGTTCCGGCGTAGGTCCATCCACGTCGAGGGTCACTTCGTGGGTGGTGCCGTGGATGGTCAGATCGCCAGTCACCTGCAGCTTTCCGCTGCCGCTCACGATCTTCTTGGACTTGAATTCGATGGTCGGATATTTTTCAACGTCAAAGAAATTCGAGCTTTTAAGATCTTTGTCGCGCATCTCGACCCGGGTATCGACGGAGCTCACGTCGATGCTGGCCGATACCTGCGACTGCGTTATGTCTTTCTCGTCTAGAACGACGGTCCCCGTCACCTTGGTAAAATTTCCGGTGACATTCGAGATCCCGAGGTGACGGACGGTAAACTGCGCGGTGGAGTGCGCCGGGTCGATGTTCCAGTTTGAAGTCTGCGCGAGCGCCGAGAGACTTGCGAGAAGCGCGATCGCGGAACCTGTAGCAATCCGCCGGGCGGTTTTCAGCATGACGATTCCATATCCTTTGCGTGAGTTTTCTGGAACAAGCTTGCGGGCGTTTCCAGAATCAGAATAGGGTTACGGATGTGGCTTGATTCGACAAAGATGCAAAAAAAACGGGGACGCCAGCGCGGGCGGCCAGACGCGCATCGAATCCTGCCGGCCAACTCTGCCAACCGGCTTCTGCAAGCCAGCTCCTAGTGTTCGACGTCGAAATAAATCCTGGTAGTGGCGCGGTATTGCAGAACCTTGGCTCCGTCCAGTTGCAGGTCGAACGAATCCACGTGCGCCCACTTGATGCCGCGAACGGTTTTCGCCGCTTCCTGTACGGCCGCCTCCGCCGCCTTGGCAAAACTCTCCTTCGAAGTCCCGATCACCTCGATGATTTTCTGGGTCATTGCACTCTCCTTGCTGCTCGACGAAATTGTACGCGATTTGAGCCGCGTGCGGCAGGCTGGCGCCGGAGCGGGAGAAGCGCAAGGCGCCGGGACGGTATCCGGAGCAGGCTAAACACGAAGGCCACGCAAAAGTTTGCGTGGCCCATGCGATTTTCGTGCGCTTCGAGTTGGTTACTTGCTGCCGGCGATGCTGGCGACTGCCGGTTCGCCGACATGCTCCTGCTCGACTGGATTGATCTTCACCGTGGCCAGAATCCTTTCCAGCTTGGCGAAGACTTCGTCGCGGTCGACGTGCTCAATTCCGCCCTCGGTGGCGAATCCCTCCGTGCCCAGGCCTAAGACGTATTCGTAACAGGCTCCATTTTCGTAGCTGTGATAGTACTGCGTTTCGGCCTGCTTCACGGCGCTGACGGAAAAGCTCGAAGTCATCTCCATGTGGGTCGAACCGACTTTGACCTTCTCGGCGTCGACGGGCTCGCCGTCGGCATTGCGCGTGTCGACGAAGGCGAAGTGCGCGCACTCCTGCTCGGAGACGCTGCGATTGACGTTCACGTTGAAGAAGGCAGATTCGAAGTCGGTGCCGGGATACGCGCCGCTGGGCAGCGCGACGGTTGCGACCGGGACTCCGCCGGGTTCGACGAAGTTCATCGGCACATCACCGATGGCGGCCAGCTGGGGCTGCGCTTTGTCGCCCGAGGTCAGCGTGAACTTCCGCGGATAGAGGAACGACACACCGGAGCTAGCGTCGCTGTAAGTGACATTCGCGGGACGCTTCCTGGGCGTCTTCTTCGCGGGTGGGGGTGTGACTACGGCGCTCACGGGCGTTACGGCAGGAGTGGGCATTACCGAAGTTGAAGGGCTGGAAGCGCCGGACAGCGCCGGTTTTGGAGACTGCTTCGAGCACGCGCTCAACCCGAGCAACAGAGCGAGAATCGCGGCGCCTGCGATAGCTGCCATGGCCAGTTTCTGCTGGCGCGAACAGGACGAGAGTGCCGTCCCGGAGATTGAGTTGTTGTTGGTTGCCTGTTTCGTGGTCTGGTGGTCACCGGATTTCCAAATGGTCGTCATTTTGTCACCTCCTCTGCGGCTGGCGCAGTCGGAAGTGGTAGGGCAGGAGAGCTGCCAACTGCGCGGCTGTTGATGCCACGCGACTTATGGGCGAAGGCTGAGCGTGACCGTGTGCGCCGCCATACACGTTGTGTGGCGGGCAACACGCCGCGCGCCATTGGCGGAGAAGCCCCAGAGTGCGATGTCAGGCGTTTGCGGTAGGCGTACAATTGTGGCCGTCAAAACGTAAGAAGGAGATGGCTTTATGCCACCACGTTCTTTACCAGTGGCTAATTCACTACGAGATGCTGTCCGTGAGGTTCTTCGTCAGCCGCAAGGAAAGCCAGCCACGCGATTTAGATATTTGACACAGGATGGTACAGCGCCAGATGACGTGCTTGTGCAGGTTTGCACCAGTCTAACTTTGAGCGATCAGGCCGTTGAATTTGTGGTAAGGGATATTGAAGACGGTGCACCATTTTTGTTAACGATAGAAGATTTTATCTCTCGCAGTTCCACATGGGGCTTTAACCAAACAACAATCGACAGGGCGCGCATAAATGTTGCTTATTATGACTTCGCAGCCCAGCTTGGGTACGCTAGATATTCGTAGTTAAACGAAGCCGGTAAGGTTCCTTTAGATATGACCAGCCAACAAAGCGACGCAATTAGAGAATATGAAAACGAAATAAGGAAGCGCGGTGGTGATCCGATTCCAGATTGGAAGGAAAGCAATAGCCCTGAAAGCCGGGGCACTCTTTTCGCGGATGCCGATGGCGTTACGCTGATGATCTATTCCGATGGCTTAATAAACATACCTGCGGTCCGCTCATGGAATCCGAAGAAGTATTACCACGTAACCGCAGCGGCCTGCGCAAAGGAGCTGTGGTCGCGCCAGAAGATACGGGATGACGCCGATCGCAATACGGCGAAGAAGCGCGGTACCGGGCATCTTGATTCGATAGTTGGCTTTGACTTAAAGTGTCGCGACAGAGAGTGTCCCTGCCAGAATCCAGAAGGACGGCAGAAGCGAGCACGAGGTGGACGCAATACATCGAAACGTGATGCCCGTGACGAAGAATTTCGCAATTCCAGCGGCTGCCCTTAGCCGCTAGAATGCTTGCGTGAGTAAAGCCGCGCCGAGCTCTTGTCTTGGTTATCGCGGACGGTTGGCGCCCTCGCCGACCGGGCTTCTGCACATCGGTCATGCGCGGACTTTCTGGATCGCGGCGCTACGAGCGATCGAGAATCAAGGAACTTTGATTTTGCGGAATGAGGATCTGGATCTACAGCGCTCGCGGGGGGAATTTGCCAGTGCCATGCTTGAAGATTTGCGCTGGCTGGGAATTGGTTGGAGCGAGGGACCGGATTGTGGCGGGCGGTATGGCCCTTACGCGCAGAGCGAGCGCCGGGCGCACTATCTGGCGGCTTGGCGGCGGCTGCGGGAGGGCGGTTTTTTGTATCCGTGCGTATGTTCGCGGAAGGATCTTGCGGCGGCGGCGAGCGCTCCGAATGATGCGGACGATGAGCCCGTGTATCCAGGGACTTGTCGCGAGCGCAATGATGTGGCCGAGATTGCGGGGCCCGCAGGCGTCAACTGGCGGTTTCGCGTTCCGGATGGCGAGGCGATTGAGTTTACGGATCTGAATCTGGGCCGGCAGCGCTACGTCGCAGGCCGTGACTTCGGCGATTTTCTGGTCTGGCGGCGCGACGATATCCCCGCTTACCAACTCGCAGTCGTGGTCGACGATGCGGCAATGCGAATCACCGAAGTCGTACGGGGCGCGGATTTGCTGAAGTCGACAGCGCGGCAATTGCTGTTGATGCGAGCGCTGGGGTATGCCGATCGTGACTATGCCGCTCCAGAATATTTTCATTGTGAACTGGTGCGCGACTCGGCGGGAGTCCGGCTGGCGAAACGACACGATGCGCTGAGCATACGGCACTTGCGCGAGAGTGGGATGACGGCGGAGAAGGTTCTGGAGATGGCCGGTCGGCCATAATGGGTCGGCACTTTCGTTTCGCGCGCGGGTTACTTGTGTCGCTACAGATCGCGGCGAACGGAGCTACCATTAAAGGAACATTTCGTGGGGAGCGGGAGGGTTATGCAGCGAATGTTCTTGAAGGTCCTGGCAATGGCGCTCTTGATGAGCTCGGCTGCCTATGGGCAGTCGCTGGGCGACATTGCGCGCGAGAACCGGGAGAAACAAAGCGCTGAAGATGCGTCATCGTCCGCGGCGAAGCCGAGGGTGATCACGAACGCGGATCTTCCGAAGAATACGAACCCGAACCAGGGGCCGAGCGAAGCAGAGCCGGAAGCGAGCGCCGTGGCGAGCGGCAAGGCCGCCGATCAGCGCGCGGCACAACGCTCCGATCAGCGTTCAGCACAACAACGCCTGGCGGAGCAGCGTGCGGCTGAGCAATGGAAGCGGCAGATCCTGGCGCAAAAAAATAGGACGGCGAGTCTGCAGGCGCGGATCGACCAGCTTAATGCGTCGATCCGTTCCGCGTACGGGACCGCCCAGTACGAGGGACCGTCCAGCCAGTCCCAGGCGCGGCAACTGCAGCAGATGGCGCAAATCCAGCAGCAACTCGATGAACAGAAGAGGAAACTCGCCGATATGCAGGAAGCTGCGCGGCGTGCCGGCATGCACACTGCGGTCTACGATCCGTAGAGGCCTTCAGGTCACACCATCGCAGATTCCACGGTCGTGAGACGCAGCAAGCGCGTCTTTGCCACAACCTTCTTCGGGCCTCATTTTTCACTCAAACTGAGCTATTTTGGGGCCCTTCGACTACAAACCCCTGCTTCTATGCCGATTTTCAAGGGAGTGCCTTACTGGGAACCGCATAAAATCTGCATAAAATGCTGTTTTTCCACAGCACAGTGCGTTACCATGCGCATGGATACAAGTAAATTTGTAAGTTTCTGAAGGAGGAATTCATGGCTTCTGGTTTAACTAAGACTCAACTCACACGCCAACTGGCCGAGAAGCTCGGCACCAACAACAAGACGGCCGCGGCTTTTCTGGAGCACCTGGCAGACACGGCGGTTAAAGAGACGAAGAAGAACGGTGTGTTCGTTATTCCCGGCCTTGGCCGCCTGGTGAAGGCGCATCGCAAGGCCCGCCTGGGACGCAACCCGCAGACCGGCGAACCGATTCAGATCAAGGCGAAGACGGTGGTAAAGTTCCGCGTGGCGAAGGCCGCGAAGGATGCGATCGCCCCGAAGAAAGCGTAGTGTGGAGCGGGCGTTCTCGCCCGCGAAAATCTAGAAACGAGAAAAGGCCGGCTTGCGAGTTGGCCTTTTCTGTTTCCGTCGAAAACTACACTTCCAACTCGACCAACTCTGCTTGCACTCGTCTTGCTGCGAACGTCAGCTTCCCTAGGCTCACCGGCAAGTTAAGCCGTCGCGGCCCGGCGCTCCCGGGGCTGATGGCTGTGTCCGTACACGACCACGCGGATTCCGGCGGCTTCCGGTTTGAGGTCGAGTCGGCCAAGGTCATGCAACATGTAAATAGACACACCGCCGGCTTCGACGACTTCAGTTTCCGGCAGAGAGAGCGCCCAAAGTTCGGTATCAACGTTGCCGCGGATCGCCGTCACGGGAGCGATTTGCCCGAGCGCTTCGAGGATTCGAGAAGCGCCGATATCCCCAACGTGGAGGATGCGGTGGGATCCGCGCAAGGCAGCAACCGCCTCTGGCCGGAGCAGCCCGTGAGTGTCGGAGATTACGCCGAGGATCACAGGCTTCTCAAGCATCGGTGCCTCGATCTGATTTCATGCGCGCTACGGGACGGCCGGGGCGGCCGTCGCTACGTGGTTCTTGCCATTCATCACAAATCCAGCGTAGAGCGCTCACAGACTTCCCATACAAGTCTAAGGCTATACTGCCGAAAGGATGCCCGAGATTCCAAACTTGGCGGAAGCGCTGCGGCGCTATTGGGGATACCACGAGTTTCGCCCCAAGCAGGAGAATGTAATCCGCAGCCTGCTGGCCGCGCACGATACTTGCGTGGTGATGCCGACTGGAGGCGGGAAGTCGCTGTGCTATCAGCTTCCGGCGGTGATTTCGGGGAAGACGGCGGTGGTGGTTTCTCCGCTGATCGCGCTCATGCAGGACCAGGCGGCGCAACTGGCGCAGATGGGGATTCCGGCGGCGGCGATCAACAGTTTTCAGAGTCCGGCGGAACGGCGGCAGGTGATGGAGAAAGCGGCGCGCGGAGAATATCGGCTGCTTTATCTTTCGCCGGAGCGGCTGGCCGCGGAAAATACTTTCGATTGGCTAGCCAAAGTGCCGGTAGGCTTCTTCGCGGTCGATGAAGCGCATTGCATCTCCGAGTGGGGGCACGAGTTTCGGCCGGAGTACCGGCAACTCAGCCGTCTGCGTACGAGCTTTCCCAACCTTCCGATTGCGGCGTTCACGGCCAGTGCGACGCGGCAGGTGCGGCACGACATTCTGAAGCAGTTGCAGATGCGCGATCCCCATCTTTATATCGCCAGCTTCCATCGGAAGAATTTGAGCTACGTGGTGCACGAGTGCGAAGCGCGGACGCAGATAGAATTGCTCGTCCGCGCTCTGCGGCACTACGCGGGAGAGAGCGTGATTGTGTACTCGCCCACGATTCGCCGGGTAGAAGAGGCGGTCGAATATCTGGAGGAGAGCGGGATTGCGGCGATTCCTTATCACGCCAAGATGGAATCGTCGATGCGCCGGCAAAATCAGGAACGATGGATGTCGGACGAAGTGCGGGTGCTGGTGGGAACGATCGCGTTTGGCCTTGGCATCAACAAGCCCGCGGTACGCGCGGTGATTCACCTATCGCTGCCGAAGTCGATTGAGCAGTATTACCAGGAGGCGGGCCGCGCGGGGCGGGACGGGCGCGCGGCGGATTGCGTGCTGCTCTGGCAGAAGCGCGATCACGTTCTGCTGGAGTACTTCATCGGAAAGATTGCGGATGACGCGGAACGCGAGCGGTCATTCGAACGGAAACGCGTGATCAGCCGGTTCGCGGATTCTCACGGCTGCCGCCACCGGCAGATCTGCCTGCACTTCGGCGAGACTCCGCAATGGGAGCGTTGCGGGAACTGCGACAATTGCGGCGCCAAGCCGGAGTGGCTGCGCAAAGAGGTCGTACCTGTGGTCTTGCCTGAAGTTGCGGCGCGAAAGACTTCGTTTCCGGCTGCATCGCCTGGGTCTTTCTATACTCCGATGCTGCATTCCGAAAGGCCGCGGGTGCGGGATGCGGCGCCGGCGGAGGCTGATCCGGCGCTGGCGGAGTATCTGCGTGAATGGCGGCGAAGCATGGCGCGGGAGAACAAAGTGCCCGCCTACATAATTCTGCACGACACTACGCTGGAGGAGCTGTGCCGGCGGCGTCCGGCGAATTTAGCGGAGTTGATGCAGGTGCCGGGCATCGGCGAGCGCAAGGCAGACGTGTACGGCGCGGAGATTCTGCAGGTCTTGCGGAACTATGGCGCTGGAGCGCGCGCCACGGCGAAGGCGGTCAGAGAGCCGGCTCCGGCGGAGCAGACGCTTCGGCTCTTGAACGAAGGGCGCAGCTTCGAAGAGATTGCCCGCATTCGAGCGCGGCAGGTTTCGACCATCGTTTGCACGGTGGCGAGCCTGATTGAGACCGGGCAGGTGAAGTTGGATCCGAAGTGGATTTCTCCTGACGCGCAGCCGCTGATTGAGGCGGCGTGCCTGCAGCATGGTGTCGAGCGGCTGAAAGACATCAAAGAAGCGGTGCCACCCTACGTCAGTTTTGAAGACATACGGCTGGTAGTGGCGCAAATGCGAGCGGAGAACCGGGTGCGGGCGAAGACGGCGTAGGGGGGTAATGGAGACCCCGACGTCTCGCCCGTCCAGTAGTTTGGCAGCTGGGCGGGGATGCCCGGCGCTCCACAACCAGGTTCTACACGCCCTTGGTGGCGGGATCCCAGATCAGTTTGTGAATTTGCAGGCTGAGCCTGGCGGGAACGTTGTCGACGAGAATCCATTGCGCCAGTTCTTGCGGATCGAGTTGGCAATGCGACGTGTCTCGCGAACCGGAGGCAGATTTTTCGAATGCGGGGGAGAATAAGATGGCGTGAACGCGCTCGTCGAGCCCGTGATGCAGAACGAACTCGCGGGCGAATTCGTAGTCGGCGCGATCGGTCAGGACGAACTTGAGTTCATCGTGAGGCCGGAGAGCCTCCAGATTGTCGAGTGCAAACGTGTTTGGCGCGCCGGAGTGCGGACATTTCACGTCGACGATCTTGATGACTTGTTTCGGGACTCGCGCCAGCGGGCGTTCGCCGCTGGTCTCGAGCAACACCTGATAGTCGGCGTCCAGAAGTTGCTCCATGAGCGGGATCACTTCGCGCTCCTGCAGCATGGGTTCGCCGCCGGTGATCTCTATTAATCCGCCGCTGGGGCTCAGACGGGCGACTTCGCTGAGCACTTCCTGTAGCGTCATCTTGCTCCCGCCGTAGAAACTGAACTCGCTGTCGCACCAGGAGCAGCGCAGGTTGCATCCGGTGAGACGCACGAAGACGCAAGGCAGACCGGCGTGGGTGGATTCGCCCTGGAGCGACTTGTAGATTTCGGATATCTGCATGGAACACAGTTGCCAGTTGCCAGCCGCCAGTTGCCAGTCACTCTGACTTGCAGATGGAGGCTAGCAGGCCGTTTAGAATTCGACCTACCTCTACACACTCCTTTAGCAGTTCTCTCGTTTGTTCGGCTTGAAGATATCCCAGGTTCTGAGCTATTTGGAGTTGGGTTTCAACCTCCATCAAGGAACCTCGGGCCTGACCTAAGGAATAGCGAAACTCCTTTTCCGACAGCCGACCTTGCCCTTCTGCAATGTTGCTTGGAATGGAAACTGCCGCACGTCTCAGTTGCGACGTGAGTCCAAACTGCTCTTCTTTCGGAAAGCCCACGGTTGATCTATATGTTGCCGTTACCAGGTCCATCGCTTTTTGCCAAGCGACAAGATCCTTGTACGATCGCCGCATGATCTCTCCATCAGGCTTTAGAAACTGGCAACTGGAAGCTGGCAACTGGCAGCTGCTACTCGGAGTAGCGCGCCGTTGTCGTATCCGTCTCAAACACCGTGACGTCTTTCACCCGGACTCGGCCGTTGGTCACGTCCTTGAGACGGGCGTTGGTTTCGTCATAAAAATACTTGGATAAGTTCTCGGCGGAGGGATTGAGGACGGTGAAGGGCTCGATGTCGTTGATCATCTGGTGATCGAGACGGTCGATGGCGTGCTTCATGACTTCTTTCAGATCTTTGAAATCGAGCAGGAGGCCGGCCTTGTCGAGCTCGGCGCCGGCGAGGGTCACACGAATCTTGTAATTGTGGCCGTGCGGATTCTCGCACTTGCCCTTGTAGTTGCGCAGGTAGTGACCTGCGGCGAACGTGTCTTCGACGGTCACTTCGTACATGAAATCAGTTAGCCTCGCCTGTCATTTATTGTACCTTCTGAGAGCATTGGAGGCACGGTAGCGCGAGCTTCGAGCCAACTGCAGCTCCCTCGCTCCGCTCGGGATGACAATCAAGGGAATGGGACGCACTTTATGAATGGGACGCAAACTGACATCACGATTCGAGAAGCTGCGCCGAGCGACGCGGCGATCCTTCTTCATCACCGGCGGTCGATGTTTCGCGACATGGGCGAAGGCACGGTCGAGGAACTTGATCGCATGGTGGAAGTTGCACGTCCGTGGCTGGCGCGGGCTCTGGCGGATGGCTCGTATCACCACTGGCTGGCGCTCGACGGCTCAGGCCGCGTGGCTGGCGGCGGAGGGGTGCTGCTGTGTCCGTGGCCGGCGAATCCCAAAGACCCATGCACCGAGCGGGCGGTGATTCTGAATGTTTACACGGAGCCGGAGTTTCGGAGGCGAGGAATTGCGCGGCAAATCATGCAGACCATTTTGGCCTGGCTCAAGGAGCGAGGATTGCGCGCGGTTAATTTGCACGCCAGCGCCGAGGGCCGGCCCTTGTATGAAAAGCTGGGGTTTGAGGCGACGAATGAAATGCGGCTGGGGTTTGACCGCTTCTAGCGACTCTAGAGCTGTTGTGGCCGCGGCAACTGCCGAGCTCTGCTCGGCTTGGACCCTTCGGCTCCGCTCAGGGCAGGCTCGCGAGGGCGGCCGTCCCTACCCATACAGACTGTCAAGCAAACCAAGGGCCAACTCCTTATAATCTGCTAACGTTCGGGCTGCTGCTCCGTCTATTTCTGTGCAAGGTTGAGGTTCGAACACTTGTAGGGGATAGAGACAGACGATGCCGGCCGATTCTTACGCAGTTGCATTTCCGGTTGGCGAGATTTCCCGTCCGAGGCGGACGGCACAGAACGGCGACAGCGGCAAGCAGAACCCCATGACGAGGGGCTCCTTGGCAGCGCAGAGCAACCGCATTGACGACACGAGTCTGATCCGGGAGGCGCAGCAGGGCAACCGCGCGGCCTTCGAGGTGCTGGTGCGTCATTACGATCAGTCGGTGCTACGGCTGGCGCTGCACCTCACCGGATCGGAGACCGACGCCCAGGACGTCTATCAGGAGGCCTTCCTCAAGGCCTACAAGAACCTGGGCAGTTTCCGGTTTGAATGCTCCTTCTACACCTGGATCTACCGCATCGTCACCAATCTCTGCCTCGATCATCTGCGAAAACGCAACGTGCGCAAGGAGGACGCGCCGGTCGCGGTGGATGCGTCCGGCGAAGAGTACAGCCGGTTGGAGCAGTTTGCCGACGCGCGTTCGGGAGCGAATCCGGAACGCGATCTGATGCGGAGGGAACTGGGTCGCAAGATCGGAGCCGCCTTATCCGGACTGACGCCTCGCGAGCGCATGGTGTTCGAGTTGAAGCACTATCACGGGCTGAAGTTGCGCACGGTGGGCGAGATGCTGAATACGACGGAGGAGACGGCGAAGAACACGTTGTTTCGCGCGACGCAAAAACTGCGGGCCGCGCTGGCGGAGATGCGATGAGCTTTGAATTAGTCCCCACGAAGGAACACGAAGATGAAATGTGATTGGGTACGGCAAAATATTTTGTTTTATGTGTACAACGAGCTGGAAGATGACGCTCGATACGAGGTAGAGCAGCACCTGGCGCGATGTCCGGAATGCGCCACTGAGTTGAAGGCGGCGCGCAAGTTTCACGCCACGCTTTCAGAAATGCCGGTGGCGGAGCCGACTCCGAACCTGTTGGCGGCATCGCGGATGCGTCTGCAGGAAGCGCTCGAAACTGCGCAGCCGGGCGGCTTCTGGCGGCGCATGATTCTGGAGCCCGCAGTGTGGCTGCGGCAGATTCGGATGGCCCCGGCGCTGGCTGCGGCGATTTTCATTGTGGGATTTGGCGGCGGCATTGGCGCGACTTACAACTTTCTTTCCGCGCGCGGCGGTGGTGGTGTGGTGACGGGCTCGCTGGAATCGGGCGGCGGCAATCCGTCACAACCGCTGGAGGCGTCCGCGATTACGGGCATCCGGTCGGTGACGCAGGAGCCGGGATCGAATCAGGTGAGCATCAAGTACGACACGGTTTTGACCCAGGAAGCGCAGGGGTCGCTGAACGATCAGCGCATCCAGCAATTGCTGTTGTTCGCGGCGCGCAGCAATTACAACTCGGGCGTGCGGATGGACTCGGTGGATGTGCTGACGCAGGCGCCCGACGATTCGCGGGTGCGGGAAGCGCTGATGTATGCCTTGCAGAACGATACCAATCCGGGTGTGCGTTTGAAGGCGCTGGATGGGCTGAGTGGCTTTGTGCGACAGGATGGGCGAGTAAGGGATGAAGTTTTGCGGGCGCTGATCGGCGACACGAATGCCGGCGTTCGGATGCAGGCCTTGCGGCTGGTGGAGCCGATGAAGACGGACAGCAATGTGCGATCGGTGCTGACCCGGTTGGCGCAGACCGATGAGAACGTTTCGATTCGTTCGCAGGCTCGTACGATGCTGGCGCAGATGCCGGAGATGGATTAGGAACGGTCGTTGGTGAAGTGGTCGTTGGTCGCTGGTCGTTGGTCGTTAGAAAAGACCTACGGCCCGACGACGAATGCCGAACGACTAACGACCAGCGACCAGCGACTAACGACTTACTAACTGAGGAGGACATTCATTGAAGCACGCAATCAAACTTGCCGGCGTTGCAGTATTGGTGGCCGCGCTGGCGTCTCTGGCCCTGTGCCAGGAAACTCGGGTGTATCGCGACGGCAGCAACTGGGTCCAGGAAATGACGGGAGACCTGGGCGCGGCGAGGAATCTGCGGGTGAAGGTGGCCGCGGGTTCGGTGCGGGTTCAGGGCGGATCGCAAACGGGGATCAGCTACGTCATTCATCGCAAGGCTTATACATCTTCGGAAGAGAAGGCACGCCGCGAATTTGAGTCCTACAAGATCAGTACCTCTGTAAAGGGAGACACCGCCTGGGTCGTGGCAGAATCGAGCCGGCGGGATTCTAAGTGCTCGGATGATTTTGTCATCAATGTGCCGCGCAACCTGCAGTCCGCCAAGATCGAGACCGGGGGCGGCAACGCGAACGCGACTGGGATCGCGGGACGTGTCGACCTGGAGAGTGGTGGAGGGAATATTCACCTGGATGATATCGGCGGCGAGGTGACGGCGGAAACCGGCGGAGGCGCGATTGAGGTGGGCAGCGTGGAAGGCAATGTGAGTCTGCAGACGGGCGGAGGAAACATCAAAGTTGCATCTGCCAAGGGCGAGATCAAGGCGGAGAGTGGCGGAGGAAACGTAGTCGTTCTCTCCGGCCTGCGAGGCGCGGTGCTGGAGACGGGCGGAGGTAGTATCCGGGTGGACAAGTGCAGCGGGCCGGTGAAAGCCACGACCGGTGGCGGGAGCGTGGACTTGGGCGATGTCGGTGGGGCGGCGCAGATTGAAACCGGCGCGGGCAGCATTCGCCTGGCTTCCGCGAACGGACGTGTGCAGGCCCAGACCGGAGGAGGCAGCATCCAGTTGGATGGAGCGACGTCGGTGCAGGCGGAAACTGCGGCGGGGGGAATCGTGGTGAAACTAGTTTCATCGGCTGGCGGTCGCAACAATTCTTCGCTTGAAACCGCAGCCGGCGACATCACGGTCTATCTTGCGAACGATCTGGCGATCTCCATTCGCGCGGAGATCGAAGCGGCCAACGGCCACACGATTCGCAGCGACTTTTCCGATATTCATGTGTCCAGTGAAGGCGGGCCGTGGGGACCGAAAACGGTGACTGCCGAAGGTCAACTCAATGGCGGCGGACCGGTGCTGAAGGTGCGCACGAATTCTGGAAATGTCAACTTCCGCCGCGTCAGCCGGTAGGAACGGTCGTTGGTCGTTAGTCGCTGGTCGTTCGGGATTCGCTGCGGATTGCGAGAGTTTGCTAACGACGAACGACCAAGGACTAACGACTAGCTTTTGTTCGGGGAGGGCTTATGATCCATCGCTTTCTGCTTTGCGTGTTTCTTTTTTCGCTGGTCGTTCCACTGGTCGCGAGCGCGCAACCGGAACAACTTAACTACGATGGCGCCGGCGAAAACTGGAGTTGGGGTTACGGGTCGGATGAGGCCGGCAGTGGATCGTCGTATCTGGGAGTGGACATCGCTGACGTTTCTCCCGAGCGGTTGGGAGAATTGAAGCTCAAGGAAGAGCACGGCGCCGAGGTCACGATGGTCGACCGGGACGCTCCCGCCGGAAAAGCCGGAGTGCATGAGCATGACGTCATCGTAAGCCTGAATGGCACGGCGATCGAGAGTGCGGCTCAATTGCGCCGGATGATTAAAGAGACGCCACCGGGGCGCGTGGTGAATCTGGGCATCAGCCGCGACGGCCAGGCGCTGACGATCAAGGTGCAGCTTGCCGACCGGCACAAGTCGATGACCTGGGCGCCGAAGAGCGGCGAATTCAAGTTCGAGATGCCGCAGATGCCCACGATGCCGGATTTCGACATGCCGGTTTCGGTGGTCGTCGTTCACTCGTCGATGCGCAGCGGGCTGATGGTCGAGAACATCACTCCGCAACTGGGAGATTTCTTTGGCGTTAAGGGTGGCAACGGCGTGCTGGTGCGCTCGGTAGAAAAAGGCAGTCGCGGGGAAAAGGGCGGATTCCGCGCCGGGGATGTGGTGGTTAAGGTTAACGGCCAGCCGGTGCACGACACCTCCGATTTCAATCATGCTCTGCGGTCATCGCCGGGCGACGCGGCAGCTGTGACGGTGATGCGCGATAGGAAAGAACAGAATCTGACGCTGACTCTTCCCGAGAAGAAGGATTCCGGCGAGCTGCTGGAAGACAGCTTTGATATTCCCAATTTTACGGCCGAGACCGAGCAGGCAATCAACCGCGCTGGAGATGAGATGGCCCGCATGGGTCCGGCCATCATGGAGAAAGTGCAGCAGGCTTTGTGCTGGAAAGACATGGAGAAGAAGTTGCAGGACTCGCAGCGGAACATGCGGGAACAACAGCAGAAGATGCAGGACCAGCAGCGAAAGCTGCGCCATGGGTTATCTGGAGATTGGGCTGAGATTTGACGCCTCAGGGTAGGATGGGCGCCAGGTTACGAAAGTCACCGGCGCTGCATTTGGACCTTTGCTTATCAGATGGATGGCCAGATTCCAAAGGTGAAGTACCCACTAGTTACCTGTTGCGGTGACGGAAATGCCGATAATCTGTTGCCGCGATGGCTTTCCGCGCTCTGTTGTTTTCAAAGAGTCCCGAGACGAACGCTGCCATGACGGCGGCCTGTGAAAGTGCGGGGATCCGCGCCGAAGCTTGCTCGGACATCTTTACGGCCATCGAAAAAGGGAAGACACGGTTCTTTTCGTGCGTGATTCCGGACTGGGCTGACCAACCGGAGGCGAGCTTCTTGCTGAAACGCGCTCGCGAATCCACGCCCAACCGAAACACCGTGGCCGTCGCCGTCGTCGATCACGAACCCACGGCAGCGGAAATGCGCGACAACCGGCTTGATTTTCTGGTCTATCGTCCAATTGCCGCCGAGGAAGCCGCTGCGGTGCTGGCAAAGGCTTGTGAGCAAATGCAACCGAGCGCAGCCGATGCTGCGGAATCGGCTCGCGAAAACTACAACGCCAGCAGCGGAGGCCCGATTGCAACTCCTGTGGCCCCCGAGGCGCCGGTAGCCAGTGAGCAGGACGCGCCAGCCGATCCGCCAGAAGCAAATGCAGCGGAAAGCAGCGGCAACGGCGAAATTGCGACTCACGAAGACGAACACGAGGAAGAACCTCGCCGGCGAAGCCATGCCATAGGGTTCCGCGGAGCTTGTGCCGCGGTGCTGGTGCTTGCGGCGGCGTTTTGCCTGTGGAGATCGCGCGGGGCCATCGAGTATCTGTCGCGGACGCCGGAGGGAGCATACCGTGTTTTGCGGGAGTCGGTGGCGGCGCTCTTTTATGTGAATCAACCCGGGGCGTTGCCCGCCGGTGCCGCCGCAAACGACGCGCAACAGGATGCGTACTTCACCCGAAATCCCAGTTCCAGCGCACAAGTACCGGCGCTGGAAGTGGTGGCCACCGAGTCGACGCTGGCGGAAGCACACGTGACTTTACCCAAGGCCCCCGACTTTCCACTGCCTGTGCCGGTCTATGTGCATCAAGAACCGCCGCCCATCCACGTGGAACGGGCGGCGATTCCCGAGAGCATGAGAAACTCGCCGCCGATTGAGCGGCCGGTGGTGGTGACGGTGAACCCGGCGCAGATGATGCCGGTCTCGGCGCCCCAGCCGCAGCCTCCAAGTCAGCAATTCAGCGAGCCCGTGGCGGTGAGCGAAGAAGCAGCACGGGCGCTGCTGGTTCACAGTGTCAATCCCGTTTATCCACCCGAAGCGTTGGCGCAGAAACTTCACGGGTCGGTGGTGCTGCAGGCGGTGGTGGGGCGCGATGGCGGCATCGAGGACCTGAAACTCGTGCGCGGAAATTTTATTCTCGGCCGGGCGGCAATAGCCGCGGTCAAGCAGTGGCAGTTCCAACCCTACAGTCTCAACGGCCACGCCGCGTCAACTCAAACCACGATCACCATCAATTTCAGCTATCCGCCAGGGTAGCGAAGGCGGCGCTCCACTACTCGTGGTCGTGTTCTTCCGGCGCGCCGGTTGGAGGGGTTGCCCCGCTGGATTGTTTCCAATAATCCTGCACGGCCGGCGGCAGCTTTTCTACGCGGGTGAGGAACGCCGTGAGCTTCCATATCTGAGGCTCAGAGAGCGTCTTGTCCCAGGCGGGCATGCCACTATAGCGGACGCCGGTGCGAATCACGTAGAAGACGTGCCATTCCTCATCGTCGGGCGGGTGAAGAATGAGATTCGGAGCCGGGGGATAGAACGAGTTTGCCAGGGTCGAGGGCTGGCGGTCGATACCGCCATGGCAAAGCGCGCAATTCATGGTGTAAATCTTCAGGCCCTCGATCAGATTTTCGTCCGTCGGGGGCACGGGATTGTTCAGGCGGGGAGCGTGGCGCTCCACCGAATTGTCGAGCGCGCTCATTGCGATGTGACGCTCCATCTGCGGCGGAGCGTTGTTGGCCCGAGTGGGCAGAAAGCCGAGCAAGGCAAGGCCAAGGCTGCCAATCAGAAGAACCAGAATGGTGATGACAATCCCCAGAACGAAGTAGCGCATTGCAGAGCCTCGGAGAGCTGCCGAGCTGACCCCGGCTTTGGACGGGGCAGAGCCCCGTTACCACACGGACAATTTCATTCTACCTTCAAGGGCGCGGCCACCGAGCCGATGCGTCCGCTGAGATCGTCACGGACCACGAAACGGACGGAGTACTCTCCGGGAGCAAGATCCAGAGCGCCGCGGTAGGCAAGACCTTGCTGGCGAATTGCCGGCAATCTCTCCGGGGTCAGGTGAACGTCGATTTTCTGACCCATGGGCTGAGCGACCGGTTTGCCTTCGGGAGTTTTCGCCAGCGCCACGAAGTCCATTACCACGTGGTTATTGTCGGAATCGTTGATCAGCGACGCATCCGGCGCCAGCAGCATCTCATAATTCACATGCTTCTTGCCCGGCTCTTTGCCGGGTTCGATTTTGTCCCACTTCGCCACCATAGCCAGCGATGTGAAATCCAAAGGCGACTGTAACGCCGACGAAAGGTCGCTGTTGCGGCTGTTCTCGGGATCGACGGTGGCATTGGTCACAAAGAATCCGCTGCGCGTGCGCACCTCCGTGTGATCGCGCTTCACTTTCACCGCCAGCTTGCGCCAGCCCGACTTGGTCTGCGAGCGATCGAGATAGTAGCCCAGCATGTAGTATTCGGCGGAATCGTCCACTGCGTTGCGAAAGCCTTTTACCAGATCGTTGGAGTTGTAGTAGGCGCGGCCTCCAGTCATCGCCGCAAAAGTCTGGAAAGACGCCTGCGTATCCATTTGCCGCCAAGTCGAGCGCCTATAGGCTTTTCCCGGGTCGCGCATGTTGGCACTTGACGTGGGCGCACTGATGCTGGGCATGGTTGAATTTTGCAGTCCTTTGACGTCCACGGGATAGAGCGCAACTTCCGCGTCGTTCAGCAGTTGCCAGGTGTGCTCGTAGAGGGGCAGCACGTCGCTCAGAGTATCGCGGCCGGCGGGCGCGAGCTGCATGGTGTTATCGCTTACGCTGAAGGGGAACCCGCCGCTTGCCCAGATCAGCGACTTGCGCCCAGGAAACCCGGCTAATGTCTGGGCGATCTGTTGCATTCCATCCAGGGTGTAAGTGATGGCAACGCGTTGTTCGAACGATTGAAAATTCAGTACCGCTTCCTGCAGCATCGACTGGAGGTCTTTGGCTTCGCTGTCCACACTATCGCTGCTTTTCGACCCTCCGCCGCCTTTCGAACTCCCCGCGCCGCTCGTTGCCCCCGAACTGCTGTCCGCGGCTCCCGCCATGGCGTCCACATCTTCGTCGCTATCGACCATCTGGACCGGGTCGCCCTTCACCTTATGCAGTGCCGCCACCAGGACGCGAGGGTCGGTGGTGAAATCATGGATCACGTGAATGCCGTTGCGGGTAAGGGTGTAGAGGGCTGTCGGCTCCTGCTGGTCCACCGATTGGGTCAGATACTTGAGCAAGTCCTGGCGTGCATAGGCCTGATCCGCAAATTTGGTGTTGATGAAGTCGAGCACAATGAGCGTAACCCGCCGGTTGGACGACCCTCCTCCCAGGGAATTGCTGAACTCATTCGGATTGCGGGGACGCGTCATACGGTGCGGGTCGCTGGTGATTTCCTCGAAGGTGGCAATCTTCTGTTCGGCGCCGTTTTCCAGCACCGTGAAGTCTTCCTTTTTCAGTCCGGTGATGTGATTGCCGGACTTGTCGGTCACCAGCGTCGGGATCAGCACCAGTTCAGCGCGCGCGGTGAACTTGACTTCAGCGTCCTCTTTGTCTTTGGGTGTTGCGAAGACAAAAATGGAGCCAGCCAAGGCAGCGATTATGGTGACGTAGCAAGAGAGCTTGCGGCCAGTCGTCATTCCCATACTCCCTTCTGATGCGCGAAAAGGATGCCGGGTAATTCACAGTGCGGATCGGTTCTGAGACGAGAAGCACCGCTTGGTTGGCCAGTATATAACAGGGGCGCAGCGCAGCCGAAAGCGTCGCCGGCTGAGGATGTGGAAGTCAGTAATGTGTGGAAATCAGCAACGGAAGGAAGCACCACTCTCGCGCTATGATCCGGGGCCTGCGACCCTGTAAACTTGAAACCAGAATGAAGCGCGTTCAGTTCATCGTTCTCCTGCTGACCGGGGTTGTGCTGATCGGTGGCAGCCGGTTCGCCTGGGCCCAGTATCAATATGGGCGCATCGATTCGGTAAAGAAATCGGTCACGACGACCACGAAAGTCTGGATCGTCAACACTCCGCTAGACGAAGAACGGACGCAGTACGTCATCTCGGCGCACGTGCAGGACAGGATTATTACCGGCACCTACGAGCTCTCCGCTACCGAGTCGGAACCCCCGCCAGAATGGGTCTCCGGCTACGCGGTGCAACTTGAGGTCAGCGGCGATTCGCTGTACTTGCGGTCGCCCACCGGCAGCTTGCGTTTGCATATCACGCAACGGAAGACTGCGGGCCCGATGCGGCCCATCACTGCCGAAGAAAAGAAACGGCTGGCAGAACTCGATGTCGCGCCGCAAGCGCCGGAATCAATGATCGGCTTTTCGAAATCCGGAAGCGACAAGGCGGCCGCGCCCGAGCCAGTTCCACCACCACCGCCGCCACCGCCCCTACCGGCCCCGACAGGCACGGTGACAGTGCGCTCCACTCCGTATCTTTCGGAAGTGTTCGTGGACGGCGACTCCATGGGATACACACCGGCAAAGATCGCGCTCGGTCCCGGAAAACACAGCTTCCGCGTGGAGAAGCCAGGCTACAAGCCCTGGACAAAAGAGATGACAATTACGGTGGGATCCGAGCTGACGCTGGACGCGAGTCTGGACAGGAAATAGCGTCGTATAGAAAAGCGGCGTGCGGTTCCCCGCCTATTCGCAAATGGCTTACAATTCCTCTTCCATGACGGTCGCGGTTCGTTCTTTTGCGAAGATTAATCTCGGGCTCTACATCGGCGCCGCGCGCGCGGACGGATATCACGATCTGCGCACGGTCTATCAGACGATTGCGCTGCATGACGTGATCCGGGTAAGCGTCGGGCGTGGCAGTGGAATTGACATCGCGTGCAAGAATAAGGACCCGCGAGTTCCACTGGATTCGTCGAACACCTGCTATCGCATGGCCGAGCGCGTGCTGGACGAACTGGGCGCGAAGGGTAGAGTCAGCGTCGAAATCGAGAAGCGCCTGCCGGTGCAGGGAGGGTTAGGCGCGGCGTCCTCGAATGCGGTGGCAACGATGGTCGCGCTGGAGCTGGCGCTGAAGAAGACGCGGACGATGAAAAGGAGCTTATCCGGGCCGGCGCGCCTGCGAATTGCGGCGGAGGTTGGCTCGGATCTGCCGCTGTTTCTGGTGGGCGGAACGACGCTGGGAGTAGGGCGCGGCGAGGAGGTTTACGCTCTGCCTGATTTGCCTTCCGTGCCGATGGTGGTGGTGATGCCGGAAGTCGGGGTCTCGACGGCGCAGGCGTTTGCCGATTGGGATGCGCTGATGCACAGCGGGGCCGAGCTGCGCTCGTTTGGACGGCCGGGGGCGTCCGTCCCTACGCGAACCTGGACGGGCGAGGGCGCCCGTCGCTCCACAAACAGTGAGCAATTGACGCGGCCCTTAGCGTCCGATAGACTGTTTGAGGTTGGCTGCGTGCTGTCGGCGTGGCTTTCTAGTTTAACCAGTGGTTCACCCAACACCGGTGCTCCTGCAAAAGGCGGGAGCCGGGCCGGGAGCTTGCTTCTCGACCTTGTCCGTACCGGGATTGAAAACGACTTCGAGAAAGTCGTCTTTCCTCAATATCCCGAATTGCGAGACATAAGAGGTGCGCTGGAGCGCGCGGGGTCGAGATACGCATCGCTCTCCGGGTCAGGGTCAACCCTGTACGGGCTGTTCCGGTCGCCCGCCGACGCCGCGAAGGCGGCAAGCCGCCTGCGAAAGCAGGGGGTGATGGCGGAGGCGACCAGTACGTTGACGCGCCAGCAGTATTGGAAAAAGTTGCTGGTCACCGATCGTTAGTCGCTGGTCGTTCGTCGTTAGTGGTTGGCGTTCGGTTCTGGGGTATGATTTAGTGACCAGGCGATGGATCGTGCATCTTGGGCCGTCGACTAATGGTAGGTCAAGTGCCTTTGGAGCACTTTGTCTAGGTTCGAATCCTAGCGGCCCAGCCAGATAACCAGGTCTCAGTTGCCAGTTCTCAGTTCTCAGTCGAGATCACTGGAGCCCCACAACTGAGAACTGAAAACCGGGAACTGAGAACTGAAGCTATGGCCACAGTTGCAACCACGACTGCCGAAAAGGCGACCGCCGAAAAAACCGTCGCGGAAAGAAAGCCGCCTACGGACGAGAAGCCGGAACGCAAGCCGCAGCGCGCCCGGGTCGACGACCGATTCAAAGTCTTTTGTGGAACCGCCAACGAGGCGCTCTGCGATGAGGTCTGCAACTTTCTTGGCCTGACGCGCGGACAGGCCCTGGTCACGCGCTTCAAGGACGGCGAAGCGTATGTGCAGATCCAGGAAAACGTCCGCGGGGCCGACGTGTTCGTGATGCAGCCCACCTGCCAGCCGGTGGACATGCACCTGATGGAACTGCTGTTGATGATGGACGCGCTCAAACGGGCGTCCGCGCGGCGCATCACGGCCGTGATTCCGTACTACGGCTACGCGAGGCAGGATCGCAAAGACAAGCCGCGGGTACCGATTTCGTCCAAGCTGGTGGCCGACCTGCTGACGACCGCGGGCGCCGATCGCGCGCTGGTGGTGGATTTGCACGCGCCCCAGTTGCAGGGTTTTTTTAATATTCCGGTGGACCACCTGTTCGCTTCGCCGGTGCTGGTGGATTATTTCAAGAAGTTGAACCTGCCGAACCTGACCGTGGTTTCGCCGGACGCGGGTGGCGTGGAGCGAGCGCGGTTTTTCGCGAAGAAGGTGGATGCAGCGCTGGCCATCGTGGATAAGCGGCGCGTCGAGGTGAACGTCGCGGAAGTGATGAACGTGATCGGCGAGGTCGACGGCCGCACGTGTCTCATCATTGACGACCTCATCGACACGGCGGGAACGCTGGTGAAGGTGGCTCAGGCGCTGATCGAGAACGGCGCGAGCACCGTGTATGCATGCTGCACGCACCCGGTACTTTCAGGGGCGGCGGTGGAGAATCTTGTAGACTCTCCGATCACCGAGGTGGTCGTAACCAACACCATTCCGCTGACCGAAGCGGCGAGGCTCGTTCCGAAGATCAAGGTGCTTTCGATCGCGGGGCTGATTGGACGGGCAATTCAGTCCATTCATGAGGAGACTTCGGTGAGCAGACTTTTTATTTAGAAAGGTCGTTAGTCGCTGGTCGTTAGTCGTTCGCGATTCACCAGCACTGAAAGGTTTTGCCAACGACCATCGACTAGCGACCAACGACGATTTTCACGAAGGACGGAAACGGAATTATGGTGACAGCAACGGATATCAGCATTCTGGAAGCGCAGAAGCGCGAAGCAGGCACGAAGAACGCCGCCCGGCGCGTGCGCGCCAGCGGGAAAATTCCAGGCGTGGTGTACGGCGCGGGCAAAGAAGCGGCTTCGGTCGCGGTCGATCCCCGGCAGGTCCTGCGCATCCTGCGGTCGGAGAGCGGGCACAACACGATTTTCGATCTGGCGCTCGACAGCGATCGGGTAAAGGCCATGATCGTAGACTGGCAATTCGAACCGATCAAGGGAACGCTGCTGCACGTGGACCTGCAGCGCATCGCCATGGACAAGAAGTTGACGGTCACCGTTCCGGTGGTGCTCAAAGGCGAGGCAGCGGGCGTGAAGACGGAGGGCGGCATTCTCGAGCAATTGCTGCGTGCGATCGAGATTGAATGCCTGCCGGTCGACATTCCGAAAAACATCGAAGTGGACATCAGCCACCTGGTGTTCGGCGTGGAAGTGCGCGTGAAAGATCTCCCGCACAGCGAGAAGCTGAAGTTTCTGACCGAAGAGGACCAGATGATCGCACACATCACCACGGTGAAGGAAGAAGTGGTTGCGGCTCCGGAAGTGGTGGCGGAAGCGGCGGCAACTCCGGCTGAACCTGAAGTTATTAAGAAGGGTAAGCAGGAGACCGAGGGTGAAGTCGAGGCCGAGGGCGATGCCAAGGGTAAGGCGAAGCCTGAGAAGGCTGAAAAGTCCGAGAAGAAAGAGAAGAAATAGCTGCTGGCTGCCGGCTTCTAGCTAAGAGCCGACACCCAGGTTAGCGCCCAAAGGACGGGCGCGAACCTGGGGCAGCGAGCGAAACGGCCAACAGCGAAAAGCGAATCCGCGTGAAACTGATCGTCGGTTTGGGCAACCCCGGAGACGAGTACCAGTTCACGCCGCACAATCTCGGGTTCTTGACGATTGACCGGATCGCCAAAGGCCTCGAGATCGAAGTCAGAAATCGCCAGTGCCGCGCGCTGACTGCGCGGGCACTGATTGACAGTAAAACGATGGCCGCGGAAGCGGTGCTCCTGGCTAAGCCGGAAACCTACATGAACCTGAGTGGGCTTGCGGTGCGGGAGTTGGTGGCGGAGTATCAGGTCGATGTAACGCGCGATCTGATTGTGATTTACGACGAACTTGATCTGCCGCTGGGCACGATTCGCATACGGCAGCGGGGGAGTTCGGCGGGGCATAACGGGATGGAGTCGATCCTCGGCGCCTTGGGTACGGACGAGTTCTTGCGAATTCGGCTGGGAATTGCTCCCGATCGCAAAGTCGCGGACAGCGTGAAATACGTGCTGACGCCGTTTCGCAAGGCGCAGTTCGGACTGGTGGACGAAATTCTCGATACGGCGGCGCAAGCGGTTGAGGTGATTTTGAAAGAGGGACCGGCGGCGGCGATGAACCGATTCAATCGCAAGAATGACGCTGCGGAGTGAGTGTTGGTAGATCGTCATTGGTCGATAGTCGTTGGTCGTTGGCAAACGCATACGGCTTGGGGTGAATTTCCGAACGACAAACGACTAGCGACCAACGACTGTACTTAAGAGATTGTGGAGATAACGAATGAATCGCAACTATGAATTGATGTTCATCGTTCGGCCCGACATGGTGGACGAGGATCTGAACAAGCTGATTTCGACGCTCGAGTCTTCGGTGACCTCAGCGGGCGGCACGGCAAAAAGCGAGATCTGGGGCAAGCGCCGTCTCGCTTACAGAGTGGGCAAGTTCAACGACGGCATCTTTGTGCTGATGTTGATTGAAGCCACCGGCGCCACTGTGCACGAAGTCGAACGCCGCCTGCGCGTGACCGAGCCGGTGATCAAGTTTCTCACCGTGCGCACGGACGAAGAACTGAAGCGTCTCGACAAGATCAAGAAACTCCGCGACGCGAAAAAGAAAGTCAGCGCGCAACCGGCTGCCGCCGCTCCGGTAACGCCGGTAGCACCGGCAACACCGGAAGCCGCAACGGAAACACCGGCCTCGGCGCCGGTTTAGTTGTTGGGGTAGGGCACGGCATCAGCCTTGCCGCAGGGTCCCACAAAAAGCGGGCTTTTAGCCCCTGAGGGCCGAGCGCGACGCTCGCCAACGAAATTCTTAGAAAGCAGGAGCACTATGGCAGAAGAAACAAAAGCACCAGGCGCATCAAGCGGCGGCGAAAGTCGCCCGGAGCGTAGTGGTGGCGATCGTCCCGAGCGCAGTGGGCCACGCGGTCCGCGTCCCGGCGGAGGCCCTGGCGGTCCCCGCGAAGGTGGGCGTAAGTTTTTCCGGCGTAAGAAGGTTTGCAAGTTCTGCGTCGAGAAGATCGAAGCGGTCAATTACAAAGATGTGCGTCTGCTGGCACAGTTCGTGGCGGAAAGCGGCAAGATCACTCCGCGCCGCCTGACCGGCGTGTGCACGCCGCACCAGCGCCGTCTGTCGAGGGCGATCAAGCAGGCGCGCAATATCGCGCTGCTGCCCTTCGCCGGACGCGCACAGTAAATTCAAAATCGTCGTTGGTCGGTAGTCGTTGGTCGTTCGCAGTCGGCGGCAACAGGAAAGCTTGTTGACTGTTCGAGATTTGCAAACGACCAAACGACAAGCGACCAACGACCAGGCTACTTACGAAACGGAGTCATCATGGAAGTCATCCTGAAAGAAGACGTGCCCAAGCTGGGCAACCGCGGTGAGGTGGTGAAGGTCGCGGAGGGATACGGGCGGAATTTTTTGCTGCCCAAGAAACTGGCGATTGAGGCCACCGTCGCCAATAAGACCGTCATCGAGCAGATGAAGGCTGCCGCCGTGCGCCGCTCCGCCAATGAAAAGACGGAAGCCGAAGCGCTGGCCAAGCAGTTTGACGGTCTCGAAGTGAAGTTCCTGCGCAAGTCGGGCGAAGGCGATCAGTTGTTCGGATCGGTCACGGCCGGCGATATTGCCGACGCGCTGGAGAAAAAGAGCTTCCACATCGATCGCCGCAAAATCCAGTTGCACGAGCCGCTCAAAATCATCGGCGAGTTCACCGTCCCCATCAAGCTGCACAAGGACGTGACCACGCACTTGAAAGTCGTCGTCGACAAAGAAGCAGCGGCGGCAGAATAGTTTTTATTTTGCCGTGTGGGGACGGGCGACTCGTGAGCCTGTCCCGAGCGCAGTCGAAGGATCCTGCTGGGCGGGGACGCCCGGCGCCCCATCATCCGATGTCCGCCCGGAAGAATTCTTCAACTTTTCTCAGGTCCGTCGTCCGGCTGTATTTCGGCAGACTCTCCACAAACACGCGTCCGTATTGCTTCTTCAAGATGCGGTTGTCGAGTAGCGCCAGCAGACCACGATCATGCAGCGATCGAATCAGCCTCCCAAAGCCCTGCTTCAGGGTAATGACCGCGCTTGGCACCTGGTATTCGAAGAAGGCGTTGCCGCCGCCGGCGTCGATGGCTTTCACCCGCGCCGCCACCACCGGATCGCTGGGCACGGCGAACGGCAAGCGATCGATAATCACGCAGCTCAACTGCTCGCCTTGCACGTCCACGCCTTGCCAGAACGAAGACGTGCCGAAGAGCACGGCGTGGGGCTTGAGCCGGAACTGCTCGAGCAGAGCCGACTTCGGAGCGTCTCCCTGCTTGAGCATCGGGAATTCCAGTTGGCCTAGCAAACGCTCGTAAATGTCGTTCATCTGCGCGTAGCTGGTGAAGAGCACGAAGGCGCGTCCGCGGGTAATCTCTAGCAACCGCCGGACAAGGCCAGCAGCCTCGGCCGCGAATTGCGGCGTGCGTGGATCGGGCAGATCGGGCGGGACGTAGAGGATCGCCTGGCTCTCATAATCGAAGTGCGAAGCGACGATCAATTCGCGCGCGTGGTTGAGCCCGAGCCGCTGCCGTATGTAGTCGAAACCGCCGCCGACGGCGAGCGTTGCCGAGGTCAGCACCGAGGTCTCCAGTTTCGACCACAGGCACTCGCGCAGAATCTGGCCGACTTCGATCGGAGTCGCCTGCAAGAACACGTTGACACGGCCCGAGCGCTTTCCCTCAGGGGCTGAAGCCCCTTTCTCAAACGCGGACGTTCCGGCGTGGCTGAAGCCACGCCCTTTCAAAGCTGAGCCCGTCGAGGCGCCCGGCCCTCCACGAAATCCACGGCGCTCGATCCAGAAGACAGTGTTCGGATCCTCATTCTCCATCACGAAACGAAGTTGCACCTGTAGTTGTTGGGCCCGGCGCACCAATGTGAACACTTCTTCCGGCTTCTGCGGAAGTTGCTCCAGTTCCGCGCCCAGCCGGTACAGCGCCTGATTGAGAGTGAGAAATTCTTCGCCGTTTTCCTCCAGGAACTCGCGGCGAGAGTCGAAAGCAAACCGGCCCTCGTTTGCAGGCAGGAGCGAAAAAAACAGCTGCGAGCGCTCTCGCACCGACTGAATCGCTCCCGACATCTGTGGCGTGTAGAGTTTCTCTCGCTGCAAAAGCTGTTCGACATCGCGCGCCAACTCATCCATCCGCAGGTTGCTGACGGAAATCCCAAAGTAGTTGCCGGCGACTTCTTCCAGTTCATGCGCTTCGTCGAAGATAACGGCCCCGCACTCGGGCAGGACGCCGGCGTCGGGCGCGTCCTCGGCTTCGAGTTTGATGGCGAGATCGGCGAAAAACAAATGATGATTGACAATGATGATGTCGCTCTCGGCCGCCCGCCGCCGCATCTCGGTGATGAAGCAGCGCGAGAACTCGCTGCATTTCTGTCCGGTACAGGCTTCCGCCCGCGCGTCGAGCTTGTGCCAAACCGCGCTGGCCTCGGGCAGTTCCGCGAGTTCGGCGCGATCGCCGGTCTGCGTGGTTTTCTCCCACGCGGCGATGGCGCGGTAGTGCTCGATTTCTTCCAGTCCGCTGAGCACCGGCTGGTTGGTGAGGTCGTAGAGTTTCTTGCGACACAAATAATTGTTGCGGCCCTTCATGTAGCAGACGTTCAGCTTTCGATCTCCATCGGGAAACAGCGCCCGCTCCAGAGCGGGGACATCTTTAAAGAAGAGCTGCTCCTGCAAATTCTTTGTGCCGGTGGAGATGACGACTCGTTTGCCCGAACGGATGACCGGCAGCAGATACGCCAGCGTTTTTCCGGTGCCGGTGCCGGCTTCGACGATCAGGTGACGTTTTTCTTCGAGCGCTTCTTCGACCGCCTGGGCCATCTGCAATTGCCCGCGTCGAAACTCGTAAGCGGGATGCGTTTTCGAGAGCAGGCCCCCGGGCGCGAAAAACTGGTAGAGCGAGAATCCCGCGGGTCGAGCTTCCTGAGGTGACACGGGATGGGATGAGGAAGGCACGGAGTCTCTATAATAGCCTCAGCGCCGCGAGCTACGAGCCGCGAGCTACGAGCGAAACCGGTGCTCGCAGCTCGTAGCTCGGGGCCCGCAGCTCAATCACTTTGAGCAAAAAGAAGCTATCCCCGCTCGTCGCCATCGTCGGACGTCCTAACGTCGGCAAATCGACGCTCTTTAACCACCTGACCGGATCGCGGCGCGCCATTGTCGGCGACGAACCCGGCATCACTCGCGACCGGCTTTATGGCGAGGTGGAATGGCTCGGGCATGAGTTTCGCGTGGTGGATACGGGCGGCATCGTTCCCGACGATAAAGATTTCATGCCGGCGGAGATTTTCCGTCAGGCCAAGGTCGCGTTTGAAGAATCTGCGGCGATTGTCATGGTCGTCGATGCTCGCACCGAGATTGCTGGGCCCGATCGCGAGTTGGCTCGACTTTTGGCGCGCACTGGGAAGCCGCTCTTTCTCGCCGTCAACAAGATGGACTCGGATAAGCAGGATGGATTGCTCGACGAGTTTCATGTGCTCGGAATGCGGAATATGTTTCCAATTTCGGCCGAGCATGGGCGCGGGGTCGACGATCTGCTTGACGGCATTGTTAAGGTGATTCCTAACATCAAGAGCATAACCACAGAGGACACTGAGGACACGGAGGAAGGCGCACCAACTCCCGAGGAACCGCATGAAATCAGGGTGGCCATTATCGGGCATCCGAATGTCGGAAAATCCACGCTACTCAATCAACTCACAGGAATCGATCGCGCTATCGTGTCGCCGGTCGCCGGAACCACGAGGGATTCCATCGACGAGGTTATCCAGTACAAAGGCCGCAAGATTCGTTTCGTCGACACGGCTGGCATTCGCCGCAAAGGCAAGACGCATTTGATGGCCGAGAAACTTTCGGTGGTCATGGCGCGCAAGAACATCGAAGACGCCGACATCGTGCTTTTCATGGTCGACGCCACCGAAGGCGCCAGCGGGCTCGACGCCAACATCGCCGGCTACGCCCACGAGAGCGGACGCTCGGTGATTATCCTGGTCAATAAATGGGACCTGGTGGCGAGCGGCGAGAAACGCGCCGTCAGCCAGTCGAAGACGGCGCGCATCCAGGACGACAAGCGCCCGCAGGACCGGGCGCTCTATGAAGAGCGATTGCGCTACGGGCTCAAATTTCTGGCGTATGCTCCGGTGCTATTTCTCTCCGCGCACACTGGCAAGGGGACAGAGAAAATTCTGCCGCTGATTGAGAAAGTCGCCGCCGAGCGCCGCAAGCGCGTCACCACCGGAGAAATGAATCGCTTCCTCAAGACGATTGACTTCGATCGCGCTTCTGTCCCCGTGAGCAAACGCGTGAAAATCAAATACATGACGCAGGCGGGAGTGGCGCCGCCGACATTTGTGCTCTTCACCGACCGCGCCGTGAAGCTGCATTTTTCCTATCAGCGCTTTCTGGAGAACCAGATTCGGGCGGCGTTCGGATTTATGGGGTCGCCTATTTGGATTAAGAACCGGGCGCGGGATTGAGAGCCCTGTTTCAGCGCTTGGGTCGCGCTGTATTTCGCGACAAAAATCTAAGTACACGTCGAGCCTCTGGGACCTTCGCGGTCCCAGCCTTCTGGAAGAGCGCCATTGCCTGCTTTTTGTCCGTGGAAGAGCCAAGCCCTCGCCACAACAACTTGCCAATCCAGAACAAAGATCTGGTGTGGTCCTTGTCGGCTGCTCGTCTGAACCATACCAGAGCATCCGTGTAATCCCGTTCGTCATAGGCCATCTGCCCTAGGCTGAACATTGCCCTGGGATCTCCCTGGCGGGCCGACTTCTTGTACCAGCGTTTCGCTTCTTCGATGTCCGGCTCAACGCCGACGCCATTGAGGTAAAACCACCCCATGGCCAGCACCGCATCACGCATTCCTGATTCGGCCGCCTGTGCATTGAGGAGAAATGACTCCTGTGAATCTTCCTGTGCCCTGAAGCCGTGGAGGCTCTGCAACGAGCGGTTGTAAAGATGAGAGGGGTAGTTCGAGCCGTGGCGACTGCCCCTTGCACCCGCGCGTGGTAGCGAGTTGTTAGAGGGTATTCGCGCCACGTCAGAATTGTACGACACCAACCGTGAGCTTGTAGCGGCGTTTTCCGACGCCGCATATCCCTCAGGGGCTAAAGCCCGCGTCGTTATAGGCTCGGATTGGCACGGCTGAAGCCGTGCCCTACCCAAGCTGATTTGTGAGATCGCTCCTAGCTTGTCATCGGCACATGCTTCCCGTCCTCCGTCAGCAACCCTACGCGGTCGACGCCGGCGATCCGGGCAATTGCGATTACGTCCGCCACGTCCTGGAAATCAATGTCGTCGTCGGCTTCGACGTAGGCGATCCGCTCCACGCGAATGGCAAAAATGTCGCGCAGGCGTTCGCGCAAGTGATCCCATTCCACCGCTTCTTCATTCACCATCACCTGCGGATGTTCTGCCTGCGAATGATCCGCTCCCGGCTTTGCGTGATGGATCTGAATCACAATCGTCCGCTGCGGCGGCGGGATCGCGCTGCCGGTTGGATTGGGTTGCGGAAGATCTGTCTGTAAACCGGTTGGCCGCTGCTCGATCACCACCACCATGAAAACGATGATGAGCACCAGCAGAACGTCAATCAAGGGAGTGACGTTCATCTGCGGACGTGACGGACCACCGCCTGCCATTGAGAATGCCATTCGAATTTCCTCTCTTTGCCACGAAGAAACGGGAACGGCACGCGCGTGTCTTGAAACATTGGACACCCAAACAACAAGAAGAGTTCCCTGGGCGCTGCAAATGCGCAGGTCCTTCGCTTCGCTCAGGATGACACGGGAGATTGGTGCGCGGATTGATGCGTGCGTGCTAGCCGATGGGCTCCGGCGAGGGCGGCAGTGGCGGCGGTTCGAACGGCGGCGGAGGTTCGGGGACTGGAGGCAATTCCGGGGTGGGAGGGGCCGCAGGCGCTGGATGGAGCAATGCGTCCAGATTCGGATATCGAGCCGCGAGGAAATACAGCGCGTACGCCGGAAAGAAGACTGTAGCCGGCACGCACACCAGGGCGATCAAGTAGATCAACAGAAGCAAGAGCACGGCTCCGAGAATGATCGCCAGACTAATGGTGGTCACGTTCCATCCCAGCCCCGCTTCGTGGCCAGCCACCACGGCAACTACGCCAGGGACTACGACAAACAGCGCCGGGATGATCGCGATGATGCTGAACAGGATGGTCGCCGCAATGGAAAGCACCAGCTTGAGGAGCAGGTAAACGGCGTATCGTCCTTTCTCTCGCCCGATCATCGCCAGTAAATGACGCCAGCCATCGGCGAAATCGAGATCCTCGAGAGCCATAATCGGCACCAGAAAATCTTTAGCCAGCACCTGAACCACAGCGGCTGTCAGCACGAATGCCGCGATCAGGACCCCGAGCAGAAGTACCCCGACAATCAATCGACCGAGATGTTGCGTCAGATTTGTCGCCCACCCTGCGGCGAAGGCTAAGGCCAACGGCAAGCCCACGAGAACCGCCAGAAAGAGCCACGTCGCAATCAGAAACACGACTTGCCAGAGAAAGAACCGGCCACCGGCGCGATGCCATTTTTGCCATCCCTCGCCAATCGAACATTCCCGCCGCAGCACCGAGTCGAACAGGATGAACCGGAACACACTGTTGAGGTACAGGAATATAAACGCGAACACGATTGCGACGAAGATTCCGGCCACGATCAATCCGACGAACTGCCCCATGTGCGCGGGAATGTGTGCTGGACTGAAGGGAGGCCAACCGGAGGGCAGACTCGACGACGGCAGAAATCGGTTGTGATTTGTTTGCGGGAAACGAGGCCAACTGCCGCCGAGGTTTCCGAAATTGCATCCGCCGACATGCAGTTCCGCCGCGAGAATTCCAACCAGCGCCAGCCGCGACCATTGTCCGAAGCGGAAACGAGTGAAGAGTTGCTCCCGCGTGTGCTGCAGGGCCGGCTGTACGCAATCAACGGCAGAAACTGGCATGGACGCACCTCGATTCCACAAGAGCACCGTAAAGCTAATCTCTTGAGAAAACAATAGGAACTTGTAGAGCGGCCTTTAGCGATTAGCTCTTGGCTTTTGGCTAAGAGCCAACAGCCAGGAGCCCAGGGATTTGTCATCCCGCATGCAGCGTGGAATCTGCGGCCTGCCCAAGCCGCTCTCTGTACCACTGGTCGAACTCGCGCAATGCCAGTTCGCACTGCTGGCGGTGACGTTCTTTCCGATCGCGAACGCGGGCGTCGAGCGCAGGCAAAAGGTCGAAAGTGATATTCGCCGGCTGAAAATTTTTGCTCTCTGCCTGCGTGATGTAGTGGAGCAGCGAGCCCAACGCGGTCGCACGCGGCGGTGGCGCCGGTTCACCGCCGATGGCCAGCGCGGCCGCATTGATTCCCGCGATCAGGCCAGTCGCAATCGACTCGACGTAGCCTTCGACGCCGCAGATTTGTCCCGCGAACAGTACGTGGGGGTGCGCCTTCATTTGCAACTTCGGGTTCAGCAGTACGGGCGCGTTGATATAGGTGTTGCGGTGAATCTGTCCGTAGCGCAGAAAGCGCGCGCTTTCGAGTCCGGGGATCAGACTCAGCACGCGCGCCTGCTCGCCAAATTTCAGGTGATTCTGAAATCCGACAAGATTGTAAGAATCGGCGCGCAGATTTTCCTGGCGCAATTGGACGACGGCGTATGGCATCCTGCCGGTGCGAGGGTCTTTGAGTCCGACCGGCTTCATCGGTCCGAAGCGCAGCGTGTCGCGTCCGCGCCGGGCAATCTCCTCGATGGGTAGGCAGCTCTCGAAGTAGTTCAGGTTCTCCCAGTCTTTCTGCTCCACCGATTGTGCCGCGAGAAGCGCATCGTAGAAACGGTCGTATTCGTCTTTCGCCATTGGACAATTGATGTAGTCGGCCGACCCTTTGTCGTAGCGGGCCGCCAGGTACACCTTGCTCATGTCGATGGAATCGGCTTCGACAATGGGGCTGATGGAATCGTAAAAATAGAGGTGGCTGCTGGCAGAGGTGGTTGCGCACAGACGCGCAACTTCGCTGGACAGAGCGTCCGAGGTCAGCGGACCGGTGGAGACGATCGTAAGCTGTTCGGGTTCGATGTGAGCGACCTCTTCGCGGCGAATCGCGATGAGTGGTTCGAGGGAAATCGCCTCGGTTACTTTTCGCGAAAACTCGGCCCGGTCGACCGCGAGAGCGTGGCCAGCGGGCACCGCAGTTTCCCGCGCGATCTTCAGCAGCAGAGAACCTGCTCGCCGCATTTCTTCTTTCAGCAGCCAAGGCGCAGTGTTTTCGCTCTCGGACTTCAGAGAATTGGAGCAGACCAGTTCGGCGAAGTCGTCCGTCTGATGGGCAGGAGTCTTGCGCAGCGGCCGCATTTCGAACAGTTCGACGGCGACGCCGCGGCAGGCACACTGCCACGCCGCCTCCGATCCTGCCAGACCAGCACCGATGATGCGAACTTTCCTATGCAAATCCAATTTCATTGAACGCCGGTTTCATGCGTCTCCATGTTCATGCGACGGCAGCGCACTTCGGCGAATCTGTTTATTATAGGGCGCTAGAGTGAGGAGAGAATTTCATGGCTCGAATTAGTCTGATTGAACCCGCGCAAGCCAGCCCGGAAGTTAAGGAAATTTATGATGGCAAGCTGAAAGGCAAGCCCGGCAACATCCAGAAAGCGCTGGCGCATCGTCCTGCGATGCTGGGCAATTTTCTGGGGTTCTATCCCAGCGTGGGACGGTCGCTCGATCGCAAGCTGTACGAGGCCTTGTATCTGCGAGTTTCCCTGATCAACGGATGCCATTACTGCACGCAGCACCACATCCAGGGCGCCAAGCGCGTCGGACTCACACCGGAGCAGATGAAGACTCTGAAAGAAGGACATTACTCAGGATTTGGCCTGGCGGAGCAAGCCGCCCTTGGCTATGCCGAGAGACTTACGCGCACTCCCGACAGCGCCAGCGACACTGACTTCACGGAACTCAAGGAATATTTTTCCGATGAGCAGATCGTCGACCTGCATATGCTCATCGGGCTGGCGAACCTGACCAATCGCGTCACTGGGCCGCTGGCGCTGGAAGTCGAATTTCCGGAAGAAAAGATCTAGAAGAGCTGGGAGTCGAAGGCGAGGCCGAGCTTTGCTCGGCTTGGACGGCCGTGGGCGGCCGTCCCTACGCAAGCACTTACAGAATCACCCGCTCGTCTCCTACTCGCCGCGTCACGCGCTCGCGATCCAGATATTCGAGCAGGGGGATCGCGTACTTTCGGCTGACTCCGGTCATCTCTTTGAAGTGGGCGACGTCAATTTTCGGCGTGCTGCTTTTGAGGGCGGCAATCTTATGGCGAAGATCCGTGAGCGCGCTCTGGTGGAATACGAGTTCTTCCGAGATCTTGATCAGAACTTTATCGCGCAATAGCAGAGTGACAATTTTCTGGGCGCGGACTTTATCTACCTTCAGGGCCGCCAGCACTTCTTTCAGCGACGGAACTTTCAATCCTGCGGACACGAACGCCTGCTCGATGATCTTCTTCGACTCGGCTTCTTCGTCTTTCATGGCTACGCCGCGGCCGGGCAGGTGGACGAGCTCGCCTGCTACTTGCAGTTTCTTTTCTTCCGCCAATCTTCCCAGCACGCTGTAGAACACCTCCGGGCTCAGGTTGGCCCGTTCGCGTAGCTCCTCTTTGCTCATTCCGGCTACAAGAGAATTGGCATCGTGAAACCTCTTCAGAGCCTGAAGCACATCTACCTTTACTTTCGCATATGCCACCGGCGCAACCAGCACCTGATGGCAGTACTTCAATCCGGCCTGAGCCGCCAGTTTCACAGCGGCTGCCCTGCAGATGTTCATTTCTCCAGGGACTTCATTCAGACGCAGGCCGATCGCTCCCCGACGGGCGACGCGCGCGGCCAGCACTTGTTCTGGAGAACCGTCGCGCATCGTCTTGAGAAATGCAACTGCGTCTACTGCCCGCTGCTTGCGAGTCGCAGGCGAAGCATCCAGCACCACGCCTCCGCCAATGGTCACTACGGGGGAAAACTGCCTCACGATGAAGCGATCCCCGGGCAGAAGCAGCATGGGTTCGGTGAATTTTAGCTGTGCGTAGGCTTCGTCTCCCGGCTTCAGGATTTTCGCTCCGTACAGGCGCGTCTCCGCGATCGCTTCCGCCGCGTAGGCGTGGAAGTGCACACGCGCGCCGTCGTTGAGCGGCTTGGCCGAGGGAAGAAGAGAAAGAAGCGCGTCGACTCGCGATGTCGAACGAAAAGTGTCCGCGGCGGCAAGCGTCATGCCGCGCGCCAGGTCTTCGTGAGCGATCCCGGCGAGATTCAGTGCGGTGCGCTGTCCTGCCACGGCGGCTTCGGCGGGCGAGTTATGCACCTGCACGCCTCGAACTCGCACCCGCTTGCCGGCGGGAAACACTTCGAGCTCTTCTTCTTTGTGGATCGTGCCGGCAACCAGAGTACCGGTCACGACCGTGCCGAAGCCTTTCATGGTGAATACGCGGTCGATGGGCAAGCGAGCCAGCGCCGCCGAGTCTTTCTCCGCAACTTCGGACGCGACCTGAGCGAGCGCCGATTTCAACTTGTCCAAGCCTGCGCCGGTCAGCGAACTCACGGCGACTATCGGCGATGGCGCCGGATCGAGAGTCGTATCGAGAAACGATCCGCGCACGTAATCTTCCACTTCCAAGCGCACGACCTCGAGCGTCTCGGCATCCACCGCATCGGATTTTGTGAGCACGGTGATGCCGCGGCGGACCGCAAGCAGGCGGCAGATATCGAGGTGTTCGCGTGTCTGCGGCTTGATCCCCTCATCGGCGGCGATTACCAGCAGCACCAGGTCGATGCCGCCCACGCCCGCGAGCATGTTGCGCACAAAGCGCTCGTGGCCGGGGACATCGACGAAACCCAGGCGAAGCTTGCCGCCATCGGGGGCGGGGAGTTCGAGGTGGGCAAAGCCGATGTCGATGGTGATGCCGCGCCGCTTTTCTTCTTCGAGGCGGTCGGCATCAATGCCGGTCAGAGCTTTGACCAGCGCCGTTTTTCCGTGATCGATATGTCCGGCGGTGCCGACGATGACGGACTTCATGTGCGACAGTATAAACGGGTTGTTGGGCTGACACTCTTGTCCGCCGGCGTGCCCATAGTCCGCAGTCCGCGGTGGGTGGAACCACAGAGTCGAACCTGAAAGCTCTCACAGCGCCACGGAAACCGCGGCGCTATAATTCCGCGTCTAGAAAGGAAAGCGCGGCGACAGCCGATCGGCCTCGCGAACTACATATGAAAACTTATCTGAGATTCATCAATCCGACGATAGCCATCTTGGTCTTGCTGCTTTGCTTATGGGCAGCGATGAATGGGGACAACGGGTTCCGGCCCCGGGACATGCTAAGGGGAGGCATTCCGACCTACTTCGTAGCCAAGGGCTTGTTCTGCAGTGCCGCCCTGTTCCTGCTGGGGAAGGTTGTTTCACTCATGGGCGAAAAGCCGGGGAAGTAGGCACGGACGGAAGGCCGGCGGACAAGAGGGTCCGCTCAACACAACCTATCGCCATTTCTTCAGGCTGGGCCAGAGCTGGGCCAAACTGCCGAACTTTGCGCCACGACATATGAAGACGGGCAGTTCGCGCTCCAGCGCGTACGGATTGTCGCGTGAGGTGCCGACAAAATCAACATGCTCGAAGAGCTCTTCCAGTTTTTCGCGGCTGTCATCGAGCACGATCAGGCAATTGCCGGAATATCCCCTCGGCCCCCACAACCACCACGTCTGATGTCCGCTGAGCGACTGCGGCAGGCCGAATTTGGGCCCGAGGAAATCGATTGCTCCGGCTTGCCCATAGTCTTGCGCGAAGATTCCGCAATCTTTTCGTTCTTCGTTGGGAATCTTGCTCCAGGCGATAGCGACCTCGTCCACAATTTCGTTCCAGCCGAACTGGTCGGCGTAGTGTTGCGGCAGCAGAGCTCGCATGTGGCTGTGCTCACTTCGCGGAACCTTGAAGGGCAGACGCTGCATATAACTGACGAATTGCTCGATGGGCAGAATGGGGGCAGCTAGCGGCGCGAAGACGGCGCCTCCCGCCAGCAAAAGCACGGCCATCACAGGCTTGATCCATCGCTGGCGAATGCGATCGATGGCATCGTCGATCACTATGCATCCGGCAGCGAGAAATACCGGGTAAATCGGAGCCAGGTAGTAATTCTTCCCTTTGAGGATGACGAAGACGGCGAAGCTCACCAGGTAGGCGAATCCGAGGAAGCGGTAGGGTTTGAAGCGCGGCGCGGCGAGCAACGCAATCACGCCCGTGAGCCAGATCAAGGCGGACAGGGGATGGATGAGCAGAATCTGCTGCGAAAAGTATTGCCACGGCGAGAGCACGACGTCCCGGCCGTCGGCCTTGATGTTGCGCATGAGTTGGACGAAAGGCCAGTGATAGGCGACATTCCACAGCAAATTGGGCAGAAAAATCAGAAAGGCAGCGGCGCCGCCCAGCCACATCCATTGGTTCAGCAGAAATCGCCGCTGCCCAGTCAGCAGCAGTCCGATGACAATGGCGAAGCCGAGCACGGCGATGGAATACTTTTCCTGCAGACCGATGCCGGCCACTACACCGAACCACAGCCAAGAACGCGGCCGGTCGTGTTTCGCGGCCAGGATCGCGAAATACACGCAACCCATCCAGAGCAATACTTCAAGGCAGCAATTGGCGGTGAGCAGGCTGCCGCCCGACAAATAAATCGGGGCGATCAGGATGGTCAGGGTGCTGAGCACGACCGCAAATCGTTTCCCGCCCAACTCGCGGGTGATCGTGCCCGTCAGAAGGATGAGAGCCGAAGCGGAGATTACAGGCATCAGTCGGATGCTGCGCAGCGAATCTCCGAAGACCGCCCGGAAAATCCGGCTCAAGATCGGGACCAGTGGTGGCTGGTCCACGTATCCCCACGCCGGATGATTTCCACAAATGATGTAGTCGAACTCATCGCGAAAATAGCCGTAGCGGCCGTTGAAAACCATGTGCAGCACAAAGCTGAAAGCGGCGATGCCAGCGACGGCGAGCATTCCGTTTTTTGCCCAGTTTGGTTCGGAGCTATCTGCGCGCGGCCCGGCCTCAAGCTTTTCCATGGTGGGCGCTAGCATAGCGAAGCCGCGAGAAGTTGTCACTTTTCTTCTCTAATTCGACGAATCCACATGCGAAAAGTGAGTTGAGATGCGACAATAAAGATTCCCCGATGACCACCTCTGCTATTTCTGCCATTACACCCGAGATGATCCGGGAGCACGGCCTCACTCCGGAAGAATTTGAAAAAATCAAGCAACTGCTGGGCGAACGCGAGCCCACGCGGACCGAACTCGGCATCTTCAGCGTGATGTGGAGCGAGCACTGCTCCTATAAGTCGTCGCGTGTACACCTAAAGCGTCTGCCCACACGCAGCAAGCTGGTTCTGCAGGGGCCGGGCGAAAACGCCGGCATCGTGGATATTGGCGACGGCTGGGCCTGCGCGTTCAAGATCGAGTCGCATAATCATCCGTCGTTTATCGAGCCGTTTCAGGGAGCGGCTACCGGCGTCGGCGGAATTCTGCGGGACATTTTCACCATGGGGGCGCGGCCCGTTGCGGTGATGGACTCGCTGCGGTTTGGGCCGATTCAGGCCGAGCTTCGCTCGGCTGGACGGCCGGGGGCGGCCGTCCCTACGCAAGCTGAGATTCACAAGAACGATTCCGTCATGGAGGGCGTGGTCTCTGGCATCGCCTCTTACGGGAATTGTTTCGGCGTCCCCAACCTGGGCGGCGAGGTGAAGTTTGAGCCCTGCTACTCCGGCAATCCGCTGGTGAACGCGTTCGCTCTTGGCCTGGTTCGCCGCGACCAGATTTTTTACGGGCGCGCATCAGGCGAAGGGAATCCCGTAATTTATGTAGGCTCAAAGACCGGGCGCGACGGCATCCACGGCGCCACCATGGCGAGCGAGGAATTCAGTGAAGGCTCGGAAGCCAAGCGTCCCAATGTTCAAGTCGGCGATCCCTTCCTCGAGAAGTTGCTGCTGGAAGCCTGCCTGGAAGCGATGCAAACTGGCGCCATCGTTGGCATTCAAGATATGGGCGCGGCGGGGCTGACCTGTTCTACCTGCGAGATGGGCGGACGCGGCGGCACTGGCGTGGAAATCGAACTCGACCGTGTTCCGCAGCGCGAAACCGGCATGACGCCTTACGAGATCATGCTCAGCGAGTCGCAAGAGCGCATGCTGCTGGTCGCGCGGAAAGGCCGCGAAGAAGAGGTCTTCCGCGTCTTCCAGAAGTGGGGATTGGATGCGGTGGAGATCGGGCGGGTCACCTCCGATGGGAAAATGCGCGTGCTCGAACACGGGGAAGTCGTCGCTGAAATTCCCAACGCCGCGCTTACCGACGAGGCGCCGCTGTACAAGCGTCCTCTCGAGCGATGGGAGCCAGCGGTCGAGCGGGAGATGCCGGAGCACATAGGGCTCTCATCGCCTCATAGCCCTCAGGGGCTAAAGCCCAACGGTTCAGGTGCAGTTGGCGGCACGGCTGAAGCCGTGCCCCACCCAAAACCTTCTCCGCAATTTTCTCCCGAAGACGGCGCTTCTGATTTCACTTCAAATCTAAAGCGTTTGCTCGCGAGCCCAAACATTTGCTCGAAGCGCTGGGTGTGGCAGCAGTATGACCACATGGTGCAGACCAACACGGTCGACGCGCCTGGAGCGGGCGATGCCGGCGTCATTCGGATCAAGGGCTCCAAGCGCGGACTGGCCATGGCGCTCGACGGCAACGGACGCTGGTGCTATCTCGATCCTCGTCTGGGCGCGATGCACGCGGTGGCCGAAGCGGCCCGCAAAGTGGCTTGCGCTGGAGCGACTCCGATCGGCGCCACCAACTGCCTCAACTTCGGCAATCCCGAAAAGCCGCACATCATGTGGCAGTTTTCGCAGGTGATTGACGGCATCACCAAGGCTTGCGAAGAACTGGATACGCCGATTACCGGCGGCAATGTCAGCTTCTACAACGAAACTCTCGGCGAGGGAATTTATCCGACTCCAGTGATCGGGGTGGTGGGGATTCTCGAGGACGTTCACAAAACGGCGAAGATGCATTTCGCGCAAGCTGGCAAGAAAATTGTTTTGCTGCGCGCGAATGAAGCGGGCGACGCGGTCGACGCCGAGTTGGAGTTTGGGTCGTCTGAGTATGCGAAAGAAATTCTAGGAGCGGTGTGGGGCTATCCGCCGGAACTGGATCTCGAAAAAGAAGCCACGCTGCAACGCGCTTTGGTGGCCATCATCCAAGCGGGACTAATCGAATCGGCGCATGACTGTGCCGATGGCGGGCTAGCGGTGGCGCTTGTGGAGTCGGCGCTGCCGGGCGGAGTCGGTCTGAGCGTGAGATTGCCCAGGCAGGAACTGGCGCTTGAGTTTCTGCTGTTTGGAGAAGATGCCAGCCGGGTCGTGGTGAGCTGCGATCCGATCCACTTACCGCGAATCCAACAAGTAGCGGAGGAGTACGAGGTCATCGCGGATGTGTTGGGCGAAACGGGGTCGGACAAGGTTGAGATCGCGGTGGATGGGAAGAATGTGATTTCCGCCGGTGTTCAGGAATTGCGCGAGGCTTACGAGGGCGCGCTGGAAAGAGCGTTGGGGACGGCAACGGGCGCTGGGGCCGCGGACTGAGTAGCCGGGCTTTGCCCGGCTGGACGGCCGAGGGCGGCCGTCCCTACGTGAGTTAGGTAATTGCTAAATGCCGACTTCCGACAAATTTCGCGATGAATGCGGTGTGGTCGCTATCCACGCCCATCCCGAGGCGGAGAAGCTTGCCTATCTTGGACTGCACGCCCTCCAGCATCGCGGGCAGGAATCGGCGGGCATCGTCACTTCCGATGGCGAGCGCTTGCGTCAGCACAAGTCCATGGGCTTGGTCGCCGATATCTTCAGCCATGAAGTGCTGGCTTCTTTGCGCGGCGTTCTTGCCATCGGCCACACACGATATTCGACAGCCGGCGATTCGGCCTTGCTGAACGCGCAGCCCATCATGGTGCAGTCGAATAAGGGCACGATCGCCATCGCTCACAATGGCAATCTGGTCAACGCGCACGCGATTCGCGCCAAGCTGGAGGGCCAGGGCTCGATCTTCCAAACCAACAGCGACACGGAAGTTTTGGTTCACTTGATTGCGCTCTCCCGCGAGCAGACGCTGCCGGATGCTATCGCCGACGCGCTGCGCCGGGTGGAAGGCGCGTTTTCGCTGGTCATGCTCAGCCGCGATCGGGTCTTCGCCGCCCGCGATCCGCGCGGCTTTCGGCCGCTGGCCATGGGCCGCATTCCGGCTCTGACCAGCGAGAAAAAAGACACGGTCGTCTTTGCTTCGGAAACCTGCGCTTTTGATTTGCTCGGAGCTACCTACGAACGCGACGTCAAACCCGGCGAGTTGGTCATCGTTGGGCCGGAAGGCATCAGCTCGCGTTTTTACTCGCCCTCTCCGGTGCAGTCGAGCTGCATCTTTGAGCACGTTTATTTTTCGCGTCCCGACAGTCTGGTGTTTGGCCGGTCGGTCGATCAAAGCCGAGACGCCATGGGACGCCAGCTTGCGCGCGAGGCCCCAGTGGATGCCGACATCGTCGTTCCCGTCCCTGATTCGGGCAATACCGCAGCCATCGGATACGCCGCTGAAAGTGGCATTCCTTTTCGCCTTGGCCTCATCCGCAATCACTACATCGGACGCACCTTCATCGAGCCGCAACAGTCGGTCCGCGATTTTGGCGTGAAGCTGAAACTGAATGCCATTCACAGTCTGATCGAGGGCAAGCGCGTGATTCTTGTGGACGACTCCATCGTCCGCGGCACTACCAGCAAGAAGATCGTGCGCATGATTCGCAACGCGGGGGCGAAGGAAGTCCACATGCGGATTTCCTGCCCGCCGACCATCTCGCCCTGTTTCTACGGAGTGGATACGCCGTCAAAAAAAGAACTCATTGGAGCGAATAAGTCGATCGAGGAGATTCGCGAATACATCGTGGCCGATTCACTCGCCTATCTCTCGCTGGAAGGTCTGAAGAAAGCTTGCGCGAACGGGGAAAAGACTACTTACTGTTCCGCCTGCTACACGGGAAACTATCCGACTAAGATCGACGTGGAAGAGATTCTGCCAGTTGTTGCCTCGCGATAATGCAAGGCATGCCACACGAATGGTATTCTTTTTTCCGCAAACCACTTTGTGCTGGTCGTACTTGGCGGACTCACTTGGAATAAAGGCGTGCACGCGAAATTTCCGGTTCCCGAAATACGCAGATCGAGTTCGCTGAACTGCGCCATCATCCTCTCGATTTCCCTCCTGATGTTCGGCTTTGTTCCTGCGCTCCTGCGCGCGCAAAATTCGAACGGAGCGCTGCGCGGAGAAGTTCAGGACGCAAGCGCCGCGCGAGTGGCGGGTGCTCGCGTCGTCGTGCAGTCAAAGGGATCTTCCATGGCCCGCGAGGCAATGGCAAATGACCGCGGAGAATTCCGCATTGAGGGCCTGCTGCCGGGCTCCTATCGCGTGACTGTGACGGCCAAAGGTTTTGCCGAGGCCACGGCCGATGTCGACGTCGCCGTGAGCCTGGTGCGCGATATCGCGGTCACGCTCAAACCGGAAAACGCGCACGAGACGGTCAACGTGCAGGCGAATGCTTCCTCGATCACGACCCAGTCGATTGACACGGCGAGTGCGGTGCACGAGGGCGTAGTCGGAAGCCGGGATTTGCAAACGCTTCCGCTGCCGGCACGCAGCTTCGCCAACATCGCTTATCTCGTGCCCGGGACCGAGCCGGTCGAGCCTTCCGATCCCACCAAGGCGCGCATCACCGCGGTTTCCACCGGCGGAAGCTCGGGCTTGAACAACGAACTGTCGGTGGACGGCGCCGACAACTCCGACGACTGGATCGGCGGGTTCCTGCAGAACTTCTCCCCCGATGGCATTCAGGAATTTGCCGTGCGCACCTCGAATGAAGATGCCGACACCGGCTGGACCACCGCCGGGTCGGTCGTGAGTACCACCAAGCACGGCACCAACGAGTGGCATGGCGACGCGGCTTTCTTCGACCGCCAGGCCGCGCTTAACGCCCGCTTTCCGATTGAGAATCCGACGCCCAATCCCAAGCAGCCGTTTTCGCGGCAAAATTACGTAGGCACGCTAGGTGGACCGATCGCAAAAAACAAAGCGTGGTTCTTTACCTCATTCGAGAATGTCCACGAGAATGCCAGCATCGCTTACAGTCCGGCCAGCACCGCGCAATTCGATGCGCTGGCGCAGTTGGCTGCGGATGGCTTGATTCCGGGCGTTTCGTCGATCGCCGTTCCCGCAAATGTCCCCATCCCCTTCCGCGATTACCTGGGCTCGATGCGGTTTGACTGGGCCGAGTCTCCGAAGTCGCAATGGTTTCTGCGCACCTCCGAAGACAGCTATTTGACGCGCAACGCGCTGGTGCAGCAAGCAACTCTGCCTTCCACCGGATTGATCGCGCACAACAACTACTGGAACACCGTGATCGGCAATGCCTATACTTTCAGTCCGACGTGGCTTGGCAATCTCGTTCTCGGCGCCAGCCTGTTGCATCTTACCGAGACGCGTAACTCCGATCTCGGCTTCGCGCTGCAATTTCCTTTCAGCGTGACGGCACTGACGGTCTCCGGCTTCGAGACCTTCGGCGACAACCAATTCGCCACTCCCATCACTCTTTTCCCAGACTTGCGCAATCAGGACAAATACCAGATCCGCTACGATCTGAGCCACGTTGCGGGCAGCCACGCTCTCAAGTTCGGAGTCGATTTTATCCACGAACCGGTTCTCAGCGGCGCGTTTGCCGCGGCGGCGGAGCAGTTCACGACCTATCCGTCGAATCCCGATTGCTACATCAATCCGCCGGGCGCCGACTGTGGCGGCATCACGACCCCTTTGCCGTTTTATTACACCCCGCCGAGCTCGCAGTGCACTCCGGCACCCCCTACGCCGCCCCCTGGGATGCACGGCATCACTTGCACTTTTACTCCCGCTGGCAACGGCAACTTCTCGCAAAACGTGCAGCGTCTCGCGCTCTACGCCGAGGACTCGTGGCGAGTCTCGCATCACTTGACGGTGAACTACGGCCTACGTTATCAGACGACCTTCGGGCTGTTCACGGCCTCCGGACAAAGCCAGGCCGCCAATGCTAACTTTAGCCTGCTGCCATCGTTGGGTTACCCGGAAGCGGTGCCGCATGACGACCGCAAGCAGATTGCGCCTCGCCTCGGAATTGCGTACTCCCCCGGCGACAGCGAGAAAACTGTCATTCGCGCTGGCTTCGGTATGTACTACAACGACCTCGCCCAAAACGGCTGGGCCGCCGCATTTCAGTCGGTCAACCCGAGTTCCGTCGCGCCTCCTTCGCTCATCGATCCTAACTATAAGACGCCTTACGCCATCCACACTACCGGCGGAGTGCAGCACGCCTTTAACGAGCACTGGACGGTTAGCGCCGACTACACCCATGAGCAGGGAAACCACGGCTATCGCGCCTATCCGTATCTCACTGCCACCGTCTTCCACTCTGACAACCGCTCCAGTTACAACGCGCTGATGTTGCATGCGCAGGGCAACATGCGCCGCTTCAACCTGGTTGCGAACTACACGCTCTCCAAAGCGCAGACCTGGGGTTGCCTGCTCGGCGAGCTCTTTGATTATGTAAATGGCGTCTGCAATCCGTTGAATGCTTTTGAACCTGGCGACTACGGTCCCTCCGGCGAAGACGTTCGCCATCGCTTTGTGCTCGCGGGTACGCTGCACATCCCCGGCGGTTTCGAATTGAGCGCTATCTCCCAGGTTGAGAGCGCTCGCCCTATCACCATCACCAACGCGAACAACACGGGCCGCATTTCGGTCCAAGTGGTTCCAGCTTCGCAGCCAGCGTATACCAGCCTCGACGAATTTCGCGGCACGCCCTATATCCAGACGGACCTGCGGGTCACGCGCCCGTTCAAGATCGGTGAGCGCTGGGAGATTAATCCGTTCGCCGAGTTCTTTAACATTTTCAACCGCAATAATCCCGGCGCGAACTTCGCGGTCAACGTAAGCCAACTGCCGGTACCCTCCGACCAGCAGGCAAGCGGTATTGTCACCAGTATCTGCACGGGCGCAAACGTCAGCAATTGCACGGATGCGAACTCCGTCCCCATTACCAGCCTGAAGCAGCTCGAGATACCCGAGGGCGCTCTAGGAGATTTCTTTGGCCCCGGTACGACGGTAGGGATCCCGTTCGCCGCGCAGCTTGGAGTGCGAGTGACGTTCTAGGATTTGATCGGCGGAGGGGCCGGGCGTCTCGGACCGTCCGCCGGGCGGGGACGCCTGGCTCTCCACGAGCAAGCTTTTTTCTACGAACTGATTTTTCTCGCCATCGCCACCCGCGCGATCCCCTGCAAGTCGTTCCTGATTGCGACCTCTTCCCAATCCGATAGCAATCTCCGCACGCGATCGGCAATCGCTCCGCTGATTTCGAACACGACCCAACCGCTGGGCCTTAGCACGGTCTGCGCCTGGGGGATGAGTCGCTCGATTACTTCCAGCCCGGTTGCTCCCGCAAACACCGCATGGCGCGGCTCGAATTTGCGCACTTCGAGCTGCACCGATTCTTCCTCCGAATCGCCGACGTAAGGAGGATTCGAAACCACGATGTCGAATGAAGCCGCTGGCAGTGCGCCCAGCAAGTCCGCAAGGTGAAACTTGATTCGCGAAGTGAGTTCGTGGCGCGCCGCATTGGCACGAGCGACTTCGAGCGCCTCGGGAGAAATGTCGGTGGCGTGGATTTCCGCCGTGGGGAGTTCCTGCGCTAACGCAATGGCAATCGCTCCCGAACCGGTGCCCACATCCACGATGCGTAGATTGTGTGGCGCGGACACTCCTGTCCGCGGCCTTTGATCTTGCTCTTGACTTTGCTTTGATTCCGACGAAAACAGCTCCAGTACCGCCTCGACCACATGCTCCGTCTCCGGACGTGGAATCAGCACCGCCGGCGACACGATCAAATCCAGCCCCCAGAATTCCTGGTGTCCCGTGATGTACTGCGCCGGAACGCCGGTAGCGCGGCGCGCAAGAGCTTCGTCATAGCGCTGCATCTCGCCCGGGGCGAGGTCGCGCTCGGGATGAGCATAGAGATACGCACGATCGCAATCGAGCGTGGACATGATCAGCAGCTCCGCATTCATGCGCGGGGAAGGAACGTGCGCGGTTGTCAGCCGTTCAATTGCCGCATTCAGGGCTTGGCGGAGTTGCACGAGTCTATTTCACCACAGCTTCAGCGAAAGGCTAGCACCAGAGGGCGGGTGGGCTTGCCACGCACGATATAATCATCAGAAGGCCAGTAGGGGTTGCAGATGACCGTCGAACAACGGGTACTTGAAAAGCTTCGTGGACTGCCCCTCCAAAAACAAGAGGAAGTTCTTGCCTATATAAGCCGCCTGCAAGAAAAGACACGTCAGCAGCCCCGGCGCAGCCTCGCGGGCCTTTGGGCAGACCTAGACGTAAATGTCAGCGAAAGAGATATCTCCCAAGCGCGTCAAGAGATGTGGGGAGATTTCCCGCGGGACGTTTCCTGATGGCGCTGGTCTTGGACACTCACGCTGTGATCTGGTATCTCTCCCGCTCGAAGCAGCTCTCGCCCACTGCCAGGACGGTCATTGAAAGCGCCGAACGGAACGCAGAGGACATTTTTATCTCAGCCATCTCACGGTGGAAGTGATCTACCTGGCGGAGAAAGGCAGACTGCCCCCCGTGGCGATGCAAAGGCTGCAAGATGCGCTCAAAGATCCCGCGGGTAGCATGATCGTAGCTCCCTTAGACGCCGCAGTGGCCGAGGCCGTGCAACGAATTCCCAGGGAGACGGTACCGGATATGCCGGATCGCATTATCGCGGCTACTGCTGCTCATATGGACGCCGAACTCGTCACGCGCGACCGCCGACTGCATTTCGCCGGGATTCTTCAGACAACGGGAATTCGCATCGTGTGGTAGTGGTGTGATGTGACTATTCCTTGCATCACACCACTTCCACCGCGCCCGCCTCGTTCTCGCCCTTCAGTTTCTCCGCCTGATAGTGGGTGACGAGGGCGTCGATGACCGGCTGGAGTTTGCCGTCCATCACCTGCTCTAGCTGGTGGATGGTGAAGCCGATGCGATGATCCGTGAGCCGGTTTTGTGGAAAATTATAGGTCCGGATTTTCTCCGAGCGGTCGCCCGACCCAACCATTTGCTTGCGTTCTTTCGCCAGCGCGTCCTGCTGCTTCTGCATCTCGACTTCGTAGAGCCGCGAGCGCAGCACGCGCATGCCTTTTTCGCGATTCTTGATCTGCGACTTCTCATCCTGGCAGCTCACCACCGTATTCGTCGGAATGTGCGTGATCCGCACCGCAGAATAGGTTGTATTCACCGACTGCCCGCCCGGTCCCGACGAACAGAACGTGTCGATGCGCAGGTCTTTAGCTTCGATCTTTACGTCCACTTCTTCCGCTTCCGGCAGCACCGCGACCGTGATCGCCGAAGTGTGCACTCGTCCTTGCTGCTCGGTCGCCGGCACGCGCTGCACGCGATGCACTCCGCTCTCATACTTCAAGCGCGAATAGACGCGGTCGCCCTCGATCAGCGCGATCACTTCCTTCAATCCCCCCACGCCCGACTCCGACGTGGAGAGCACTTCCACCTTCCACTTCTGTGTCTCGGCATAGCGGTTGTACATGCGGAAGACTTCCGCGACGAACAGCGTGGCTTCATCGCCGCCCGTTCCGGCGCGGATTTCGAGGACCACGTTCTTCTCGTCGTTCGGATTCTTGGGCAGCAGCAGAACCTTGAGTTCTTCTTCCACGGTCACGATGCGGGCTTCAAGCTTCGTCAGCTCCTCTTCGGCGTAGGCTCGCATGTCCGGATCGGGTTCATCCACCAGCACGGCCCGGCTCTCGGCGATGCCGCGCTTCAGATCTTTGTACTCGCGATATCTCTCGACGATCTCGGCGACTTCGCTGTGCGCCTTGGCAGTCTTCTGGTATTTCGCCGAATCGTTGGTGATATCGGGCGACAACAGCGCTTGCGTCAGTTCCTCGTAGCGAATTTCGATTTGGTCAAGACGTTCGAACATGATTGGTGGTGCCGTTATTCGTCGTTCGCTGCTCGTCGTTCGCTATTCGCCGCAGCCCTCGAAGGGCCGCGTTTTCCCCGGACCGCTTGTATCAGACCATTTAATCCGCGGCCAAGATCGTCTGTTGTACGTGCGAGGCTCGATGCCCGTTCTTTCGTCAGATACTCTAAACCTTGCGCAATCACAATCTGTGTCTGGAGTTCGAGCAACGAACCTCTTGCATGGAACAGGAAGCGCCCGAAGTCTCCATCGGAACTGTGTCCCTTACCCTCAGCTATATTACTTGAAACGGAAACCGCGGCGCGCCGCATCTGGGATGTCAAGCCGTAGAGTTCATGCTTTGGAAACTCCGCCGTCGCGCGATAAATCACGAGAGCGAGATCAACCGCCTCCCGCCATACCCGCAAATCTCGATATGAAGAGTTCGCCGCCATCTGACACCTCCATCCGGAGGGTAGACGAACGCGACCACTCGCGCAGCGACGGATAAACAATGCCTTTGTGATATTTTTCTGGAACCCAAAAGGCATCAGTCCGCGGCAGCGAACGACGAACAGCGAACGACGCCTAGGCAATCACCAATTCGCCGCCGTGCTGTTTTTCCAGCTTCATGGATTCATCCAAAGCTACGATGGCGCACTCGACTTGGCGGTCATCCGGCGGCTGGGTGGTGATTCGCTGCAGCCATAGGCCCGGCGCCGTCATCAGCGCGAACAGCGAGCCGCGATGCTTGGCGGCGAAGCGAATGATTTCGTAGGAAACTCCCGCAATCAGCGGCAGCAACGCAATTCGAATGGCGAATCGGGCCCAGAAAGTATGCACTGGAATCGCCATATACACGATCATCGAGATGATCATCACCGTCATCAGGAAGCTGGTTCCGCAGCGCGGATGATACGTCGAATATTTCTGCACCGCCGCGGTTTCCAGCGGATCGCCGTGCTCGAACGCAAATACCGTCTTGTGCTCGGCCCCGTGGTACTCATACACGCGCCGAATGTCTTTCCACAGCGAAACGCCCCACACAAACAGCAAGAACATCGCGATGCGGATCAGTCCGTCCACCAGGTTAAACACGATCTGCTGCCCGAAAATCGGATTCACTTTCTTCAGTTCCGTCGTGGCCAGCAGCGGCAGATATTTGTACATGAAGATGAAAAACGCGACGGAGAAAGCAATGTTCAGCCCTACCATCCAGCCGGGGATCTCGAGCTTCTTGCCTGGATCTTTATCAGCGTGACCGTCATTACCCTGATCGGCGTTGCCTTGATCGGGGGATATCTCTTCCAGCGCCGCATTGGCGGAAAACTTCAGAGCCCGGAATCCCAGCGACATCGCGCTCCCCAGCGTCATGACGCCACGCAGCACCGGCCAGCCCATCCACTTATGTTGTTCGGAAGGCCGCTCCAGCGGCTCGCTGTGGGTCACAATCTCGCCCGACGGCTTGCGCACGGCTATGCCCCAGGCATGCGGCGAACGCATCATCACGCCCTCCAGCACGGCCTGCCCGCCGACGAGGGTTTCCTCGCCGCTCTCCAGAGCTGGGAGCAACTGCACCGCCGCCAAAAATCGCAACATTTGCCGCCAACGCATGTTCATTGGATGCTACTCGGGGAGGAATGACTCCAAGCGACAGGATACCACAGAAACCGGGGATCAATCGCCGAGAAACCTGGCAACAGTCGTATTTTCATTGAGATACGGATCGGGTGGGCTAGGTCCATCAGCGCAATCGAGATTTTTCACCGACTACTCTTCATGCGTTGCTGTTTTGATAGAGTCTCAAGGCAAGTGCGTACAGGCCGTCGATGGTTCCAAAACAAACAAGAAGACTGACAGCGAAAGTCGCCGCTAGAACCGGCGTCGGGCTCCATAAGGTGCCATGATGAAAGAGTAGTGCTGTTCCCAGTAACGGGTAGAACGCAATGGATAGAGCGCACAGTAGTTTGGCACCGAGGACACCTTTAGTGCTCGGGAATCGCCTCCACAAGGTCCATGCGCCCCAAAGCCCGGAAAACCACAATAGAAAATCCACTATCGCCGAGATCGCAAACCAACCGGAAATGTTGCTCAATGAGGGCGGTTGTGTATTTACCCAAACCCATGCCAGCACGAACCCTGTGGTTTCCATTTTTGTGAGGAACCAAAAAATCGGGACGAGGAACAGAGAAAGGATTCCTGTTGTAAGAGTGCGAGCCACGCTTCTGTTCGGCGTACGTTCGTTAGGCCCATTCATCTGGCAACTTATAGCACGGAGTGGGGGGCATGACCAGATAACCGGCGAAAACGGCCTTTACGCTCACGGCTCGCTTACTCTCAGTGGGCGTGATCGTGGTGGTCGTGCCGGGAATGATCGTGCTCGTGTTCTTCCTCCGGCACCGCGATCACGCAGGCATGCGCCGTCTCGCAGACCACGTGTTCCAACTGGATCGTCGTATGGCGGATGCCAAACCCGTGCCCGAGTTTCTCGTTGATCTCTCGCAGAATCGTATCGCTCTCCGATGTGGCCATGTCCGCGATCTTCACGTGCGCCGAGAGCGCGTGATTTTCCGACCCGATGCTCCACAGATGGAGATCGTGCACATCGCTCACGCCCGCGATCTCCCGCATGGCGGATTCCACCGCCTCCAGGCTCATGCCGCGCGGCGTGCCCTCCAGCAGAATATTCAGCGTCTCGCGCACGATGCCGAAGCTCGACCACAGAATCAGCGCGCCGATTCCAAACGACAGGGCCGCGTCGATCCAGTACTGCCCCGTCCACAGGATGGCAAAGCCTCCGACAATTACCGCCGCAGTCGAGAGCGTGTCGCCCAGTTCATGCAGTAGCGCACTCCGGACGTTCACATCCCGCCCTGAACGCCATAGCAGCAGCGCGATGGCGCCGTTCATGGCCACGCCCGCCGCTGCCACCCAAATCATCACTCCGGCGCGCACCCGCTCGGGATGCTGCAACCGACGAAACGCTTCGTAGAAAATGAAAAACGATACCGCCACCAGCGACAGCGAATTGACCAGCGCCGCCAGCACTCCGGCGCGCCGGTATCCATAAGTTTTGGTCGCGCTCGGCGGGCGGCCTTCCAAAAATACCGCCGCCAGCGACAACAGCAGCGCCAGAAAGTCGGAGAAGTTATGTCCCGCCTCGGAGAGCAATGCCAGCGAGTGGGCGCGGATGCCGGCGACGACGAGCAGGACGACATAGAGCACGGTCACGGCCAGCGAAATGCGCAGCACCCGCCCTGTTCCATGAGAATGTCCGTGTCCGCCATGCGCGTGCATGTTATTAGGATAGCGCAGAGTCTGGTGCGGCGCGGGCACCCACGGCTCTGCGATTGTTATTGCTGCCGGCGCGCGGAAAGAATGTGCAGAATCTGCTGCAGTTCATTTCGCAAGTGCGACACGTTTACGGAAGGACTCATGGGAAACGGAAGCGTGGTCTGGGTGCGATCGGCTTTGCTCTCTTCGCGCAATTGCACGCGCGCACCCGCGATGGTGAAGCCGTCGTCGTACAGCAGTTTCTTGATGCGCACCACGGACTCGACGTCGCGCTTGCGATACATGCGCTGGCCGGTGCTGCTTTTTACGGGCTTGAGCTGCGGAAATTCGGTTTCCCAGAAACGAAGCACGTAGGCCGGCAGACGGCACAGGGTAGCGACTTCGCCGATGCGGAAATAGAGCTTGTCCGGAATAACGATTTCGGCGCTGCGGGCCGCTTTCTTCGACACTTTCTTGCGGAGGCTCATGGAGGCGGCTGCCATACTCCTGTATGCGTTTCTAGCACGAGCCGCGCCGCTGGACAACCCCCCAAAGTACGCATGGTGGATTCGTCGTTCGTCGTTGGTCGCTGGTCCTTGGCATTCTGGAACTTCGAGGAGTCGACGGAAGCCGCAATCGGCAACACCGCGCGAACGACTAAGGACCGACGACCAGCGACGCTACCGATGGAAAAGCCTCTCAAGAGGTGCTTCTCCGGAGAGGCTTTGGGGAATTTCTTAACGAGCATCTGCCCGCTTAGTGTTTCTTTTTCTTGGCGGCTTTCTTCTTGGTTGCCATGAAGTGTTTTCCTCCGTTTGAACGATTTGTTCTCCCAAGGTTCTCGACAGGGCACCTTGATGCCCGGACTACTCAAGTTGTGGTATGAGTAGCTGTCCTACCACAAGATATTGCCACTTGTATGTAATTTGTCAATGAAAATATTGCTTTGCCGTACGATTTTGGTGAAGTACGTGCTTGGCTTGCCGGGACGAACTCAGGCAGAATTTCGCCATTGCGGAAACCTTAATAGGATCAGAAGCGAGTGAAGGCGCAGTGCCTGTGCGATAATTTCAGAAGAAATTTATGGCCGATCACAAAGTCTTCTGCGCAAAATTGAATCAGGAATTGCCTGGACTCCCCGAGCCTCCATTCGACGGCGAGTTGGGAAAGAAGATCTACGAGCATGTCTCCCAACAAGCTTGGGGCCAGTGGATGGAACACTGCAAAATGTTGCTGAACGAATATCGCCTGAACCCGGCGCGCAAGCAGGATCAGGAAGTCATCGTGAAGCAGATGGAGCAGTTTTTCTTCGGCGAGGGATCGTCGCGTCCCGCCGAATATGTTCCGCCCGCGCATTGAGCGCGCTCAGACTCTGACAGAGACCGAGTTGAGGGTGAAAGCAGCGCAGGGCGCGGCATCTGCGGCGGTCGGTCGGTTTTCCTCCAGCTCCGGGTAGGTTACTGATCGATTACCTCTGGCCTCTCAGCGATTCCCAATTCATCACCTCGTAACACTGCCCGGCGAGAATGGAAGCGTGGCGCAGCAGGTCATAACACCGGAGGTCGTCACAGGGCAGATCTGTGACACGCTGATCCTTTCGGATCTGCATCTGGGCGCGGACATGAGCCGCGCGCGGGAGGCTTTGTGCGTGCTCCGGGAAAATAAATACCGCCGCCTCATTCTGCTGGGCGATATTTTTGCCGACCTCAATTTCGGACGTCTGAAAAAGGAACACTGGAAATTTCTCGGCTTCATTCGCAAGCTCTCCAATCCCAAGCGCAACGTCGAGGTGGTCTGGGTGGAAGGCAACCACGACCACGGCCTGGCCCCGATCATGTCGCATTTGGTGGGCGTCCGCGTGTACCAGGAATATCAATGGGAGTATCAGGGTTTGCGCCACATCGCCGTGCATGGGCACCAGTTCGACGGCTTCGTGGTGAGCAATGTTCGCGTCAGCTATCTGATCGGGACGCTGCTCTACCTGCAGCTGCAGAAGTGGGATTCGAAAAATAAAACGCTGACCCGTTTTCTCGACCGGCTCAACACGCGCTGGCTGCGCTTATCGTCCAAGGTTGCCGAGGGCGCTCTGGCTCACGCCCGTCACCATCAAACGGCGCGCATTTTCTGCGGCCACACTCACGCCGCTTTGCACAAACACGAGCACGGAGTCGATTATTACAATTGCGGAGCTTGGATTGACGAACATCCTACCTACATCACCGTTGGTGAAGACGGAGTCCAGATCCATGAATATGTCGAGCGAAACGACGATCTTCATCCCGACGAAGAGCGAGCCGATTCCGACCCTGCTGAATTCGCTGTCGAAGAGGGACTCCTCGAAGATAGCGAATACGAGGACGTGGTGTACTGACGCCAACTCCACCGGCGTGCGAAAATCTTATTCTCGAAGACGCAAGCCGGGTGACTCTTGCGCAAACTGACCATCGTTTTTCATCACGCGGGCGGAGGACATCAGAGTGCGGCCGACGCTCTCAAAGCTACTCTTGCCGCGCAGGAACATCCCTGGGACGTCACGGTTCTCGACATTCAGGAATTGCTCGATCCCCTCGACGTGGTTCGCCGCTTCACCGGCCTGCGCATTCAGGACACTTACAACCTGATCTTGCGCAAAGGCTGGACGCGTTTCACGCCGCAACTCCTGGTGCTTCTGGAAGGGACCATCCGTCTCTACCATTCTCCGATTGTTAAGTTGCTCCGCGCTTACTGGGCGCAACATCCGACGGACCTGGTGCTCTCCGTGATTCCGCACTTCAATCGCGAGATCGCCGATAGCCTGCGCCCCGGCGGCACAAAAACGGCGGACACCCACACATTCGCAGAGAACGCGAATGTGTGGGGCACCCCGGCATTTGTCACTCTCATAACGGATCTTGCGGATTACCCGCCACACTTCTGGATTGAGCGCGAATCGGAATACATCATCGTTGGGACTGACCGCGCCCGGCAACAAGCTCTAACTATTGGCCATCCCGCCGACCACATCTTCCAGACATCGGGAATGATCCTGAAGCCGAAGTTCTACGAGAAGACCGCGATCGATCGCATTGCTGAAAGGAAGCGACTCGGACTGGAAGCGGATTGCCCAACCGGCATTGTCCTGTTCGGAGGCTATGGTTCGCAGGTGATGGCCGATATCGCCAGACAACTCAACGAAGCCGGCAGCGGCGTGCAGCTCATTCTGATATGTGGGCACAACGAGAAACTTGCCGCCAAGCTCAAGAACCTGCCGGCCAGAAAGCCAAACCTCGTCGTCGGATTTGCTCAGAATGTCGAGTACTACATGGCCTTGGCTGACTTCTTTATTGGGAAGCCGGGGCCGGGCTCGATCAGCGAAGCGCTGCAGTTTCACTTGCCCGTCATCGTCGAATGCAATTCCAGTACCATGCCGCAAGAACGCTACAACGCGGAATGGGTGACGGAGAAAGGTTACGGAATCGTGGTGCCGAGCTTCAAAAGAATTGCGCCCGCCGTTCAACGTCTACTCGAGAGCGCAACTTTCGATGAGTTCCGCCGGAAGGCCTCCGAGTACTCGAATCGAGCGCTGTTTGAAGTGCCGATCATCTTGGAACAATGCGCCCAGCGCACAGCGGCGGCAACTCAATCGCAAGCTGCTGTCTAGGTGTCAATACTCACCGGTCATTTCCAGGACCGCGCCGCCGTCGGTTACGAATTCTTTCTCTGGTGCAGGATTTTGTGCTGAATTTCCCAAGCGCAGGTTGAGTCGTGCCCGCGCCAGGCTGTTGTTGGCTACTTCGAAAGTGCCGGAGCAATCGGTCTTGGCATAGGGCATGTGGTGCAAGGACAGGCCGCTGCCCTCGATTTCCACAGCGATCGACCCCGCCTTGGAGATCGTGCGAAAAATCCAGCGCATCGCTTTGGGATCGCGGCAAGTCTCGCGCAACTTGCGAAAAACGTGGGAGCGGCCTTCGTGCCACAGGATCGCCGTGCGAAACACCAGGCCGAAAGGCATTTCATAAACCAAAGCCTCGAACGTGCTGAGGCGGCCATCGGACTGCGGAAAGCAGGCGTGCGCCCAGGTCCAGAAGTGCCGATGGCGGAAGCCGCAATTGTGGCCCTGCACGCCGAAGCCGAGAGGATCGCCGCGGAAGACTTGCTCGTCGAGGCGAATTTCTCCCGAGAAAACAGCGTCGGAATGAGGCGTGCGCGAAAAACCGATCCAGCCTTTGTTGCTCAGCGTGATACCGAAATTGGATCGGTAACGCAGATCCCACGAAAGCCGATGTCCGCGGACATCGAGGGCGCCACGGCAGAAGGCATCTTCGATGCGGTGGGGACCGGCTTCGAGAAAAAACGGGCCACGCCGGTCACTAACCCGCAGCGCTTTGAGAGGGAACTCCTGGATAAAAGTCTCAGGCTGGCCGTCACGCGGGAACCATGTTGCCCAGATTTGCAACGGGGCCGCGCCGGGGAGGCTGGGACAGCCTTCGCGTCCGGGATTTGCGAGGAGATAGCGCAACCACCATGCGCCCGAGTTGCCGGCCAAGGCGAAACGCAGAAACCACGACTCGTAGCGGCGGCGCATACTGAGCCGCGTGAACGGCAGATTCAGCGAAGTCATATTCCCATGTTAAGTCAGAAAGACGTTCGCCGAGTTATGAGTAGATGCAAGCGCGGCGGGAAAATTTGCTTGCTCACGCCACACACTTGGGCAGATCAGCGGAATAGCGCGGCAAAAAATCCGCCGAGTTTTCTGAAGAAGCCGCGCACCGGCGCGTGATTCGGCGATGCCGTTTCAGGGACAGTGGGTTTCGGAGTTTCGGTCGCGGCTGGAGGAAGCGGAGCGGCCAAAGGCGGCACTGTCGGCGGACGCGAGCCCAGGGGCAGGGCGCGGACATCCTCAACCGGCGCCGGTGGAGGGCCGGCCGCGTGGAACACGAGCGGCGCCGTTACCTCTACATGAAGTTCGTTCGGCGCGAGCGAGACCCCAAGTGGGGCGGACACTGCTCCAGTCGAGGGCGCGCGCTCCGCGTGAGCCGTCTCGGCAACCGGCGCGGGGCTCGCGTTCACGGGCGGCAAGTCTTTGCTGTGTGCTGCAATTGGCACTTCGGTCGGTGCTCGGCTCTGCATGGGCAGATTGTCGGTTGCCCGCAGCGGAGGGTCTCGCGGTGGGGGACATCCGCACTCGAGTGGTACCGCCATGTCCACACGATCGAGTTGCCCGGAACGGAACACGAGCTGGTCGGTGGCCTTGACCTGGTAGGTGCGGTCGCCGAGCAGTTCGTTCACAATCGCCGACGCCGTGTTGCCGGGCAGCGCGCGCACGCAGGTGTTGCCTTGATTGTCGGCACTGATGGCGTAGTGAAATTCTCCCGGCCCCACCAGCGCGATGCGAAAGTCCGGCGTCATCACGGAATCGGAAGACGCGTCGAGAGCAAAGTGCGCTTCCAGCGCGCCCGTGTTCATACTGAGCATCAGGTTGTGCCGGTTCTGCGATGGAGTCACCGACACCGTCGTTCCTGGACAAACACGCACCTCGCCGCCGCTCGAGAGGCGGAGAACGGCGGTATCGGGGCCGGCGGTAATCGAAGAACCGGAGCTGCGGTCATTTCCACTAAGCGCCAGCGGGCCGGCGGCGCGCACCGCTGCTACCACCGGTTTTGGCGCGGAAGTCAGGCTGGGAACCGTCGGTGGCTCAAACGGCGAACTCCTGGTCTGGTTAGGATTCTTGCCGAGATGCACGACCAAGCGATTTCCCGCGGCGTCCCAGGTGTAGGGGCGGGGCGCGAGCAGATCCACGACTACGCGCGCCACGGGCGGATTCTCCTGAAACTGGTCGGCGCGTATCGAGCTGATCTGATCGGCTTGTATGCTGACGCGCTTCTGTTGAGTTTCCAGCCGCGCATTGGGCAGATCGATCACCAGCCGCGCGGGGTCGCTGATCGCCTGGATCGAAGGAATCAACGGCTTCGTCGAAAGTATTTCAACGGCGGGGCCGTCTTTTTCCTGCACAATCCGAAAGCTCTTGATGGCGGCGACCTTGCTCGCGGAAGGCGCGGCAGACTTGGAACCCGGCTTAATCGTTGTCTGGGAACGAAGCCACGGGGCTGCGAGCAGGAGCGTTCCCAGCGCAAGGAACGCGCATAATTCCGCCCGCAAGCTGCAGCGAGACAGCGGTGGCCGGAACGCAAGATGCGGCGGGAAGTCTTTCACGCAAGCACTCAAGTGTTAGAGAAACCATACCACTGGGGAGTTGCATGGAGAAAGACACATGAAAAAGCGCGCGAGATACTACGTGTCGGCGAGGAATTCGTACTCGTCAATGATGGCGGCCACCGCTAACTTGTCGGAGGCACTGCCGCCCTCGACTCGCACCACGTGGCCCTTGCAGTGCACGCGGATGTTTTCCGTCAGCGTGATCTCGGGCGGCAGGGTCAGCGTGAAATCGATCGCGGAGCCGGCCTGGATGGCGGAATCGACATAGAAACAGATTCCACGGGCGCTGACGTCGCGGGTGTGCGCCGCGTGCTGCTCTTCATTTTCGCCGTAACGGACACTTACGGGCAGACGAAGCGCGAAGCGCCGCGTGGCCCTCTTGTCATTGTCCTGGTCCTGCGTCTCGGCCATGGAACCGCTCCAAAAGCAAAGTTTCAAAGTTGCGGAGACTTTGCCGGAAATCGCCTGTAAGCATGGCAATTAGCAGCACGTCTGTCAAGCAGAGGCGAGGTTTCCTGTACCATTTCTCTGTGCGCGGGCTGGCGGAGCGGCTGTTGAGAACAATTCGGAAGCAGGCGTCGATTCGGGCGGGGGACCGGGTGGCGGCGGCGGTTTCTGGGGGTGCGGATTCTGTGGCGTTGCTTTGCCTGCTGCTGGAGCTGCGAGGCGAGTTGGGGATCGTGTTGTCGGTCGCGCATGTCAATCACAAATTGCGTGGCGAAGAGTCGGACGAGGATGGGCGATTTGTGGCGCAACTGGCACGGCAGCACGGGCTCGAACTGCACGTTTGCGAAGCGCCGGTTGACGGGAGGCAGAGTCCCGGCGATAGCGCAGGCAGAAGTTCCGGCATCGAGGCGGCGGCGCGTGAACTGCGCTACAGTTTTTTTCGCCAGTTGGCGCGGGAGGGACGCGTTACCAAGATTGCCACGGCGCACACTCTCGACGATCAGGCGGAGACCGTGCTGCTGCGCATCTTTCGCGGTACCGGCATTCGAGGACTTTCGGGCATTCATCCGAGGATCACTTTCGAAGAGCAGGGACGCGTGTTTGGCGAGTTGGTCCGGCCGCTGCTTGGTTTTCGGCGCGCTGCATTGCAGGAATTTCTCCGCGAGCACGGCCAGAGCTGGCGGGAGGATTCGTCGAATCGGGATCTTGCCTTCCTGCGCAATCGCGTACGGCATCGGCTGCTGCCGATCATCGGAGAGGAATTTGGCGAGGCCGCAATCGAACACATGGGTGAGCTGGCGGAAATTGCGCGGGCAGAAGAAGAACAGTGGTCAATGGCCAGTGGTCAGTGGCCAGCCAGTACCCACTCCGTACCCAGTACCCAGTACCCCGTGCTTGGTATCCAGCAAACCGCTGCTGCGATGCGGCCCGCCTCGTCTCTACAACTGAGGCCTTTGCTGGCGCTTCCGCTGGCGGCTCAGCGCCGGCTGGTGCGGGCATGGCTGGAAACGAGTGCGCCCGATTTGAGTATCTCGTTCCGGCTGATTGAGGAAACGCTGGATCTGGTGCAAGGACCAGCAGGCAGGAGACTGGAGTTGCCGGGCGACCCGAATCGGGCGCTCTGTCTTCGTCGAGGACGTCAGGAACTCCGGTTGGAAGCGAAACCTCTCGGCACTCGCGGTGAAGCGCGGCATCGACAAGCGGCGGATTATGAGTACGCCTTAGCGGTGCCGGGCGTGGTGAAGGTTCCCGAGCTGGGCGCTCGCGTGGAAGCCCGGCTAGTGGATGCCGATGGCGTTCCAGAAAATGAGCGCGGGCAGTTGCTGGACGCGGGGCGCGTGCCGAAGCAAGTGTTGATCCGCAACTGGCGGGCGGGAGATCGTTACTGGCCGGCGCATACCGCAGCGGCGAGAAAAGTGAAGGAGCTGCTAAGTGACCGTCATGCCACCGGCGCCGAGAAAAAGCTCTGGCCAGTCGCTGTCGCGGAAGGTTGCGGGCTCATCTGGATGCGAGGGTTCGCGGTTCCGGCGGCTTTTCGAGAGCCTGCCGGGGCTTCGAAAGCAATTTGGATTCGCGAGGTTGCAGGATGATGTAACATTGCCGTCAGCTATCTGCGATCAGCCGTCAGCGATGTAAGATTCTACTGAGAGCTGATGGCTGAAAGCTGAGAGCTACTACGCCGGAGGCGCCACTTCCACCATGAATGTTCCTCCGAAGTCCGGATTGCGCCAAGTGATCTCGGCCGACCAGATTCAGAAACGAGTCCACGAACTGGGACGGCAGATTTCCGACGACTATCGCGGCCAGACCGTGATCGCGCTGGGAATTCTGGAAAACAGCTTCCTGTTCATGGCCGACCTGGTGCGCGCCATCGATGTCCCCATCGTCTGTGCTTTTATCAAGCCCAGCTACAAGCAGAGCAAGCAGGGTGAATCCCCGCTGTTGGAGATTCTCTTCAGCCACGAACTGGCGATTGCCGGCAAGCATGTGCTGCTGATCGAGGGACTGGTGCACTCGGGAGTCACCAGCGAATTTCTGATGAATGACCTGCGCGGGCGGGGCGCGGCTTCGGTGAAGCTGGCTACGCTGCTGGATCGGCAGGCAGCGCGCCGCGTGCCGCTGCAGCCGGACTATTTCGGATTTCTGGTGGATGACGCGTTTCTTTGCGGCTATGGCTTGGGCAGTCCGAAGCAGACGGGACGGAATTTGCCGTATGTGGCGGCGACGACGTAAGTGGAGCCCATATGAATAGCGTCATCAAGGCCGCGCTTTTCTGGACGGTGATTGCAGCAAGCGCGTTCCTGCTCTGGCAGACCGTGAAGTCCGGCAGTAATGCTCGGCCGGTCTCTGCAATCAGCTATTCCGATTTCTTGACGAGGATTGCTAACGGTCAAGTCAGCGCAGTCACGATCGCAGGCAGTGTCGTAAACGGGGTGGATGCCAAAGGCGGCAGTTTTCGCGTCATCGTGCCATCAAATCAGCCCGCGATGCTCGAAGCTCTTCAGCAACACGGAGTAGAAATCTGGTTCAGGGAAACAACCGAACAAGGCTGGCCAAGCTGGATCCTCAATCTGGCTCCTCTAGTTCTTCTTGGAGCGCTCTGGTTTTTCATGATCCGCCAGATGCAGAAGAAGCGTTCGGTCGGCGACGGGCCTTCGAGTTACACACCCCCGCAGGAACCCAAGCCCCGCTTCGGCCCATGATTTCTGCCACGGCCCATCGGGTTCCCCGTTTTCTTGGGAAAAGGTCTAGAATTGAGCAGCGGTCTTTTCCCAGTCGAATTCCCGTCTCCGGCATCTAATAAAGGCTGTAGAGGCGGCGTCTTTCTTTGGTAGGGACGGGCTGCCCTTCTGCGAGGAGTTTTAGGTGAATTCTACGATTAAAACAGTGCTCTTCTGGGCGGTCATCGTGGTCTCGGCCTTCCTGCTCTGGCAGGTGGTGAAAACCGGGAGCAATGCCCAGAAAGAAAAAGAAGTTAACTTATCGCAGTTCATGTCGGACGTGGACCAGGGTCTGGTGCGCGAGGTCGTGATCACCGCCCAAGATGTCAAGGGAAAGTATAAGAGCGATGGATCGGGCTTCCACACGACGATTCCGGCAACCTATCCCGACATGTACAAGACGCTCCAGGACAAGGGCGTAAGCGTAACCGTCAAGGATATCAGCAACGGCACCTGGCCAAGCTGGCTTCTGAATCTGGCGCCGCTGGTTCTGCTGGGTGCGCTTTGGTTCTTCATGATCCGGCAGATGCAGACGGGTGGAAACAAGGCGCTGTCGTTCGGCAAGAGCCGGGCGCGTCTGCTCTCCATGCAGCAGAAAAAAATCACGTTCAAAGACGTGGCGGGCGTGGATGAGGCGAAGGAAGAACTTCGCGAAATTATCGAGTTCCTGCGCGAGGCGCAGAAGTTCCAGAAGCTGGGCGGACGCATTCCGAAAGGCGTGCTGCTGGTAGGACCTCCGGGAACCGGCAAAACCTTGCTGGCACGCGCGGTCGCGGGCGAAGCGAATGTTCCGTTCTTCTCCATCTCCGGCTCCGACTTCGTGGAAATGTTCGTGGGCGTGGGCGCAAGCCGCGTGCGCGATCTGTTCGAACAGGGCAAGAAAAACGCTCCCTGCATTATTTTCATCGACGAAATTGACGCGGTTGGGCGGCATCGCGGCGCCGGCCTCGGCGGTGGCCACGACGAGCGCGAGCAGACTTTGAATCAGTTACTGGTCGAAATGGACGGTTTCGAATCGAACGAAGGCGTCATCCTGATGGCGGCGACCAACCGTCCCGATGTGCTCGATCCGGCGCTGCTGCGGCCGGGCCGTTTCGACCGGCGGGTGGTGGTGAATCGTCCCGACGTTCGCGGACGGGAAGAGATTCTGCGCGTGCACACCCGCAAAATTCCGCTGGCGGATGATGTCGATCTATCGGTGCTTGCCCGCGGCACGCCGGGATTCTCCGGCGCGGACTTGGCCAACATGGTGAACGAAGCGGCTTTGGCGGCGGCGCGGCAAAACCGCAAGGCCGTCCTGATGTACGACTTCGAAGTGGCGAAAGATAAAGTGCTGATGGGCGTGGAACGCAAGTCGCTTCTGCTCTCCGATGAGGAGAAAAAGAATACCGCGTACCACGAGGCCGGGCACGCGCTGGTGGCGGCCATGCTGCCGCATTCCGACCCGGTGCACAAGGTCACCATCATTCCGCGCGGCATGGCTCTCGGTTTGACCATGCAGTTGCCGACCGACGATCGCCACAACTACTACAAGAACTATCTCGAAACGCAGATCTCGATCCTAATGGGCGGTCGCATTGCGGAGGAGCTCTTCCTCAGTTGCATGTCGACCGGCGCCGGCAACGACATTGAGCGCGCCACTGAGCTCGCCCGCAAGATGGTATGCGAGTGGGGCATGAGCGACCTGGGGCCGGTGACCTTCGGCAAGAAAGAAGAGCAGATCTTCCTGGGACGCGAGATCTCGCAACACCGCGACTACAGCGAAGCCACCGCCATACAGATCGACGAAGAAGTCAGGAAGATGGTGAGCCGAGGGTACGCGACGGCGAAGGGAATCCTGTCGGAGAATCGCGAAACGCTGATCCGGATCGCCAAGGCGCTGATCGAGCGCGAAGTGCTGGACGCCTCCGAGATCAAGATGCTGGTCGAGGGCGTGGATCTGCCGCCGATCAAGCCGCTGCCGGCCAAGACCGACGACGGTGTGCAGCAGGTGATCAAGCCGGACCGGGTTCCAGCGAAAAGCGGCGAGCGTCCGGCGACGGCGTAAGAACAGTGGCCGGTGGTCAGTGAATAGTTTTCAGGTGGGCGGCAGATTTTGGCCGCCCCTTTCCTTTTTGCTGGCTCAGCGCCGCGACCGCCAAGGTTTTCGCTGACCACTGACCACTGTCCACCGGCCACTGCCGTGCGATACTTGTACGCATTGTGAACCTGACTCTTCATTCCAAAGTAGCTCTTATCACCGGCGGATCGCGCGGGATCGGCGCGGCGACGGTGCGGTTGTTTGTGGCCGCGGGCGCGAAAGTTGTCTTCAACTATCAAGCGGCGAAGGCGCAGGCCGAGGACTTGGTGCGCGAATGTGGCGCGGAAAACTGTCGCGCCGTCGAGAGCGATCTTTCGAGCACGGAGGCGGCGCAGCCACTGGTGTCGTCCGCCATTGCGGCCTTCGGACGTCTCGACATTCTGGTCGCGAATCATGGCATCTGGCCGCCCGACGATGCGCCCGTCGATCGCATGTCCGACGAGCAGTGGCATCGCACGATCGCAGTGAATCTCGACAGCGTCTTCTCGCTCGTCAAGCATTCGGTGGGTCAAATGAAAAAGCAGCCGATGAAGACGCAGGGCGGCGGCCACATCGTGCTGGTCAGTTCGACCGCCGGCCAGCGCGGAGAAGCCTTCCACTGCGATTATGCGGCCTCGAAAGGCGCGCTGATCAGTATGGTAAAGGGACTCTCGACGGAACTGGCGCCCGACGGCATCCATGTCAATTGCGTGGCGCCGGGCTGGGTGGCGACGGATATGTCGGCGGCGGCGCTGAGCCATCCGCCAACGCGCGAAAAAGTTTTTAGATCCATCCCGCTGGGGCGCGTGGGAACGCCGGACGAAATCGCAGGGCCGATTCTGTTCCTGTGCACACCCTACGCCGGGTTTATCACCGGCGAGATTTTCAACGTGAACGGCGGCGCGGTGCTGGTGGGGTGAGGCGTCGCGCCCCGCGTGACTGGACGGACGAATGCCTCCGTCGCTACGTGTACCGTGTACAGCTAAAATGGTCCAGGGTGCTTCTAATCATTAGAATTATGAATCGTTTCTTGGTCATTGTGCTGCTCTCGGGACTGGCGTTTGCCCAGGCTGGGGAAGCGCCGCCGCCGCGGGCTCCGCTGACGGGACAGCCCCCCGGGCCCATCAACATGAACGACTCCGACAATGCCCGCCAGGCGCGAGCGGTTCTGGAGAAGACGATCGAGGCACTGGGCGGGCAACCCTACCTCACCTACGAGAACCGGATTGAGGAAGGCCGCTATTATCCGCTCTATCACGGGCGCACCAACAGCACCGGGATTCCTTACCGATACTATGTCGAGTATCCGGAAAGGGACCGTTTCGAAGTCCTCCGCTTGAAAGACATTCATATCATCCCAGGGCAAATCGACATCGGCGGCGTCAAGTCCGCCAAGTCCGATCTTGTCCTGATTCACAACGGCGACAAAGGATACGAGGTTACCTACAAGGGAACGGCGGCGCAGGAACCGGAGGATTTGCAGAATTATCTCCGCCGCCGCCAGCATTCGCTGGAATGGATCTTCCGCAAGTGGATACGCGATCCGAACGTTGCTCTCTTCTATGATGGCGCGGCGGTCGTGGACGGAAAGGTAACCGAGGGAGTCACGCTGCTCAACAGTCAGAACGACTCGGTGAGCGTTTTCCTCGACCAGAATACGCACTATCCGATCAAGATCAGTTATTCGTGGCGCGATCCGAAAGACAAGCAGAAAAATGTCGAAGAAGAGATTTACGACAGTTACAAACTGGTGCAGGGAATCTGGACCCCTCACTCCGTTACCCGCTATTTCAATGGAGAAACTTCACAACAGCGCTTCATCAGCACGGCGAGCTACAACCTGAAGTTGCCGGATTCGATGTTCGAAGCGGCGGTGACCTACGACCCCAAAGTACCGCTGAAGAAACGGTAGAATTGCCGGTAAAACAGGCCCGAAAGTTACGTAAGTACCGTAAAACACAGGCAAGTTCTTCCCCGGTTAACCTCGAACATCTGCAAGCGTTTGAATAAGTTAGCCCGCACACCGTTTGCCAAGCCACGGAGTGTGGCTGTTTTGCCACATGGACAAGTGGGCGCGTCCCTGTAAGCTGATACATAGCAAAAGACTTACATCTTCCCCGGTGACACACGAGCAGACAATTCGTTCTGCGGTGACCTGCACAGGAGTGGGGCTGCACAGTGGCGCTCCGGTCAGTTTGCGGATTCTGCCTGCGCCCGCGGGAACGGGAATCGTATTTCACCGCACCGACCTGGACGGCTTCGCGATCGAAGCCAGCGGACGCAACGTGGCTCGCGTCAGTTACGCCACCAGTTTGATGAAGAAGGGCGTGCTCATCTCCACCACCGAGCACCTGCTCTCGGCATTTACCGGCGTCGGCATCGACAACGCCATCGTCGAACTGGACAATCTCGAGTTGCCCATGCTCGATGGCAGCGCCCGTCCCTTTGTCGAAATGATTCAAAAGGCCGGGATTCGGCGGCAGCGCAAAGCGCGCACGTATCTGCGGATCGTGCGCGAGATCGAGTTGCGCGAGGGCGATAAATTTATTGCCGTGTATCCGGCGGAGATTTACTCGGTTGCGTATTCCATCAATTTTCCTCATCCACTCATTGGCAAGCAGAGCTTCTGCGTGCGGCTGACCAATGGCAGCTATCTGAAAGAGATTGCGCCGGCGCGCACTTTCGGATTTCTGCACGAAGCCGACGCCATGCGCCAGCAGGGATTGATTCGCGGTGCGTCGACCGAGAATGCTATCGTGCTGAGCCGCGACGAATTGCTGAATCCGCCATTGCGCTTTCCCGACGAGTTCGTGCGCCACAAAGTTCTGGATCTGATTGGCGACCTGGCGCTGATCGGAAAGCACATATTGGGGTCGGTGGTGGCCGACCGCGCCGGCCACGCCATGCACACGGCGCTGGTATCGCGCATTTTACGCGACCGGTCATATTGGGAAGAAACCACGCTGGAAGATGAAACGGCACATCCGGTGCCTGCGTCCGCGGTTAGTCTGAGCGTCTAGGTAAAGATGCTAGATCTCAGGTCGCAGAGCTTTTTTTCCTGAGACCTGAGACCTTTCGCTCAGTCAGTCGGCGGGTTGCGGCGCGTTCCACTCGTAGGGCAATCCTTGTTCTGACAGCAGGCGCTGCAGCTCGGCTTCCGCTTCGGCGCGGACGCGGCCGGCGAAGGCGTTCGCGCTCTGGCGGTGCTCGGCGCCGAGCGCGGACAAACGCGCATCCAGGTAAGGCTGGTCCTCTTCCAAATGGCGCAACCAGCGCTCGGTTCTGGCGATTCTTTCTTCCAGGGTAATCATGGCAATGTGATCTTGCGTGGGAGATGAGACGCGGCAAGCCGCATCCCTACAGTGCCATAGCAGTGGCCGGACGCAAGTTGCAAGCTGGATGCCGGGTCGGTGGGGGCGAATTCGTTAGGGAAGCGCCGCGTAGCCTTTTAGCCCCGCAGGTATCTCTTCTTGCAAGCGGTCGGTCAGCCATTTTTCAAGCTGATATTGTGCACTCTGCGGAACCTCGATGAAGCGGATGCCGGCGTGACTGGTTCCGTCGGCCCAGGCGACTTCGCCTTTCAGTTCGAGCGAAATAGTAGTTTTGGGAAGCGTAAAGCTAAACTGCGCCCTCGCCTCCTTGGGCAATTTGCCGAGGGTGCGTATGGCCATGCCCCCCTCGCTCAGATTGGTGGTCGTGGCAGCCAGTTCCTGGCCGGGCAAAAGGCTGATTTGCAGCGGCATCTCCACCGGATAGCGGAAGTATCGGCGCCGTTCCCGCACCATGAAATTGAGCGCCGCATTGAGACAGCGCGCGGCATGCAGCGGGGTGAGCGGCTTCTGCAGAACGAAGTTCGCTCCCGACCCAAAGGCCTCCTGCGTGGTCGTCTTCCCATTCACGACGGCAAAGGCTACGGACTTGGCATTGCTTTGAGTATGGCGCAAGGTATGCAGCAGGCCAAAGCCGTTCGCCAGATCGTCGCAGTCGATGATAACCGCATCGAACTTGCGCTTCGCCAGCATATCGTTGCCCGACTGGGACTCGGTGCAAACTTCGATGTTGACCGAGATCTTCTCCAGTGTCGGACGCAGCACGCCGAGCAAACCGGCGTCATGGCTGACGAGAAGAGAATCCAGATTCATTGCTCCTGCAATACTACGAGGGCGCGAGCAGCTAAGAAAGTAACCTAGGTACCGGGCCAGCGTACAGGTCGAACGGTGTTCCTCCGTCACCACGGGAAAATTGTGGCTTTGGTCACTTTTTTCTGGATTCTTGCGCCTTTCACCGCGAAACTAGCATTGGTGGGCGAAACCGCTTATCTGTCGCTGGGATCGAACCTGGGAGATCGCGCGGCCAACCTGCGTGCGGCGGCTGCGCAATTGGACGTAGCGGGCCGCTTGCTGGCGGTCTCCGCATTCTATGAAACCCAACCGGTGGAAGTTCCCGACCAGCCCTGGTTTCTAAACTGCGTGGTGGCGATTGAAACCGATAAAACGCCGAGAGAATTGCTTCAGCTTGCGTTGCAAGTCGAAGCGACGATGGGACGTCTCCGCATGAAAAAGAAAGGTGCGCGCAACATTGATATCGATGTGGTGCTGTTTGGGGATCGCGTGGTGGACGAGCCGAGCTTGAAGATTCCGCATCCGGCAATGCATCAGCGGCGGTTCGTACTGGAACCGCTGGTCGAGATCGCTCCCGAGGCGCGCCATCCTGAACTAGGGAAAACAGTGCGCCAACTGCTGGCGGAGTTGACGGGCGGGCAAACGGTGCGCCGGCTCTGAATTCCTAAACAGCTCACGTAGCGACGGCCGCCCCCGGCCGTCCGGCGTTATAGGAACCAGGAAGCGGAGCCTACGGGATGACAATCCGGCTCCCTGCCTCTCCCGGCCCAGCGATAGCAGAGTTTTTTTCGGGGAATTGAACAAAGAGGAAATCGACGAACGCCCGCGACTTCGGTCTGCCGGACGTGCGTCCCAAGCCCATCCGCAGAATGAATACCAGCGCCTTCAGTACGTCGGAATCGCGCAGCCGCGTGTGCCCGATGTGTTTTTGCTCGGCTTCGCGAAATTCCCTCACCATGGTCTCGACTTCGTGAGCGATGCTCTGGTGCGCCAGGTTCGCGGTCGCGGGCTCGTAGATCAGGCTGGAGCTCACCAGCGTTTGATAGCTCTTCACGAGCGAACTCAATGCCGCGATCAGATCGCGGTCTACCAGTGAGCGATCAGCGCGTGCGCTCCCAGCCAGCGCGAAGCTGAGTCCGACAATTAGCTCCTCGCGTTCGTAGAGAAACTGCTCAGTGACCTCAACCTCGGGAAACAGAGCCTCACGATCGAGTTCGCCCGCGGCGCGGGGTTTTTCATGCTCACGCGCTTGTTGTCGTGCCTGCAAAAGATACGGACAGTCGCTGGGGCAGTCGAGCGTCACTTCGCGCTGCTCGCCACAGCACTGCGGACAGATTCTCCCGTGCACGGCCGGGCAAAACCGCTTTTCTTTTCGCTCTTCACAGATCGCGCAACTCAAGTGCAGTTCCTCGGATTTGATTATTTCACGGAAGAACGAAGTTCCACCGCCGAGACGCCGAGATCGCCGAGAAAAGCCCTTTTCTAGGGAAGCTCTTAAGTCCCTGGGGTCCTCCGTGCACCCCTGTGTACCCGGTGGCCTTCTTGCTGACACTTGATCGGAGTTTCCCAGAAAACTCCAAAAGTCCCTCTCTGCGATCTCGGCGTCTCGGCGGTAGAAATGTTTCTCGGTGCTGGCCCGATCTGCACCGTTCCTGATGCAACATCAGAAAAATAATTCGATAAACGGCCGTTAATCGCTGCTATAACCGATTTCTATTTGTCTCGTTGCCTCGGACGCGATAGCCTATCTAGTCCCCCGATCATTAAATTCAATTCCTGGGTAGCGCACCAACAAGGAGAGGCATGTCAACTGAACTGCGGAACTTTCTAGCGATCCCCTACGACGAACTGGAAGACATCAATCTCAAGGCGAAAAAGCAGCGCCTTGACCGCGTGGCTCCTCACAAAATCCAGGAAGAGCGGCTGAAGTACCTGACCGACGAGTCGCGCATCAAGGCCGTAACCGTGCTCTTCAGCGACCTGGAAGGCCGTCTGCACATGCTCGATTACGACAAGAAATTCCTGCTGAAGAGCTACGACAACCTGACCTTTGACGGTTCGTCGATTCGCGGCTTCACGGCGCAGCGGGAGAGCGACTTGCGTCTAGGCATTGACTGGTCTGCCTTCTACTGGGGACCGGCGGATGTGTTCGGCCCCGGCAAGGTGCTCGTTTTTGGCGAGGTCATCGACAAAAGCGGCGAACCCTACACCGCCGACATCCGCAGCATGTTGAAGCTGTTCGGCAACGGACTGCACAAGAAGCACGGCTACACTCTCAATGCCGCCAATGAAATCGAAGGCTTCCTGTTCCAGGGGCCGGAGGCCGAGCGCAACTATTACCAGACGGGCAAGTTCGAGTACGTCAATACCGGCGGCTATTACCACTCGTTGCCCGGAGATCCGCTGCGCACGTTTATCGATACGACCGCCGAAGTGCAGCGCGCCATGGGCTTCCAGAACGAAAAGGATCACCCCGAGGTCGCGCCCTCGCAGTTCGAGATCAACTACAGCTACGCGGAAGCGGTGGCCGCCGCCGACCACATCCAGCTCTACAAGCTGATCTGCCGCCAGGTGGCCCGGAATATGGGCTTGAGCGCCTCCTTCCTGCCGAAGCCCGTGGTGGGCGTCAACGGCAGCGGCATGCACACCAATGTGTCCGTCAGCCAGAACGGCAAGAACCTGTTCTGGGATCCCAAGGGAGAGGAGAAGCTCAGCAAGCTCGGATACGAATTCCTCGACCGCGTCCTGACTGCCGGGAACGACCTCTGCCTGGTCTTCAATTCCAGCGTCAACGCGTACCGCCGTCTCGATCCGCACTTCGAAGCGCCGAACCAACTCAAAGCGTCGGCCGTGGACCGCGGCGCCATGATCCGCATCCCGATCGGCAACGAGCGCAGCATGCGCATCGAAGTACGCGCCGTCGCTCCCGACGCCAATCCCTACCTGGTGATGTACTCCATTTTCAAGACCGGCTTGGAAGGCGAGACGGCCAAGATCAAGAACCTGCGCCAGGCCGAACGCTACCTGCCCGACAACATCTATACGGCGATCGACAACTTCCGCAAAGCCGAATGGACGACCAAACTCCTAGGGGAAGACGTAAAAGGCCGCTACGCCGACCTGAAACAGGCATCCGCCGACCGCTGCCCACGCCTGCTGGGCACGATCGTCAAGCCCTCCGAAGTGCAGTTCCACCACGAGGTGTACAACCAGTTCTTGTGGAATCTGTTCTAGAAAGGAATCTGATCTAGAAGGTTGCATCCTCTTTTGATTTGTCATCCCGAGCGAAGCGAGGGATCTGCAGTTCGCTGCAAAATGCAGGTCGCTCACTTCGTTCGGGATGACAATTTCTATAACAGCGCTACCGCGTCGTCGCCGCGTTCACCAAATCGGAATTCAAGTAGCGGCTCATCGCCAAGTCGACAATCCCGCCAATCATTTCCGTATAGGAAAGTCCGGACGCCTTAGCAGCCATGGCAAATTCCTGCCGGCTGGCCAGCCAGGGATTCGGATTCGCCTCGATGACGTAGACATCGCCATTCGGAGCCAGACGCATGTCGATGCGTCCATAGTCGCGCAGTTTCAGCGCCCGGTACGCGGCCAGCGCCGTGTCGGACAGCCGCTTCATGATCGCTTCATCCAGATTTTCCGCGACCGCTGATTTGGTCAGCTTGTAAGCTTCGGTATTCTTCTCAAATTTCACGTCGTAGCTGGCGATTTTTGGCGTGCCTTCGGGCAAGCGCGACAGGTCGAGCTCGATCATGGGCAGAACTTGCGCCCGTTCGTAGCTGCCCAGAATTCCCGCGTAGATTTCGCGCCCCTCGATGTATTCCTCAATCAGGGCGGGCGAGTCGAATTCATCCTGTATGTACTCGACGCGCTCCATCATCTCCTTGATGTTCTTCACGACCGAGCCGGCATCGATGCCGATCGATCCATCTTCCCACGACGGCTTGACGATGAGCGGAAAAGAAATGTCGTGGGCATGTTCGATGCGTCCGCGATAGGCAGTCGCAAAAAACGGAGTCTTGATACCGTGAAACGCGAAAATCTTCTTGGCGATGGCTTTGTCCTGCGACATGAAAATGGCATGTGGACCCGCGCCCGTGTAGCGCAATCCCAGCAGGTCGATATAGGCGACCACGTTCATTTCCTTGGTGTCGTCGCCGCCAAACGACTCCGTCAAGTTGAAGATGAGATCGGCGTCGCAGCGCGAGAGCGAGTGCAGCGACTGCGGGCGCCCGTCAAGTTCGAAATAGGAAGGCTCGTGTCCCAGCTTCTGCAGCGCGTCGGAGATTTCCTCGCGGTCGGTCTTCTCCTTCTTGATCTTCTTCACTTTCTTGCGAGGCTTGCGCACGGATGTCGCCACCGCCTCTTCCTTCTCCGCCGCCGCAATCGGATCTTCGTTCCAAACGTCATACAGCAGCGCGATTTTAAGTTTTGCTCCGATCATCAAGTCACCTCGGAAAGCAGTTGCAAAAAGCTCGTAGCTCGAAGCTCGAAGCTCCCTACGGCTGAATAAATTTTCCTTTCGTCACATAAGTCATCACCAGCGCGGTGACATAAGCCGTAACTTCCGCCACATGTTCCGCGCCGCGCGTTTTGTCGGCGCGCAAGTCGAGCTCACCGGCGCGCTTTTCAATCGTATCTATCAAAGTCTTGATCAGCGGACGCTGCGCCCCCGTCCACTGCGCAACTTTGTCGATCACCGCCTTGCGATGCTGATGCAGAAACTCATGCGCCGGCAGCGCCGTCTTCCGCCGCTTGGATACGGGAAAAATGTCGCGCAAATCCGTATCCGGAGTTAATTCCCTAACGCCAGGCTCGCTGCCCGCAGCTTCTTCCCGCCCATCCTGGTGCCCATCCCGGTGGTAGAACTCCGCCACCGTAGCTTCCATGTCATCGACCGTGACGTCGGTCTGTCCACGCCGCCGCGGAGGATCGCTCTTACCCAACTTGCGCGCCAGCCGATTCAAGTATTGCAACTTAGCCAGAGCGCCCCAGCCGCGATAGCGCTTGCGCCAGTTCGAGCGCGGCGTCATCCACACCGCAAACGTTTCGGCAAAATCTTCATCCGGATGCTTCTGCGCATACCACCCCGGCAAATGCCGAACATAGTCGCGCGAAAATGGCGCCGGCCGGTAATTGTCGTGATACGGACGGCGAAACGGCCCGAAAGTCTTTTTCCATTCCGGCCGATTGTGCAGCTTGTAGGCATAAGTGAACGCGTGTCCCGCCTCATGCCGCAGATACATCATGATTTCGCGAGCGTCTTCGAGGTCATGCGTTTCTTTTTCCAGTTGCGCCAGCGCCGCATGAGCCAAATAAAACGGAATCCCAATAATCGGCTCGCCCGACGGGCATCCCCACTCATCGGTCAAGTAACAAGCCGGACGAAACTTAGTCAGTCCCTTGGCGTCCAGCTCGCGATAGAGCTGCTCGACAAAGCGCTCCACCGGAGACCCGGCCAGCGTAAGCCCCAGCTCGCGAATCGGCCGGCTCAGAAGTTCCTGGTACGCGGGCGGTTCGGTTTTTGCGATGTCGATGTTAGTCACAACGTTATGCACAATGTTATTTACGATCACTCGCTGACCAACAGTCTGCAACCGCGCCAGCACACACGGGGAGAGCTAGTATCACTAAGGTTAACAGTAACGGAAAGCAGGTCTATTTAGAAGTGACTGGGGTAATGCGGGGCGGGGCCGCCGAAAACCAGAATCCAATTAGTTACGATTAAGTTTGAGATTTCCACAGTCATACAGATTGACTCTCAGCAACTTCTAGGCTATCATCGTTTCGATAGGGCCACCGTGAACGGTGGTTTTGAGATCCCTGACAACTTGCTCTGCTGCTCTGACCCTCCCAAGACCGAGAGGTAATCTTCGAGCGGGTGACCGCTTGAAGCCTTACGACGCGGCCTTATTCAGGCTGCGTCGCGGGCTAACCGGCCCGCACGTTATAGGGACGCTTGTGTATGTATTATTTGTATATACAGCACAGTGATTGGCTCGTTTTGGGTGAATGTCGCTCCTTAGATGGGATGGGCGCTCAACAGCACGGCGCAACCCGCCGTAAAGGAGCAGGCTATGAAGAATAGTCGGGATCTCCGCGCCTGCATTTCCCTCCTGAGGGAAGTACAGAGCGGAGGCGACGTTAACTCGAAGCGGAAACAGGCTGTAGAAAAGGCGATTGACGAAATCAAGCGGATTCGGCGTAAGTCGAATCCGAAGAAGCACGAAGTTAACGATTCCGTGCGATCAATCACGGAGGCGTTGATTAGGGCCTTTCTTGATTGCGACTAGCTTTTGACAGAGACGCTTAAGGGACGAGCCCATCCAAGAACCATGAACTACGGAAAAGCGCTACGAATAGCACGTGCGGTATCGGGGATGCAGCAGCAGGAGATAGCCGAACGTGCCGGACTCAATGCGAGCCATATCTCGTTAATTGAAAAAGGATCACGCAAGCCAAGTGTCGGGGCAATTGAGAAGCTGAGCAAGGCGTTAGAGATCCCTGAGAGCCTTTTCACGATGCTGGCAGCCGAATCGGGAGACCTTAGGGGGATCAGCGAGGCGGAACTCGAAGGCGTCGGGCGATATTTGGCGAGGTTTGTGATTCACAATGCCGGAACCGAAACCACGAAACGAAAACGATCTGTCAGGCGCAAACGCACCCGCGGCGCTTAATCTTTACTCTTTCCGGCATCTCACGGTCCTGCTTGGATTTTCTCGCGAGCAGTTGCTCGATCTTTCATCGCATGCGGGCAGCTACTACGAGCCATTCATCAAGCAGCCGAAGGTCCGACCCTTTGCGCACAGGGTCCAAGCCGATAAGAAACGGCTCATCGATAACCCGACGGGCCTTCTCAAATCGCTCCAATCTCGCATCGAGGCACGACTTCTGGCTCGGCTCGCGATGCCGGAGCACCTACTCGGAGGAGTCCGAGGCAATTCAGTCAGGAAGAATGCTGCGCTGCACTTCGGAGCTCCGTACATAGTCACCGTTGATATTAAGAACTTCTTTCCATCCATAACCCCGTTTCAGGTCTATTCGGTTTGGTACAAGACGCTGAATTGTTCACCGGAAATCGCCGAGACCCTCACGAAACTCACGACTTTCCGAGGTCGTCTCCCGCAAGGGGCACCCACTAGCACCCTTCTTGCAAACTTCGTGCTCGGCAGTATAGATGCCCCCATCAGAGCCGCCTGCGAAGCCAGCAGTGTGAGGTATTCGAGCTGGGTCGACGATCTAGTCTTTTCGGGAGAACATGCCCGAGACTTAACGCCTCTCGTCGTCAAAGTTCTGCTCGAATCGGGCTTCAAGGTCCGTCACCGCAAGATCAAAGTGATGAGGCCCGGCGACAAGAAGACCATCAATAATTTGGTCCTGGGCAGGCTGATTACGGTCGAGAATCGATACCTAAAGAGGGTCCGGGCTGGCATTAACAACCTGAAAATTGGACGCGTGCCCGAGCCCGGCGCAGTGAAATACGTAATGAGCTTGGAAGGCCAAATTAACTATGTGCGCCTATTCGACCCTAAAGCAGCTGCTCGGCTTCAGGCAGATCTCAAAGAGCTACGTAGCGCGAGCCACAAGGCCAAAGCCACGCAAACAAGGGCGAGCTAGGCTGAACGAGGGCGGAAGAATGCGTCCGCCCCTACGCGAGTCTACTACAGCGGTGTCCCATTCCCATTCGGCTCTTCGTCTAGCTGCCGGCAGAAGTTGAGTGCAGGCGCAGAGGCAGCACCGCCGCGTAGTTTTGGAAATCCCGATCCGTGGTGAAGATGCTCCAACCGCGGCGGTGGGCTGCGGCGCAGATCAGGAAATCAATGGCCGATCCGGCGATGCCGTGGGTGCGGCAGCGATTGTTCATGTGGGCGGCTTCTTCGTAGTCCTCGGCTTCGAGTGGTTGCTCAGGGAAGGCCCGCAGGTAGTCGCGGAGTTTGCGAAACTGGGCTTCCTCGCGAATGCCGGAAAGCAGTTCTTGGCGGACTGGCCCCAGCAACTGCACGCGTCCCTCCCGAATCAGTTCGGCCAGGGCTTCGGTGAGATGTCGCTCCCGAAGACTGAGGTGCTCCGGCTTCCGCCGCAGGGCCAGCGACCAGACCGGAGTATCCACCAGCACCATCGTCATTGTCGACGGCGCCGCGCACTTTTAGTGGGAGCGGCGTTCCGCTGCCGCTCGCTCTTGTAGTCGTAGTCCGGGTCAACCGAGTCAGCATCCGCCGGGAAAGTACCGAAGGCTTCCAGGATGCGCATCTGCTGGCGCTTGCGGACGTATTCCTCCAGAGCCGCGGTGACCGCCTCCTTTTTGGACTTGTGACTTCCGGCGCGGCGGGCATCCTCGATGAGTTGGTCGTCCAATGCGAGGTTGGTTGCCATGTGTAAATTCTTACACATCATAATGTGTACGTAAAGGGCAAAATCGCTTGTCGGAAAACGAAACAGGGGTGTTTGCGGGCCGCGATAAAAGAATATCCGCGTAACCGTAGGCGAAGAACTGGGGCGGACGAATGCGTCCGCCCCTACGCGAGCTTACTGCAGCAGCGTCCCATTTCCATTCGGCTCGTCCGGAGGGATCACCACCGCCGCCGCCACCCGGTCTCCCGGCTCGACGTTCAGCAGCCGCACTCCTTGCGCCGAGCGTCCCGACTCGCGGATGAACTTTGATTCGATGCGGATGATCTTGCCGTACTGGCTGATTAGCATCACCTCGGATTTTTCGCTCACTTGCGAGATTCCGACGACCTTGCCGTTGCGCGCCGTGGTCTTGACGTTGATCACGCCCTTGCCGCCGCGGTTGGTAAGGCGATACTCGTCGGCCGGAGTGCGCTTGCCGTACCCGTTCTCGGTGACAGAAAGAATGAGCGAGCCCTTCTCCGGAATCAAGTCCGCGATCTCAGGCGCGATATCTCCTTCTTTCACAATCGCTTGCGCCTCCGGCTTGATCGTGGTGGCCATGCCGACGATGTAGTCTTTTTCGGCCAGGTTCATGCCGCGCACGCCGGTGGCGTTGCGTCCCATGGAGCGCACGTCGTTCTCGTCGAAGCGAATCGCCTGTCCGTCGTGCGAGGCGAGGAAGACGATCTGATTGCCGTCGGTCAGCGAGGCCGCTACCAACTCGTCGCCCGGTTCGATATTGATGGCGATGATGCCGCGCTGCATCACGTGCGAGAAGTCTTTCACCTCAGTCTTCTTCACCGTGCCGTTGTGCGTGACGAAGAAAACGTATCTGCCTTCTTCTTCCAGATCACGCACGGCGAGCATGGTGCGCACAGTTTCTCCGGGCTGCAGGCCCACCAGGTTGCCGACGTGCTTGCCTTTGCCAGCGGCGGCGATGTCGGGAATCTCATACACCTTCAACCAATACACGCGCCCGGTGTTGGTGAAGATCAGGATGTAGGCGTGCGTCGAAGCGATGAACAGATGCTCGACGAAATCCTCGTCGCGCGTCTTCATGCCGGTGCGCCCGGTGCCCCCGCGGCGCTGCATGCGGTAGGTCGAGATTGGAGTGCGCTTCATGTAGCCGGAGTGGCTGACCGTGACCGCAACCTGCTCGTCGGCAATCAGGTCTTCCAGCATGATTTCCGCAGCTTCGTCTTCGATCACCGTGCGCCGCGCGTCGCCGTATAGTTTCTTGACCTCTTCCAGCTCCTTGATGATGACTTTGCGCAGCTTCGCTTCGGACGCGAGAATCGATTCGTACTCGGCGATGGCCTCTCGCACCTGCTTCAACTCGTTCGAGATTTCGTCGATCGAGAGCTTGGTCAGCCGGTGCAATTGCAGTTCGAGGATGGCGTCGGCCTGCTTCGCGGTGAACGGCTTGTCGGCTTCGAGCTTCGGAGCGCGTCCGGTGGTATTGATATCGATCTTCTTGCCACCAAAGTACGCGACTAAATTTTCTCTAGCGTCGGCGCGGTTGGCGCTGCCCCGTATGATCGCGATCACGTTATCGAGGTGATCGAGAGCGGTCAGGTAGCCTTCGAGAATGTGCTCGCGATCGCGGGCTTTATTCAGCAAATACGAAGTGCGCCGCCGCACCACATCGACGCGATGGTCGATGAAGTGTTTGATCGCCTGGATCAGCCCCATTTCCTTGGGCTGGCCGTTGACCACGGCCAGCAGAATCATGCTGAAGCCTTCCTGCATCGAGGTGTGCTTGAAGAGCTGGTTGAGCACGATCTGCGGTTCGGCTCCGCGCTTGAGCTCGATCACGATGCGCATGCCGTCGCGGTCGCTCTCGTCGCGAACGTCGGAGATGTCGTCGATGGTCTTCTCGTTGACAAGGTCGGCGATGCGCTCGATCAGGCGCGCTTTATTCACCTGGTACGGAATCTCGGTGACGATGATCGCCTGCTTCTCCTTGGTGACGTTCTCGATGGCGGCGCGCGCGCGCATCATGAAACGGCCGCGGCCCGTGCGATAAGCCTCAAAAATTCCGGCGCGGCCGTGAATGATTGCCGCTGTCGGAAAATCGGGTCCCTGCACGAATTTCAGAATCTCCGGCAACTGCGCGGCGGGATTATTCACCAGCGTGATGGTCGCATCGACAATCTCAGTCAGGTTGTGCGGCGGAATCTTGGTGGCCATGCCCACGGCAATGCCATCGGAGCCGTTGACGAGCAAGTTGGGGAAACGCGCGGGAAGAACCGCGGGCTGCGTTTCCGTGCCATCGTAGTTCGGATAAAAGTCGACTGCTTCCTTGTCGAGGTCTTCGAGCAGCGCGGTGGAGACGCGGGTCAAACGCGCTTCGGTGTAGCGATCGGCTGCCGGCGGGTCGCCATCGACGGAGCCGAAATTGCCTTGACCATCGACCAGCGGCGCGCGCATGGCGAAAGGCTGCGCCAGTCGAACCAACGCATCGTAGACGGCCAGGTTTCCGTGCGGATGGTACTTGCCCATCACTTCGCCGACGATGCGGGCGCACTTGCGCGTAGCTCGCCCAGGAGCGAGGCCCATCTGCTGCATGGTGTACAGAATGCGGCGATGCACCGGCTTCAGTCCGTCGCGAACGTCAGGCAAAGCGCGGCCGATAATCACCGACAACGAATAGTCGAGATACGACCGCTTCATCTCGTCTTCAATGTTGACGGGTTGCATGTTGAGGGCGCCCGGGCCTTGCCCGTCGCCTCCAGGGGGAGGAGTTAAGGGAAGCTCAGGATTCTGATCGTCAGCCATGGAAGTCAGTTCTCGGTTCTCGGTTGTCAGTTCTCAGTAAAAGCTTGCGTAGGGACGGACGCATTCGTCCGTCCCAGGCGAGCGAAGCTCCGCCCGTCTCCCCATAATTGTCGCTAAGTGCTTGCATCTACAGGCATTATCTGGACGGATTTACTCAAGAATTATACCACGTTCGGGCCGCAGAGAGCCGCGAAAACATTGGCTTTTCAGGCTCTTTTTCAGGCTCGGCGCAGCGTAAGCAGCGTGATCTCTGGAGGCACGCCAAGCCGCACCGGGAAGCCGATTGTTCCCAAGCCCCGGTTCACATAAAGAGCAGCTTTCTGCAAGCCGCTGCTCCCGGTTGCCGTTCCAGCATGGCCGTTCATCGGCAGGTGATAAAGTCCGGCGACAAAACGGGTCATCAAGCGAGCCGGACTGACGCTGTGATCCACGATTTCAACTTTCACCTGTCCGCCATGAGTGTGGCCGGCAAGGCTCAGCTCGATGCCGAGTTCGGCGGCGCGATGAAACGAGTTCGGATTGTGGGAAAGCAGGATGTTCGGCATGTCGCGGCGAACCAGAGGCTCGATCTCGCGCAACATTGATTCTGGGCCGGCATCTTCGCCGCTGGTCATGTGGTCGCGCTGGTAGTCGACGCCCAGCAGGTTGAAGCGTCCTCCGTTGTGCTCGACGACCGCGCTCTGGGCGCGCAGCAGCCGCATTCCCTTTTCGCGGAAGAGGCGTTCGGCATCGTCTTCCACTCCGGCATAAATTTCGTGGTTGCCATTGCATCCCCAAACACCCAGCGGAGCGCGCAGCCCGCTCAACTCGGTGATGCAGACCTCCAGCGGATCGCCTTCGCTCGAGACAAAGTCTCCCGTGACAAAAGAAATGTCGGGCTGCAGATCGTTCGCCATGTCCACGGCGCGCGCAATCTCGTGCGGCGGCATGTAGTCGCCAATGTGTATGTCGCTAAGCTGAGCGATGCGCAGCCCATCCAGCTCGGGAGGAAGATTGGCGACCGGCACATCGACGCGCTCAATCGTGTAACGCAAGCGCCCGGCGGCAAATCCATAGGTGGCGGCGAGGAAGGGAAAGCCTCCGGCAAGAACAGCGGCGTATTGAAAGAAGGTCCGGCGCGAGGGATTGAACTCGCCGGCTACTGCTCCAGAATGACGCAGGAGCCGGGCCGCGCCATTCGTGACCCACTCGATCGCGCCCACCGATTTGACCGCGACGAAAGCGAAGACGGAAGCGACCAGCCACAGGCGGGCAAACGTGACGAGCGCTTTGCCGAGATTCAAACTGTCAAAGCTGAAGCCGCCCAAGCTGAGGCGCGAGATTCCGTGGCCAAGCAACGGATCGAGCAGCGTCGCCAGCAGCGCAGCGGCCAGCGCGATCAGTCCGGCATGAAGGCCGAAACGCCAGTTGGAGTTCGAGAACGAATCAATCCACGACCACGCCCGCGTGAACCAGAATCGCTGGACGGCGTAGATGGCCAACAGAAACAGGGCTAAGAAAAGAACTCGGCTGAGAATCAGGGCAATACTCCGTTAGGGAACTCTTTGTGGTTAGATGCGTTGCGGGCGGAGGAAGGCTCGGCGGATCCCCACTCATTGCGCCCTTTGCGACGGGCTTCTACCAAATTAACCCCGCAGCGGGTCCACCACCTCAACCGCGCCATACCGCTGGCCGTGTGACAAGTCCTCGGAGTAGAGGACCGCGGCTCCGCAGCTCTCGGCGGCGTGCAGGATCAGGGCGTCCCAGTACGAGACTTTGTACCGCGCTTCGATCGCAAGGGCTGCAATGATCGATTGCGGAGTGTTGATGACGACCTCCCAACTTAAGTAGTCCTCAATCAGCTTCGCGATCTCATCGCTCGGCAGCGGATGCCGAACCCGGCGGCGAAGGTTCACGCAGAGCTCCTGCAGAACTTGGGTGCTTAGAGCGCCTTGCCCAGTGGTCCACAAATGCTCGATCAGCTGGCGGGCGCATTCGTGCTTCGGGCCACCCACGCGGTCGTGGGCATAGATCAGGATGTTGGTGTCGACGAAATACTTGGGAGTTGCCGCGCTTATCGCTCTTTGTTTCATCGCTGGTAGAGCTCGCCGCGCGACCGGGGCGGAGTCCAGCCTAGCTTCATCCCGTCGCGCAGCCGTGCCAACGCGCGGCGGCGTGAACGATCATAGCTCTTGCGCTCGCGCAGGATTTGCTCGAGACGAGCCGCGAGCAGCGCGCTGATGGAGGTGCCTTCTTCGGCCGCCAGGATGCGAATCTCGCGCAGGAGGGAAGCATCAAGTTTCAAAGTGATATTGGATTTCATTCGCGGCACGCATTTACGTGCTATACAAGTTTACGTGCTGGCAGGACTCACGTCAACCTCGCGTGACCCTCGGGTGACCTAACCCGGCGATCAGCTGCTTCCAGCACCCCGACTCAGAGTAGAGTCGAGCCGCGCTCCTGAGACCCTTGGTCGGGGCAGCCTTCCGTTAGCGGCGTAGATGCATATCGACTGATGGTCTTCCAAGTCGCTCTTGGCGCGCTCCATGTCGACGTTCTTGCAGGCCGCAAGCTCTGTGCTGACGCGATAGTACGCAGCGGAAAGGGCCTCGGTGTACTGGCTGCGCCGGAATGCAAAAGTCCGTTCCAGATCCTTGCAGATTAAGCAATTCACGGTTATCCTCCGGCCGTCCAACGGACCCACGGGCGGCGGTGGAATGGGGGGGCCTTCTACCGCTCCCGTTTAAGGATCTCCCGCTCGGCGCGAAGCCAGTCCTGTTCGTCTTGGCCGGGTTCACGACCGCGGCCCTGATACAGTTCATAGGCCCGGGCTCTTATCTTTTCTTGCGATGGGACACTCTCGGGCATCAAAGCCACGTTGCCAGTAGAGCTTTTCGGACCGACGACGACCTTTGGTTTCGGTTGTTTCTGGGACTTGTGATCAACCATTAGGGGACCTCATGGGCGATAAAGACTAAGGGGAAGGTACTTCAGATGAGCTGACTTAGTTCAGGGAACCTGAAAGAGGAGAGGAACTGCTCGCTCAGTCTTGAGAATACGCTCCATCCTCACGTTTGTCCAATTTGGAGCTGCCGAGGACGACGAATCTGGCTCGCATCTCTGCTGGCGAACCATCGCGATAACAGTGACAATCGCGCAGGCTAGCGCTGATTTCCACCGGACGGGGAATCGGTCAGCGGATCGCTATTGGTTCTTGCGAGCGCAGAGCCGCAACGCGCTCGCGGGCATTCTGCAGGGCGCGCTTCACGTGACGTGGCGCGGTGCCTCCTGGGACGTCGTGCAGAGCGAGCACTTCGGGAAGTCCGAGACAGGAGTGAAAGCCTGCGTCAAAACTGGCATGGATCGCTTGCAGGTCGGCGAGCGGCAGTTTTTGCAGATCACATCCGCGTTCCACGGCTAACTGCACAGCCTTACCTACGGCTTCGTGGGCGAGGCGCGAGGGCACTCCGCGGTCGACGAGGTATGCGGCGGCGGCCCAGGCGTTCATAAAGCCCGATTGTGCGGCTTGTTTCATCTTGGCGTCGTTGAATTCAACGGTGTTGATAAATCCGGTCACGAGCGGCAACATGCTGGTGACCGTGTCGCTGGCGTTGAACACCGGCTCCTGTGTTTCCTGCAGGTCTTTGTTGTAGGCGAGCGGCAATCCCTTCACCAAAGTTTGCAGCGTGGTGGCGCACCCCATGACGCGCGCCGCCTTGCCGCGCACTAACTCCAGCAAGTCGGGATTTTTTTTCTGCGGCATGGCGCTGCTGCCGGTGGAGTAGGGCTCCGGCAACTCGACGAATCCGAACGCTGGCGTGGAGAACAAAATCATTTCTTCCGCCCAGCGGCTGAGGTGAAGCGCAAGCAACGAAAGCGCGTCGACAAATTCGATGGCGAAGTCGCGGTCGCTGGTGGCGTCGATACTGTTCGCGGTCGGGCCATCGAAGCCCAGTTCCGCAGCCATGGCCTGACGATTGATGGTGAGCGTTGCTCCGGCTACGGCACCTGAGCCCAGCGGGCAAAGGTTAGCGCGCTTGCGGCAGTCGGCTAGGCGAGCGGCATCGCGGAGAAACATTTCCACGTACGCCAGCAGCCAATGCGCGACCAGGACGGGCTCTGCCGGCTGCAGGTGCGTGTATGCGGGCATAGCTAATGGCGAAGCGGCGCTGCCCGCAGCCTCGGCGCGGACCAGGATCGCCTCGATCCAATCGGCGATCAGGTTTTGCAGGGTGTCGATGCTCTGGCGGACGAAGAGCCGGAGGTCGGTTGCGATCTGTTCGTTGCGGCTGCGTCCGGTGTGCAACTTGTAGCCGGTGGGGCCGATCAGCGCGGCGAGTTGCTTTTCTACGAAGTGATGGACGTCCTCGGCTTCAGGATCGTTGAGAAACTCTGGATCGGATTGGGCGCGGTGGGCGATGTCTCCCAGCGCTTTCGCGATTTCAGAAAGTTCTTCAGAGGAAAGCACACCGGCGTGTTGGAGAGCGTTGGCGTGGGCACGGCTGGCGGCGAGTTCGAAAGGCAGCAGCCGTTGGTCGTAGGGAAACGACCGCTGCCATTTTTCAAATTCCGCGTCCAGCGGTTGCCGGAAGCGGCCGGACCACATTTTCACAGTGCGACCTCAGGGGCTAAAGCCCTCGTCGAACCGACCTCGCTACCGCAGCGCTGAAGCGCTGCGCCACCCAAAGGCGCGCCATCCGAAATGAATATCTTCATTACGCAACCTCTGCCTTCGCCTTCACCTGCGTTTGGGCGCGGCAGCGCGAGGGCAATCCCAAAATGCGGATGAAGCCTTCGGCGTCTTTCTGATCATAACTTGCGCCCATGGTGAATGAGGAGAGGTCGGTGCGGTAGAGCGAGTAATCCGATTTGCGGCTCACGATGTCGGCGTTGCCTTTGTACAGCGACAGCGTGACCGCGCCGGTCACATTCTGCTGCGTGGTTTCGACGAAGGCGTCCAGAGATTCGCGCAGGGGCGTGAACCACAGGCCAAAATAGACCAGCTCGGCATACTTTAGCGCTACGTGTTGCTTGAAGTGCAGCAGATCGCGATCGAGGCAGAGGGCTTCGAGTTCGCCGTGGGCGGCGAGCAGCAGCGTGCCTCCGGGAGTTTCGTAGCAGCCGCGCGACTTGATGCCGACGAAGCGGTTTTCGACCAGGTCGATGCGTCCAACCGCGTTGCGTCCGCCGATTTCGTTCAGTAACTCGACCAGCGACACGGGATCGAGATTCATGCCATTCACCGAGACGGGCACTCCTTTTTCGAATCCGATTTCGACTTGTTCCTCCTGATCGGGAGCCTCTTGCGGCGACTTCGTCATTTGCCAGGTGCTCGCGAACGGAGCGTTGGCGGCGTCTTCGAGCTCTCCGCCTTCGTGGCTGACGTGCCAGAGATTGCGATCGCGGCTGTGGATCTTCTCGCGGCTCGCGGTCACGGAAATGCCGCGCTTCTCGGCATAGTCGAGACAGTCTTCACGCGATTTGAGATCCCACTCGCGCCACGGCGCCACGACTTTCAGCTCGGGCGCGAGCGCCTGGTAAGCCATCTCGAAGCGGACCTGGTCGTTGCCTTTGCCGGTGCACCCGTGGCCGACGGCCGAGGCGCCTTCGCGGAGCGCGACTTCGACCTGATGTTTCGCAATCACGGGACGGGCGAGCGAGGTGCCGAGCAGATACTTGTTTTCGTACACCGCGCCCGCTTTCAGCGCGGGCCAGACGTAGCCGGTTAGAAACTCCTCGCGCAGGTCCTCGACCACCACCTTGCTGGCTCCGGTTTTGTAGGCCTTCTCGACCACGGCCTCGACGTCGTCTCCCTGGCCCACGTCGGCGACCATGGCGATCACGTCGTAGGCATAGTTTTCCTTGAGCCACGGGATGATGATGGACGTATCGAGCCCACCGGAGTAGGCGAGAACAATTTTCTCTTGTTTAGGCATTTGCGCTCCTAGCGGGAAAGCGGCCTCCGCCGCCGCCCAATAGCCATACGAGAATGGCTTTCTGAATGTGCAGACGATTTTCCGCCTGATCGAAGACTTGGTTCTCCTAACACCTGCGACCTGACACCTGACTTCTACGACAGTTCGCGAATACGCTGGGCGAGCGCGTGTGCCTTCTTCTTGTCGGTAGCGATGACCAGCACGGTATCGTCGCCGGCAACGGTTCCGACCACCTCAGGCCAGTGCGAGGCGTCGAGCGCGGCAGCGACGGGCTGCGCGCTGCCGACCGTTGTCTTCACCACCAGCAAGTTCTGGGCCTGGCGAACTTCGATCACAAATTCACGCGCGAGATGCATCACCGAGGGCAAAACACCTTCCGCGCCCAGACTCTTGCCAGCCCGGCGATAACCGTCGGGGCCTTTGACGAGTTTCAGTTCGTGAATGTCGCGGGAGAGCGTAGCCTGCCCCACGTCGAAGCCCTTGCGCTCGAGCCGGTGTTGGAGCAAGTCCTGGCTCTCGACAGGGCCGTCGTCGAGCAGGTCGAGGATGGCTTGGTGGCGCGCTGTTTTCGACATGAATAAAGATTCAATCTAATGCATAAGTATCCATGCAAGCGGATGGCCGTGTCAAGCGGGAAATCGAAGAGCGATTACCACAGAGGGCACGGGGAGACACGGGGGTTGGCGGTTCCCTCTGTGTTTCTCGATTCCCTCTGCGATTGAGATTTTGACTTATTTCCGATTGACGCTAGCCGGGATCTGGAAGTCCACGCCACGGTCGTCGTTGGCTTTGTGGGTGGCGGGGAGATCGAGGTCGGCGAGCAGGATCTTGCGGGTGCGGCCGTCGGCCAGGTCAAAGTCAAAAAGCGTGTCGCCCACGATGGCATAGTTGAGCACTTCGGACCGGTGGCCGTCTTTGAAGACGAGGACGGTCGAGGGCTGGTCGGCGACGGGATCTTCGGACTGGTCGGCGACGGGATCTTCGGACTGATCGTAAGCGTCCACTTCCGGAGTCGAATCGAGATCCCCGGCGCCGTTGAATTCAAGATCCGCGTTCTGCTGTTCAGGAGCGTCGACATCAAGTGCGCCATCGTCGTCCTCTGGGGCGTACGGAACGGCATATGGAACATATACCGGCTCGATGACGCCGATGGTAAAACAGCACCCCCCCCAAAAATACCGGCCGCTGTTTGGCCCGTGGAACGGCGCCCGGGGGCGAGCACCGGTAGGAGGTTTCCCGCCGAAACCAATAGAAGTAACCGCCGGCGGTACACCGTTCGAACTTCCACCGAGTCTCAGTTTGGCGGGAACGTCGATGCTCTTTGCCTGGGCGTCGACAGTCTTGCTGGGAGGGTCGATGCTGAGGGTGTGGGTGGGCCGCTCCCGGAAGCTCATTTCCGTCTTCTTGGTCTGGACCGGCGCTGCCTCGTGCTCGGCGAGAGTCGGCGGCGCGTACTTCGCGATCGTGAAAGTGGGCGGAGGCGTGGCTGCAGTGGCGGTCAGGGCCAGCACGTCGCTCCAGCCCTCGTCAGTTCCGTGGTACTTGTTGTATTTGCTCTTGCCATACTTGGCAATCGCATCCTTGCTTGCGCCCTGCTGCAGATTGGAAGCGCGAGCGATAAAGAAAAGTCCATCCACATCTTTTTCAGCCGGTCCCGGCGCCAGGTAGGCGAGCGCCAAGTCATAGACGTCGGCGAGGTTGGTCGGATCCGCCTCCACCGCCGCCCGTAAATGCTGCTCTGCCTTCGCGTAGTCCTTGGCCTGATAGGCACTCATGCCATCGGCGCCGTTGAAGATCACGGTCGCCTGCGATTTCAGTTTCTTCCAATCGGCGGCCGACGTGCCATCCGGCTTGGCCGCGGTCTGCAGACACTGCCAGCCTCTTTCAGCGGCTTGTGCGGCATCCGTAAGATTCTGTTGCGCGTTCTGCCCGGCTGTCGCCATCGCCTGCTTCGTGAAGGCCAGCACCGCCAACGCCCGGAGGTTGCAGGCATTCACCTGCAAGATGTTCTGCGCCGTTTCGACCACTTTCGTTTGGTTCCCCGCCTGCTGGTAGGCGCCCATAAGAAGTTCCAGCGCGTCTTCCTTCATCACGCTGTCCGGATACCGGATGAGAAACGCCTCCAGACTGCCGATCTTGGCCGCAGCGTCGATTTGCTGTACGGCGCTGATGTAGAGTTTGCACTCAGCCGGATCTTTGATCTTCTTTCTCTGGGATGTTGCCGGGTACGCGGGGTTGATCTGCGCGTGGACGGATTGATAGGGGACCATGGAAAATACGAACAGGAAAGAAAGTAGGAAACAGGACCGCACACGGGCCAGCATGAGAGGCCTCCCCCGCCTAGGGTACAACAGTTTGATGCTTAACTAATTAGAACTCGCACTGGGGGAGAAATTGCGCGAAAAATTCGCGCCGGCGATCCAATCTGCTGGTTGCGCAGCCGGTCACGCTGCAGTCAGGGGCGCACGGGAAGTCATCCGGCGCAATTCGAGCATGCGGTGGCGGACGTAGCCGTCCTCGGTCAAATGGGCGGAAGCAATCGCTTTGCGGCTGATCGCCACCATTTGGTCGAGCGGGCGGCGCTCAGGGAAATGCGGGTCGAGTTCCCGGCAGAATTCACAAGGCCGGCTGGAGCGTGTGTCGAAGCGATAGATGACGGAGGGATTAATGTGTTCCACGAGAGATGCTCCTGCGAGGGGCGACTACGAACTCGCCCGGTTTGTGAGGCAGAGTCACAATCTTCTACCTCGGCTGGTTCCTGCACTGTTCGAGCGACGCCTTTGTACTACAAGGGACCGGACCTGCACAAGCCCTTTGTGATGGCCGCAAATTCCCGATTTTCTAGATAGCTCAAGTGTACAGGAAGCCCGGAAACCTGGCTCTAACGTGCAACGACGCTGGGCTATCATTTCTGGCATGATAAGGCCACATCTTGTTTTGGAGATCATTCGGGATAACATTTGCGGAGATCATGTGAATCACAGTGATGCCAATACGAGCATCCTTTTCTTTTTCGATGTGGACGATACGCTGCTCGACAACGATCGCGTGGCCGAGGATCTGAGACGGTACCTCGCGAATCAGGTGGGCGGGGGCAGCGCCGCGCGCTATTGGGAAATCTTCGAGCAGTTGCGGACCGAACTGGGATACGCGGACTATCTGGGCGCGCTGCAACGTTATCGTGTCGAGCGGCCGCGCGATCCCAGGCTGCTGGCGGTCTCGCACTTCATGATCAATTATCCCTTTGCGAACCGGCTGTTTCCCGAGTCGCTGGATGCGGTGGAGTACGCGCGGCGGTTGGGACGGGCGGTGATCCTGACCGACGGCGATGTGGTTTTTCAGCCGCTCAAGATCGACCGGTCGGGTCTGTATGAAGCCTTCGACGGACAAGTCCTGATCTGCATCCATAAGGAACTGGAACTGGACGATGTGGAGGCGAGGTATCCGGCGGCGCACTACGTGATGGTGGACGACAAGGTGCGCATTCTGGCGGCGATCAAGAAGCATTGGGGCGCGCGGGTGACCACGGTGTTTCCGCGCCAGGGACACTACGCGCACGATGCGGCGCTGGTGGCCAGGTATCCGAAGCCGGACATCACACTGGAGAGGATTGGAGAGCTGCAGAACTATTCGCTGGAACAGATTCTGGCGGCGGCAGCAGCAGAGTGATTGCCTACTCGGCTTCTTCTTCTTCTTCTTCCTGAGATGCGCCGGCGCTGACCAGACTTTCGAGTTCCCGGCTCAGCTTGGCGTGGCTGGCCTCAGGCAATTCCAAGAAGCGGAAAGGCTGCAGGCATCCCTGGGTGGCCCACATGGGAAATAGCATTTGCGCGCGGCAGCGCACGCTGGTGAGGCCGAGGTGGAACAGGACTGTCACCCGGATGCCTTCGTCGAGCGGATGTTCGAGCGAGAGCAACCCGCCGTTTACGGAAAGCTGACTCATCCGGCCGCGGATCTGCCGTCCGTTCTCGAGTATGACCAGAGCAAGGATGGAGCCGCCGAGCTTGACGCGCAAGCCCCGTTTTCCCTTTTGGATGGCGGCAGTGGAGGACATTCTCCGTCAGTATGGCTCAGGCGGCGGCGGCAGGGCAGATTACTAAAGTCAGGGGCTCCTTTTATTAAGAAGTTTAGTGGTAGCCCTTCCAGAAGAAGTAGGCGGTCATTCCCGTTCCCACTGCAATGACAAAGCCGCGAATCCACGCCCCCGGGAGCTTCTGGGCGTAGTGCGCGCCGAGGTATCCGCCGAGGATCGCGCCCACGATCATGACGCTGCCCTGCTTCCAGACCACGGCGCGGGCCACGACGAAGGTAATGACCGCGATGCCGTTGATGATGCCGCCGAGCACCACCTTCAACGCGTTCATGGCGTGAATGTCGGTCATGCCGAGAGCGGCGAGCATGGCGAGGTTCAGAATCCCAACCCCGCCGCCGAAGTAGCCTCCGTAAACCGCGACCACCAACTCGAACCCTGCCGCGACCGCCAGAGCCGAGCTGGAAGCATCTCTGGCGATGGAGCCTCCAGAGCCGTGTGCCAGGCGTCCGCCGAACGTAAACAGCAGAGTGGCTCCCAGCATGAGCCAGGGCAGAACGCGCAGGAAGGTTTGCGCGGGCGTGTGCAGTAAGAGGTACGCGCCGGCGACGCCTCCAATCACGCTGGTGACGGCGAGCGGGATCATGACGCGGCGCGAAACGTCGAGATGCTTGCGATACGCTCCGCCGCTGGCCGTCGTTCCCACCCAGAGCGCCACGGTGTTGGTGGCGTTGGCCGCGATGGGAGCGACTCCGCTAAACATCAAGGCCGGGAAGGCGATGAAGCTGCCACCGCCCGCGACCGCGTTCAGCGCGCCGCCGAGAGCACCGGCAAAAAACAGGAAGATTGCGGTGTGCAGGCCCAAGTACAAGATGTATCACGGACGAGGCTGCGAGTAGAAGCCTCGGAGCGTCTTTCAGTCCTCCTTCATGGTGCTAGGCCCTTGTCGTACATCGCGCCGTAGTCTAGGTATTGCGCGGCGGGGTTGTCCCAATAACTGATTTCCACCTTCCCGACCTCGCCGTTCTTGCCAAAGCTGGCCGTCAAGTGAGCGTTCACGCCGGCAAAATATGTGGGCAGGTTGAGTTTCCGATAACGCGCCAGCATTTGGTCGCGCAGCGCCGGATCGAAGTGAACTCCGTACTTATCGACCAGGGCCTTGATGGCATCGTAATCCCCTTCCGCCTTGATGCGCATGAGTTCCGTCAGCAACATGCCTACGCCATGACGCATCTTCTGATAGTCGGCCACGCGAACGTATGTCTTAGCGTTATCGTTGCGCGTGAACTGTTCGATGGAGCCGGGAACCTTGTCGGCGATGTAGTGCGCGATCAACTGCCGATCGCGCTCGTGGTCTTCTTCAATCGTGTCGCCTTGCGGAATGCGCCGCAGTTGGCTCAAAGCGACCAACGCTGCGCTGTCGTACATGGCCTTGGCGACTTCTTCCTGGTTCGTGATCAGCCCGAGTTCTTTCAGCTTGGGATCCCACACGTTCCACAGCGCCATCAAGTCGGCGCGCCCTTCCTCGAGCGTGGAGAAATATTCCTTCAGGAAAGGTTGCGCTCCGCCGCTCACGCGTTCGCTCAGCTTGCCGGAGCCATGGCCGATGACCTCGTGCAATGCCGTCATCAGATCCTTGGCTTCGGTGCCGTACTTGGCAGCGCGTTCGACTTCGGCGGGGCCGGCGGCGAACTCCGCGATGGCCGTCTTGCCGGTGGCTTCGTCGAGGGCGCGGCTGCTTCCGGTAAACAGAAAATTCTTCGAGCCGTATTTCTCGTGAATTTCATTTTCGTTGGGCAGATTGTCGCCGATCGTGCTCACGGTGAAGTCGCCACTTTCGATCAGGGTTTCGACTGCTTTTACCACCGGAAGTTTGAACGACTCGCGCTTGTATTTCGGGTCCCAGGGGGCCTTCGCTTCAAAGTAGGCGGCATTTTCCGCGAGTTTCTTCATGGCGGTAGTGACGGGCTTATCGGTGATGGTGACAAAACTCTGCGAACTTCCTTTCGCGCCGCGGGCGTCGCGATAGACCTCGATGAAGCCGTTGTCAAAGTCGACCGTGGCATCGTTCTGCACCCAGGCGGTGCCGAACGCCACCCAGTCCGCGTAATCGCCGGTCTGGTAGAAGCGAATGAGATGACCAATCGCCTCGGCTTGCGCGGGTTCGGCGTAGGCGCGCGCTTTCTCGAAGCATTCGTTGGCCTGCTTCAAGAACGTGGCGTACAGTCCGGGAGGAAACTTGCCGTCGGGCGTGCCGGCGCGATAGACGAGTTCGGTAAGCTTGCCGTCCGCCGCTTTGACCACTCGCGAATTCAGCGGATACTTTTCTTGAAATCCTTTTAGATCGTCCAGACTCAGGCCCGGATAAAAAGTGTTCGAACTGGCCTGGATCGTGTCTTTTCCCCGCGCTGGACTTTTCGCCGTAGTCATCGGCTCAAACACGGGATCGAAAAGCGAAGCTCGCAATGACTCCAGTTCCCGTGTCACATCTGGTGGTTGGTTCAGCGGAGGGAGATCGGCGTAGGGCGTCCGGAAAGCTCCGTTGTGTTGCGCAATCAGCGCGGCTTTTTCCAGTTGCTCAAATGTGAAGGAGGGCAGAAACTTCTGAGACGTCATCTCATTGTGATTGCCGCGGTTGGCCCAGAAAAGTTTTGCGAATTCGGCGATCTTAGCGATTGCCGCCGGATCGATCCCCTTCGGATGCGCAAGGATCTCTTCGAGCAGGCGTTTCTGCTGCAGACCGTAGGCGGATAGCTGATCGTAAATAATCGGGTCGATGGCGATCGAAGCCTGCGTCAGCCAGTACGCCAAGGCCTGCTGCCGGGGCGTCAGTGCCTGGAAGCTGGGAGCGCGCAGTTGAATGAATGCGGTGTCGCCGACGCGCTCGACGAGGACGTTACTGGCTTTGTCTTGCTGGCACAGCGCGGGTCTGGCGAGGGCGAACGTAATGAGCAAGAGAAACAGCGAAAAGAAGAATGCGGAAATAAACGGCTTCAAGGATGGCCTCCATGCGGTTCGGTCCTGACCGGACCAAACTCCGCAGGCTACCACAAACTGGCTTGCCGGGTCGGCAGGGTTTTGCGCCAATTACGAGTGCCATAGGGCCCAAGCTTTCGCCATCCTACGCAAAGTTCATTCCCAAAATCTACTTCCGCTGTGTGCTCTCTCAGGCGGCGCGGCATCTAGAACAGGATGACTTACCTGGTAAACTTCGGAGAATCTGGCAAGAACTTCATCGAAATAGGCAAGAGGCCCAAGGTTCAGGAAACTATGCTTAGGCTTGCGGCGCGCTTTGAGGCAGACGGAGCTTCGCAGCGAAGGAGAAACAATGCAAAAACGCAAACTCGGAAAAAGCAATTTGGAAGTCTCGGCTCTCGGTCTCGGCTGCATGGGAATGAGCTTTTCCTACGGTCCTCCCAAAGACAAGCAGGAGATGACCTCACTTCTCCATGCCGCCGTGGAACGCGGCATCACATTCTTTGACACCGCCGAAGTCTACGGCCCGTTCAGGAACGAAGAACTCGTGGGCGAAGCTCTCGCTCCGTTCCGCGGGAAGGTGGTGATCGCCACCAAGTTTGGATTCGATCTGAGTGGCAGCGATCATCGGCCGGGAGCGGCGGGCGTGAATAGCCGGCCCGAGCACATCAAGGAGGCTGTCGAAGGCTCGCTGAAGCGGCTGAAGGTCGAGACCATCGACCTGCTCTATCAACACCGGGTCGACCCGAACGTGCCCATCGAAGACGTGGCGGGAGCCGTGAAGGAACTGATTCATGCAGGCAAGGTCAAGCACTTCGGGCTTTCCGAGGCAGGCGCAAAGACGATCCGTCGCGCACATGCTGTCCAGCCGATCACCGCTCTTCAGAGCGAGTATTCGCTGTGGACAAGAACTCCCGAGAAGGAAGTGATACCGACCCTCGAGGAACTCGGGATCGGTTTCGTACCGTATAGCCCCCTGGGCAAGGGATTCCTGACGGGAGCGATCAACGAAAGCACGAAATTTGACAGCACCGACTTCCGCAGCACGCTCCCCCGCTTTACGCCGGAGGCTCTCAAGGCGAACCAGGCGCTGATCGACCTGCTCGGCAGCATTGGGAAGCGGAAGAAAGCGACTCCTGCTCAGATCGCACTCGCCTGGCTGCTCGCGCAAAAGCCATGGATTGTACCGATCCCAGGGACAACGAAACTAAACCGCCTCGAAGAGAACATCAGGGCGGCGGCAATCGAGTTGACCGCCAATGACCTCCGCGATATCGATAGCGCGGCCTCAAAGATCAAAGTGGAAGGCGCTCGATATCCGGAAAAGCTTGAGAAGATGACCGGTCTCTGAAAGGTAATTGCATGTACAAAGCGAAAGCTTATTCCGCTGCTAGTGCGACATCGCCGCTGGCCTCCACCACGATCGCGCGGCGCGATCCAACCGAAGACGACGTTCAGATTGAAATCCTGTTCTGTGGCATCTGTCACTCCGACCTCCACCAGGTTCGCAACGAGTGGAGCGGCGTGATGCCCACCGTCTACCCTTGCGTTCCCGGCCACGAGATCGTCGGCCGTGTGACCAAGGCCGGCTCCGCGGTCTCCAAGTTCAAACCCGGCGACCTTGCCGCGGTGGGTTGCATGGTCGACTCGGACCGCGCCTGCCCCGAGTGCAAGGCGGGTCTGGAGCAGTTTTGCCCCAACATCATCCTCACCTATAACTTTCCCGACAAGCATTTGGGAGGTGTGACGTACGGCGGCTATTCCGACAGCATCGTTGTCGACCAAAGGTTCGTTCTCCGCGTCCCCTCGAACCTCAGCCTCGCCGGAACCGGTCCCTTGCTTTGCGCCGGAATCACAACCTACTCGCCCATGCGCCACTGGGGCGTCTCCAAGGGCAAGAAAGTCGGCGTAGCCGGTCTGGGTGGACTGGGCCACATGGGGGTGAAGTTTGCCCACGCGCTCGGTGCCCACGTGGTTGTGTTCACGACTTCACCGAAAAAGAGGGAGGACGCGCTCCGCCTCGGAGCGGATGAGGTCGTTATCTCGCGCAATGCGGACGAAATGCAGAAGCAGGCCGGCAGCTTCGACTTCATTCTCGACGCGGTCTCGGCCGATCACGACATCAACACATACATCAATCTCCTGCGCCGCGATGGCAACCTCACGCTCGTCGGCGCGCCCTCGAAGCCGCTTGCGGTTTCGGCATTCGGTCTGATCATGCGCCGCCGCAGCCTCTCCGGCTCGCCCATCGGCGGTATCGCCGAAACCCAGGAGATGCTCGACTTCTGCGGGCAGCACAACATCACCGCTGATGTCGAAGTGATCCCAATCCAGAAGGTCAACGAAGCTTACGAGAGACTGCTCAAGTCCGATGTGAAGTACCGCTTCTCCATCGATATGGCTTCTCTCAAGTTGTAGAGGTGAATCGAGGAAAAGGAAGTCAGAAAATGGACATCAAAAGAATTGGCTCGCAACCTTCGGTCAAGGGGCCGGCAGAGTGGTTCACTGGCACGGTACGGATCGATCCGCTATTTCAGGCACCCGATCCGGCACTGGTTCAAGGCGCTAGCGTAACTTTCGAGCCGGGCGCGCGGACTGCATGGCATACGCATCCGCTCGGTCAGACCCTGATCGTGACGGCCGGTTGCGGCTGGGCACAGCGTTGGGGCGGGCCGGTTGAGGAAATCCGCCCGGGTGATGTGATCTGGTTTGCGCCCGGGGAGAAGCACTGGCATGGGGCTACGCCGACCACGGCCATGACGCACATCGCCATTCAGGAGAAGCTCGACGGGAAGGTTGTCGAGTGGATGGAACCGGTCAGCGACGAACAATATCGCGCGGGAAATAAAGGACATTTGGATGAGCAATAAGCCAACGCGGAACGACGCCCTAAAAGACCGCCTTTCCCGATATCGCGAGATTAACATCGCTGTGACCGGCCGAAAGTCAGGACGCACTATCTCAATCCCGGTTTGGTTCGTATTGGAGGACGAGAAGCTCTACCTCCTGCCGGTGCAGGGGTCGGATACACAGTGGTACAAGAACGTACTCAACAACCCGACGATTCGGATCGATGCGCGGGGCGCAGAGGCTGAAGTCAAGGTTGTTTCTGTCACCGACGCCACACAGGTGTCATCCGTGGTCGAGAGATTCCGCGCCAAGTACGGGGCCAGCGACGTGAAGAAGTACTATTCAAAGCTCGATGTTGCCGTTATAGCCCAGATGCAATGGGCGCTACAATGATGGCAAAGGAGGTATTCTCGAAGGCGTGAAAACCAACGGCAAACCTGCACTTGCGTGGCCGGCAGACAAGCTTTCAGCCCCTAACAAAACAGACACGGCTACATTGGCCCGCCTGATTGCCGCCTATGCACCTCACGACGATAGTTTTGAGCTGCGTATTCCTGGTTTGCACGCCAGCCGCTTTTCACGAATCAACACGGAATGTTTTCATTCCGTCCGGTCGCCCTCGTTGTGCATCGTCGCCCAAGGAGCGAAGACCGTCATCGTGGGGCAAGAGGTCTACGAGTACGATGCGTCGCGCATGATCGTGTTCTCCGTTGCCCTGCCAGTTGCTTCCCAGATCACGCAAGCCAGCCATTCCGAGCCTTACCTCGCTCTAAGGCTCGATCTCGAAGCGCGCAAGATTGCGGATCTGGTCTTGAAAGTATATCCGCATGGTCTGCCTCCAGTGCAGGAGAGGCGCGCCGTTTACGTCACTCCGGCCGATGCGAGCACTGTCAACGCCGCGACGAGGTTAATGGAGTGTCTGACGCAGCCCGGAGATGCTGAACTACTGGGCCCGCTTGTGATCGATGAGATTTTGATCCGGCTACTACGCAGCCCCATTGGTGTACGCGTCGCTCAAATGGGCCTGGCAGAATCTAACGTCCACCGCGTTGCGAAGGCCATCTCCTGGGTACGCGCCAACTTCTCTCAACCCATGAAGGTCGAAGACCTGGCGGGGCTGGTGCACATGAGTGTTTCGTCTTTCCACGAGCACTTTAAGTCGGTCACTTCGATGAGCCCACTGCACTATCAAAAGGTGCTGCGACTCCAGGAGGCGAGGCGTCTGATGTTATCGACAATGATGGACGCCGGCACTGCGAGTCAGCGCGTAGGCTATCTAAGCGCCTCACAGTTCAGCAGAGAATACAGCCGCTTCTACGGGAGTGCGCCGACCAAGGACATCGCCAGATTGCGTCAAGAGGCTGGACTTTGGGCTTGACCCTCGGGAGTTATTGGCTATGACGGGGCAAAGGCCCGTCCCCACACATGCTAGAATCGTTATTGTGATGCCTTGGACCGATGCTTCCTGATATCGACAAATTGCTGGAACTGCAGATTGCGGATAAAGAGATTCGCAGACTGCGGGAAGAAGTGGCCGCGCTGCCGAAACGCGTGGCAGTGATCGAGCAAAAGCTGGCTGGGACCAAGGCGCACCTGGAAAAGGCGCGGACCGCAGCCAAGGGCGACGAAGCCAACCGCAAGAAGTTCGAAGCCAATATCAAAGACCTGCAAGGCAAGATTTCCAAGTATCGCGACCAATCCCTCGACGTAAAAACCAACGAACAGTACAAAGCCATTCTGCACGAGATCCAGTTTGCGGAGCAGGAGATACGCCTCAACGAGGACCGCATCCTAGAGGTGATGGTCAACGTCGAGACGCGCGAAAAAGACGTCAAAGCGGCGGAGGCGGAGCTCAAGGCGGAGATGGCCGAGATCGAAAAAGAAAAAGAGGAAGCGCGCAAGGTTACCGCCGAAGATCAGAAAAAGCTTGCCGAGTGGAACGCCAAGCGCGACGGACTGCGCCACGGGATTTCGGAAGATATTCTTCGTCACTATGAACGGGTGGCGAAGTTCCGCGGCACCGGACTGGCGGAAGCCCGCGACCACAAATGCATGGGCTGCCAGGTGATGCTGCGTCCGCAGACCTACAATGAAGTGCGCAATGGCGAGAAGGTCATGGTCTGCGAATCTTGCCAGAGAATTTATTATTACGATCCGGCGAACGAAGTGAAGCCGGAGCAGGAAGTGGTGACGGTTACCGGGAGGAAACGGGCGCGTCCCAAGGCCGATGCGCCACAGGCATGGTTCTACCGTCCGGACTATGGCGAGGAGGGCGAGGTGCTGCTGGCGTTCATTAATAGCGACGGCAGTTCGACGCGGCGCATTTACGAACTGCACACTGGGCGCCAGATTGGCGGGGTGTTGCTGCGCGAAGGAGCTTACCGCCTGGCGTTTCCCGAGGACTTGACCGACGCCGCTCTCCGGCTGAATGGCCACTGGGAAGAAAAAGAAATCGACGAGTGGGGTTCTGAGATTCCTTCGAATGCGCTTGATCTTCTTCACAAGGATCTTCTAGCCATCCGGCGCGAGCACAAAGCGACCCACAAGCAGTCCGCCCCGCCGGCGGAACAGCCGGCCGTCCACTAAGGCTCGAGCCGAAGGGCAGCGGCGCTTCGAGGATTTTAGATACAACGATCTCCGCCGGAGTTGATTGGATGCGATGGCCCTTCACCCGCGGCAACCCGGAAGGCGCGGCCGCGCTTCCCGATGAAAGCAGTGCTCCGCCGGAGACTCGTTTCACCTTCAAACTATTCCATGAGCTTGCCCGGCAAGAGCCGTCGGCAAACATTTTTTTCTCGCCCTGCAGCGTGATGCTTTGCCTGGCCATGGTCTACGACGGCGCGCGGGGCGAAACTCGCAGCGGCATGGCTAGTGCGCTCGAACTTTCCGGCCTTGATTCCGCGGGCGTGGAGAGTGTAGTCGCGCGGCTGCGGACGGTTCTCGAAGCGCATGAAGCCGGAGTGCAACTGCTGATCTCCAATTCGCTGTGGTGCAATCGGAGCATTCAAGTTGACCCTGCGTACAGCACGCGGGCCCACGAAATCTATGACGCTGAAGTCGAAGAGGTCGACTTCACGGCAGGCGCTGCCGTTGGTCGCATCAATGCCTGGGTGAGTGACAAGACTGCTGGCAAGATTCCGCACATGGTCGATAGTCTCGACCCGCTTACGCTTTTGGTCGCGCTTAACGCAATTTACTTCAAAGGCCTGTGGGAACAGCCATTTCAGCGTGACTGGACTCGCGACGGGCCGTTTACGACCGGCTCGGGGAAAGAGAAGATTTTGCCCCGGATGCTGCAACGGGGAAGGTTCCGGTATTTCGAACGGCGGGAGTTTCAGGCGGTGGCGCTGCCCTATCAGGGATCCCGGATCGCGATGCACGTGCTGCTGCCAGCGCGAAACTCCAGCCTGCAGAAGCTCCAGGATTTGTTGGGCGCCGCTCGTTGGGAAGACTGGACGAAGCAGCTTGCGCCGATGAAAGGCTCGGTGCAACTGCCGCGCTTCAAGATGAGCTATGCGGCCCAGTTGCGTGGCGCTCTCGTCAACCTTGGAATGGAGCGGGCATTCGATCGCGAGCGCGCCGAGTTCGGAGGAATCCGGAACGGGCCGCCGCCGGTCTGGATCGATCAGGTTCTGCATCGCGCGGTGGCAGAGGTGAATGAGGAAGGTACGGAAGCCGCCGCCGCAACCATGACCGTAATGCGCGCGATGTCGGCCATGCGACCTCGCCCGGAGCCTGAATTCGAAATGATTGTGGACCGCCCATTCCTGTTCCTGATCCGGGACGAGACGAGCGGCAACATTCTCTTTATGGGCTCCGTCGTCGACCCGAACGCATAGACAGCTTGAGGCAGCGAAACCGTAGCTTGCGGAGGGTACTTTTTAAGCGAAACCGTTGTCTCATTCATGCTATCGTTTCGTCATTGCAATGCGCTAAGGTGCAATGAAATCGATGGACTCGTTGGAGCAGAACCACAACCAGCGCCCGGCTGAATCCTACATTTTTCAACTCCCGCAAAAGCGACGATTGATTTTCTGCCTGTGGCTTGCGCTGGCGACGATTGCGCTCTATAACCCGGTTACCCGCGCTCCATTTCTCAATTTCGACGACGTCGTTTACGTTACCGACAATCCCCAGGTTCGCGCGGGACTCACATGGAATACGGTGGTTTGGGCTTTCCACACCTCGGAGGCTTCCAACTGGCACCCGATCACCTGGCTCTCACATGCTCTCGATTGCCAGGTTTTCGGGTTGAACCCGGCCGGCCCTCATTTCGTCAACGTGCTGCTCCATGCGGCCAACGCGGTGCTCCTGTTTTTGATTCTGGAGAGTGCCACTGGCTTCGCCTGGCGCAGCCTTATGGTGGCGGCGCTGTTCGCACTGCATCCCATCAATGTCGAGTCGGTGGCTTGGATCGCGGAACGTAAGAATGTCCTAAGCATGTTTTTCTTCCTCCTGGCGTTGGCTGCGTATGGATGGTACGCGCGCCGGCCTGGTTTCGGACGATACCTGACGGTTACTCTTGCCTATGCTTTGAGCCTGATGACCAAGCCGCAGGTGATTACGTTTCCGTTTGCTCTGCTGCTGCTGGACTACTGGCCCTTGCGTCGTCTTGGGCCCACGAACTTAGTCGAAGGCGAACCGGCACGCTCGACGGCACACGAGCCGTCGTTCTGGCGTTTGGTTGGGGAGAAAGTGCCATGGTTTGCGCTCTCGGCGGTGAGCGCGGTCATCACGATGAAAGTGCAGACCGACGCAACCCAGGTGAAACTCCCGCTCTGGATTCACCTGGGAAACGCGGCTCTTTCGTATGTCAAATATCTGGGAAAAGCGTTCTGGCCGCTGCATCTTGCGCCCGTGTATCCGCATCCAGAGCTTTCGGTCAACGTTACTGCTGCCGCGCTCTCCGCCTGCGCTATCGTCGCTGTCTCCACTCTCGCAGTGATCTTCCGCCAGCGCCGTCCTTACTTTGTAGGATGGTTTTGGTTTCTGGGAACGCTGGTGCCGATGATTGGACTGGTGCAGGTTGGCGTTCAGGCCATGGCTGACCGCTACGCCTATATTCCACTGCTGGGAATTTTCGTCATCGTTTGCTGGGGCGCGGCGGACCTGATAGAGGCTTGGCATATTCCCAAGGCGGTGTATGCCGTTGCCGCTGCGGCCATTCTGCTGGCATTGGGAATTGCGCTTCATCGGCAGGTCAGTTTCTGGACTGACAATCTCACACTATGGACCCACACTCTCGAAATCACCGAGGGAAACTACCTCGCCGAGGATAGCATTGCGACAGCGTTGATTGCCGAGGGCAGGGCGGACGAAGCCCTCCCGCACCTGCAGCGGGCGCGATCCTTGCGGCCCAACGATCCAACCGCCACACTCGACATCGCAACCTACGAGCAGATGCACGGCAACTATCAGGCCGCTCTCGAGGGCTATGCCAAAGTGCCGCAGTTCACAAGCAATCCCTATTGGGTGGCGATGGCGCGAGTCAACAGCGGATACGCGCACTATGCGCTGAAACAATATGACGTCGCGAAACAAGAGTTCGAAGCCACGCTGAAGGTGCAGCCTGGCAATTCTCCGGCCTATCGCGGGCTGGGCTTGCTGGCACAGCGAGCGGGTAACATCGCCCAGGCTACCGAGGATTACGAACGGTCAGTCGAACTTCAACCGACGCCTGTCGGTTATCTGCTCCTCGCACAAGCCCTTGAGCTTGGGGGACAGGCGGAAGCGGCCCGTGCAGCGCAGTCCCAAGCGGCAGGCATGACTCCGCATCTTAACGACGATGTCGCTGTCGTGAAGCAGTTACTGGAGAACTAACGCTGGCCTTACAAATGGCGATGGCTGGATTTTGGGAAGGGCGCGGATTCAGCCGTGCCCTTCCGAGCCGCAATCAGTTGGTGCCGTATGGGTTTTTATACCGCAGCACCCTGTCCAGATTTTTTCCGCGAATGATTCCAGCCTGGTGATAGGTCAATCCCCAGGAATCGATCGTTGACATATCGGGGAAGATGCAGGCCTCAAGCACGGTATCGACCGGGTCCGACTTCTGCACCCACCCACCGCCGTTCAGGTTGATTCCACCAAACAGATCGGTTCCGCCAAGCTGGGAGCAGTAGCAGGATGCGGGATTGCCGTTGCAATTGCCGCTGTACGGAACCTCGGCGTAATAGGCCAGCGCCGCCAGCGTGGGCTGGTCGGTGTAGAGCGTCGAGAGCAGCACGTGAATTCTAGACCCATCTTTTTTGGAGGTGAATTTGCAGAATTGGCGGTCGCCGGCGAGACGGAACCAGTTCTGCTCGACGTCGTTGGTGTTGTAGAAGGGGGTGCGAATATCGACTTCGCCGCCCCTCTTGACGCAATAATTCTGAGCTTTGGTAAGGTCGCTGGCATCTTCCGAGTACGCATTCTGGGCGCTGCCGGCTTGCACGGGTCTGGTGGCGGGAAGAAACGCAATGGTGAATGCGATACACATCAGCGTCATCAGCGCGACTAGTGGACGTTTCACGAAGGGCCTCCTGGAAAAAACGGGAATCGGATTTTCTCGCCGGCCAGTTTCTCGGCGAAAAAATCAAGGCAGGAAGGGTAACACAAAAACGCGCGCGCCGGACGGGAACGCTAATAGCGAATCCAGAGTTGCCGTGGCCGCAGGCAACCGCCGAGCTGCGCTCGGCCTGGACGGCCGAGGGCGGCCGTCCCTACACGAGCACAAACTCTACTTCTTCGCTCCCACTATTTTGTCCCCTACGCGCTCGGCGATTTTGAACGTCATCTTGCCCGCTTTCTTATCGGCATCCACTATCACGTGGTCGCCGTGCAGGACCTCGCCGTCCAGGATTTTCAGCGCCAGCGGATCTTGCACCAGCTTCTGAATGGCGCGCTTCAGCGGACGCGCTCCGAAGTTCGGATCGTAGCCTTCGGTGAAGAGCAGCTCTTTGGCGGCGTCGGTCAGTTCCAGAGAAATTTTGCGGTCGGTCAGCATGCGGCGCAGATCTTCGAGACGCAGCTCGACGATCTTGACCAACTGTTCCTTGCCGAGCGGATGGAAGATGACAATGTCGTCCACGCGATTGAGGAACTCGGGCTTGAAGTGGCCGTGCAGCGCCTCCATCACGTGCTTTGAGGCTTGCTCGAAGCCGTCGGCGGAGCGAATATTTTCCGACTGCAGATACGACGAGCCAAGGTTCGAGGTCATGATGATGACTGTGTTTTTGAAATCCACCTTGCGGCCCTTGCCGTCGGTGAGGCGGCCGTCGTCCATGATCTGCAGCAGGATGTTGAAAACGTCGGGATGCGCTTTTTCGATTTCGTCGAAGAGCACGACGGCATAGGGATGACGCCGCACCGCCTCGGTGAGCTGTCCGCCTTCGTCGTAGCCAACGTATCCGGGAGGCGCGCCGATGAGACGCGAGACGGCATGCTTCTCCATGTATTCGGACATGTCGATGCGGATCATGGCGCGCTCGTCGTCGAAAAGAAATTCGGCAAGTGCGCGCGCCAGTTCGGTTTTGCCGACGCCGGTTGGCCCCAAGAATATAAAGGAGCCGATCGGCCGCTTCGGATCGCTCAGTCCGGCGCGCGAACGGCGAATGGCGTTGGCTACGCGTTCGAGCGCCTCGTCCTGTCCGATGACGCGCAGCCGCAGGCGGTCTTCCATGTTGATGAGCTTCTTGACTTCGCCTTCGAGCATCTTGGAAACCGGAATGCCGGTCCACTTGGAGACGATGCGGGCAATGTCTTCCTCATCGACTTCTTCTTTCAACATGCGATGACCGGTCTTGCTGTCGATTTGCGCGGTGACTTTTTTCAGCTCTTCTTCTGTGTTGCGGATGAGGCCATAGCGGATCTGCGCCACGCGCTCCAGATTTCCTTTGCGTTCTTCCGCGGCTTCTTCGATTCTTAGCTGCTCGAGTTTTTCTTTCAGGGCGCGGGCTTTCGCGATTAGGTCTTTCTCCTGCTTCCACTTGGCTTTGAGCGCGTTCGATTGTTCGCGAATGCCGGCCAGTTCTTTCTCTACGTGGGCCAGGCGCTCTTTCGAATTGGGGTCGTCTTCTTTTTTCAGCGCCTGCTTTTCGATTTCCAGTTGCGTGGCGCGGCGTTCGAGCTGATCGATTTCGGTGGGCATGGAATCGATCTGGATGCGCAGCGAGGCGGCGGCCTCGTCGATCAGGTCGATGGCTTTGTCGGGCAGGAAGCGATCGGAAATGTAGCGATGCGAGAGGGTCGCGGCGGCGACGATGGCGGAGTCTTTGATGCGCACGCCGTGATGCACTTCGTATTTTTCCTTCAGCCCGCGCAGGATGGCGATGGTGTCTTCGACATTTGGCTCGCCCACAAAAACGATCTGGAAGCGGCGTTCGAGCGCGGCGTCTTTCTCGATGTACTTGCGATATTCGTTGAGCGTGGTGGCGCCGATAGCGCGCAGCTCTCCGCGGGCAAGGGCGGGCTTCAGCATGTTCGAAGCGTCGATCGCGCCTTCGGCGGCGCCGGCGCCGACCAGCGTGTGCAACTCGTCGATGAAGAGGATGATGTGGCCCTGCGAGTCTTCGATTTCTTTTAGGACGGCCTTCAGGCGGTCTTCGAATTCGCCGCGATACTTCGCGCCGGCGAGCATAGATCCTAAATCGAGCGATATGACGCGCTTGTTCTTCAGGACTTCGGGCACGTCGCCGGAGACGATGCGCTGCGCGAGGCCTTCGACGATGGCCGTCTTGCCCACTCCGGGCTCGCCGATGAGCACCGGATTGTTCTTTGTGCGGCGCGAAAGCACCTGCACTACGCGGCGAATTTCTTCATCGCGTCCGATCACGGGATCGAGCTTGCCGCGACGCGCCTGCTCGTTCAGGTCGCGGGCATAACGCTCCAGCGCCTGATACTTCGCTTCCGGATTCTGGTCGGTGATGCGCTGCGATCCTCGGACCGCAGTGAGAGCTTTCAGGATCGCGTCGTGGGTCGCGCCGTGGCGCGCCATCAGCTCCTGCGCGGGATCGCGCTTGAGAGCGGTCAGGGCCAGCAGCATGTGCTCGGTGGAGACGTATTCGTCCTTGAAGGTGTCGGCTTCTTTGAACGAGTTCTCGAGAACCTGATTGATCTGCGATGACATCGCAGGCTGCTGCGCGCCGCTGCTGCCCGAGACTTTGGGCAGCTTTTCAATCTCTTTGTAGAGGTCGCTGAGCACGGCCTGCGGCCCAATGCCGATTTTTTCGAGCACGGGCGTAACGATGCCTTCTTTGTCTTCGACTAACGCGGCCAGCAGATGGAGCGGGGCAAGCTCGGAATTGCCGTGCTCGGAGGCGAGCTCGTTTGCGCGGTGGACGGCCTCCTGGGCTTTTACGGTGAATTTGTCCCAACGGATGGGCATGGATTAACTCCCTGATTTTGTAATTTTGTAATCGGGTAATTTGGTAATTCGACTTCCGCCGCTCCGCCTTCTAAATTACAAAATTACCCAATTACCAAAATACAAAATAGAACGGGAGGCGCTGGTTCTCGCCTCCCGCTGAGTTTACATCTGCCGGGCTTCGCCGGGCTGGACGGCCGAGGGCGGCCGTCCCTACGTGAGCATCGCTGGACGGCCGAGGGCGGCCGTCTCTACGTGAGCATTGCTGGGCGGACGAATGCGTCCGCCCCTACGTGAGCACTGCTTAGGCGGCTTTGCTGGGGGCTTTCGACTCCAGCGTCTTCTGGGTGCCCTGCTTTTCACTAGTCACGTTTACTTTGATCTGCTTGGGCTTCGCTTCTTCTTTCTTGGCCAGCTTGATCTTCAGCACGCCCTTGTCATAGTCGGCCTGAACGCTTTCCTGGTCGACGGTGTTTGGGAGAGTGAAGGTGCGGGTGAAGCTGCCGTACTGACGCTCCACTCGGCGGTAGTTCTCTTCTTTCTCTTCCTTCTCGAACTTGCGCTCCCCATGGACGGTGAGCGTGTTGTTCTCGATGCGCACGTCGATGTCTTTCTCGTCGATTCCGGGCACTTCGATCTTCAATGTGACGTGGTGCTCGTCTTCGTAAACGTCGACGGGCGGAGCGAATGCGGTCGTGGTCAGAGATTCATCCTGGCCTTCCGGCCCACGAGGGTCGCGGAGCAGACGGTTCATGCGGTCTTGCAGAGTGACAAACTCACGGAACGGGTCCCAACGGGTAAGCAAAGTCATAACCTAAATCCTCCTACTTGAAATTCAAACCGGAGCTTTCGGAGCTCCCGGATTTGTCGTTAGTATGATCACAGCATAAAATATGAGTGTAGTCTTGTCAACTATTTTATATCGTTATTATTCAATCGCTTACACTCAATATCAAGCATTGGAGGTAGCTCGTCTCGGGCACATTCAGCAGGATTGGATGATCTCTGGAGGCGCCGCGCTTCTCTAGGACGCGCAGCGATTTGTGGGCATCCTGGGCGGCGTCTGCTACGACTTTGAGGAAGTCCGCAGCGCTGACGTGGAAGGAGCAGGAGCAGGTGACCAAGATTCCTCCGGGACGCAGCATTTTCATGGCGCGGAGGTTGAGTTCCTTGTAGCCGCGCAGGGCTTTGTCGAGGTCGCGCTTGGTTTTGGCGAAGGCGGGCGGATCGAGAACGATGGTGTCGTAGCGGCGGTTGGCGGCGGCGTAGTCTCTCAGAAGATCGAAGGCGTTGGCTTCGATCCACTCCACTTCGCGGCCGTTCAGCGTCGCGTTCTTTTCCGCCATCTCCAGCGCCGGGCGCGAGCTGTCGATTCCGGTGACGGCCGAACACTTCGTGGCCAGATGCAGCGCGAATCCTCCTTGATAGCAGAAAGCGTCTAGAGCTTCGCCGTGCGCGTAGGCAGCGGCGGCGGCGTAGTTTTCGCGCTGATCGAGGAAGGCGCCGGTTTTCTGGCCTTCTAATCCGTCGTAGTGAAAAGCTACCCCGTTCATTCGAATTTCGGTCGAGCTCTTCTCTCCCCAAAGCAAGCCCGACGGCAGCGGCGGCAATTGTTCCAGTTCTCGAATGCGAGGATCGACGCGCTCGACGATTCCGGCGGGGTGCAATTCGTCGCGTAAGGTCTGCAGGATGGCTTCGCGCACAGGTGCGGCGTCGATCGCCTGGGTTAGGATTTGCAGCGTGAGCACGTCGTTATAGCGATCGACGATGAGGCCGGGGAGAAAATCGGCTTCGCTGAAAACGATGCGGTAGGCGTCGGTATTGGAGACAAGGTCCATTTCCTTGCGGTAAGCGATGGCGGCGCGAATGCGCTCGGCGACCAGAACGGGCAGATCGGCCACCGAACCGTGGGAGATCATGCGGATGGCGATCTGCGATGAAGAGCTGTAGAGCGCAGTGCCGAGGAACTTGCCACTCTGGTCGAAAACGCGGACGAGCGCGCCGGGGGGTACGGCGTTTGCGTCGGTGATATCGACGTCCGAGTTTATATCCGAACGATAGACCCAGGGGTGGCGGGCTTGCAGGCGAGCAGCTCCTCTGGCAGAGAGTCTTACGGAAGGCTCCGCTTGCTTGGCGGAAGGGGCGCGTTTTTTCGGCATAGATAATAGATGCTATACCGCAGGCATCGATTGCGGCGGCGAGGGACGGCGCGAGACGCTGGCAACCGGTGCGTGATTTAGACTTTTCGCTATGGCCAAGAACTGGAAGACGAAACTGATTCACTCGGACGCGAAGACACCGGGAGGATTCCGGTCACTGTCGGTGGGGGTGCAACGCGCATCAACGGTCTTGTTTCCGGATGCGGCGTCGGTCAAGGATGATTGGGATCCATATGAGGTGGGGTACACCTATGGGCTTTATGGAACTCCGACGACGCTGGAGCTGGCGGCGCGCATTTGCGAATTGGAGGGAGGGTTCCACACGCTGATCACTCCGGGCGGGCAATGTGCGATTTCGCTGATCAATCTGGCGTTTCTGAAAGCGGGGGATCGCGTTTTGATCCCGGAAAGCGTGTACACGCCGAATCGCAAGTTCGCGGTGCAGGTTCTACGGAGGTTCGGCGTGGAAGTTGGTTTCTACGCTCCGGAAGCTGGGGCGGGGATTCAGACTTTATTTCGCAAGAACACGCGGATGGTATGGTGCGAGAGTCCGGGGTCGATCACCATGGAAGTGCAGGATGTGCCGGCGATCGCAGCAGCGGCGCATGGCGCCGGGGCGATGGTTGCGATGGATAACACGTGGTCGGCGGGGGTGTATTTTGACGCGTTCGCGCACGGCGTGGACGTAACCATGCAAGCGCTCACCAAGTACGCCGGCGGGCATAGCGACTTATTGCTGGGGTCGATCACAACGCGCGAGCGGACGGCGTGGAAACAGTTAGGCGCCACGCATCAACTGGTGGGATGCGCGGCTTCTCCGGACGATTGCAGTCTGGCGCTGCGCGGACTGAAGACACTGGCGGTGCGGCTGAAAGCGATTGAAGATGCGGCGCTGACTTTGGCGCGCTGGCTGAGTGAGCGTCCGGAGATTGAACGGGTGCTGCACCCGGCGCTGCCGTCTTGTCCGGGACATGAATTCTGGAAGCGGGACTTCACGGGATCGACGGGCGTGTTCTCGATTGTGTTTCAGCCACGGTTCGGCAAAGAGCAGGTTCGGGGATTCGTGGACAAGCTGGAATTGTTTGAGATCGGATACAGCTGGGCGGGAGTAACGAGTCTGGCGGTGGCGTACGACTTTCATGCCACTCGCGGTCGTCCGGACTATGGGCACCGCATCGTGCGCCTGAATATAGGGCTGGAAGATGTGGATGATTTAAGAGGGGATCTGAAGGCGGCGCTGGAAGCGATCGCCTGAGTTGCTGTAATGCGTGGCACGCCTTCCCGAGAGTTGGGCTGCAATCACCCGCATAACATTGCCGCCCGAGCAGACCTTGCACGGATCACCTCGCGATTGAGGATGGGCGCGCTAACCTGGGCCACCGCCCGCGTTGCCCGCCCAGGTTGCCTGCGCGGCGAGGGCATGGGTAGTCGGCTTGTCAAGCTTGATATTGAAGCGCTTGGATAATGCTTGCCTTCTTCTTCACCGAAGCGAACCGCTCCGAACGCTGTACACGCTTGATCTGCCCGTCTATAATTTCCGTGAGTCGGCACCGAACGAAGAATGCGCCAGATCTTCGTAGATGTAGTCCCGTTGAATTCTGGCCATGCGTTCACCCCGGACGCATGTGTACAGGATGTCAGGGTACAGCAATTATGCAGTGGGTGCGTTTGGTAGCCCTGCAAGCGTTTGGTTGTAAACGCCGGAGAGGTGGCCGAGAGGCTGAAGGCGGCGGTTTGCTAAACCGTTATACGGGCTAACACCTGTATCGAGGGTTCGAATCCCTCCCTCTCCGCCAGATTCTTCAAATGAAGGCACTTCCGGAGCTCCCCTACTCCGCCTTCTAGGTCGAAATTCCCCGCTGCAGAGAACAACTAGCGAACAAAATGTCCGGCCGGTGTCCGCAATCCCGCTTCACTGCACCACCTGATTCGGATCAATATCCATCAGATGAGCCGACGACTTGATCTCCGCCACGCGACTTGAAAGCTTTTGCATCGCGAGAACTGCATCTTGTGAAGTCGTCTTGATGTAGCACCGCTGCGTGACCGCCACGTTGGAGTGGCGCAGGATTGCTTGAATCACTGAATCATCCACTCCCAACCGATTCAGGTTCGATGCCAGCCCGCGCCGGAAGCCGTGCCACCCTTTCCACTGGATGCCCGCCTTCTTCGGGACAGTCGCAGATGGCCGGAGCCTGGCTACGCTTTGTGCTCTCGAAAGGCTGGCCGTTGCTCTCCACGAATCCCGACGAAACCTGGAAGCCTGGTGAATCTGCATCAAGGACAGTGCTGCCGCAAGGTACGGAGGGCGCCACCGCCGAAGCCACCGTTTCCAAACTCCCGCTGCCTAAGACTTAATGCGCTCAATGAAGAAATCGTGCCAGGCATATGACCCGGAAAATCTGCTTGACGGTCTGGCCGCCCCAACTCTCCTTCACCGCGGGAATAGAAGCCACATACCCGTTAGCGGCGGCTCTAAGACAGGTTCCCTGGTTTGGGTGGAAAAGAACGGCAAGGGATGGAATCTCCGTGTGGATGAAGGGGACATTCGCCGATTGGATGGTCGTCTCGCTAAGCCAAGGGATCAAAGGCAGAGATGGTCATGATCACGGGCTCAGGTAGGTTCATAGATTGACGCAGCATGGGCCGCCTCTTCGAGCAGACTTGCGGCATAGGCCCCAACTCCCAATCTGTGTGTGGCGGCCTGTCGAGCCAGCTCTTCTTTGGTCTCCGGTCTGATGTCAAGAGTGATGGTCATGGCTAACCTCCTTCATTACTATGCCCCAAGAAACCATACACCGGGCACACCGCGGGTTGTAGTTCTTGAAGGCGAACCAGCTACTTTCACCGGTCAGGACGGGGCGAGACGTACACGCTCGGAAAATCGAACCAGGCTTTATGCCCCGGGTTGTTCCATGGGCCACGCGTGTTGAAGCTGGGTTCGTCGTCGAAAGACAAGGCGCGCGATGGACAGGCCTCCGCGCATCGCTTGCATTGCCGACATAGGTCTTCCACGCCAGACCGGATGGGCGAGTCGCACGCCATCGGCATGTCGGTGAACACCTTGCACAATCGCACCGCCGCGCCAAATTCAGGCGTTACCAACTTATTCAACCGGCTCAATTCGCCGAGTCCGGCATCGATGGCGAAGGGCACGCTCTGCGCCGTGTCGTTGATGCTGGGGATGGCCTGGTATCCCAGTCCGCGAATGAACTCCGCGAACGACGCTACCACCAATGCGCTCTGGCTATAGCCCAGTGACGTGGCCGCTTCTCCGATCGCCGTTGGCGATGGGCTGGCCTTCGATTGTGTCATAAGAAAACGTGGTCTCGCTCTCGAGATTGGGCGAGATGTCGTTCAGGGTTGTGCTGCAACGCAGGAGGGTCCTCGTGAAAAACAGATTGCAACCTTGGGCCTGGAGTTCTAGGGCGTACTCACGATCAACGGATGCCGCGCTGGTATTAGCGATTGTGGTGGTGTTGGCGATGATCGCCATTCCCTCAGGGC
>CAVRNL010000039.1:0-65345 GCA_963722485.1 uncultured Acidobacteriaceae bacterium
CTGCGGTGTCGCCGAACACGCGAATTTTGCGTCCGGTTGAAACAATCGATGGATAACGGATCGCCCCCGTTCGAAAGTTGTTCAGGACATCCTGCTTCGTGAAGGCCTTGCCTGCCTCGTTGTACTGCACGTAGTCGTCGGCGAAGATCCGCGCCAGCACGGTGAGATCGGCGCGCATCAGCGCCCGGTCTCCAGCTTCGTGCAGCGCCAGAATCTGCTGCTCGTCGCTCGCTTGTTCGCGATCCTGCTCCCCACTGTTCTCGACCGACATCACCGCTCCTGGCCTTGCTCTCTGGTAGAGACGCGGCTAGCCGCGTCTCGGCGCGCGGAGTTCGTACCGCGCAGCTACCCGGAAGTCACTTTCTCCATCTTCCACAAATGTGTAAGCTCACGCTAGGATTAATACCGTCATGGGATTTCTAAGCTATCTTCTGTATCCGTGGGGCATCATTCTCCAGGGACTGGCAATCGTCCACTTCATCCGTCGGCGGCCCGATACCTATTGGATTTTTATCATCCTGTTTCTCGGCCCGCTCGGTGCGATTGTCTATCTTGCCGTCGAGGCGCTTCCCGACATTGGACTGGTGGGACAGTCGTTCAAGGTGTTTCCGCGGCGCAAGCGCATTGGTCAACTGGAAGCAGCGATTCACGACAATCCGTCGGCTGGGAACTATGAAGAGCTCGGCGACCTTTATATGGACGACGGCAAGTTCCAATCGGCGCGAGCCGCATTCGACAAGGCTATTGCCGCGCGCGCCGATACGCCCGATCCCTTTTACCGGCGCGGAGTTTGCGCCATCCAGTTAGGCGACGCCGCAGCCGCATTGCCCGACTTGGAGCGGGTCGTTGCGAAAGAGCCCGACTACGATTTCCAGCGCGCCGCTGGATTGCTTGCCCACGCCTACGCGCAGACCGGACAAAAAGAAAAGGCCGAGGCGCTCTTCCGGCGGGTAACCATCACCTCGACGTTGTCGGAGACGTACTTGAATTTCGCGGATCTGCTGGCCTCCGGGGGACGCAACGCCGAAGCCCGCGAGTGGGCGCAAAAAGTGCTCGATAAGAAGCCGACTATGCCTGGTTATCTGCGGCGGCGGGAGCGGCCTTGGTTTCGGCAGGCACATGAGATGCTGAAACGAGTATCGGCTTAGGGGTTGTTTGGCGCATCGGAAAGAGGTAGGTTAAGGGGTATGCAACACCTTGATTCTGACGAACTCGCGCGGCTTAGCCCCGCAGAACGCCTTGCGTTGATAGGCCAGCTTTGGGACAGTCTACGCGATACGGAGATTCCTCTGCCAGAAGCACAACAAGCGGAACTAGCCCGGCGGCTGTCCAGTCTCGACCAGGATCGAGCCCAAGCCGTTACCTGGGAACAGATGCGCGCTGAGTTGGATCGCCGCCGCCCGTAGCGATGCAAGTAATCTTTACTCCACCTGCGCGTGCTGAACTCTTGGACGCTCAGGATTGGTACGAAGCCAGGCATCCCGGCCTTGGAATGCGTTTTCGCGAAGAAGTTGAAGCTGCTGTCCTCCGTTTGCGGGAGAACCCCCACCAGTTCCCGATCGTTTTTCGAGATGTGCATCGTGCACGTCTGCGTAAATTCCCTTACGGACTTTTCTTCCGCGTCGAAATTAGCGCCCTTGTAGTAATCGCGTGTTTTCACGGAAGTCGCGATCCACAGCGGTGGGAACGGCGCGTTTGAACTCCGAGTCGCGGTTCCGGCGAGCGAATGAGATGCTGAAAAGATTACGAGCGTGATGGAGTACCGGCGCGCAGTAGTTCCGGAGATCTGAGAAGACACTTGGTTGCAACGGTTGTGATTTCTATTTCGATCCGTTTCCGCTTTGGAATAGACTTGTGGCATGAGAACCGGAACCATGAAAATTGTGTTGATATTCGGCGCCTTGGTGACCATGGTCGCGGCCCAGAGCAAGAAGCCTACTGATATTTCTGCTGTCGCCGCCAGCGGAACCGTGAGTGGGAATCGCTACATGAACTCATTCTTCGGACTAAGCGTCGATGCACCAAATGCGACTCTTCAGCTAAATCCTTTAGTGAACACCGATGGCGAACGTGCTCGTCTCATGCAAGCACTGGTAAAACCGGCTGAATGGGAAGATACCTACACCTTTGCTGTATTAGCAGACTCCCTGAGTAAGTACCCACAATTGCAGTCCTTAACTCAATACGTACGAAGCGTCCGTCATCAATTGGAAAGAGAGGGTCTTGCTTCAGTGCGGGAAGAATTCCCAATCACTATCGGAGGAGTGCGGTTCACAGGTGCGATTCTGGAAGAACACGTACCCGCTGGGCGGAAGTACTACCGAGGAATGTACTCAACATTTCGGAATGCCTATATCTTGTCTTTTGACGCAGAGGCTGCCTCGGAAGACAAAGTGAACGAACTAGTTACCAAAATCGTGAAACTCAAGAACTGATTCCCTCGATGCGAATTTCTTACCTTGAATGCACTCGCTGCGGAGAACATCTCTCCGCCGATCGACCGCAGAATGTTTGCCCCAAAGATGGCGGCGTGCTTTACGTCCGCTACGATCTTGCCAGACTGAAAGGGAAGTTGCGTCCGGAAGATTCATCGGGCCGTGTGGCCAGCATGTGGCGTTATGCCGAAGTTCTCCCGGATGCCACGCCGGTCACGCTGGGCGAGGGATTCACTCCCATGCTCGCCAGCCGCGAGTATTCGAATGTGTTCATCAAGGACGAAGGCCTGAATCCTACTGGATCGTTTAAAGCGCGCGGCATGTCGGCTGCCGTGACCATGGCGCGACACTATGGTCTGAAGAAGCTGGCCGCTCCTTCCGCCGGAAACGCTGGGGGCGCGCTGGCAGCGTATGCGGCAGCGGCGGGAATCGAAGCGCACATATTCATGCCGAAAGATGTGCCTCTCGCGAATCGCATGGAATGCGACTACTACGGCGCGCACGTTACTCTGGTCGACGGTCTGATCAGCGATTGTGGGCGCTTGGTTGCCGAACGCATAAATAACGAGAGGTTGTCAGGAAATAACGAAGGATGGTTCGACGTCTCGACCCTCAAAGAGCCGTTCCGCGTCGAAGGCAAGAAGACGATGGGCTACGAGGTTGCCGAACAACTGGGCTGGAAACTTCCGCAAGGCATCATTTATCCGACGGGCGGCGGCGTGGGCCTGATCGGAATGTGGAAGGCTTTCGATGAGATGGAGGAACTGGGCTGGATCGGCTCCGAGCGTCCGAAGATGATTACTGTGCAGGCCGCCGGATGCGCGCCGATTGTGAAGGCGTGGGAGGCAGGGAAGAGCGCTTCCGAAATGTGGGTGGGCGCGGCGACTTTTGCCTCCGGCCTGCGCGTGCCTAAGGCGTATGGCGACTATCTGATTCTCGATATCCTTAGAAAGAGCCAGGGCACCGCGGTCACGGCAACCGACGAGGAAATCCTCGCAGCGACGCGGCACTGGGCCAGCGCGGAAGGCGTGTTCGCCGCGCCCGAAGGAGCGGCATCGCTCGTTGCGTATCGGAAGCTGCGGGCGAGCGGCTTCTTCCGCGCCGAAGATACGGTTGTGCTTTTCAATACGGGCTCGGCTTATAAGTATCTCGACATGATCGAAGCGCAAGACAGAAAGGCACGGTCAGGGCCTCCCACTGGACGCGATATTGGCGGGATCATCGGGCCGTACTAGCGCGCGTTCACAAAAAGGGTTTACCACGGGTTACACGAGGGAAGGCGGCTTTGAGGGCCCATGGACTCTACTTCCCAGCGCGACCATTGCCGAACGCGGCGCGAAGCCATGGTGCGCACGCAACTTGTCGAGCGCGGCATCCGCGACCTGCGCGTGCTCGACGCGATGCGCAGCGTGCCGCGGCACGAGTTTGTGCCGGAGAGTTTTCGGCAGGACGCTTACGAAGATCACCCGCTGCCCATCGGTGAAGAGCAAACTATCTCACAGCCTTATATCGTGGCCACGATGCTTAAGCACCTCGCGCTTCAGGCTACGGATCGCGTCCTCGAAGTTGGCACCGGTTCGGGCTACGTGACGGCACTGCTTTCGCTGCTCTCGGCCGAGGTGTATTCGGTGGAACGCCACGCGCCACTGGCGGCCTCGGCGGAAAGTACGCTGCAGCGCTTGGGATATCGCAACGTCAAAATCAAAGTCGGCGATGGCAGACAGGGTTGGGAGGAGTACGCGCCGTTCGATGCGATTCTTGTTTCTGCCGCCACACTTGAGATGCCGCCAGCTCTGTTCGCTCAGTTGCGCGAAGGCGGACGCATGATGGCGCCGATCGGACCGCCTTCCAGCCAGGAGCTGGAGTTAATCCGAAAAGTTAGCGGACAGCCCGAGTTCAGAATTCTCGAAGGCTGCCGTTTTGTGCCGCTGGTGGGAGGGGTAGTGGACAGTGGCTAGTGGCCAGTGGTCAGGTGAACCCGTGCCCTCGTTTTTCTGGCAACCGACCACTGACCACGACCACTATCAACTAACCACTGCTTTACAATTGTGCTGTGGGTTTTCTCCGAAATCTGAAGATCACGCTGGAGATGATTAAGTGGGAGCACTCGATTTTCGCGCTCCCGTTTGCGTTTTGCGGAGCCATGCTCGCCGCTGGAGGTTTGCCCGCGTGGCGGCAACTGGGGTGGATCGTGGTCGCCATGGTCTCGGCGCGCTCGGCTGCGATGGCCTTCAATCGGCTGGCCGACGCCTCGATTGACGCGGCGAATCCTCGCACCGCTACTCGCGCTCTGCCCGTCGGACTGTTGACGCCGTCGTTCGTGAGTGCGTTCGTTCTGGTCTCGTGCGGAGTTTTTGTTCTAGCCGCTTCGCAGTTGAACCGCTTGACGCTGATGCTTTCGCCGGTGGCGCTGGCGGTCATCCTTCTGTATTCCTACAGCAAGCGATTCACGCGCTGGTCGCATCTATTTCTTGGATTCGCTCTCGGCATTGCTCCGGCAGCCGCGTGGATCGCGGTTCGGGGGGCGCTCGATCCGCGGATACTGCTGCTCACGGCTGCGGTGACGTTCTGGGTCGGCGGATTCGACGTGATCTACGCTTGTCAGGATCATGAATACGACAGCAGCCACGGCTTGCACTCGCTGCCGCGTTTTCTTGGGATCAAGAATGCGCTTGTCGTCGCCCGCTTGTTTCACATCGTGATGCTCGGACTTCTCGTTGCGCTGGTCGTTACCTTCGGCTTAGGGAAGCTGGCGGTGGTTGGAGTCATCGTCGTGGCTGCGCTTTTGCTCTATGAGCACACGCTGGTGCGGCACGACGATCTCAGCAAGCTCGACGCGGCATTCTTCACCATGAATGGGGTGATTTCGGTCGTGTTCTTTGTATTTGTCGCCGCTGACCGGCTCTTGAGTAAGTCTTAGAATGACTTACGGACGATAGCTATTCGCTCACCAAAGTACTCTGCTTCCCGCTCGCCGGCCATGCTACTGTGCTGTGCAAGGGAGCATCCATTGGGGAAGCAAAAAGCAATCTCGATTCTGGTGGTCATGGCGCTGTTTGCGGTCGCGGTTGCAACATTTGTTCTATGGCCAAAACAGTACTCCGTGGGCCAGCACGTATCGCAGACGACTGTCTTCTGGAACGATCGCGAAGCTTTTTTCTTCCTCGCGGAAAACACTACCGGGCGCTCCCAGAATGTGTTTCAGCAGAAGCTCGCCGGAACTAGATATGGTTATTTGACGCTCCTGCTTGGCGGGTATGGCGGTTTCTCCAAACAGGAAACCATCGCCTATCATCTCGTTTCCGCGGGGCAACTGGACCGCTTCGCGTTGCCCGAGCACACGGCCGCCTACGGGTCTTGGGGACTGGCCGATGGCCGACTGCAATTGACGCCACCGCACGGTGTGGACAGCAAGGGATTCCGCTGGGATGGCGAGAAGTTTGTCCCGTTCTCCGCTCCGCCCGCAGTCAGCGTCCAACCCACGCCCACCGTCGCGCCTAATGTGAATCTGACCGAAGACGGTCTGGAGAGTGAGGACGAGGCCGAGGACTCGGTCTTGATGGCGAAGTCGGAGCGGAAGTTCTTTAAAGACGCTGGCTGGCATTACAAGATTCTGAGTGGATTTGAGGGACAGGGCTCCGCGGCCACACTGCCCATTAACCTCGCCGGGAGCGCCTTCAATTTGACAATCGAAAGCACTCCGCTCACGAAGAGCTCGGCGACGCGTTTTGATTTCATGACGATCGGAACCAAGAGCATTCGCCTGGCGGGGGACAAACTCTCCGGCGGCCCACAGACGCTCTGGAATCAATCTGGCTGGCGAGAGATTTCCAAACAAAACTACGAAGACCTGCAACGACAGTACGGCCGCAAAACTCGCACGCCGTTCCCGTCGGTTGCCTGGCTGCTTTTGCTGGCCTTCCTGTTGCTATGGCGCTTCGGCAGTTGGCTCCACGTTCTGTTCACATTCGCGACCATGAAGAGCCGCGTGCTGAAAAAGATGCCTACGTCGTATTCTTTTCCGCCCGCGACCCCGGCACAGTTTCCGGCGCTCGATCTCGACGCGCTCGATCGTTACACGCGTGAATTTGAGGGAATGGGATTCACGCGGCTGCTGGATTTCTCGCTCGTCTCCGATGTCGGGAGCAATCCGCCCAGCTTTTGCCGCCTGTTGGCGCACACTCGCCATCATTGCTTTGGAGAAGTCAGCCAGCTTTTCCCCAAAGGGAAAACGTCGTTGCCGCTGAAGTGTTCCATTCAGAGCTGCCTGCAAAATGGCTGGACGCTCTCTTTTTCGGACCGCAAGCCGCAGGCAACGGGATCGCTTCTGCGAAGAAAAAAGGCGCTTGGCATCTGCATGCCCGAGGTCACCACCGGGGAACTGCTGCAGGCATTTCTGAAGATGCGCGATCAGGTCTGCCTTGACCTCGGCATCTCTCCCGTGAATGACGATACCCTCCAAGCCTACATCGACAAGATGCAACGTGCGGTCGGCGAAATGCGCGAGGCAGTCCAGGAAAAGAATTTCGTCAAGGGAGTTCCCGAAGTTTACTTGCGCAAGTTTTCGCTGATGAAAGCCAAGCCGGAGTACGTTTGGCTCGGCGACTATCCGAAAGAAGCCGAGCAGCGTAAGCAGGGCTTCAACACCTTCGCCGCTGGCGTCCAGTGAGATCGTGGCTTCAACCACACTCCTGCGGTATCATCAGTGTTGATGCCTGTTTCGCACCCATTCCAGACCGACGACCCGCGCCTCGTCCCGATCAAAGATAAGGTGCTCGCAGGGGAACGCCTGAACGAGGGCGATGCGCGTTTGCTTTACGGGACCGGCGACATTCTGGCCGTGGGGTGGCTGGCCAACTGGGTGCGGGAGCGGATGCATGGCGACAAGGCTTACTTCAACGTTAATCGCCATATCAATCCTACGAATGTTTGCGTGGCGGCTTGCCGGTTGTGCGCTTTTGGACGCAAGAAAGATACTCCAGGCGCTTACACTATGGCGCTTGAAGAAGCCTTCGCGACGGCCGCTTCCGGCTACACCGAGGCAGTCACTGAGTTTCATATTGTCGGCGGGCTGCATCCCGATTTGCCGTTCCAATATTTTCTCGACCTGGTTACCGGATTGAAAGAGCGTTTTCCGCTGGTTCACATGAAGGCTTTCACCATGGTTGAGGTGGCTTACCTGGCTAAGCGGGCTAAGCTGACGATCCGCGAGACGCTCGAAAAAATGAAAGAAGCGGGCGTGGATTCGCTGCCCGGCGGCGGCGCCGAAATTTTTGCCGATCGGGTGCGGCACATTATTTGCGATCACAAGATTGACGGCGATCAATGGCTCGACACCGCGCGCATCGCGCACCAGATCGGGCTGAAATCGAACGCCACCATGCTCTACGGCCACATCGAAAACGACGAAGACCGTGTCGATCACCTGCTTAAACTGCGCGCGCTACAGGATGAGACCGGTGGCTTCCAAACGTTTATTCCACTCGCCTTTCATCCGGCGAACACGCCGTTGCAGCATCTTTTTACTACTACTGGGATGACCGACATCAAGCAGATTGCGGTTAGCCGGCTGGTGCTCGATAACTTTGCGCACATCAAGTCTTACTGGCAGATGATGACGCCGAAGATCGCGCAGATCTCGCTGCGCTTCGGAGCCGACGATATCGACGGCACTGTCGTCGAGGAAAAGATTTACCACGACGCGGGCGCGACCACTCCCCAAGGTTTGCGGCGGCACGACTTGGTGCGGCTGATCACGGAAGCCGGGCGCGAACCGATCGAGCGCGACACGCTTTACCGGCCAGTTACGCGGACGGAGACTTCGTTTACAGTCTCTGTGTGAGTGAAGAAAATCCACCACGGAGACACAGAGTCGCGGAGGAAAGCAAAACCTAAATGATTCTCTTTTCCTCTGTGGCTCTGTGCTGAAAACGGTGTGGAACTTCCTGTCCGCGCGGGCATCTAAGGACCATGGCTAACGAGCAAACGGCAGTTTTTGGCGGCGGATGCTTCTGGTGTATGGAAGCGGTTTTTCAACGTCTCACCGGTGTTACCCACGTCGAATCCGGTTATATGGGCGGACGCGCCGAGCAGGCTACTTATCGCCAGGTGTGCAACGGCGACACAGGGCATGTGGAAGTGGTGCGCGTCACTTTCGATCCCGACCTGATCAATTATCGCGAACTGCTGGAGGTATTCTTCGCGTTGCACGATCCGACCACGCTGAATCGGCAGGGAAATGACGCCGGCGAGCAGTATCGTTCGGTGATTTTCTATAGCGACGACGAACAGCAGAGGATGGCCGAGAATACGATTGCGGAGTTGACTGCAGCGAAGGCGTTCCCGGAACCGATCGTGACCGCGGTCGAGCCGGCCGGGGAATTTTACGTGGCCGAAGACTACCATCAGAACTACTACAACGAAAATTCGCGCCAGCCTTATTGCATGTTCACGATTTCGCCAAAGCTGGCGAAGTTGGAACAGAAGTTTGCCGAAAAATTGCGAGCGTGACGCCGGATCGCGGGGCCCGGCTCGGACATTGGCCGGAATCTACTCCTCGAAATCGCTGTCCTTCGGACTCTGGGCGGGACTGGCCGCGGAGGGTTCGGGGCGTTCGTCCAACAGAAGGCGCCGCAAGGTGCGCAGGTCGTTGAGCAGCCGGCTGCTGGTCTGCAGGTGCTTCTCCAGTTTGCCTAACTTGAATTGCACAATTTGCAGAGCTTGCACACGGCGTTGCGACCTGGCCGCCACGGCCGCGACCAGGTCGGCTTCGATCTCGCTCTTGGCTTCGGCGATGGCCTCGACTAAAAGGTGCACGTATTGCTGGGCATTTTCGACGCTGTCAAACGGCGTTTGGAGAGGATTGTTCAAGGGCGAGAGTTCCTTGGAACTTGTTTCATAACGTTCCTTCAGGGGCTTATTAAGTGATCGACAAATTCACTCTGCCGCTACGCCGTACTTGAAAGCTTCAGTCCTTGAGCCTTGTATTCTACGGCACCGGTGTTTCTGCCTGCAATCAGGATGGCTTCATTGCGGTTGCAGAAGGGCTTTGATCTCACGTTCAAAAACCGATATGTCGGTTGCGCCAATGTGTTTGGCTTCGATCCGGCCATCGCGGCCTATGAGGAAAGCGATCGGCAATCCGAGCACTCCGCCGTAAAGCTCACCGATCTTCGCGTTGCCCATGGCAACCGGATAGTTCATGTTGAAACGCTGAGTGTATTCGCGGACGGGCTCCGGTCCGTCGTCCATGGAAACGCCGATGATCCGCAGGCCTTGATCTCGATACTTGTTCTGCAATTCCACAAAATGCGGAATTTCTTCCCGGCACGGTTCACACCAGGTCGCCCAGAAATCGAGGAGAACTACTTTGCCCCGGTAGGCCGAGAGATCGATTGTTTGTCCGGTCAATTCGGGAAGCGAAATCTCGGGGGCGAACGGATGCTTGGCGATACTTGTCACACCGACACCAGCGGACAGAGCGCGATGCCGGTTTAGAAAAAACAGTCCAATGGCGACGGCTAGGGCCGCGATGGCAATCAGAATCTTCTTCCCCAATGCGTTGTCCTCAACCAAGGCAGCGTTGCGAGCCCTAATCTCCCTGGGCGACGGGATAGCCCTTATCCACCCAGTTCGCGCCGAAATTATTGGGGATGTAGAGCACCTTCACGTTAGTAAAGCCCATCGTGCGCAGTGCGTCGTCGGCAGGCTTGACGTTTGGACACTGGCTCCACGGGCAACATCCGCAATAGAGAACGATGAACTTGTTTCGGGAAAGAGCTTCGACACGTTTGCGCAACTGTAGTAAGCCGATTTCTCTGGAAGCGGGGCCGATGTACTCGGAACCGGGAATATGCGCCTGCTGATAGAGAACGTGGGACCCGACCTGGATCACGAGTGGCTTTTCGCCCTTACGGGACTGTAGGATCTTGACTAGCTCTTCCGGGTTGATCAACTGCGAACTGGATAAAGATGTTGCCTGATAAGCGGGAAACATCGCCCCCGTCGCGGTGCCCCAGCGGGTTTGCGTATTCGCGCGAACAGCCCAAATGGATGCTGCCAGGCCCGCGGCAGTCCCAACCAGAACGATGGTGATTGCGCACTTCGCCGATCGACGTTTCATGGGAGTCTCCTTCGGCATTATCGGCGGTTGATTGCCTGCCCGCAAGGAGGGAGCAGGAGCGGGAGCGGCCATCAGGCATGTGCCCACGACAGTAATGATGATGTGGGAGCGGTGCTAGTGTGCAGTCTGCTGAGGCGTGCCACTCTTGTCCGCTGCACCGGGTTCCGTAAGAGACTGAAGTTCGTGCTGAATCCATTGCAGGTTCGTGCTGTTTGGGAAAGCTGCCTTGAACTCTGGCAAAGTCTTGTAGAGCACGACGGTTGCGCCAGCCGGGACGGCCGCTCGCAGTTTTTCTTTGACCGCCTGGGGCGTGTCGGTCTCGAAGAGCAACTGCTGAAGACGGAATTTCTTCGCCTGAGTCTTTGGCAGCCAATCAAGCGTCTCAAGTGCGGCGGCTTTCTTTAAGAACTCCGGTTTCATGTAGTCGGCCCGTTCGTCGTCCGGCACAAACGGAGAGGTAGCGATCCAGATCGGCCAATCGCCCCATGGATCCAGCACATCCAGCACCTTAATACGCGGATCGGCCGCCGAAGCGAGGACGGCGATGGTAGCTCCCGATCCTTGCCCGAACATGCCCACCCGATTCATGTCGAGATCGCCGCGAGCGGCCAGATAATTCAGCACCATCTGCACGTCGTGCGCCGAGGTCGCCAGGGACTCCTGTAGTTCGCTGAGGAACCACTCCTTCATTGGCCGGTCGTGATAGCGATGTCCGGTGAGCGCGGAGACAAAGCCTACGGCGGCAAAGCCGTCTTGGGTCAGAGCATTTTGGAAAATCTCATTCTTGTAGGGGTCCGTGTCCGCGGGATAACCATAGAGATTCAAGATCACCGGGGGCTTCTTGACTGCCTTAGGCTTCATTACGTAAACATCGAGCGGATCACCCCAGCGCCACTGTAACTGGAGCAATTCCACGGTGTAGGCGGCATGGGTGTCATCGACAACGCCTAGAAGCGGTGGAACTGGCTTCAGATGGCTGCTGTTCAACGCGGGCGTGGTCCAGTCCTCGGTGACGCCCTGAAAACGAGTGTCGGCGGGATCGGCGACCGGCGGAGATGCGGGCAATTGAGCGGCGGTCGCCGGCGCCAAAGATAGAAGCGCGACGCCAAGAGCAAGCGTTCTTATAAGTGCGGACGGCGGCAGACTGAACATCATTTTCCCCAAGTTGTAATGTTCTAAAGTGAAGTATACGGTGAAAGCGTCTCCTGGAACGAATCAAGATACTGTTGCAACGTGAGTTCCAAGATGAGCCATGGTCTAAGAAGGAAAGGCGGGCCTATAAGCGGCCCGCCTTTAGTGTTCTGTCAAACGACTCACATCTGGTTAGATCCAGCTACGGTCTTACCACCGGGCCCAGGCTCGAGTTAGACGAGTTAACGTTTTGAATTAACTGTGTCTGCTTGTAGGTGGTGACGCCGATCGTGGTCGGGATGATGTAGCCGCCCATGTCGCCGCCTTTTTCCGGTGAGTTAGTAGCAGCACCGGCTGCTCCCAGTTGGATGCCGGCTCCGTCAAGCTGTTCGTAGTGCGAACGCAGCAGTTTGAGGCCAAGATCCGCGGTCCCACCCACGGTCTGTGCCGTGTACGATACATAGTCGGGAACGGAGCTGACGACAAACTGATTCGAGGCCTTGACTAGCGCCACGGCGTTGGTTGACGCGGCTCCGGTGGCGATCACACGTAGGAGCGACCACGCGCGATAGGTGCCGTTGCGGAGGTTCGGGAAGGAGAATCCGTTCTTCCAGATAAGGGCCTCATTGCAGGGGAATGCGCCAGCGCCACCAGCGCAAGTCGCAGGCAGGTTCGTGCTCTTTGGCAACGCACCGGCGATGGCAGGCTGTCCGGGATCGAGCGTGGATCCCCAAGTCTGGAAAATAGGATCGATACCGTTCAGTTGCAGGTAACCGTAGCTGGCGCTGTTGGCGATTCCGCTCACGTTCCCATAGCTGAAGAACGTGTAACCGATGCCGTCGATGCCGCCAATATCAGTGTTGGAGTCTTGGACGCCTGCAACTTCTTCACCAGTACCAATGGCGCGGTACCGGGCGCCAGCACCCGACACGCAGGTTCCTGACTGTCCTTTGAGTGGGTTATTGACCGCACCGTTCACGTTCGCTTCCTGGCTCAAACCAAGAACCTGGTTTGGATAAACGGTGGGGCGGCGGAATACGTTCGATTCAGTGGTATTCATCGTGCCAGAAAGGGGCTCACGCAGGAAAATGTTAATGGCCCCGCTAGAACCAAAGGCGCTGGCGTCGCAGTTTGCGCCCGAGAACGCCTGTTGAAGTTGAGTTTCGGTGGCGTTGGTCACGTTTGCCAGCGAGTTCGAACGGGAGGTGACGAACACGATGGGAGCCGCACCCACGGCGGTTACGGTGTAGGCGGGGATCTTCGTGCCGTTGAAGGGATCGGTTCCGGTAATGTTGAACGACAGAACGTTGGCTTGCGACACGGTTGTGCCGCCCTCAAGAAGGCTAACGCCGCTTAGGATCGGATTGCCGACCAGCCGGGCCTGACTGCCACCCTTCACATAATCTTGGCACACGCCTGGGGCGTTGGTTGAGTTATATCCGAGGCCGTCAAGTCCATCGCTGGCCGAACCGCCCGCGGTGGAGGCGCCGAGCTGAGAGTTTACACGGCACGCGGCCCACGCGGCATCTTCGGGACGGATGTCGGTCGCAGCCACGGTAACGAATGGTCCTGTGGCGCCTGTGAACAGCGCCTGGATGCTGGTCGGAAGAGCCGTATCCGCGCCCCAAAGGGCGGTGGAGATCTTCTGCGCACCGGCCGCTGCGAGTGCCGCAGCAGTACCGTTCAGATTGCATGCCGGTTGAGCAAAGTAGCAGCGGTCGCCAACGACCGAGTCAACTTTGGAGAACACCCATACGTTCGGGGTAGCAGCGCTATCCCAAACGATCCAGACCGTGGCCGCGTCGTTGTTGACCGGCGTGGGACGAGTATCAGTGAGGTTAAGAGCGTTGGAAGCGCTCGTCCAGTGGAAAGTCGGAGCAGTGGCGCCAGTAATGCCGTTACCGTTGTTGTAAGCGCCCAAGGCCAGCGTCTGCCACAGGGCGGACGAGCCCGCAATGTTGACCTTCACAGTCTGAGCTTGCACCAGAGGCACAATGCCCACAATCGCGGTCAGCACGAGGACCGCGAAAATCGATTTCATACGCGACATGATTGATTCCTTTCCGAATGGTTCTAAGCATTTTTTGTGTGCGCGTGAGGCCTTGCGCCACACGCAGGAACAAACCTCATAACGAACCGGCGACACTTGTCCGCGATCGAGTTAATAGACTGCGTGAGCTGTCTGCACACACACATCTCACCGCAGCGAAGCCTGGATTGCAGACCGAAGTCTATCTGCTTACTTGCCTGGCGATGTTAAGGTTCGGTGACAAATTGGTGAAAATCTCTTAACGTGAGTTGCGTGGAAAGTGCCTTAATTCAGGTGCTCTCTCTGCCCGCGGACCTATATAAGGTGTGGGCGCGGAAGCCCTTTCTCGACGTTCTCGCTGCTGGCTTCACTTATGCAAGACTGAGGGAAGCCACGCCTCTATGCGAAGGACATTGTTAAGGTTTGGTTACAAAAATTGCATTTGGGAAGTATAGCTCCGGCGAAATTCACGTTCTTTTAATCTTCGAGGCATTAACCTGTCGTTTAGAATCCGCGCTTGCCTTCATATCCTTCTAAAGTATGTTGTGCTGGAGCCATGAGTTTGAAATCCTCTGCGCTATGCGGCCTTTCTCACGTCATTCGTGTCCTCGCGGTCGTGCTTCTTGCCTTGCCGTTTAGCGCCGGGCAGGAGCAGTCGAAGGCGTTGGCTTCCCCAGGGGCAATCAACGGGACGGTGACCGACCAAACCCAGGCCGTGGTAGCTGGCGCAAAAGTCTTGCTGACGAATCAAGCAGGGGAAAAGACTGAAGCCCAAGCTAATGATAGGGGCGCATATTCCCTCACCGGGCTTAAACCAGGGACTTACAGCCTGACCGTAACCGCCCCGAACTTCGCTCCGAAGATCTTCGACAACATCACCCTGACCGCCGGTCTCGAACTAACTCTGGACGCTTCCCTGGAGCCAGCGAGGGCAAAAGCTGAAGAAGTGAACGTGGAATCCAGCAGTTTGGAAACGGTGGAGACCGAGAGCGCTACCGTTTCCGGCACGATTACGGAAAAAGAGGTCGTGTCGATTGGACTCAACGGCCGTAATTTCACCCAACTCATCGCACTCGCGCCGGGCGTGAGCAATCAGACTGGGCAAGACGAAGCCAAGGTAGGAGTGGTGGGCAGTGTGAAGTACAGCGTGAATGGAGGGCGCGTCGAGTACAACACCTTCGAAGTGGATGGCAGCGACGTGCTGAACACAGGCCTGAACGGCGCTGCGAGCACGCTCATGGTTTACCCCAGTCTGGATGCTGTTCAGGAAGTCAAAGTACTAACCTCGAACTACGGCGCTCAGTTCGGGCGGACGGCGTCGGGTACAGTGCAGGTAACTACCAAGTCGGGAGCCCCCAAATTCCATGGAAATCTTTACGACTTCGTCCGCAACGAAGCATTTAACTCGCGCAATTTTTTCGATTTTGTGGGTACGTCCCCGCCCGCTCCCGGGCAGGCTGTGGGACAAACGATTGGAGGCAAGGCCCCACTCTACCGGCGGCAGGATTTCGGGGGTACAATCGGCGGTCCGCTCAGTATTCCACACGTTTTCAACACCAAGAAAGACAAGACCTTTTTCTTCTACTCCGAGGAATTCCGCCTGGAGAAAACCCCCACGGAGTACAACCAGGCGGTGCCGGGATTGAAAGAGCGAGGTCTGATCTTGACTCCACAGGGGGTCCAGAAAAACCTGCAAACTTCCGTCACGGGAGCGGTTTACCAGGACTTCGATTTCACTGACGTGTGTCCTATTGGCGGCGCCTATTTTCAGCGTCAGCAATTCCCGGACTGCCCAGCTCTCCCGGTACAGGGGACGCTTCTCAAGCCCCTATTGCATTTGCAGCAGCCGGCGGATCCAGTTGGATCCGAATCTGGAACCGGCGTGGATAAGAACGCGCTGGCGATCTTGAATTCGAACCTGATACCGCTGCCCAATGCTCCCTTTGGCTGCAACTTCACCCTGCCGAATCTGAACTCCGATCTTAGTAACCTCGATCCCGCCGATCCCAATCATTGTTACAACGCCGCGGTTTCTCCTTCCACCTACTGGCGGCAGGAATTATTCCGCATCGATCAGGTAGTTACCGACAAGGTAAAGCTGTCGTTTCGCTACATCCACGATGCCTGGGATACGTCGGTGCTGACGCCGCAGTGGGGCGATGTGCGCGATACATTTCCCACCGTGCAGAACCGCTTCTTTGGACCGGGCACGAGCCTGGTGGCCCGAGTGACGGATACGATATCGCCAACGCTGCTGAACGATCTGGTCCTCAGCTACGCCAATTCGAACATTACTTTGACCGACCAGAACGAGCCGGGTGGCGCCCGGTTCCAGCGCGATCCCACGCTGGATCAGCCTCTGGTGGCCGACCCGTCAGCTCCCGGACAGTGCAATCCCGTGCTCAGCGTTGATCCCACGACCGGCATCCCGCAATGCGCCATCGGCCGCATTTTTAATAACGGCTTTGGCGGCAAGATGCCGGGAGTCGCATTTCTAGGCACGAATGCCGCTTATGGCGGCGAAGGCTTTGGGGCCGATCCCTCCTACATGCCGTGGGGCCATACCAATCCAACCTACGCGGTGCGCGACGACATAGGTAAGGCGATTGGTAAACACACGCTACAGTTTGGGGCGCAATACGTGTATTCCCAGCGCAATCAGACCAATAATGCGATCGGAGCGGCTTCTGGCGACTTACAGGGCCTGCTGACCTTCAGCAATCTCGTGCATAGTACGGGAAATGCCTTCGCCGATTTCATGCTTCAGTATCTTAACTCGGCGGGAAATCCGACCGGATTCATTCAGAGCTTTACTCAGGACTCGGCGCAGCGCCGCTATTACCAGCGCTACCAGATCGCTGAGCCTTATTTCCAAGACGACTGGAAAGTTACTCACCGGCTTACCGTGAACATGGGCTTGCGAGTGAGTCTGTTTGGCACTTACCAGGAAAAAAACCACAACGCCTGGAACTGGGAAGCCTCACGATTCAATGCATCGCGATTTGCGGTGGACCCGGCGTATGGTGAACTTCTGGATAAGACTGCCGGATCGGCGCCGGTGGCGTTCGACCCCGTTACCTTTCAATTGAATTCCGGCATTGTGAGCGACTTGGGGCTGGTTCGATGCGGCTCTGGGGGCACGCCGGCAAGCTGCATGAAAGGGCACCTATTCAACCCGGCGCCGCGGATTGGTTTTGCCTGGGACCCGTGGGGCGACGGCAAGACTTCAATCCGCGCCGGCTACGGCATTTTCTTTGAGCATGGCGCCGGCAACGAGGCGAATACGGGCTCGCTGGAGGCGAGCGCGCCTCTGGTACTCAGCATGACGCAACCGCTTCCTACTAACTACACTTGCATTGGTAATGTCGGGTATGGGGCCGCGTTTGATCCGGCCAACACCGCTTGTGCAAGCCCTCTGCCCTCAGCCAGCGCCGTGCCACGATCTGGCTCCGTATTTCCTCTCGATGTCACCTCAATTCCGACTAAGGCGATTTGGCCCTACGCTCAGCAATGGAGTTTCGGGGTGCAACGAGAACTGCCGAGAGCGTTCGTGATGAACCTTGCTTATGTGGGAAGCAAGGGAACGCATTTGACGGTCGAGCGTCAGCTCAACCAGTTACACCCATTACCGGCGAGCGAGAACCCCTTCGGCCCGAACGAGCCACTGACCATCGCGGATTGCACCATTCCTCCGCCGGGATTGTCGGGAAGCGCGAATCCAGGAGACGGCAGCACGCCGTTCCTGCTCGAGAATGGGACGCAGGTTACTCCGCAAAATCCGGCCTATATGTACTTACAGGCAGCGTGCACGAATCCAAACATTCCGAATGTCAATTCTCTCCCTGGGCGACCCTACCCGGGGCTGGGGAGAGTTCTCGCGTTGCAGAATGTAGCGAATTCTAGTTATCACGCGATTCAGGGCACGCTGCGACACACCAGTGGGCCGCTCACGACCGGAGTTTCTTACTCCTATAGCCACTCGCTGGACGAGGCCTCGGATCGAAGCGATCCGGTTCTGGTGAATTCTTACGATCTGCGCGAAAACCGGGCCAGCTCGAATTTCGACCAGCGTCAACTGCTCAACTTCAGCTACGTTTATCAGTTGCCGCTCAAGGACTTCCCGCGCCGCTTCAGCAACTGGGCGCACGACCGGGCACCGCAAGACTCGAGCGCACCGAACTGTTGTTCCGCACTGGTGACTCGGATTTTCGACGGCTGGGAGCTGTCGGGAGTAACCCTTTTTCAGTCGGGCACGCCGTTCACCGTGATCAACAGCGCCGGCAACACCGGAAATTCATTGACCGACAACGCCGGGGTTTCCAGCGGGCTCGGCATCGCGGCTTCGTATCCCGACATACTGCGTGGATTGCCCTCGCCGGGCAGCAATCCTCGGAGCGTTGGCCCGCTCATCGGCAATCCTTCCCAGTTTGTGGCTCCGCGGGGGCTCACCTTCGGGGATGCGGGCCGGAACTTCCTGAATAATCCCAGGCGCCTGAACTTCGATATGTCGCTGCTGAAGCATTTCAAGATACGGGAATCCGGCCAACTCGAGTTCCGTGCCGAGGCCTTTAATGTTTTTAATCACACAGAGTTCCGGATCTACGATCCGGATAACCCAGGCAGCAGTGGAAATAACGTCATCAGTTGCTACGCCGGCCCCCTGTATTCCGCCGGGTTTCAGGGCAGCAAAGCCGATTGCGTCACCGGCGCTTCCTTTTTGCATCCGCTCAATGCGCATCGGCCCCGCACCATACAGTTCGGTCTCAAGTTGGGCTTCTAGAGTGTTAGAGATCATGCAGACATTGACCAAAGGTAGAACCTGGAATCATACGAACCATGAATTGCTTTCGCTCCGGTTTTGCGGAAGATCCGTGAAGAGTCTGTGGGCTCTGTTGCTGGCCGGAACGATGCTGGGCGGAGCGATGATGCTTTCGGCCTGCGGCGGAGGGACTTCGGGCAGTCCACAGAACAACAGCTTGTCGCTTTCAGGCAACTGGCAGTTCACAGTGGCGAATCCGGGTGATAATTCGTTCCTGGGGGGGCTGCAGGGCGGATTTCTGCTGCAACAAAATAGCTCGGTGACGGGAGGCGCGGTTTATTCCGTCTCTTTGCCGGCACAAAACGGCGGAAATCCGACCGTGTGCAACAGTGGATCGGCTGCGATCACCGGCACGGTCAGCGGCGGGAACGTAACCCTCACCGCGGTGGCGGGCACACAGACTTTTACCTTTACCGGAGCCCTGAGTTCCAATGGCTCGACGATGATGGGCTCCTATACGTCAACTGCTGGTACGGCAGCCGACGGGACAGCTTGTGGGACCGCTCAAACCGGACTGCAATGGAGCGCAAGCTCAGTGCCGCCGCTCACGGGAACAATTCAAGGCAGTTTTCACAGCGCGGGCAGCTCTGCAGCTGGCTTGAGCGGTCAAGTTTTCCCGGTAACGGGATCGTTGGTTCAGGGGCAGAATATCGGGGCCAGCAACGCCACCATCACGGGTACCTTGAACTTTACAAACCCGGTGACCTCGCAGAGCGACTACCCTTGTTTCACTACCGCTTCCGTGAATGGCCAAATCAGCGGAAGCTCGGTCATTCTGCAGATCATCGGGACTGACGGATCGACTTTGGGCCAGATCGGCGGGTCGCCCGGCTCCGGTGTGAATACCGTTACCTTCGACTCCACCACCAACGGGTATATTCTGCACTCCCTGGTTTCACCGGCATACGCTGTGAACTCGACGGCCTGCCCGGGTGCGAGCCTCAGTAACCCCGGGGACGCTGGGAACATCTGTCTGACGCTGGGAAATTCAACCGCTTGCCAGCAACCGATCACGCTGTCTCCTGCCGTCCTGACCTTCCCCGTTCAGATGCTGGGCTCGACTCCGACCACACAGACGATCACGCTTACAAACTCCGATCCTGCGGGTGGTACCCTGAGCCCTCTGACACTGAGTTTTCTGAATGAGGGCAGCAACGATTTCTCCGGCCAGAGCGACTTCACTGGCCTGCCAAGTTTTACGGAGCAGGACACGTGTGCTTCTTCGCCAGGGTCGAATTTTTCTCTCGGTTCGGGTCAGTCTTGTTCGATCACGGTCACCTTTGCCCCTCAGGAAAGCTGCCCTTGGCTGCCGTACGGTTCTCCAACGTCGATTAACGGAGCTGCCCCGGAATGGTGTCCGTTTGCACAGGCCGCAAAGTTGTCGGTTACCAGCCCGGTGAGCGCGGACAGCGATACCAGTTTTGTCATGCCGATCACGGGGACCGGGGCCAGCGCCATCGTCCCCTCGGTTCCGGAAATCGATTTTGGCGCAGAAGCACTCTCGGAGACGAGCCTTCCGCACTCGCTGACCTTCACCAACAACAGCGGCAACCCATTGCAGATCCTGCCGGCCTCAAGCACACCTTGCACCAGTCCGCTTCCGCGCCCGTTGCAGGAGAGTAGCGCAGTTAGCGGGCTGCAGGTAGTGGCCAACGGCAACAATGTTGGCGTCAGCATCACTCCCGACGGTTCCTCGATCATTTACAGCTGCGACATCGATCCGAGTACCAAGCTGCCGAACTTCCAGATATCGTCGGACACCTGCACCGGAACGCTGCTCTCTTCCCAGGGCACCTGTAGCCTGCAGGTTGCGTATGTGCCGCAGCCCAAAACCAACTTGAATTCAGGCCTGGATTATTTTCTGGAACTGAATACGCTGCAGTGCAGTTCCGCCGACAGCGTGACGTCCAGCTGCGAAATCGATAGTGGGCGTTTCCCGGTGGAATTAAAAGCGAATCCACCAAGCCCGCTGCGGATATCCCCCAGCGCGGGCTTGGATTTTGGTTACCAGCCGGTGGGCCAGACTAGCGCCCAGCTAACCATTACGCTCCTCAACGACTCGACGGTGGCGAACCCACCGACGGTGAACTTCGTTGGCAAGGTGGTGGTGAAAGGCAACTACTCCGAGACTGACGATTGCTCCTATAGCCTGGCGCCGGGCGCTAGCTGCACTCTGACTATAACTTTCACTCCCAAGGCCGTGGGATTCGCTCCTGGAACTATCACGCTTAATTACACCCCGGAACCGACCGGCAGTCCTCAAGTTATTTATTTGCGTGGCACGGGGGAATAAGTCCGGCGCTATCCGGAGCTGGCGGCACGGCATCAGGATGCGAACGAGAGGATGCAACCCGAGGAGGTTGGCAGTGGCGACTAGACGATGGATTCTTTTTCTGCTGGCGGCGGCGATCTCACTACTCGCAGGATGCAACAGCGGAAGTACTTTCAATGTGCAGAACCCGCCACCGCCGCCACCGTCCAGTCTCTGCATCGGTTTTGGAAACAGCTGTTCTACGGCGCCGGCAACGTACTCTGTGCTGGTCAACGGTACTTTGAGTCTCACGGCGACAGTCCAGAATGACCCAACCAATTCGGGAGTAAGCTGGTCTGTGACCTGCCCGATCACGGGCGGCTGCGGTCAACTTAGTTCGCAGCACACCTCCAGCGGCCAGGCTACGACCTATACGCCTCCCGCGAGTCTCGCCGGAAACAGCCTGAACGTCAACATTGTGGCCTTCTCGACCTATAGTCAGGCAACCAACGTGGTCGCGTCCGTCACCGTCGGTGCCTTCGGCAGCAATCTCAAGGGCACCTATGTTCTCGAGGCCGCGGGCGCTGATTCTAGTTTCAACCCCTACCAGTTTGCGGGCGTGATCGTTCTCGATGGCAACGGTGGAATTTCGTCCGGCGAGCAAACGGTCAATTTCAGCGATCCGACGACCGGCCTTTTCGTGGCTAAGTCGGATACCATCAATAATGTCGGAAGCAGTTACTTCCTCGGTCCTGACGGACGGGGAACCATTACCCTCAACCCGAACGACGCCGACATTGGCGCAGAGACTTTTAGTCTCGTGTTCCTTTCCAATTCTCAGGCGCTGATTGCCGCACTCCCGACGAGCACGCTTACGATCTCAGGCACCGGAACCATGGATTTGCAGACCGCTACCTTGGCGCCTACGGGCGGCTATGCGTTCGCTGTGAGCGGCACCGATGTTAGCAGTGCGTCGCCTACGGCCTTCGCCGGCATTCTCAACATTGATTCGCCCAATAACATTTCGGGAAAGGGGAGCGTGGCCGATCAGAACCTCGCAGGAACTTTGGCCTCGTCGAATGGGAACGTTTCGGGGACACTCTCGAATCCCGACTTACTCGGTGCGGTGACGTTGAATCTGAACATCCCCGGCTTTTCGCCGACCACTACTTATCAGTTCACCGGCTACATCGTGGACAACGCCCACATAAGGCTGATCGAGAGCGACAACATTTCCGGCACAGGTTCCGGTTCGACCGTCGGAATCGCCATCGGCCAGGGCGCAGCCACCGGCACGTTTAAGAGCGCCGCGTCGTTCTCCGGCACGTACGTGTTCGGTGTCCTGGGCGTGGACCTCGCCGGTACCACGCCGGTCACCTTCACTTCGGCCGGCGTGTTCACCGCGGATGGCAGCGGCGACTTGACCGATGGGTACACGGACACCTCTCTGCAGCAAAACGGTGCTCAAGGGACATCGGGCGCTCAGATTAGTGGGTCATTTAGTGGAAAGTATTCCGTCGACGTTAAAGGAACCGGACGGGTCCAGTCGAACTTTTTCGACTTTGTCCCCGAGCAGAAGGTAAATTTTCATCCCAAATTCTTTTTCTATCTCACCGGCAATGGAAATCCGGCGTTGGTTCTCGACGGCGGAGATATCTCGGCTCACTATCCATCGCTTGGAGCCGGAATCGCTTACCCGCAAGCGGCTGCGCCGTTTACCTTCGGCGGCGACTACGGTTTTCGCTTCACCCAGCAGGATGGCAGCGAAGACGACGGCACCGCTCAGTTGACGGCGAACCCGGCCACCACGCCGCCCTCCTTGTCTGGCTTTGCGGACGACAGCCGCGCTGGCGACCAGCCGTTCAGCGGCACTTTCACCGCCCCCGCAGCCAACGGTAATGGCGTTTTCGCGGGTAGTCTCGAAAACGGTACTGGCGGGAGCGCGTTTCCCGGCTCCCCGTTCAACGTGGATTATTACGTCATCGACCAGTACCACGGATTTTTCGTTGAAACGGACTTGGTGAGCGGGCCGACGACGGGACAGCTGTCCTTCGGATACTACGCCGGTCGAACGCCGGTGTGCTCGGGCTGTCCGTAACTATCTAACTGTTCCCAGCGATATGAGGCCGGCGGATGTTCGGCGGACGTGCTCGCGCGCCGCGCCTTTCAGCGGCGCAATCGACGCCAAGAGTTTCCCTGCTAAAATGAAAATGAAATTAGCGGCGCGGAGAGATGGCCGAGTGGCTGAAGGCGCGCGCCTCGAAAGCGTGTATACCTTTACGGGTATCGGGGGTTCGAATCCCTCTCTCTCCGCCAGAACTTCCGGCCTGGAACATACATTTGCAGGCTCGGCAACATCCCGACCCGGGCCGCTTCTCCTTCCTGCCCATCGCTTTCCCGCCGCTGGCTATGTGCCGGGTTTCAACCGTGCTTCACAAACTTCAACGAGGCAGAGTTCATGCAGTAGCGCAGGTAGGTCGGCTTGGGGCCATCGTCGAAAACGTGGCCCAGGTGCGCTGCACATTCGGTGCAGGAGATTTCATCCCGGCTCATGCCCAGGCTCGTGTCGATTGCCTTTCGGACATTTTCTTTCGCAATCGGAGCCCAGAAACTCGGCCAGCCGGTTCCCGATTCAAATTTCGTTTCTGAGCTGAATAAGGCGTTATCGCAGCAGATGCAGCGATAGAGGCCTTTGTCATGCAGATTGAAATATTGTCCGGTGAAGGCTCGTTCCGTACCTTGCTGGCGCGTAACCTCAAATTGCAATGGAGACAGCTGCTGCTTCCACTCGGCGTCCGTCTTGTGAACTTTCTTGACGCGAGCCGGGCCCAGGTTCTGGCCGGAGTCGCTGAACTGGATCACCGTCACCGTGTCTTTGTCGTCGGACTGGTTGGACTTGGCGACGCCCAAGATCGGGCTTCTGAGCCAGGCGAGCAATCCGGCTCCGGCGACAGCGGAATGGGCAAGAAAAATTCTGCGATTCATATATTTCTCCGATCTCCAACATCAACCAAACGTGAAGGCGAACGCCTGCACACCTGGATCGAGGAATTCAATTTCGAAGGTTCTGTCTTCCACGGGCCCCTTTTGCCGGATGAGTTGATACAGGCGGTGCTCCTGGATGGTGCCTGCACCGTTCGCGCCGGAGTCGCTGCCGTGGTCGTCGCCGGGTGGCGTGCCGTCGAGCTTCACTGTGAAACGAACGGGTTTGCCGTTCTTCACCGGTCCCAGCACCAAGTGGAGGTCGCGGGCATGAAACCGAAACGCGATCTTTCCGGGGGCCGTCTGAAGCACGGCGCTTTCCGCGCCCACTTTCCAGGTTCCGGCCAAACCCCACTGATTCAGGGAAAGTCTTGGCAGCAGGGTATAGATCTTGCGCGAGTCCTGGGCTATCGGCTGGGCGGACGCAAAGTGCTCGGCGCGGTGGTAGCCGATATAGGTCTCGGGTGAACGGACGTTTTTGTCTGGGGCTGCTTCCACACCGTTGGCGGAGACGTTGATCACGCCCTCCGAGAGCGATTGTGCACCGTTCTCCTTGAGAAGCTGCTGAATCACTCGCTCGGACTCGTCGTACTCGCCTTCGCCGAAGTGGTGATATCGAATGCGTCCTTTGCCATCGATGAAGTAGTGTGCCGGCCAATATTCATTGTTGAAGGCTCGCCAGATCTTGTAGTCGCTGTCGATGGCAACGGGATAATAAATGTTCAAATCGCGAACGGCTTCTTCCACGTTGGCGCGTTCTTTTTCGAACGCGAACTCCGGTGTATGTACACCGATCACGACCAGACCGGCGTCTTTATACTTCGCCGCCCAGCCTTCGACGTATGGTAGCGTGCGCAGGCAGTTGATGCAGGAGTAGGTCCAGAAATCGATGAGTACAACTTTGCCGCGCAGGGAATTACGGGTCAGGGGCGGCGAGTTGAGCCAGGCGATGGCGCCGCTCAGATCCGGCATTGATCCTTCATCGGCGAGAGTTGGGGCAAGAACGAGCTGAGACGCCGCTGCACTGACCGAAAGGACCGCGGGTTTCTCCGGGCCGAGCGCGTCGATCAAGTGCGCTTCAGCCTTCGAGGTGTTTACGAAGGAGAACTTCGCGAGCAGGTTCGTGTCCCATCCTAGTGCGATGGCCGCGACTCCGATGATTACGGCAACACCGAGAGCGCGGCGTATCCAAATTTCAAAAGACAAAGAGCGCTTCAAGGCGGAAAATACCTTGTTGCCGGCGAACAGGGCAATGGCGAGAGAAGCCGCAGCGCCCAAGGCGAAAGACAGCAGCAGGAAAGATGAACGCGCACTGGGGCCTTGAATCGCCGCGCCAGTCAGGATCAGACCCAGGATAGGGCCGGCGCAGGGAGCCCAAAGTAAGCCGGTCGAAATTCCCAACACAAACGATTTGCCGATGCTGTGCTCGGTTGAAGGACCGCCCTGAAGTCGGCCGCCGGCGTGGACCAGCGGTCGAGTCAGTGCTTCAGCAAGCGATGGAAACAGCAGGGTGACTCCCAGCACCAGGAACACGATCATCGCCACATAACGTCCGCCCTGGTTCAGGCGCACCACCCAGTGTCCGCCGAATGCGGCGGCGATGGCTACAGCGGAAAATGTCACCGCCATGCCCGTGAGGAGTGGCAACCCAGAGCGACGAAAAGGTTGGTCGGCGCGCGCAAATACGAAAGGGAGAACCGGCAGAATGCACGGACTCAGAATCGTCAGCACGCCGCCAAGAAAAGCTAATAAGTAGATCAGCATAGTGTTTGTCTATTTCGTTCTCCGAACTTCATCCGAACTTCCCGCGCACTTGTCTTTTGTCCCTACTTCCTATAGAGGTCAGGGAACTGCTGGCGGAGATGCTCTACCTTGGGCGCATCGTTGATCGCGATATACGGATTGTCGGGATGAAGCGCGGCGTAGTTCTGGTGATAGCCTTCGGCCGCGTAGAACGCTTTCAGCGGAACGACTTCGGTCACGATGGGTCCTGAAAACGATTTCGCCTGTTCGAGTTGGGAGATGTAGGCCTCGGCGATGTGCTTTTGTTCGTCATTGGCGTAGAAAATCACGGAGCGGTATTGGCTGCCTGTGTCCGGTCCCTGACGATTGAGTTGGGTGGGGTCGTGAGCCACGGAGAAGAACACTTTGAGAAGTTGGCCGTAGGAAACCTGCGACGGGTCGAAGGTAATCTGCACGGACTCAGCGTGGCCGGTCATACCGGTGCCCACCTGTTCGTATTCGGGTGAGGGAATCGATCCTCCGGAATATCCCGAGGTAGCTTGTTTTACGCCTTTGACATGCTGGAAGACGGCTTGGACTCCCCAAAAACAACCGCCGGCGACGACCGCTGTTTGCTTGCCTGACTTCGCGGCCAGAGCGGCATCAACAGCAGGATCAGGCAGAACGACGCTCAGCCCAGCAGCGTTCGCCCAGTGCCAAGTCACAGTCGCAGCAATCACGAAGAGCGCCAACAGAAGCGCAGTTCTTCTAACCACGGGAGAGATCTCAAATTCACGATTCATGGAGCACCTCACCCAGAATTGGATTCCTATACCCTGCGAAAGTTACAGATTCGACTGGAGCAGGCAGGGATGCCTAAGAGACTCACGACCAACGACTAACGGCGCTTGCGAAAGAATTCTTGCAGAATTTCTGCCGAACGTCCGGCCAGTACGCCGCCCCGGATTTCCATCTGATGATTCAGACTGGGGTGATTCACCACCTGCAGAGTCGAATGGATGGCGCCGGCCTTCGGATCGTCGGCCCCGTACACCAGGCGGCGGACGCGGGCGTGAACGGCCGCTCCCGCGCACATGGCGCACGGCTCAATGGTGGCAAACAGTTCGCAGTCGCCGAGCCGGTGATTCGCAACGTTTCGTCCCGCCTCGCGCAGCGCCACGATCTCCGCATGAGCGGCCGGATCGCAGTCGGTGAGATTGCGATTCCAGCCTCGGCCGACTATGCGCCCGGCGCGCACCACGACCGCGCCCACCGGCACTTCGCCCGCCTCCAGTGCGCGCTGGGCGCAGCGGAGGGCTTCTTCCATCCAAAGTTCATCGGTGAGAGTCAGTTGTCAGTTGCCAGTGGCCAGTTGCCAGAAAACCAGTTCTCAGCTCCCGGTTCTCAGATGAGGGTCTGGGCTTGGGGACTGCCCGTCCATTCTAGCGGGTTCCTGCAGAGACGGGGCAAGCCCCGTCTCTACACGGAATCTTCTGTGACCCATCTCACACCGGCGAGTTTCTCGTCAGTGTTATCCTAGACGGGTTATGGGAATCGCTGCCGTCTTGCGGAAAGTGTTTTTGGTGGACCTGATGCAGGGACTTGGGGTGACGTTCCGATATCAGGATCCAAAGGAAATCTATACCGAGCAGTATCCGCTGGAGCGGCCGCAGGTGGCCGAACGCTACCGGGGCGCGCCGCGGCTGAACGTCAATCCTGACACCGACGAGACGCTTTGCATTTCCTGTGACCTATGCGCGCTGGCTTGTCCGGAGCACCTTATTGTTGTCACCAGCGAGCGCAATGAGAAGACCCGCCGCAAGGAGCTCACCAACTTCACCTACGACCTGAGCCGCTGCATGTTTTGCGGCTTGTGCGAAGATGCTTGCCCTACCGACGCTCTCGAACTGACCCAGGATTTCGAACTCGCGAACTACACCCGCGAAGGCATGATCTGGGACCGCGAGACGCTTGAGAAGGGTCCGCAGCCCACCGTGTACAGAAAGTAGCAAGTTCTCCCTGGCAGCCCGCGGAAAAACTAGTTCACGGGCAGAAGGTGCGCCCTAAGCGGCTAAAGCCGGATTCAAAACGATGCACTTACCGCAGCGGTGAACCGCTGCGCCACCCAAAATCAAGCGCAAAATCGACTCTTTCGATAGGCTGCTAGAGTTCCCTAAGAATCGTTCCAACCCTTCCCCAGTACGTCCACACGGGCAGTGGCCGCATGGAAGACCCCATCTGTTCTCTTGCGGACAATGCATTGTCTTTGGAGTCTCAAGCACGTTTAGGTGGTGCCGATAACTACCTGCATGGAGGGATGTGCGCGGAGCGCCCTCTTCAGCCTGGCGATCTGCCAGCGGTCACTGAACATTTGTTCACTGAAGCCTCGGTGGAAGGGGAGCGCAGAGGCTTGAGGATGACTGCGGCTCCGCTTTCGAGTTCACTTTGCCTGCCGGTCGTCACGATGAGAAGGGGGGAGCCCGAGCGATGAAAAAATTGCCTCAGGTCCTTCTCGTGGACGACAACCCGGCCGACGTCGGTTTGGCGCGTGAGGCGCTGGCCGGGGGCAGGCATCAGAGCCAAATCAGCAATGTACCGGACGGCGAGGAGGCTATGGCTTTTCTGCATCGCGCGGGCCAGTATGCGAATGCGGCTCGTCCCGACTTGATAGTCCTGGATCTTAATTTGCCGAAGAAAAATGGCCGCGTGGTGCTGGCGGAGGCGAAAGGCCACGGCGATCTGCGGACCATCCCCATCGTGGTGTTCAGCACCTCGCGCTCGATGTTGGATATTGCACGCAGTTACGAACTGGGCGCCAACTGCTACGTCAGCAAGCCCGGAAATCTGAATGACTATTTTTCAGTGGTGCAATCTATTGAAGAATTCTGGTTCGGCTCCGCGAGCCTGCCCCGAGAGGAAGAATAAAAATAATGGAAAAAGAACCTGCGCACGTTTTGCTGATTGAAGACAACCCCGGAGACGCGGATCTGGTTCGCCTGCGCCTGGTGGAAAGCAACTCCGAAGTCTATGTCAACTGCGTTCCCCGGCTCTGCGATGCTCTCGCTTGTCTGGACGCGGAAACACCCGCGCTGGTACTGCTCGACCTGAACCTTCCCGACAGCCGCGGCGCCGATACCTTTCGCCGCATTATGCAGAAGGCCCCGAACGTTCCGGTGGTAATTCTTTCGGGGCAGGACGATGAGGCGCTGGCCATCAAAGCTGTCCACATGGGCGTTCAGGACTACCTGGTCAAGGGCGACATCACCAGCAAACAACTGGAGCGCGCCATTCGTTATGCGGTGGAAAGGCAAGCGCTGCTGCGCACGCTGGAAACCACCCGCAAACAGCAAATCGAATTTAAGAATCAGTTTCTGTCTCACGTTTCGCACGAGTTGCGCACGCCGCTGACCTGCATTCACCAGTACGTCACGCTTCTGCTGGACGGGTTGGCCGGGGCCATGGCGCCGGAGCAAACCGACTATCTGAAGACCGTCCTCAAGAGTGTGAATCAGTTGCATGCCATGATCCGCGACCTGCTCGAAGCCACCCGCGCCGAGAGCGGCAAGCTGCGCATCGAACCGCGCTGCATCGATATCGGCGAACTTATGCAGCAGGCGGTCGCGATGATGCTGCCCATTGCCGCCGAAAAGCGTGTCCACCTTGAGGTTGGGCCGCCGCAGAGCATTCCACTCGTATATGCGGACCCAGACCGCACGCTCGAAGTTCTCATCAACCTGATCGATAACGGAATCAAGTTCACCCCGGCCGAGGGCGAGGTGATCGTGAAAGCTTCGATGGTGGAAACCGATCCAGGCTCGGTCTATCTCTCCGTGGTTGACAGCGGCCGTGGCATTCCTCAAGAGTCGCTTCCCAAGGTCTTTGAACGTCTCTACCAGGACCCCAACGCGGTGGATGGCAATCGGACCGGCCTCGGGCTGGGACTCTACATTGCCAAGGAAATCGTAATGCTCCAGGGCGGGAGGATGTGGGTCGCGAGCCAACCAGGATGCGGCAGCACGTTCTCGTTCACTTTACCTCTCTATTCCCTGGCCAGACTCCTGCAGCCGGTGCTCACGCACAAGGGACGTTTACGCGAGGCCATGGTGCTGGTTCGCGTGCAACTGACGCCGCTGTGCCAATCGCTGCGCGGAAGCTGGAAAGAAACCTGCCAGCGCTGTCTGGAGCGCCTGCGCCGCTGTATCTTCCTGGATAAGGATCTGGTTCTTCCGCCCATGGGGACGAGCGGCCCGGTGCAAACGTTTTTTGTGGTCGCCTCCACCAACATGGCGAACGTCGGCATCATGATGGACCGCATCCGCGACCAGGTCGGCTCGCTGCCTCAGTTGAGGACCAGCGGCACTTTGCGGGTGACGGCCGAAATGATTCCGGGGCCGCCCGCCGGCGACCCGAGAACCTTGGAGCAACAGATCTGGGGCGTTGCCGATTATGTTACCCAGATCATTCAGCAAGGGCTTTGGAGCAAACCAAACATCAACGAAAAGGAGAACCAATCCAATGCGCAATGACGGTTACAACGAGGGGCCGCCCATGAATCGAGCCAAGATTATGGTCGTGGATGACGATCCCGATCTGCGACAGGCGCTGAGTTTGCGCCTGCGGGCCAATAACTTCGATACCGTGAATGTTTGCGACGGTTATTCCGCCATTGCCATGGCTCAGAAAGAACACCCGCACCTGATCATTCTCGATCTCGGGCTGCCGGCGGGTGACGGATTTGCCGTGTTGAAAAACTTGCAGCAGTATCCCGCGCTTTCCGACATTCCGGTCATCGTGCTTACGGCTCGCGATCCCGAGGGCAATGAAAAACGCACCCTCGAATCGGGCGCCGTCGCTTTTTTTCAGAAGCCGGCCGACAACGAAGAATTGCTGGGAGTGATACGCGCCAGTTTGCAGGCGGGGTGGGGATGGGGCGGAGCGTTGCCATCGTAACGGTCCCGATTTTGAACGGTTCTGCTCACAGAAGGAGAACGAAATGCATGTAGACAGCCGGGGGACGTTGGGCAGGTCTCGCGAGTACAACGTCCGCCGGCGGGAACCGCGCTATTTTGCCAGCGTCCCCGTCACGGTGCAGCGCTTCTTGCGCTTCGGACCATTCGTCACTCGCGGCGTCACCCTCGACATCAGCATGCGAGGAATGTCGGCGATCGTTTGTGGCGCGCCGCGGGTGGGAGAAACAGTTCTGATTGCGCTGACATTGCGAGACGCCCCGATCGAGATGCTGGCGACGGTCCGCCACAGCAGCGATGCCAAATCCGGATTTGAGTTCTATCCGTTGTCCTCGTTGGCCCGGAAAGGAATTCAGGACTGGATCCAAGAACTGCGCAAGCACGAAGAAAAACTGTTCCCCTATCCGTACGCGGGGGCAGCCAAGCTTGGCAGCGGCTAAGCGGCGGCGAGCAATTTGTAATTTTGTAATCGGGTAATTTGGTAATCGCCGATTCTAAAATTACGAAATTATCCGATTACCAATTTACAAAATCCAATCACTCCGGCAGCAGCGGCAGTCCCTGAATATTACACGAAATATGGTGAACGGCGCTGTTGGTGGCGAGGATAGCCGACTTGCCCGGAGCGAACGCCAATCCAACCAAGCCATGGCCGGAAACTTCGAGGCTGGCCTCGCCTTGGGGTGTGATCTTAACGATGCCGCGCCTTCCCGCGAGAGATGCGGCGACATAGATATTGCCCGCGACGTCAAGAGCCAGGCCCTGCGGACGCCCCAGTCCGCGGTAAAAGACGGACACAGTTCCGTGGGGATCGACTTTGTACACGCAGTCGAAACTGGAAGTGCTGGGCCCGGTGACGAACATATCGCCGTCAAGACCGAAGGCGATGTGATAGGCGGAAACGCTTGGCTCCAGTGTCGCGAACACAAAAATCTGCCGGTCGCGAGCGATCTTGAAAATGGTCCCGCTGCGGTCGCCGACGTAGAGATTTTCCTCGCGATCGAAGGCAATCCCGGTCGCCACCCCCATACCTTCGGCATAAGTCGACATGGTGCCGTTCGGCGCCACCTTGTACACGGCCTCGTCATTTCGCGAAGAAACGTACATCTCTCCCGCGCGGTCAAAGGCGATCGAAGTGGCGTTCATCATGTCGCTGAGAAAGGGCGTCACGGCGTAGTTCGTGTCGATCTTGAAAATCGACACTGGGACTTTTTGCCCGCGCGATCCGGAGAAAGTTACATAGATGTTGCCTTCGCGGTCGAGCGCGGGATTGGTGACAGGATGCAAATTGTCGGCCACTGGGACCGCAACCTCAATAGAATGGGCGTTGCTGACGTGCCCACTGGCTCCCACCCCGTTCGTGCTCACGACCACCGGCCCCGACACCGCTTCCTCGGGCACGCGGGCCACCAGGAAATCGTCGGAACTGATGAGCACGGAGCCTTCGATCTCGCCGAAGCGCACGCTGGGGCGGCGCAACTCGTGCGGACGCAGATCTTTTCCGATGATGCGAACCTCGCCTCCGGGCAAAGCGAAATTCGGCGCGACCGCCTCGATGTGCGGCTTGCCGTTGACGTTCTTCTTTCCTAGCAGGCGGTCGGAGATGCTCATGAGTTTCTTCCGGAGGGAGCCCGGTTACTTGATGACGACTACCTTATTAGAAGTCCAAAGTGCAAAAGAAGATGCATGATGGCGAGCGCGTAAAGTCCCGCTGCCAAATCGTCCACCACAATACCGGTGCCCTCGGGGAGCCGCTCCAGTCGCCGAATCGGGAACGGCTTCCAAATATCGAAGATACGGAAGAGTATAAGGCCCGCGAGAAAGGTTTTCCAAGCCAGCGGGACAGCGATGAGGGTGACCAGTTGTCCCGCAACTTCATCGATGACGACGAATTGCGGGTCCTTCAAGCCAGAGGATCGCGCGACCAGCGTAGCGGCGGGGATTCCGATGAGGGTCACAACCGCGGCGGCGACGATCGTTGCCCAAGTGCGGCTCGCGACTGGAATCCGCGAACTTGCCAGCGCCCACAAGATAACCGTGGCGAGCGATCCCCACGTGCCGGGACCGGGTTTGAGGCGTCCCGCGCCGAAGAAAGTCGCGACCAGCGTGGCCCACAGCGGAGCAGGGCGCAGCGGAGCTGCCTGCATCGGATCTGCCTGAGACGTCGCGCCGGATTGGTTGGCGATTTCGCGCGGAGGATTCATCAGTCTCCATTCTCGTCGTCGAGACTGTCTTGCCGCACTGGTTCCTCGGCTTCATCAACCGGCGCCGAAATCACGTACGCCCCGCTGGCCCACTTGCCGAGATCGATCAAACGGCAGCGCTCACTGCAAAAAGGGAAGTCCGCGCCGGCGGCCTTCGCCGGCTTCTTGCAGATCGGGCAGCGGAGTTTGATGGTGCGTTTACGCGGCATAGTCGGATTGCAGAGGTCAGAGGTCAGATTGCAGAGGTGAGAACATTTTCTGCCCTTGGTGATTTTGACCTCTGCAATCTCACCTCTGAATTCTGACCTTAAACGATCTCCGCCACTAGATCATAATCGTGCGCCGCCGTGATGCGACAGCGGTAAAACTCTCCTTCTTTCGGTTCGTTCCCTTCGGGATAATCGTTCACGAAAACTTTGCCGTCAATCTCGGGCGCGTGCATCGCGGTGCGGCCTTCGAGCAGGAGGTCGGACTCCGTCGAAGCGCCTTCCAGCAGCAAATCGAATTCCCGCCCAACAAGCGACTTCTTTCTCGCGCGGCTGATTTTCTTCTGGATCGACATCAGCGACTTGCGGCGGCTTTCGATCTCGCGCGCGGAAAGCTTCTTGTCATGATCGAATGCGCTCGCGCCTTCCTGATCCGAGTAGCCGAAAGCGCCCATCCAATCGAAAGCAGCCTCTTTCACGAAGCCGCAGAGTTCGTTGAATTCTCTCTCGGTTTCGCCCGGGAAGCCGACAATGAACGAAGTCCGCAAAGTGACGCCGGGAATTACCCGGCGCATCTTCTCGATTGACCGCAAGAACAGATCGGCACCACCTCCTCGCTTCATGCGCTTGAGCACAGTTGCCGAGGCGTGTTGCAGAGGCACGTCGATGTACGAACAAATATTGTCGTGGGCCGCGATCGTTGCCAGCAGTCGTCCCGTAATCTTGTTGGGATAAGCGTAAAGAAAGCGAATCCACCGCAGTCCTTCGACGCTCGCGAGCTTTTCCAGCAGCAGAGCCAAGCCGTCTTTTAGGCCAAGGTCTTCGCCGTAGCAGGTCGTATCCTGACCGATGAGCGTGATTTCGCGCACGCCGGATTGCGCCAGCCGCTCGGCTTCGGCGATGACCGATGCGAAACGCCGCGATCGAAACTGTCCGCGAAGCTGCGGAATGATGCAGAAGCTGCAAGGATGATCGCAGCCTTCGGCGATTTTGATATAGGCCGAGGATCTAGGCGTGGTCAGCACGCGAGGCGTGTGGTCGTCGTAAAGGTAGTTGGGCAGGTCGGCGACGGCGCCGTCCCAGGCATCGCGCGCGAAGCGGCCCTGCCCGCGGCGATGATCGCCCTCGGGCCGCGAGGTGATGATGTTCGAAGTAAGGATGTTAAACGGACTCGGCGCGCGGGGCGTTTCCGCCACTCCGGCCGCAGCCAGAATCTTCTCCAATTCACCGGTGCCGACGACCGCGTCCACTTCCGGAATGTTCCTTCGGATCTCATCGCGAAAACGCTCGACCAGGCAACCGGCAACCACCAACCGCTTCGCCTTTCCGCCTGTTTTGTGCCGGGCCATTTCGAGGATCGTGTCGATGGACTCCTGCTGCGCGCTGCCGATAAATGAGCAGGTATTCACCACGATGACGTCGGCGTCCTCCGCGTTAGGAGTCAGCTCGGCGCCAGCCTGGGCCAACATGCCCATCATTACCTCGCTATCGACGAGGTTCTTGGGGCAGCCGAGGCTCACAAAACCTACCTTGGCCGGGACTTTCGGCCCCGAAGTCGCGGATATGATTTTCTTTGCGGGCAATGGGAAATGATCAGTAGGAAAAAGATCTAACCGATTTTAGCATCCTGCGTGGCCGCATCCCCCGCGCGGGGTGGCGGAAACCGAGCACCAAGGAGGGTACCTAGGTTTTCCGCCGAATCGCGCGGCCCGTGCTAAGCTTATGGAAATAAAAACTACATCCCTCAATACTCCGGAGGAGAGATGTCGGCTAAACGTCTCGCGGTTCTAGTTGCGCCAGTTTTAATTCTCGTGTCCGGCGCTTTCGCGCAAGTCAACGAGCTTGCTGTCACGGCGGGGCTGACTTTCGTCAGCACGCAGACCGTGCCGAGCACCGGTCTCCCGATTCACTTCGGAGATGCGTCGGGAAGCGTCACGGCCAATTATGCTCGTCTGCTCAAGACGCACAAGATTTTCGGGCTATACGCGGAGTTGCCCGTAACCTATGTTCCGGGGATGAACCTGAACTATCGCTACGACGTGATTCCGGCGAACGTTCGAGCCCTGTTCTTGACTCCATCCGTTCGTTTAAATATCTTTTCTCGCGATTCAGTCACCCCTTGGGTTAGCGCGGGCGGCGGCTACGGCCGTTGGTTCCAATCCTCTAATCTCATTTGGTACGGCACGAACCCTGGGCCAGCCGGAACCAATACCGGCGTGGTCCAATTCGGAGCTGGGCTGGATGCGTGGTTTTGGCATGGATGGGGCTTTCGGTTCGAAGCCCGTGACTTCTACAGTGGAGTTCCGACCCTGAACGTTGATACCGGGAGGAGCCGTCAACACAACTACAACGTGGCGGTGGGAGTGATGCGCCGCTTCTAGCTGGCGGCGGCGCGGTTCGATGCCTTCCCGGAGTCTGCTGTGTCGCCGGCAGTAATGTCCTGGAAAAGTTCAGGCAAGCTTTGGGCGTCGTCCACGGACTTGCCGAAACGTGCGGATTCGTAAGCGCGCGTAAACCTCGCCACCTTCTTCTGCAATGCCGTCTCCTGAATGGCCGCGACGAAATCCAGCGGCGTTTGCGACGGCGCCTTGCGCCAGCCCAGCCGGGCCATGCGGCGTAACATCCGGTCATACCAAAGAGAAGCCGATTTGCGCGGGGCACGCTCCGGATGCTCCCGCAGACTGCGATCACGCAAGCCGCCGATCATCCGCGGGAGATTCAGCAGGGTGGTCAGGACTGCTGTGAGTGCAAGGAGCCCGGCCAACCAGCGCAAAGGAAAAGTGGTGAAGTGGTGGTGCGCGCGCCGTGCCGACCGCAGCAGGGCGTCGTGCTGCCGCCCAATCCAGCGGCGAACCTCGTCAACGAGTTGCCGGCTGCCGGTAGCCGCATCCTTCCCCAACGTGCGCTGGTGGCTGACATCGTAGTTGATAATCCACTCGCGCCAGAACGATGCGGCCGCATCGACATAAAGCTGCAGCCGCGACCAGCCGGTTCGCGCCGGCACGCTTCCCGCTGGAGTCGGATCAAAGCTGATCCAGCCGAATCCGGGGAAGTAGGCCTCGACCCAGGAATGCGCGTCGCTGGCGCGCACCACATACTCGCCGGTCAGGTCGTTGAATTCGCCTCCGCGGAAGCCGGTCACGATTCGCGACGGGATGCGCAAAGAGCGCAGCATCACCGCCATCGAACTGGCGAAATACTCGCAGTGACCGTGTTTCCTCTCGAACAGAAAATTGGCCAGTGGATCCTCCGGCAGAGTGCGGGGCAACTCCAGCGTGTATCCGAAGTGGGTGGACAGGTACTGCTCCAGCGCGACCGCCTTCTCATAGTTGCTTGGAGCCCTTGCGGTGATTTCCTCCGCCAGCTTCGAAATGCGAATATCAAGCGGCGGCAATTTCAGGTACTGGTCCATGCTTCCGGGCGCGGTGTTTGCCGCCAGGCGCAGTTCGTCGCTGTCGATCTCGGGCAATTGCGACACGGCTTCGTAGCGATTGATCGGATGTTCGCTGTCGAGGTCGTAGACAGCTCCGCCCGCGTCCGTACTTACCTGCCGGAAACTTCCCGTGAGACTCTGCGGCCTCTCCGCCAGAAAGAAAACGCTGGTGCCAATCGGCTCCATCAGGACGCGATAATGAATCGATCGCCCCGCAACTGCGGCGTCCTGTGAGTCCATCAACGGTGCCAGCCGATAGTTTCCATCTCCTCCTGGCCGCAACGGCACTTGCTCATACGAATTCGACCAGACCCTGCCGTCAAAATTGGTGAGCGCAATGCCGCGCCATTTCAAATCGTAAGCGCCTTGCAGATCGTTCTGGATCTCGATGTGCATGACGGCCGCGCTGGATTGCTGAATCTGTCCGATGCGGCCCAGTTGCACGCGATCCGAGAAGCCGGTGGAGACATCGCTGGTGGGAGAGTAGGCGCTCAGATAGCGCGACGAAATGCGGGGAAGAAAGAAGAAGATCAGAAAACTCCCGGCCATGATCATCAGCATGAGCGCCGGAGCGATCGCCAGCAGTGCGTGAGCCATGGGCCGCGCCGGAGAGGCAACGCGTGGATCTTGCGCGTGCGTTGCTTCGGTGGTGCACGAGTGCCGCATCTCCATGAGAACGAAAGTGACGACGGCAACCAGCAGGAAGCCCGCAAAAGTTAGCACGAAAACACTGCCGACCGTAAGCACCGCGGCTGCCAGCACCATCAGAAACGCAAGCACCGCGAGCATGTAGTGGTCGCGCGTCCGCTGCAACGAGAACAGGCGAACGACCATCACGAAGAGCACAAGGTGAACGCTTGCTGCCAGAAAGCTGCGCGAAAGGAAGAAGTAGTCGGCGAGATAGACCAGGATGTAAATCAGCGTCAAAAAGGTGGTCCAGCGCTCGGGGATGACAAACTCGCGCCGCGTAAGAAGTTGGTGTCCGCGAAGTACAAACGCAAGCCCCACCAGAATGACTGCCGGCAGATCCAGTCCTCCGGTTGAAGCCAGAGCGCAGAAGCCGCTGAGCACGAGCAGATAAAGCGCCACATTGAAGTAGCGCTCGATGGCCTTCACCACGGTGATCTCGCCCGGGTTGATGGAACCTTCAGTCACAGTAGGCTTCTATTGTTGGCGAAAGCAGCCCGAAAGGGAAGTCTCTACAGTAACAAGATAATCTCTATAATCTTTGGACCGAAGCAGCTGTTCCGGTCGGTCGCAATAACAGAAGATGCGGGGTCTTCTCGTTTCTCGGCGGCGGGCTGAGTCTAGGTGTAGAATGCCGTCTTCGGCGGGTCGTAAAGCGCAGACTCATCCGAAAAGCGCACTGTTTTTTCGCGGGAGGATTACGGAGATCCCAATGAAATGCCCAAGGATTGTTCTGCTATTGGTGGTTTTGATGGTAGCGTCCGCCGTGTCTTCGGCGCAGAATGCAACCGGAAGAATTATCGGAACGGTCTACGACCAGCAGGGAGCGGTGATCCCAGCGGTAAAGATCATCGTGACCAACACGGCAACCCATGACGAGCGCACTGTAACCACGGACAAAGAGGGATATTTCCAGGTGCTGTCATTGCCTATAGGAAATTATAAGGTGACCGCCGAATTCACTGGGTTTCGCAAGATGATCAGCGCCGAGCAGAAACTACTCATCAATCAGGCACTGCGCGTCGACGTCAAGATGGAAGTGGGCGCGGCGAATGAGATCGTCGAGGTCGGGGCCGAAGCGGCGGCGGTGGAGACCGTCAACGCAACTCTGGGACAATCAATCACCGGACGAACCCTCACGAATATGCCGCTGAACGGACGGGACATGCTCGATCTCGCCTTGCTTCAGCCCGGGGTCACGGAAAGTAACGACGACAATGGCGGTGCGGGCAATTACAGCATCGCCGGCGGACGGACCGACTCGGTGACGTTCCTGCTGGATGGTGGATCGAACAACGATCTGCTGGATAACAGCAACCTGCTCGATCCCAATCCCGATGCGGTCGCCGAGTTCCGGCTTCTGACCAGCGATTACACGGCTGAGTACGGACGCAACGGCGGCGGAGTGATCAGTGTGGTAACCAAATCCGGCACCAATCAGATCCATGGCAGCTTGTTCGAATTTTTCAGGAACCGGGTGCTTGACGCCAACGACTACTTCAACAATCAACTAGGAATTCCGCGGCTTGACCTTAAGCGCAACCAGTACGGTGCGACGCTTGGCGGGCCGATCCACAAAGACAAGGCTTTTTTCTTTCTCGCCTATCAGGGGCAGCGGCAGGTTCAGGCAGAACCAGACAACGACATCCCGGTGTTTACACCGGCGGCGTTAAATGGAGATTTTTCACATGCCATACCATACGACGGCGTAGTCTGCCTAGATCAGGCCGGATGCCCTGACCCGAATGTGGCCGCCTTCCTGGCGAACAATCAATACTTTGTGCCTGCTGGCGGAAGTGCGACCAACGCCATCATCGATCCCACGAAATTCGATCCCGTGGCCCAGGCATACCTCAACGCAAAACTCATTCCTAGCACTCCGAGCGGCTCGCTGTCTCAGTCGCTCGACTCGGTTGACGATCGCGATGAACTAACTTCTAAGTTTGATCTCAACCTGAACCCGAAAGACAAGCTTTCCGCCACCATTGGTGTGAACCGAATTTCCTCCGTGAACCCTCTGCCCTACGCTACCGTCCCCGGGTTTCCCAGCGGCACCGTGGCCAATTACTACTTCGGCAATCTGGCGTACACACGGATCTTTTCGCCCACATTGCTCAATGAATTTCATTTCGTAGCCCACCGCAGCAATTACCTGGCAGATAAGGTGCTGAACCATCTGCCCACAGGACCTTCTCTTGGCGTCGGTATTACTCCCGACCTGGCTACCGGACCGACCAATATCTTCTTCGACAACGGTTTTCAGATCGGCCCCAGCGAAAACGGTCCCACGCGCTACGTCGAAAACACGTTCTCCTGGACCGATGGCCTCACGTGGACACGGGGAAAACACAACTGGAAGTTTGGCGCGGGATTCTCGCCCTATCAGGAGAACCTGAGCTACGCTTATTTCACGAATGGTGAGTTTGACTTCTATACCGGCACGAGCACGGGTACGGGAAATGACTATGCCGATTTTCTGCTCGGCATTCCGGATGCGTACTACCAGGGGCCGCTGGCCCCAACCAACATTCGCAGCAAGAGCACCTACGTGTTCGGCCAGGACGAGTGGCACGCAACCAAGAACCTGGTGCTGACCCTGGGGCTGCGCTACGAATACAACACACCCAAGTCCGATACTCGGGGACGCACGTTTTCGGTCATCCCGGGATTGCAGTCCCAACGATTTTTCAACGCGCCACTGGGGATGGTATTTCCCGGCGATCCCGGTGCCCCCAAAGGCACGAACTTTCCCGACAAGAAAAACTTTGCTCCGCGTTTCGGCTTTGCCTGGGATCCAACCGGAAGTGGCAAGACCAGCCTCCGCGGCGGTTTCGGCGTCTTTTACGACATCCTGAAGGGTGAGGATAACCTTCAATTCAACGGCCAGCCTCCGTTTTTTAGCGACGCGGGCTTCTACTTCAACGATGTTGGGCCGGGGCAGAGCGGGCCGGTAGGTTACCTCAGTCAGCCGTTTCAGTCGGCCGGGTATGCAAATACATTTCCTTCGACGCCGCCGGCATCTAACATCGATTTCACCCCATTTCTGCCGATCAACAGCTCGGGCTTTGTCTACCTGGTCGACCCTCACCTGCGGACGCCTTACGTCTACCAATACAACCTGAGCCTGCAACGCAATCTTTTCGCCGACACCGTTCTGGAAGCCAATTACGTCGGCAGTTCGGCGCACGGACTAACGTCGCTGAAAGACATCAATCCCATGGTGTTGGGGAGTTACAACCGTCAACTGGACAGCAGTTGCTTAGGGTGTTTCGGCCAGCTTCCTGAATTCCAGAATGTGGCCAACGCCAACTACAACGCCTTCGAAGCGAGCTTGACCCGGCAGGCCAAAGATTCTCGCTGGGGCACGGTTTATTACACTTTCGCCTACACCTACGCCCATAACCTCGACAATGCTTCGGGATTCCGGCAGCGCAATTCTGTTGTGCCCGCCTATAGCCCGGATCTTTACTACGCTTCCAGCGACAGTGATGTCCGCCACCGCATCAGCTTCAGCGGGGGATGGGATTTGCCTTTTGATCGCATGTGGGGCGCGGGACCGAAACGACTCACCAAGGGCTGGAGCCTCTATCCCATTGTTACCTGGCGAACCGGATTCCCGTTCGATATTTCCGCCGGGTTGCCTGACGGATCAGACCCTGCCAACCCCGGCACTTCGGGCGCCGGTGATCCTTATATTTCGAACGCAGCAGTGGTGGCCCCAATCAGAATGTTCGATCCGCACAAGATACGCACAATTGCACCGGTAATCTATAACTCGGTCTATAACAACCAAACCCAGCAATACGAGTGCGAGATCACAACCGGCACACCAGTTACCGGCAACTTTCTCTTTGATCCCAATAGCTTTTCCAACATCCCGCTGGAAAACAACCCCTACTATGGCGGCACTAATGCGTGTTTCCCGCAACTCGACCCGGTGAATAACCCGGGAGACCGAACCTACGGCCTGCATCGCAATTCGCTTCGTGCTGTCGGGCTGACGAATCTCGACATCGCACTGGCCAAGACCACTGCCATCACCGAGCGTTTCAAGCTGGAGTTTCGCGCCGAGTTCTTCAACGCCCTGAACCACACTGAATTTGCGCAGCCGACGCTGAGCAACAATGCGACTAACATCAACAGCACGGTATTCGGTCAGATTACGACCACGGGAACTTTCCGCACCTCTGGGCCGCGCATCGGGCAGTTGGCATTGAGGCTGACGTTCTAGAGTTTTCGTTGCTGGACAATGGACTAACGACTACGGTACGGCTGAGGCTTCCCCATGCCCGGATTCCGCCTATGTGTTCGCTATCTGCCCGCTGGACTGTTGATCCAGGTCCTGCTATTGGTGTGCCCTGCAATTGCCGCCGGCCCTCACTATAAATATTTTCGCGTGGGCAATCCCACGGACGCGCAAACGAAGACCCAGGGCGGCTTCGCGCTGCTGGGCGGCGGCGATGATCTCGATCGCGCCTTCAAGTGGATGTGCGAGCGTTCCGGCGGCGGAGATTTTCTCATCCTTCGGGCCAGCGGAGACGATGACTATAACCCCTATATTCAGGGTCTTTGCAAGGTTAACTCGGTGGCGACGCTCATCCTTCCGGACCGCACCGCCGCCGAAGATACATTTGCGGCTGCGGCCATACGCAACGCCGAAGCGGTGTTCATTGCCGGCGGCGACCAGGCGAACTACATCAATTTCTGGATGGGAACCCCCGTGCAACAGGCTCTGAATGAGGCCGTCGCGCGGAACGTTCCCATCGGTGGAACCAGCGCTGGGCTGGCCGTTCTGGGCGAATTTGTCTACTCGGCTCAGGGCGACGCTCCGGATGGACCCGCCCTCAGCTCGCCCGAAGCGTTGTCCAATCCCTTCAGTCCGCGCGTCACTATCGTCCATCAGTTCCTCGACAATCCGCTGTTGAAGGAAGTGATTACCGACACGCATTTTTCCGCGCGTGATCGCTTGGGGCGGACGCTGGTGTTCATGGCACGAATTCTGCAAGATGGCAAAGCTCGTCACATTCGAGATATCGCGGTCGATGAGCGCACCGCAGTCCTTCTCGAACCGGGCGGGATGGCGACGGTCATAGGCGCCGGCTCGGCGTATTTTCTGCAAGCGACTCAGAATCCAGAAGTCTGCAGGGCCAATACTCCCCTGACCTTTCGCGGAGTAACGGTGCGAAGCTTACATGCGGACGAGCGATTCAACGTGCTGCAATGGTCGAGCAGAGAAGGCACCTTGTATACCCTCTCGGTGGAATCGGGCGCGATTCATTCGACTTTGCCCGGCGGCGCCGTGTACACGAACGCGACCAAGTAAGCCTGCCCTGAGCGCAGTCGAACGGTCCAACCGGGCGGGGAGGCCGGTTCTCCACTGCCTCCGATTTCTTTCTTCCGCAGTTCTTTTCTGGTTACAATAACTGCCCATGGACTACCTTCTGAAAACTGAACCGACTGTGTATTCGTTCACGGATCTTGAGCGCGAGAAGACCACGATTTGGGATGGCGTGACGAATCCAGCGGCGGTCAAGCATCTTCGCGAGATGAAGCCATCGGAGCGGCTAGTGATTTACCACACAGGGGAAGAGAAGAGCGCGGTGGGAACGGCGTCGGTAGTGGCGGTGGATGCCAGCGATCCGAAAATTCCAAGAGTGAAGATCAAGGTTGGGAAGGCGATCGCGAAACCGAAAACGCTGGCGGAAATCAAGGCGCGAGCGATTTTTGCGGAGTCTCCGCTGGTGAAGCAGGGACGATTGAGCGTGGTGCCGCTGACCTCGGCGCAGTACGCATGGCTGGTGGGCGAGTAAGACGGATCGCGGAGGTCAGTTTTTACGGACAGGAGTGTCCACGCCACACGAGTTATGTCCGCACCACCCGCTCTGTGCAATCGGGCTCGGGGCACGCGTAGGTCACGCGATTGTGCTGGCGGTCGAGGCTGATGATAAACATGGGGCGTCCGTGGCGCTCGCACGTCGGCTGGTTGGGGGTGAGGGCCGGTGCGTCTCCGCGCTTGGGCGTGGTGTAGCCCAACCGCTCGCCGAAGCAGCGGTGGCAGAACTTGTCGGTGCAGCGAAAGAACTCGATGGAAAAGTCAGCATTGTAGGGAGCTATTAAGGGCTCCATGGTGCGGTAGTGCTGGTCGCAAAGGGGCAGGATGTCCGTCCGCATGCCGAAGCGAGTTTAGCACTTAAATCATTGAACCATTGAATCATTGAATCATTTAACAATTGACTCATTCAGTCACGAAGTCGATGAGTCAAAGCTCCAGCGTCCTAATGACTCAATCGGTCGCTGAAAGCTGCTTCACGAAAAAACCTTGCGCAGTTCGCGCCGCAGGATTTTGCCCGACGATGTCCTCGGGACAACTTCCACAAAGCGAATCTCGCGGGGCTGCTTGTGGTGCGCGAGCCGATCGGCAACGAAGTCGCGGAGTTCTTTTTCGAGCGCGTCCGAAGGCCTGAAACCTTCGCGCAAGACGACAAAGGCGCAGGGGATTTCTCCGGCGTCGAGGTCTGGTTTGGCGACTACGCCGCAGTCGCGGACGGCGGGATGTTCGAGCAGAACGGATTCGACCTCGGCGGGCGCGACGGGGAATCCTTTGTACTTGATCATCTCTTTGCTGCGGTCGAGGACGTAGTAGAATCCGTCGGCATCCGAGCGCACGATGTCGCCGGAGAAGTACCAGCCGTCGCGAAGAACGGCGGCAGTGGCTTGCGGATCCTTCCAATATCCCAGCATGATCTGCGGGCCGCGCAGGACAAGTTCGCCGGGCTGGCCAGTCGCGACTTCCTCTCCATTAAGGTCCAGGATGCGGCAGTCGGTGAGGGCCAGCGGCTGTCCGATGGAAGCGGGGCGGTTCATTTCAGGCGGAGCGATGAAGCCGACGTGGGTGACTGGTGAGGCTTCGGTCATGCCGTATCCCTGATTGACCAGGATGCCGGTGAGTTCGGTCATTCGGCGGGCGAGTTCGGGAGCGAGCGGCGCGGCGCCACATTTGATCCAGCGGACTTTGTGGTTTTTCGGGAAGATGCCTGCTTCCGCTGCCTGGCACAAAGCGTTGATGGCGGGAGGGACCACGGGCATCATGGTGACGCCTTCCTGAATCAGAAGAGCGCACAGCTTTTGCACTTCGAAGCGCGGCATAAGAACCAGCGTGGAGCCGAGTATCAGGGAAAGATTCAGCGCCACCGTGAGTCCGAAGATGTGATAGAGGGGCAGAAAGCAGAGCATGACGTCATCAGGTGAGAGAGGTGCTGCATTCGGGCCGATGATCTGATAAACATTCGCGACCAGGTTGTAGTGCGAGAGCATGACACCTTTGGGCAGTCCGGTGGTGCCGCTGGAGTAGGGAAGGGCGGCGATAGTCTCTTGCGAACTCTGGGCGGCTTCCGGGAATCTGACGGACGTGGGCCGCAGCAGAGTTGCGAAATCTTCACAGCCTGTGCTCGGATCTTGCTGGGTGAATCTGCGCGTGGTGAAGACGCGACGCAGTGCGGGAAGCCCCGCAAGGCTCACGTTTTCCAGAAGCGGCGCGTCGGCGACGAGGAAAGCGGCGCCGGAGTTTTCCAGTTGATAACGAATCTCGCGTTCGCGGTAAGAGGGATTCAGAAGTGTGGGGATGCCTCCCGCAAGCGTGGCCGCGTGATAGGCGATGGCGAATTCCCAGCAGTTGGGGAGGAAGATGGCAATCACTTCTCCGGGAGCGAGTCCGGCGGAAATGAGGCCGTGGTCAAGGGATTCGACAAGGCTGCCATATTCGGCGAAAGTGAAACGGCGATCGCAGGACGTATCAACCAGCGCGGTCTTGGCTGGGTTCTGGCGGCAACTCTGGAGAACAACATCGTGGACGAAGCGGCCGGTGGGATCGGCAAAGAGCTGGCTGCGGAGCATCGGGGTGATTGTAGTGGCAGAGCGCGGAAGTTAATAGTCAGGATGCGGGGAACTTGTCCCGATACGAGCGCATTTAAGCGCTCAGCTTGCGGAGGAATTCCTGTTCGTCCATGCGGTACTTAAAAGCCTTGCGGCCGTTGATGAAGACTACGGGGACTTCGTCGTTATAGAGTCGTCGAGCCTCGGCGTCGGAATCTACGTCGATTTCACGCCAGGTGAAGCCGCCGCGCCTGTGGAGCTTAACGATGCTCTCTTTAACGACTTCGCAGAGATGACATCCCTTGCGGGAATAAACGATGACTTCACGAGGCTGCGACATTCGAGGGAGTGTAGCAGTTTGCCTGCGGGGTTTCCAAGACACGGATGGGCATAGAAAGTGGGCGTAGAATCTCCGGATGACGATGAACGAACGAGCACTATCGGGCAAAACGATCCTGGTGACGGGCGCCGCGAAACGACTGGGGCGCGCGATTGCTCTGGCCGCGGCCGAAAACGGCGCGGACGTAGCGATTACTTATCGCAAGTCGGCGAGCGAGGCGCGGACGGTGGTCGCGGAACTGGCGCACCATGGAGTCGAGGCCCTGGCGGTTCGGTGCGATGTTACCGATGAGATGAGTGTAAGGGAGATGGTCAAGGAGGTGGCGGCAGAACTGGGCGGCATCGACGTGCTGGTGAATAATGCCGCGAATTACGAGACCGTCGAGTTTGAGAAGATTACGGTCGCGCAGTGGGATGCAATTTTTGCTTCGAACACCCGCGGACCGTTTCTCGTATCGCGGGAGGCGCTGCCGTATTTGAGAAAACGCAAAGGACGCATCGTCAATATGGGTTCGCTGGGCGGGCTGCGTCCGTGGGCGACGCATGCCCACTATTGTTCGTCGAAGGCAGCGCTGCACATGCTGACCAAGGTGATGGCGAGGGCGCTGGCGCCGGAGATTGCGGTGAATGCGGTCGCTCCGGGGATGATCGATCTGGGAGAAAAATCGGCGGCGGCGTTCATGAAAAAGATGGCGAAACAGACGCCGATGCGGCGCAACGGAACAGCAGGGGACATTGCCGCGGCCGTGATGTTCTTTGCCGCGGCTCCGCAGTTTATAACCGGGCAAGTGCTGGCCGTGGATGGCGGGCTGGGGCTGTAGGGGCGAGTTTGTTTCTGGCATGGGTTCACGTATCGTTCATTTTCGCGTATCGTTTCATTTCGACCTTGACCATCCTTATGACACGATCCATTCGGGGCGCGAGCTCTCTCTTTCGATTACTCGTCTTCACATTGTTATTCGCAACTTCGCTGACGTTCGCTCAGGGTCGCCCGGAATACGGCGGTCGAGAGCTTCAGGTGTGGACTGGCGGCGGGCACTCGGTTCCCGGCGGTACCAAGGATACTAACGTGTGGAACGCCGGATTTCGCTATGGATGGATATTGACTCAACCGCACTTGCCGGGTTTTCTCAGCGGACGATTCGAGCTTGCGGTGGACGCGGTGCCGGCGTTTGTTGTCTTCCAGCCAGCGAACACTGCCTACGGGGCCGGAGTGAATCCGGTGGGGCTGAAATGGATTTTTGCCACGCGCGGACACATTGCTCCCTTCCTCGAGTTGAATGGAGGCACGCTGTTTACGACGCATGAAGTGCCGCGGGGAACTTCGACGGTGAATTTCACGCCGGGTGCGGCGTTCGGTTTTTATTTTTTCGGAGAACACGCATGGTCACTGGATGTCCGTTATCTGCACATTTCAAATGCCGGACTGACCGTGCCGAATCCCGGAGTAAATACGGTGCAGGTGCGGCTGGGATTCGGAAAGTTCTTTGGGAGGAAGTGAAGACTGAAGAAGTGACGGGTGGAGTTTTGCCCGGGTTTGCCGCAATTCAGCGCTGCCAGAAAAGCAGATCCTTCGCTTCGCTCAGGATGACAGATTCAAAACCGATGACAATTCAAAAGTGATGACAATTCAAAACTGACGACAATCCAAAAGTAAATGCGGAAGACAATATGCGGCCCATCGGGCCTTTGCAGCGATCCCTCACTCGACCAGCGTCGAAAGAAGCTGGTTGACCGCGAACGCCGCAGCGTAGGCAACGATGGTCATGTAAACAAACTGGACAACGGGCCACTTCCAGCTGTTGGTCTCGCGGCGTACCACTGCCAGGGTTGACGTGCACTGCATGGCAAAGGCAAAGAAGACCAGCAGCGCCATCGCCCCGGCAAAAGTGAGATCTTGCCTTAGCGCATTCTGCAGTGTCATCGAGTGCGTCGCCGGGTCGGTTCCATAAATCGTGCCCAGGGTGCCGACGATCACTTCGCGCGCGATTACCGACGTCAGCAGGCCGACCCCGATTTTCCAATTGAAGCCGAGCGGCCGGATCAGCGGCTCAATTCCATGCCCGAGATAAGCGATGGCGCTCTGCTCCAGTTGTGGAGCGTGGCCCTGGTGCAGTGGAACGTGAGTCAGGACCCAAATCAACAGAGAGACTCCCAAAATGTACGTGCCCGCCTGCCGCAGGAAGACGCGCGCGCGGTCAAACAGGCGAAGGCCAATCGACTGCCAGGTAGGCCACCGGTACTCGGGAAGCTCCAGCACGAACGGAGCGGCAGAAGACTTGAGCACGGACGACTTGAGGATTTTCGCCGTCGCGATGGCTGCAACAAAACCGAGTACGTACAGCGAAAGCATGGCGCATGCCCTGGAGCCGAGCAGCACGCCGACCACCGGGCGCTCCGGAATAAATGCCGCAATCAGCAATGTGTAGATCGGCAACCGTGCCGAACAAGTCATGAAAGGGGCGACCAGGATCGTCGCGATCCGGTCGCGCTTGTTTTCGATGGTGCGCGTGGCCATGATTGCCGGCACCGCGCACGCATAGGCGGACAGAAGAGGAATGAACGCCTTCCCATTCAGTCCCACGCTCCGCATCGTGCGATCCGCAATCAGCGCCGCGCGCGCCAGATAGCCGGAGTCTTCCAGCAGTCCGATAAATAAGAACAGCAGAAGGATCTGAGGCAGAAACACCAGCACGGAACTTACTCCCTTCCACAGGCCATCCAGAAGAAGGGATCGGAGGATACCATCGGGAACCAACGGCGCCGCCTGCTGCCCAAGCTTTGTGAGCAGATCCTGAAAAGCGGTGCTCATGGGCTGGCCGAGTCCGAACACGGTTTGGAAAACGGCGCCTACGACGATCACAAAAATAAGTGGTCCCCATATCTTGTGCAGGAACACATCGTCGAGCCGGCGGCTCCATACGCTGGGAAGATGCTGCTGGTAATCGATTCGGCGCCCAACCTGACTCGCCCACTTCCGGCACTGCGGAAGATCCTGCAAAACTGGGAGCAATTCGGACGGACGCTGATCGTGATCCTGCCGCAGGAAACGATCCACCGCGTCCAGTCCTGTTCCCCGTGTCGCACTCACCATAGCAACCGGCGCCCTCAGTTCCGCGGCAAGTTTCAGAACGTCGAGCGACCCGCCTCCTTTGGCAAAAATATCCGCCATATTCAGGAGCACGAGTGTGGGCAGCCCTAAAGCGATCACAGGCTTTGCCAATACGAGTTGACGGGAGAGATGGGTTACATCGAGCACCAGCAAAACCGCATCCGGGCGAGGCAGGCCGTCCATTTGACCGGTCAGCACGTCCACGGCGACGCGCTCGTCGTCGGAATAAGGCGTCAGGCTGTATACACCGGGCAGATCGATGAGTCTGATCGGGTGTCCGCGGCCAGCCAGCAGACCCACACGTTGCTCCACCGTCACGCCAGGGTAATTGCCGACTTTTTGACGAAGGCGGGTAAGACGATTGAAGAGCGTCGACTTCCCGGAATTGGGTGGGCCGATCAGAGCCACCGTACGGATCTCACGCCTCGGGCTCTCCGCGGCTTCTCCACGGATGGCGGTCAAGGTCTCGGTCGTATGACAGGTCACGGCAAGTCACCCAGTGGCGAAAGCCATCCTCGTCGAACCACGATGTGGCTCGCGGTCTCCGCCCGCAAGGCAATCTCGGTTCCATCCACCGCATAGACGCTGGGGTCGCCCAACGGCGCGCGCCGGGAGAACCTCACCTGCGCGCCCGGAACAAAACCGATGCGCATCAGGAATTGCTGGTCGCCCGGAGGCAGGGAGATATAGTCGATCGTGCCTGCCTCGCCTATCGCAAGATCGGTGAGCGCGACAAGCCGTTCGGGCATTTCCGGTCCGATTCGCTTTCGGTTTCCATTCGGACCGGCGCCATCGGCTCTGCAGGAGCGCCGTCGGCGGATTTGCGGGGATGGTTGTGACCGATGTTCGGTTCGATCCTTAGTCAGGTACGGCAGGGCAATGCCGGCGACCAGCGCGGCTTCGGCGCCTTCGCGGAGGGTAACAAAGAATGCCTGGAGCATTGAAAAAGGTCCGCTTTCTAGTTGAAAATGAAATTCAATTTCAATATCAATAGGATACGGTGTCGGGTGGGGCCCGGTCAACGCACTGAATCACGGATGGCTGTGATTTGCATCACGCGGGGAAATGGGGCATTAAACGGCATTTTCGCGGGAACGCTAGGTACTTGTCACGATTTTCGTGTGACGCATGTACCGTTGAACCACATTAAGAATGTCCCCGTGAAACCACAATAGAAGTGTCCCCTTTTAGAGTGACTCCTGCGAAGGAGGCACTCAGATTGGGGAGGACGGGATTGAGCAGGAAAGAGCGGAGCCGAGTGGGAGGGATGGGGCGGGTCAAGGCGCACAGTTAGCGATTGCGCGACGCGGCGGAGTTGCTGGACTTGAGATAACGGCAAGCCAAACGGATCTGGGCGCGGTATCAGGCGGGAGGAGCGAAGGCACTGCAGCATGGGAACTGCGGCCGAGTGTCGAAGCGGGCGTACACGGTGAAGTTCGGAGCGGCGGTGCTGAAACAGGTGCAAGCCCGCTATGAGGATTTTCGGGCCGACGCTGGCGGCCGAGCACCTAGCGAGCGATGACGGACGCTGCGGCGGTGGATGAAAGAGGCCGGACTGTGGCCGAGGCAATGTCGTCGGAAACCGTATGGGCAGCGGCGAGGAGCGAAGGCGCACTTTGGCGAGTTAGTGCAGTTGGACGGCAGCTTTCATGAGGGGCTGGAAGAACGCGTGCCCCGCGGCGGTCTGATGCCCATGGTCGACGACGCGACGACGCAAGCGCTGGGATGTTTCTCGGAAGAAGAAACGATCTGGGCGGCGGGAGTGTTGCGGCGCTGGATCGACCGCCGAATGCCGAAAGCGGATGCGAGGAGAACCAGCGGTCACGCAGTTTGGGAGGATGTGCGCGAAGCTGGGCATCGGCATCATCGCCGCCAGTTCGCCGCAAGCGAAAGGGCGCGTGGAGCGGGCGCACGGCACGCACCGGGATCGACTGGTGAAGGAACTGCGCTTGGCCGGGATTGCGAACTACGAGCAGGCCCATGCGTCTTTGGACCAGCCCTATCTCGCTGAGCACAACCACCGTTACGCGCCTGCGGCAGTCGCCTCCGCCGACTATGACCGGCGACGACCCAGGGCACGGCAACTGGACGAAGTGTTCTGGCTGGAGGAGGAACGAGTGGTGAGTGAGGACTGGGTGGTGCGATACAACAATCGGCTGCTGCAAGTGGAACGGCAAAGCCAACATTGGGCGCCAGCAAAGAGCCACGTGCTGGTGCGGAAGAACGAAGCCGGCGAAGTCGCGATTCACTATCGCGGTCAGCGTCTGGTGTTCGGCGATTTCTGTTGTGGACAAGACGGGGACATCTCTAATGTGGTATGTCACGCAGTGATATTGGGACGTGACAGGGAGAGCCGGGTGTCCTACAATCGGCTGCCATGGGATTGCAGGAACTAACCGTCGAGCGCTATGAAGGGGTGGCGGACGACCAGCGGATTCTGTTGCTGCGCGGGCCCATCACGATCGAAACCGCTCCCCAGTTCGAACGAGCGGTGCGCCACGAGAGCGCGGAAACGATGATCGTGGACCTGTCGGATGTTCCGTACATCGATTCGGTGGGACTGGGGTCGCTGGTGGCGGCGTACGTGTCGCATCAGAAGTCGGGACGATGTCTGGTGCTGACCGGGGTGAAGCCGCGAGTGCGCAAGATCATGGAAATCACCAAGGTGAACGATTTCTTCGTGACCTTTGGCACCACGTGGGAAGCGGTGGAAGCGCTGGCGAATACCGGGACGGCTTGAGGCACAATTGAAATCCGCTAGGGAGGCGGGCGCCCCGCCCGCCCAGTCGCGCCAGTCGCGCGGTTTCATGAATCGAAAATCCTGAGCTGCCATCTAAACCGCATTGACCGAAATCGCGCGCCGGCGTCTATGAATCTTCTTTACCGATATTCCAAGCAGTACTGGAAACTCTTTGTGGTCGCGCTTTTGCTCGCCGCGACCAACCAGATATTTTCGCTGCTCGATCCGCTGATTTTTCGGCATGTGATCGACAGCTACGCCACGAAATATCACCAGTACACCCAAGCCCAATTTGTGCGCGGGGCCGGACTTTTGCTGCTGGCTGCGGTGGGAGTGGCGTTTGTGTCGCGCGTGGCCAAGAATTTCCAGGATTATTTCGTAAACGTGATCGTGCAGCGCTTGGGCGCGAGAATGTACTCAGACGGGATCCAGCATTCGCTGGATTTGCCCTACCAGGTGTTCGAAGACCAGCGTAGCGGCGAGACCCTGGGCAAACTGCAAAAGGTTCGCAGCGACGTGGAGCGCTTTATTACCGCTGCCATCAATGTGCTTTTCATTTCGCTCATCGGCATCGTTTTCGTGATGATCTATGCCTTCCGAGTGCATTGGTCGATCGCTCCCGCATTTCTGATCACGGTTCCGCTGCTCGGAATTATCAGCTCGGTGTTGAGCAAGCGCATCAAGAAAATGCAGAAAACGATTGTTGCCGAAACCACCGCGCTGGCGGGGTCGACGACGGAGTCGCTGCGCAATATTGAATTGGTGAAGAGCCTCGGTCTGGCGCATCAGGAAGTAAAGCGGCTCAACGGAATCACGGGAAAGATTTTGAATCTCGAACTCATGAAAGTGAAATACCTGCGCAGCCTGAGTTTCATCCAGGGGACGGCGGTCAACGCGTTGCGCACCAGCATTTTGTTCTTGATGCTTTATTTGATATTTCGCCAGGAGATCACCATCGGGCAATTTTTCTCCCTGATGATTTATTCGTTTTTCATTTTCACGCCGTTGCAGGAGTTGGGGAACGTCATCAACATTTATCGCGAAACGGAAGTCTCGCTGCAGAATTTTCAGCAAATCCTCGACACGCCGCGCGACCCTAAGCCCGCCGATCCGGAGTCGGTCGACGAGCTCATGACGCTGCAGTTTGAAGATGTCAGTTTTCAGCACCAGAGTTCTTCCTCCCTGGCATTGGACGAGATCGGATTCAGCGCGGCTCGCGGAGACACGATTGCGTTTGTGGGACCGTCAGGGGCAGGGAAGTCAACTCTGGTGAAGCTTCTGGTTGGTTTGTACGCTCCGAAAGCGGGCGAAATTCTTTACAACGGGATTCCATCGGACCGCGTGGATCTCGATCTCCTGCGAGAAAAGATCGGATTTGTGACGCAGGACACGCAGTTGTTTTCGGGCTCGATTCGCGAGAATCTCCTCTTCGTCAATCCCCAAGCGACGGACGAAGAATGCATGGAAGTTTTGCAGCAAGCGGCCGCGCACAGCTTGCTTTCGCGCGCCGACCGCGGCTTGGATACGCTGATCGGCGAAGGCGGCGTAAAGGTCTCGGGAGGCGAGAAACAGCGGCTGTCGATTGCTCGCGCCTTGCTGCGGCATCCGCAGTTGCTGGTGTTCGATGAGGCCACGTCTTCGCTCGATTCGCTGACGGAAGAGGAAATCAGCCGCACCATCCGCGAAGTCGCAACCAATCAGGAGGCGATCACGATTCTGATTGCGCACCGACTGTCGACGGTGATGCACGCCGACCGAATCTACGTGCTGGAGCGTGGTCACATCGTCGAATTTGGACGGCATTCCGAACTGCTCGACCAGAAAGGTCTGTACTACGCGATGTGGCGGCAGCAGGTTGGCGAACGCGAGGCGGTCGCGCACGGAAAATGATTCGAGTGCGTTCGGCGTCGTTGCGATCACGGCAGCTGCCGAGCTGCGCTCGGCTTGGACGGGCGAGGGCGCCCGTCCCCACACAACCTTATCTCCTCACATGATCACGGGGACGTTACTGATTCCCGCGGTGCCGAACACGCGACGGTAGCGTTCGATTTCGGACGGTGTGCCCAGCGCCTTGGCGTAGTTGTCGGAGAGCTTCACCGCGGACTTGCCCTCGACCGTGGACACCTTGCAGATCAGGCTGAGCGGATCGAAGTCGCTGCCGCCAGCGGGATCGCAGCCGCGGAAATCGTTGGTCAGCAAAGTGCCCCAACCTGCGCTGAAACGAATGCGGCGCCCAGGCGTCCACTTCTGGCGATCGTGGAAATCGGCCGCGCTGCGGAAGTCATTGATGGAAACGCCGCTCTCGATCGCTCCGCCGAAATAGGCGTGCAGTCCCAGGATGTCGTCGACGTCCAGCGCGTCGGACGCGATGATGAGCTTCTGATGCGCGTCCCGGCCACGGCTCTCGATCCATTGGATATATTCGTCGCCGGCAACATAGGGATTCTTGCTGTCGATGCGCTGGCCCGTCCAATCCGCCGCCCAGTCGGGGGCGTTGTCAAGAAATTGCGTGGTCCCAAAAGTGTCGGGCAGCATGATGCGGAGAGCGCCTTCGTAGGTGCTCTGCCACAACTCGAGGAAGCGGTACTGCGAAGCTTTCAGGGCCTCGTCATCCGGAGCGAGCGCGGCCATGACCATGGGGATCTCATGCGCGTTGGTTCCAATGGCTTCCAGATCATGCTTATGGGCGAGAAAGGCATTCGAGGTTCCGGTGAAAGCATTGCCGAGATTCGCCGCCATGGCCTCGACCACGTATTCCTGCCAGAGGAAACTGTGGCGGCGCCGGGTTCCGAAGTCCGCCACGGCAAGGCCGGGGACGCCGCGCAGCCGCTCGATCTTGCCCCATAGTTTTGTTTTCGCCCGGGCATACAGGATATCGAGGCCGAACTCGTGCAGCTTTTTCATGCCGGCGCGTGTCTTGAGCTCGTCGATGATGGAGAGCGCATAGAGTTCCCACATCGTGGTCTCGACCCAAAGGCCGTCGAACGAGAGAATGAATTGTCCATCCTCGATCGACAGTTCGTAGTCCGACAGCCGGAAGTCGCGTTCCAGCCATTCCAGAAAAGCGGGTTCAAAGATCCCGCGGCGGCCATAGAAAGTGTTGCCCGCGAGCCACACCAGTTCCGACCTCCGGAACTGGAGGCGGCGAGCGTGCTCCATCTGGTGGATCAGTTCCTCGCGCGGGAACATGTCGGCGAGGCGCACGGATGAGGAGCGGTTGAACAGAGAGAACGACACACGGGTCTTCGGGTAATGCTTCCAGATGAACTGAAGCATCAACAGCTTGTAGAAATCGGTATCGAGCAACGACCTGGTAACCGGGTCCAGTTCCCAGTTGTGGTTGTGCGCCCGCTCGGCGAAGTTCACGATCATCGCGTACTATCCTCTGTGACCGCCAAAAGAAAATCAACCACGGTTACCTCCGGGAGGCCTTTTTTGCAGACTGGCTGACTTTCGGAAGGCAAACACGGTACTATCGAATTTCCGCATGAGACTGCCTCGGCCCTTCGCTACCGCACCTCGGAGTTGTCCATCGTTGTTTCTTGCGATGGGGCAAATCCAGGGCTGGGCGGTATTTTCCGCCCGTGCTCTACGTGCCCTGGTGGTCGGAATTCTGCCTGCAATGTTCCTTCTGCGCTCGACCCGCGACGAGGTCTACAACATTCTCTGGGCGCTGGTGTTTGGCTTTGCCACGCTGAATATTTTGAGCCTCGGGGCGCGCCGTTTCGAGCAGCAAAAAACTGGCCTGAACTTTGGCGAGATTCTGGCCATCCTGGTTGTCCTGGTGTCGATCGTTCTGCTGGGTTGGGAGATGCTGTATCTGTTCCACATTCTGCCGATTCGTCTCACGCCGTCCTGACCCCGCACTGACCTCGATTGCGGTATCATCGCCTGTGGTGAAACGCGAATCTAACTTTCGTGAGTCTAACTTTGAAGTGACTTGCCCCTGCTGCGGCGCGGTCATGAAGATCGACGCGGCGACGCGCAGCATCATCGCGCACACCGCGCCGGTCAAGCCGAAAACCTTCAACGACATGGAAGAAGCCGCTCGCGCCATGAAAGAGCAGGACAGCCGGCGCGACTCGATCTTCCGCCAATCCATGGAAGCGCAAAAGCACGCCGCGGAACTGCTGGAGAAAAAATTCCAGGAGGCGGTGAAGAAGGCCAAGGAAACGCCGGACACGGGAAAGCCGATCCGGGATTTCGATCTGGACTGATTCTCGCTTGCTCACCGCCGAGACGCCAAGAACGCCGAGAAAAGCCAAACCTTGAATGATTAAACCTCTTCTTCTCGGGCATCGTGGGGCGCGGGCCTTCCGCCAAATTCCTGAAAATACGCTGGCGTCGTTCGAGCTTTGTTTACAGCACGGCTGTGATGGTTTCGAGTTTGACGTGCGCCGTTCCGGCGACGGGCAGGCTGTGATCTGCCACGACGCGACCATCGGCGGGATAGAGATCGAGGAGACGGCGTCGAAAAGCCTGGCTTTGCTATTGCACACGCTGGAAGAGGTTCTTCGGCAATTTGCGCAGCGGGCGTTTCTCGATATCGAGTTGAAGGTGGCGGGACTCGAGTCGCGGACGCTCGCGGAGTTGCGCCAGCATCCGCCGCAAAAGGGATACGTCGTTTCGTCGTTTCTTCCCGAGGTGCTCACGACAATCCACGACCTCGACCCATCGATTTCGCTGGGATTTCTTTGCGAGACCGCAGACCAACTTCGAGCTTGGCGCGAAATGCCGGCGCATTGGGTGATTCCGCAGTTCGAATTGGCGGATGGACAATTGGTCGAAACGGTTCATGCGGCCGGGAAGAAAATCATGATCTGGACGGTGAATCACGCCGATCGCATGCGTGAGTTCGCGGCGTGGGGCGCGGATGCGATCATCTCAGATGAAACAGAATTGCTGGTTCGCTCGCTGCGATAGTCGTGGCCGAAGTTTTGGCGAAGGGCGCCGGCGAGAAGCACTGCCGAGCTCCGCTCGCATGGACGGCCGAGGGCGGCCGTCCCTACGTGTGCATCGTTGCTCCCATGCATCGTCGCTCCCATTGCTCCCGGAATTCGCCTCATTTACATTGAACAGGATGCCCACCACAGGCGAACGATTCGAGCGAGCGGTTCAGATCATGGCGCGGCTGCGGGCTCCGGGTGGATGCCCGTGGGATCGCGAACAGACCTTCGACACCATCAAGCCCTACACGCTGGAAGAGACTTACGAAGTCCTCGAAGCCATCGACAATCGCGACTGGCCGGAGCTGACCGGCGAATTGGGCGACCTGCTGTTGCAGGTGCTCTTCTATTCGCAGATGGCCAGCGAAGAAGGCCACTTCTCGGTGGATGACGTGCTCGACCGCCTTTCTAATAAATTGGTGGACCGGCATCCCCACGTGTTTGGCGACGTGAAAGCGGACACTCCCGCCGAAGTGCTGCGCAACTGGGAGGCGCTGAAGGCGATTGAGAAGGAAAAAGAGAAAAAGAAGCGGCTGGCGGCGAACGGAAGCAGCCAGGTGGAGTCGTCCGATCGCGAGCAGACCGGCGACGCGCAAACTAATTCCAGAGAATCGGTGCTCGTGGGCGTGTCGTCGAAAATGCCGGCGCTGATGGAGGCTTATAAACTGAGCTCGCGCGCGGCGCGCGTGGGATTTGACTGGCCGGAGATGGAAGGGCTCTTTGCCAAGCTCGAAGAAGAGACAGTGGAGTTGCGCGAGGAACTGAAGGCTGTACCGGCGCTTCCTTTCGCTGCAACGGCGATTAAAGACCAATCGATCGGGAAGGGAATTGCCGGCTCGGGAACGCCGCAGGTTTCGCCGGAGTTGCGCGAGCGTCTCGAAGACGAAGTTGGAGACTTGTTCTTCGTTCTGGTGAACATCGCGCGCTTTCTGGCGCTCGATCCGGAGTCGGCGTTGCGCAAGACGAATCGCAAATTCAAGCGCCGTTTTCAATGGATGGAGGAGCGCCTGCGCAAGAGCGGTCGAGCGCCGCAAGAGGCGTCGATGGACGAACTGGAAACCCTATGGCAAGAGTCGAAGCAGCAGGAAAAACGGGCATGACCGGAGCCACCACCAGAACGGCCACCAGCAAAGTCACCATTCGCAAGTGCGAAGCGCTCGAAGAGATGCAGGCTTGCTTTGCGCTCCAGAAAGAAGTGTGGAAATTCTCGGACGCGGATCTGGTTCCGGTGCGCATGTTCGTGGTGGCGTCGAAGATCGGAGGCCACGTGATTGGGGCTTTCGTTTCCAGGGAAGACGCCAGGGAAGACGAAAGACACGAAGAAAAGGAACTGATCGCTTTTGCGCTCGCGATTCCCGGAATGCGGAACGGTCACTGCTACTTGCACTCGCACATGCTGGCTGTCCGCCAGCGCTATCGCAATGGCGGACTGGGACGGCGTATGAAGCTCTATCAGCGGGAAGATGCCCTTGCTCGCGGTTTTGAACTGATGGAGTGGACGTTCGATCCGCTGGAGATCAAGAACGCGTATTTAAATATCGAAAAGCTGGGCGCGATCGCCCGCCGCTACAACGTGAATCAGTATGGGATCACATCGTCGCCGTTGCAGGGTGGTTTGCCCACCGATCGGCTGGTGGCGGAGTGGTGGATGAAGTCGAAACGGGTCGAAGCAGTCTTGGCAAATCGTCCGCGCACGAAGTTTGAATGCCGTGTGCGGATCGACGTGCCGGCGGAGATCTACGAATGGAAGGCCGCGGCGCCGACACGTGCGCAGGCGGTGGCGGTGCAGGGAAACAATCGCGAGGTGTTTACAAAAGCGTTTGCCGAAGGGCTGAGCGTGCTTGGCTATGAACGCGACGAACATGGGAACGGCGAGTTTCTGCTGGGCGAGTGGGACGAGGGCTGGCGGTACTAAGGTGCTCCGGCGCGCGTTGCGCGATGACCCACGTCTCGAAAACCGCGAGACGTGGGGTACCCTTTACACAGGCATTTGCAAAACCGAATTATGAAAATCGAATCCATAACGCTGCGTGAGATCCACATGCCGCTCGTTCATTTTTTTGAAACGAGTTTTGGCCGCGTTTACAGCCGCCGCATTCTGCTGGTGAGCCTCGAGGCTGACGGCGTGCACGGATGGGGCGAGTGCGTTGCCGGGGAAGATCCATATTACAGCCCGGAATGGACAGAAAGCGCTTGGCTCACGATCAAGCACTATCTGGCGCCGCTGCTGCTGCGAAGCGAGTTGGATACCGGCCGGGATTGTGCCGAGCGTTTTGCCCGAGTCCGCGGCCACCGCATGGCGAAGGCCGCGATCGAGAATGCTGTCTGGGACGCGGAGGCGCGGCAGAAGCAACAGCCGCTCTGGAAATTGCTGGGAGGAACGCGGCGCGAAATCGCTTGCGGCGTTTCGATCGGCATTCAGGACACGCCCGAACAACTTCTGCAGAAGATCGAAACTGAGTTGGCGGCGGGATACCGGCGGATCAAGATCAAGGTGAAGCCGGGATGGGATTTGAATGTGCTGGAGAAAATCCGCGCACGCTGGGCGGACATCGTTCTCAGCGTGGACGCAAATTCGGCCTATACGCTCGACCAGGTCGAGCACCTGCGCAAATTCGATGCCTTCAACCTGCTCATGATCGAGCAGCCGTTGTGGAACGACGAAATCTATCTTCATGCGCGGCTGCAGAAAGCCATCCAGACGGCGATCTGCCTGGACGAATCGATTCTCAATGCGCGCGACGCCGATTTCGCGCTGGAGGTTGGCGCCTGCCGGATCGTCAATATCAAGGTGGGCCGCGTGGGCGGCTTTAGCGAGGCGGTGAAGGTGCACAACGTCGCTCTGCGCCACGATGTTCCGGTGTGGTGCGGCGGGATGCTGGAATCGGGAGTAGGTCGAGCGCACAACATCGCTTTGTCGACGCTCGAAAATTTCCGTTTGCCCGGAGATGTGTCGGCATCGAAGCGTTATTGGAAAGAGGACATCATCGAACCCGAAGTGGAAGTCCGCGCCGACGGAATGATCGCCATCAGCGACGCGCCGGGAACGGGTTACCAAGTGCGCGAAGACCTGGTGAAGAAGTTCACGGTGCGCGAAGAAACATTTCGCGCCGGGAAATAAATGAAAGAAGCGCCGGATCGTCGCCGTAGAGACGCGGCTTGCCGCGTCTCCCTCCATGCCCCAAAAATACTGGGAAATTCCCGTCTCTACATTGGGGAACCGGCCACGAATGTCTCTTCCTTCTTCAACATCTCCAGCGCCTGGGCAAACGTCAGGTTCGCGGGAACGCGCTTGAAGCCGCTGAAAATCTCTACCGAACTGATGGAGAGATTCTTGAACAGCAGAAGCTTTCCGGTGAAGCGCAAGGTCATGCCTGAAATTTCCCAGAGATTGTCGCCCACCTCCTGCTGCTGAACCATGAAGCGCCCGCCGCGATCGAGGTGTCCGAGGATTCCCCACCCGAAGCCGACTTCCTTGAAGAGCGTGCCGTCAATGCTGGCCAGGCGGTGGCGCACGGCGTCCACCAGCACATAGCCCTCCATGCCGGTGAGGACCTCTTCCACGCGCGACGGCGGCGCGTAGCGGGGATTCGGCCGGAACTTCAACTTAACCAGAGTGGCGCCAGCCCGGCCAATGCCAGTTGAGCCCGTTTCTTCTCCTGCGTACTCAAACAGAAAAGCATCGGGCAGTGCGCGCACGATGCGCATCGTGTGCTCGGCGTTCTCGCGCTCCTGTTCACGCTTCTTTCGCAATTCTTCGGGATTGTCGATGAAGCGTTCGACGCGCGCTTCTTCCTCCCGGAGTTGTTCGGCATCGAGTGGCTTGCCATTATAGGCGACCACCAAGCCGGCAGTAGCATCCTTGGTCTCGACATAGAGTCTTGTCGTCGAACCCTTAGGCGTAGTCTTGGTGCCGCGAAACAGGAATCGGGCGCTGTCGTCATTGGCGGCCGCGATTTCGTTTTGTACTGCTTTGCGCACCAGTTCCCCGGGATCGTGATACGAAGAAACGCTCGCCTGCTGCGCCGCAAAACTGGCTGCGGCGAGCAGCAGCATCGAGGCACCGGTACGGGCCATGCTGCGGGCGATACTGTGAGCGACGGAATTGCGCGCGATCGAACTGACGACCGTCATGATTAGACTGGGCCCATTGGCTCCCGACAAATGGATCCTGACAAATGTCTGCCGACAGACGATAGTAGCAAACCAAACGCCGCACTGGGGCTGTGCTTTCGACCGCTGCTGTAAGTTCCCGATGGAGAATGACTTCCGGCGGCCATGCCGAGCGGCAAGCGGGCGGAATGATTTACAATCACTTCATTCGCGGCGAACAGAGCGCGAGAAGATGGAGGCTAAAGCATGGATGCTCCGCAGACCGGAGAGTTTGCCCACATCGGCAAATCGGTTGTCATCAAGGGAGAGTTGTCGGGCTCCGAAGACTTGTATGTGGATGGCAGCGTCGAAGGCAAAATCGAGCTCCGCAATCACAGCCTGACGGTCGGGCCCAACGGAAACGTCAAGGCCGACGTCACCGCCAAAGCGGTGGTGATTCAGGGTAAGTTGGATGGCACGGTGAACGCTTCCGATCGCGTGGAACTGCGAAAGTCGGCGGTGGTGACCGGCGACGTGACCACGCAGCGCATCGCCATTGAAGAGGGTGCGTTCCTGAAAGGCAAGGTCGATATTCAGAAAGAGGCCGGAAAATCCGGGCCCGCATCTTCGTAGCCAATACCGGGCTGATGGCGCGACCGGGCGCGCGGATCGATGTCGTCTGTTTCTGAAAACGTAATGAAATTCTTTCGGAGCTCTTCGAAACCGGCTGCGGCTGCCGCCGTCCCGCAGAAGCGAACCCGCCGGTCCAGCGGCATGGCCGAGATTTCACGGCTGCTGAATTCCAATTCCAATTCCGAAGAAGGGCTGTGCGTGCTCGACCTGGGCTCGACCTCCGCCAACAACATCCGCTTTTTTACCGATAAGGGGCACAAGAATTACAGCGAAGATCTGCTGCGTTCGTCACTCGATCCTGCCCTGCGCATTCAGGACAGCGCGGGAAAGTGGGTTGTGGACAGTAAAACGTTCATATCCGAGAACCTGGTCTACGAGAACGCCCAGTTCGACGTGGTGCTGTGCTGGAATCTGCCCGACTACATGGAAGAGAGCCTGGTGAAGCCGACCATCGACCGCCTGTGGTCGGTGATGAAGCCCGGCGGATTGCTGCTGGCGTTTTTTCACACTCGTGACGCCGGACCCGACTCGATCTGCTATCGCTATCACGTGACCGGCACCGACGTGCTGGAGATGCAAGAGGTAAAGTTCGCGCCGCCCGGACGTCCCGAGTCCGATAAACAATCGCCGCGCCTGCAGCGCGTGTTCAACAACCGGCACATTGAGAACCTCTTCCGCGATTTCGCGTCGATCAAGTTTTTCCTGGCGCGCGACGCGATTCGCGAAGTGCTGGTGGTGCGCTAAGGTCCGCGAGTGTAGGGACGGCCGCTCTCGGCCGTCCAGGCCGAGCGCAGCTCGGCAGCTGCCCGTAGTCACTCCAACCCTGGGTTCTCCAGCGCGGGCGCTGATCTCTTCACCTGTTGGACAGACAGGTTGGACACGTTTTCGCGTGAGCCAGGCGTGCCTTGTGCGCCTGCTGATAAGCTTCCATTTCTTCTTTTTGATGCTTCCGCTTAGCCTTCTCGGAAAGCCTCGGCTTGACTTCATTGCGGTACAAAAAAGAAGTCCACGCCGCGTGAGCGCGAGTTTCACGTTCTTTGAGCTTTTTGTAAACGGCGCACTCCGATTCAGCCATGGCGTGACTCGATGATAGTCGAAATCCTGAGCCCGTTCCTGTTTTCGGCGATCTCTTGCTAAGATGGAGAGTCAGGCATCGGTTCCGCGCGACGTTTTCCCGCCAACCCCGCCAGGTCCGGAAGGAAGCAACGGTAACGGGCTCTTTCGTGTGCAGTGGTTCGCCGGTGCCTGACTTTTGTTTCTCTTGCGAGATCGCCCAGGTTAGCGCCCAAAAGACGGGCGCGAACCTGGGGCACCAGGCCCTTGGTCATGACCAAACGCCTTTATTACGACAATTCCGAAATCCACGAGTTCGATTCGGTTGTCGAGGAAGTTGCGCCGGTTTCATCTGAGCAACCGCGCCCGGCCGTCATCCTGCGCGAAACCGCGTTTTATCCTACCAGCGGCGGTCAAGTCCACGACACCGGATGGCTGATTCTCGAAGGGGCCGAGCGCGTGCGAGTCACCGAAGTTGCGGATGCGAAGGACGGCAGCGTCGTCCACTACCTGGAGGCGCCGGCGAAATTGCCGCTGCCAGGCGCCGCAGTGCATGGCAGCATCGATCTCGAACGCCGCCGCGACCACATGCAACAGCACACCGGACAGCATGTTCTCTCGGCAGCTTTCATCGAGCTTTATCAGATGCCGACCGTCTCGTTCCACATGGGTGAAGATTATTGCTCGATTGATCTGGCGACGCCGACGGTGGGTCCCGAGCAAATTGCCGAAGCCGAAAGACGGTCCAATCAGATTGTGTTTGAGAACCGTCCGGTGCGGGTCCGCTATGTTTCGCGTGCGGAAGCGGAGCAGCTTGGCCTGCGCAAATTGCCTCCCGCGGAGCGCGACGAACTGCGTCTCATCGAGATCGCGGATTTCGATCTCTCGGCCTGCGGCGGGACCCACGTCGGCGCGAGCGGTCAGATCGGTTCGATCGTTCTTCGGAAAAGCGAAAGGGTGCGGCAGGGAACCCGCGTGGAGTTCGTCTGCGGCGGTCGCGCGGTGCGCATGGCACGGCGTGATTACAGTGCCCTCAACGAGGCGGCGGCGCTATTCTCCGCGCAGCTCTGGGATGTGCCGGAGCAGATCCGCAAAAGCATCGAAGAGAGCAAGCTGTTGCGCAAGCAAAAAGACGATGCCCTCGACGAACTCGCCGAGCTGATGGCTTCGGACGCTCTTCGAAGTCAACCTGGCAACGATCAACCGGAGAAGGCCGGGCGAAAGATCATCGTGCGGGTGTTCTCCGATCGCGACATCAGCTTCGCGAAGTTGTTTGCCCAGAAAGTGACGCGAGCGGCGACGCCAGCCATCGCGCTCGTAGCCAGCACTGTCAATCCGCCGGGTCTGGTATTTGCGCAGTCTTCGACGCAACCTTCCGCCGGGGGCGCGCTGGGTTCGACAACCGACATGGGCGCGCTGCTCAAACAAGTCTTGTCGAGAGTCGGAGGCCGCGGCGGTGGCAGCCGCGATTTCGCCCAGGGCGGAGTTCCGGCGGGTTCGAATATCGACGTCGAGCGGCTTTTGCGCGAGGCAGCGGGTACAATCGAAGCCTGATCCCGTGCCGCGCACGCGATCCTCCGGGAAGAATTCATTTAATAATGGAACCGCGGCTAATACTCGTCAACCTCCTGATCAAGCTGGGCGTGGCCGCAGCCTTGTCGAGCGCGCTGGTGCGCTCCAAGGAATTCAAGAACCTGATCTTTCGTGAACAGCGCGAAGCCCGGCACAAGATCTATCTGGCGTTGTGGATGGCGATTCCGATCGCACTCGGCGTCTGGATACGCGTCGGCGTTAAGAGCTTCCTCGCCGGTGACCTCTCGCTCGAAACCGCGCTGCTGCTGGGCGTAATCGGCGGCCGTTTGTCGGGAGGACTCGGCGGAGCGCTGGTCTCGCTGCCCGCCGTGTTGCACGGCGAGTGGGCCAGCTTGCCCTTGAATGTGCTCGCCGGAATTGTCGCCGGTTGGTTGCGCCAGTTCGCTCCGGAACAGGAAGACATCTGGTCGTTCTCGCCGTTCATCGATCTCACCCTCTATCGCATGATTCGCCGCAATCTGCCGCGCCCGCGCGTCTTCGATTGGCAAGTCGCCTTTTTCGCGACGATCCTGGGCTTGCGTTTCCTGCAGACGGAAATCTGGCGGTCCTGGCCGAATTCCATCTTCAGCCTGGAGAGCCCCGGCCTGTGGGCCAATCACGGAACTCTGAACGGTTATCTGGTGGAGAGCGCCATCTACCTCACCGTGGTCATGGTCGTGGGCACGGAGCTGAAAATCTTCAACAGCGTCCGCATCCAGATCAAGCTCGAAGAGCAGGAACGCCTGCTGCTGCAGGCACGCATGGCGGCGTTGCAGAATCAGATCAATCCGCACTTCCTCTTTAACACTCTGAACTCCATTTCCTCGCTGGTGCGCTTCGATCCCGACACGGCGCGGGAGATGATCCTGAAGCTCGCCACCATTCTTCGCCGCCTCCTCAACAGCACCGATTCGTTCGTGGCGCTGCGCGAGGAAATCGAGTTCATCGACAATTATCTGGCCATTGAAGTCGTGCGCTTTGGACGGGACAAGCTCAAGGTCGTCAAGGATCTCGATCCGGCGTCTCTCGAAGCCATGGTTCCCAGCATGTTGCTGCAGCCGCTGGTCGAAAACTGCATCAAGCACGGACTCTCTCCCAAGGTCGAAGGCGGCAGCATTACCCTGCGCAGCCGCCTGATCAAATCGCGGCTGGTGGTTGAAGTGGAGGATGACGGCGTGGGCATGGCAGCGGCTCAAGAGTTCGTTCCAGAGCGCGGGCAAACCGGCAGCTTGGCAGGTATGGGAATCGGAATGGCGAACATCGCCGAGCGCCTGAAGGTGCTCTACGGCGATGCTGCCAAAATGATGATCGAAAGTCGCAAAGGCGGCGGCACGCTGATCCGCTTGCGGCTGCCCATTCTGCCCAATCCCGAAGAGCTCATGACGACTTCGTCGATTGCTCCAGCACCTTTCGGTAAAAGCCTTCGTAAAGCGGAATAATCTTGCTGGAGCAGTATCTTTCCTGCGCGGCGGCGCGCGCCCGCTTCCCCATGGCGCGCAGAGCCGATTCATCGCTCAGCAGATCGATGGCATAACGCGCCATGGTTTCCACGTCGCCGACATCGGCCATGAATCCGGTCACCCCGTGTTCGATCACTTCCGGCACTCCGCCAGTCCGGGTGGCAATCGGGACGACCTCACAAGCCATCCCTTCGAGGGCGGCGAGTCCAAACGATTCCAGTTCGCTGGGCATCAACAATACGTCTGCAATCGCCAGTTTTTCGCGGATCTGATCCTGCTTCCCAAGAAAAGACACGTGCTCGTGAAGGCCTTTCTGCACCGCCAGCCACTCCGCCTGCGAGCGATCGGGCCCGTCGCCAATCATCAGCAGCTTGGAAGGGATTTTCTTGCGCACCCGGTCGAAGATTTCGATCACATCCAGAACGCGCTTGACCGGGCGGAAGTTGGAAAGGTGCACCAGCAGCCGCTCGTCGTTCCGGGCATACTCGCTGCGCGTTTCCAGCCATTCCGGCTTGCGCAGATACTCGTCGCAGTTCAC